>JACZWC010000059.1 GCA_022572355.1 Bacteroidota bacterium | reverse complement strand
CATGATAATTTGTTTTTTTTTACAAATTACTAGTCTTAAAAGTGTAAACTATGTCCCTTTAACTTTGTAAAGCATGTCCCTTTATCATACCCATTAAGTACAACGGTAAGTGTATGGCATGTAGGGATTATATGAAAACATATTCGTCTCCCGAAACAAATGTATGTTTTAAACGCCAATGCTAAATGCCTGGTTTTCTGCCCTATATGCTATACACAATGTTACCTACTGTAGCCCCGCTTTTCTCTCTACAGAGTTCTATGTTTCAAAGGTTTTCTGTCTTTTCTTTATTATTTTCTTCTTTGTCTGAAACAACCGCTGTTTCAGTTTCGTTTCCGCAATGCTGTGTAATGGGAAAATCAGTCCCGCCAGTCCTGCGTTCACAATGAGCTTGTAAGCCGGTTCACCACCTGTCCATTGTTCTATGTATGGGTCTGTCAATACGAGCAGGAACTCAAAGATGAGTAGGAAAGTAAAAAATACGCCTCCTTCCGCCAGTCGTACAGGAATGTTCAGTCGCCCGCTGAAAAGCAAAGTAATAGAAAAGGCAACGATAAAAATAAGGATGCCTGAATATTGCAGATTATTTCTCCTGTGGATTTGTGCTGCTAAAACTCTCGCCTGCTCTGCCTCCTTCTGTTTTCTCTTCATTTCTGCCATTTCAAATTCGTGTTTTGCTTCTAATTTGCCGATTTCTTTACTTTTTTCTTCATTGAACAGAGAATCTTTAGCAGCAGTGTATTTTTTATGATGTTCATAGGCGAGGTTGTAACGGGCGGTGGTGTCATAAAGCTTAACAATTGATCGCTCAAACCCCATATACTCTTTCATCTCCCCGATTCGCCAGCTCAGTGCTAAGGCGCTGTCAAGATATTGCTTTGCCTCTTTGAAACGGCCGATTCTGGTATAGAGCGCACCAATACTGCCGAGATTGTTTGCTATTCCTCTTTTATGTGCGATTTCACTGTCAAGTTTCAGCGCATGGAAGTAATGCTTCATGGCAGCACCGTAATTGCCTTGGTATTCGTAAATTTCACCGATGTTGCTGAGATTGACGGCAATACCTTCTTTTCTTTCAATTTCTTCATTTATTTTCAGAGCTCTGAAATAGTATTCCAGTGCCCGAGGGTAGTCGCCTTGGTCGGCGTAAACGAGTCCGATGTTATTGGTCCATACCACCATACCCCTCTTGTTACCTGACTCTTTATTTATTTTCAGCGCATCGGAATAATACTCAAGAGCTTTGGCATATTCGCCCCCACCAAGGTAAACACTGCCGATATGTCCAAGGTTTCGGGCGATGTCATTCTGATGCCCTAGTTCCCTATTAATTTCCAGGGCCTGGAAGAAATACTTTAAAGCCGGGGGATAGTTATCTTTAGCAGAGTATACCTTTCCAATGTCAAAGAGCGTCACAGCAAGGCCTTTTTTATTGTGAGGTTTTTCGAAAATGGCGAGGGCTCGTTGGTAATGTCTCAGCGCAAGTTGGTCATTCCTTTTGCGGTAATAAAAGACACCGAGATTGCGGTGGCTATTACCAATGCCTTTTTGCCACTTGGCACCACCTACTTGTTCACCCTCGCTAAAGGCAATAGATTTGGCCCGTTGAAGAGCTTTTGTGCTCAAGAGAATGGCGGTATCGAGGTTCACGACTTGTAGCTCCCAGGCCATGGCGTTAAGGGCATTCACGCTTGTTGTGTCTGCAGGATCTTGTGTCAACGTGTTTTTTATAGAGTCAACTTTACTGTATTGGAAAGAAAATAATAGTCCAACTGTCAGATATATGATAATTTTTATTGAAGTCCGTTTGGTTATCTCAATTTTCAAAGTCGTTGTTTTATATTCCTGATTGTCAACCGTGCACAAAAAGCGGGGCTATAGTAGGTAACGTCTGTATAAAATGCACTGCATTTTATATCTACTATGTTTTTAACATTCCTGCTGTCTGGTTTTCCAGATTGAGCTTTGCAATAAAACGCCCGGAACGTTGTAAAAATTTCTGAACCGGCCCCTGCTGTTTGGTGTATTTCTCGCCTGATTTAAGCTGTTGGTACCACATAACGCCCACATGTTACTTTGCACATCCCTAAGTTACAAAATCCATTGGATCGCACATGCTCTTAAAGAGCTTCTTCAATGCTTTTTAGGATGATTGAGCAGGATGTTTCGATTTCACTATCCGTAATGATCAAAGGAGGTGATATGCGCAGACAATTCTCTGCAAACAGAAACCAATCGGTTAGAAGGCCATTCTCCCGGCAATTCTTTATTACAGTCTTGGCAAACTCATTGGTTTCAAAATGCAAGGCTAAGAGCAATCCTTTGCCAGATATGCCTTTTATACTGTCATGAACAAGCCTTTCTCTGAAAATAGCCCCCTTTTCAGCCACCTTGTCAATCACATTCTGTTTTAGTATTTCCTCTAAATTAGCCAAGGCAGCCGCACAAGAAACAGGATGGCCTCCAAAGGTTGTGATATGACCCAATATCGGATCAGAAGCCAGAGATTTCATAATTGCCTGAGATGATATGAATGCACCTAAAGGCATTCCGCCGCCAAAGGCTTTTGCCAGCACCAAAATATCGGGGGCAATGCCATAACCCTCAAATGCGAAAAGAGAACCGGTTCTGCCCATTCCTGTTTGTACTTCGTCAAAAATGAGGAGGCATTCATTCTGTGTGCACGAGTCCCTTAACTTTTCCAGGTAATCCCGATCGGCAGGAATTGCCCCGGCTTCTCCCTGTACAGGTTCTATAATCACGCAGGCTGTATCCTGGTCAATTTTATGCAGTTCCTCCGCGTTGTTAAAATCAATGAACTCAACATTGGGCAACAGAGGAGAGAAGGCTTGCGTGAACTTATTGCTTCCCATAACGCTCATGGCGCCGAACGTGCTACCATGATAGGCGTTTCTCATGGCTATTATCTTCTTTTTTCCGGTGTAGCGGCGTGCTAATTTTAAGGCTCCTTCAACCGCCTCGCTTCCAGAATTCACAAGGTACGAGCAATTAAGTGTTTCAGGAAGTAGTTCCGATAGTCTCTTTGCCAGATTGTGTTGGGGGCGCTGATGGTACTCTCCGTATGCCATCACATGCAAATACTCATGAATTTGCTTTTCAATAGCTTTAATAATCTCAGGGTTTTGGTGACCCAAATTGTTGACGGATATTCCCGATATGAGATCTATGTAACGTTTTTTCTGGAGATCATATAGATAAATTCCATCAGCTCTGAGCACATTCAAACCAACAGGCTCTCCAGAGGTGGGGGCCAGGTAAGCTGTATTAAATTTTCCGTTAGGCATTTGATACAATGGAAGTGAGTACAAGCTGGGCCCAGGAGCCTTTTATTAGGCAATCAAAAATATGAATTAATCAAATAATGATAGTTAAATATAATTTATCATATAATTTTGTTTATTTGTAACTGTAACTTATTCAGTAAATTGCAAGTATAAAGTCAGGTGAATAATTTACTTGAATTAAAGGGGAAGAGATAAACATGGCTACGCTGGATCATCAGGAGTTTAATACTTGGTTTGAGTCGTTACAAACCAATAATATTCTGTTCATGTTTAAGGGTGACTTTAATCAGGAGTTGATCAACTCAATTGTATTATTGATTGAGGGATTGCCTGAGATAGAGCATGAAGATATAATAGTTAAGAAAAGGATGTCAGGAGTAGTTGTGGAATGTTTACAGAACATTTGCAGGCATGGAGAAAATATCCTGGAGAGTTCTGAATTAAAACCGGGGATGTTATTATTGAGGAAGAAGAATGGTGATTATCTTATTTCTATTGGAAATAATGTGAAAACTGAAAAAGTTGCAAAGTTAAAGGACTATATCGCTAAGGTGAACGGATTGGATGATTCAGGATTAAAAGAGTTTCACAGAGATGTATTGATCAATACAGAATTATTTGGGAAATATGGGGCGGACCTGGGTCTGATTAATATTGCGAGAAAATCGAACAGGGATTTTGATTTCGATTTTCGGGAGATCGATGACACGTATTCATTTTTCTCTTTCGAGGTTAGCATTCACGGAACACAGAATAACTAGGTTAAATCTAAATCGAGAATAGCAGAGGACAATAAAACAGGAATATGGAAGCAATAAACTTGAAAGGCACTTACGATACACCTACTGTTACACTAGATCCGGAAAACGGACGATTTGAAATATCTGGCCGATCCTATCCGGAAGATACAGCTGAATTCTACATTCCGATATTGGAGTGGTTGAGCAATTATATTCAGCATCCCAATGAGCACACCAATTTTGTTTTCAAACTGGATTATTTCAATTCATCCTCATATAAACCGTTTCTCGATATGTTCCTAAAGCTTGCTGAGGCAAGGCAGAAAGGACATAATATCAGTATAGAATGGTATTATAAAGAAGGAGATTGGGACATTAAAGAAGCAGGAGAGGAATTTTCTGAAATTGTTGAGGTGCCGTTTGAATACAGCTCATTCTAAGCTTGTATATCAATATTATTAAGTGTTCATCAATTGTTTTGTTATATCTGACTGCACAGAGTACTGTCGGGATTCTTAGAACAACTCCTTCCGGAGTATAATATCATAACAAAATCATATATTTCACGTAGAAATACCTTTGATGCATTCTTGGGTGAGCGCATCTGGTGATTATTGGTTTTATTGAATGTGAATGATAAGTAGGAGGCACTATAGATATTGCTGTCGCTTTATCCATTTGGCTTGGATATTTAGCACGATCCTGCTGGGTTCATCATCTTATGCCCAGTTACTGCACTTTAACAGTTACTCTATAGAACATGGCTTGGCGCAATCGCAGGTAAGTTCTATGTGCCAGGATAAATTCGGAAACATTTGGTTTGGCACCTATGGTGGAGGTGTATCTAAATTCAATGGACTCACATTTGAGAATTACACCACTGAACATGGATTGGCTAACAACCAGGTAAATAAAATTATCAGGGATAAGTCAGAGAACCTATGGTTTTGCACCGATGGGGGGATTTCATTCATACCAGCTGCCATTCTGAGTCATGCAGATACTTCCAGCCAGATATTCACTAATTACACCGAGAAGGATGGGTTAGCTGGGAATAATGTCTGGACTGGCTTGGAGGACAATGATGGCGTGATGTGGTTCGGCACCAATGAGGGATTGAGTAAGCTGGTAGGAAAGGAAGTTACTGAAACGGAAAGTTTGTTTATAAATACTAAGTTAGGATTGAGCCACAACGTGGTGAGATCTCTACTTCAGGATAAACATGGGATATATTGGATCGGAACGGAAAATGGCCTCACGAGGTATGATGCCTCGAAATCAGCCGGGGAAAGCTATTCGTATTACAGTGCGAAGCATGGCTTGGAAAATGATTTCATTTGGTCGATCCTCGAGGATATTGAAGGCAATATATGGTTTGGAACCGGTGAGGGAATAGCACGCTTAGGAGCAACGGAACAGGAGCCTGTGACAGCCATTAAATTTAAATTCTATGATGAAATTGATGGTACTGCATTAAACATTGTCTATTCCATAATTCAAGATGAAGAGAAGAATATTTGGTTCGCTTGCTGGGGTGGTGTTGGCGCTGTAAAATACACTGTTGCCTTGGATAAATTCTCTAGGTTGACGGTGGCTGACGGGTTGTGCGACAATAATTTAATGTCATTGCTTGAGGATGTTGAAGGCAATATATGGTTTGGCACCTATGGAATGGGTGCTTGCAAGATCAATAATCGCTGTTTTGAGATTTATTCAAAGGAAGTAGGCCTGGCCGATAATTTTGTTTGGTGTGTTACCGAAGACCAAAGCGCTAATATATGGATTGCCGGCAACCTGGGGGGCGTAACGAGAATTGTCAAAGAAAAGAACAAGTCAGGCTCGAGAGAAAAAGCAATCTTACAGGGTTACAGTACTGACGACGGCCTCATTGGCGATAGAGTGTACTCAATAATAACAGATTTGTCTGGCGACCTTTGGTTCTGTACGGAAGAAGGGTTATCGAAGTTAGAAATGCCTGTACCTGCGTTTGCTCCAGATGGGGTGAGCCCGCCGAAATTGAACTTTATCAATTACAACAACCAAAACGGTTTATCACAAAACAGAGTGAGGTCAATGTTTCAGGATAGCCACGGAAACTATTGGATAGGATATATTGGTGGCGTGGTTGTAATACTGGATTTTAATGATGCCGGAAGAATCATCAGTGAAACCGCAATTGAGCATGAAATATTAAAGAATTTTGATACCTATAAGGTACATGAGGATAGGCATGGAGATCTCTGGTTTGCAACTGGTGGTGGGGTGGTCAAGGCCCTGATCAGAGATTCAAAAGGTGGCATTTCCAAATTTGCAAGTATAACGACGCGGCAAGGCCTCATCCATAATGATGTTAGAGCAATTGTCGAAGATAAAAATGGTGGTTTGTGGTTCGGTACAGGAGGTGGTATTTCAAAATACAATCCGGACAGAACAGGACGAAAATTTGAAAACTACTCCGCAAAGGAGGGATTGAGCTCTAGCAGGGTCAACCTGTTGCTATTTGATAAAGATCAAAATCTATGGGTGGGAACCAATGTTGGTATTGACAAATTGGACATGAAACAGTATTTCGGTACTGCCGAAAAATTCGATGCCACGGAAAATGAATTTAAAACCCGAGGAGTTGTATTGTTCAAGCA
Organism: Bacteroidota bacterium; assembly: GCA_022572355.1. Taxonomy (GTDB): domain Bacteria; phylum Bacteroidota; class Bacteroidia; order NORP154; family NORP154; genus NORP154. Next base: position 17,047 of record JACZWC010000059.1, on the reverse strand, counting down.
TTATGGCTTTTCTGAAGGATTTACTGGAAATGAAACCAATACCAATGCCGTATGTAAGGATGTCAAGGGAAATCTATGGTTTGGCACCATAAGAGGAGCAATAAAATACATACCTGAACAAGATAAAATCAACACCAGGGCACCTGTGATGCAGTTGTTAGGCTTGAAACTGTTTACTGAGGGTATACCACTGATCACGAATACTAATTTCAATTATGATCAAAATCACCTGACATTTACATATATAGGCATTAGCCATACAATTCCTGATAAAGTCAAATATAAACATCGGCTGCTGGGCTATCATGACGACTGGTCCAATCCATCCAGTGAGAATTTAACTGTATTTGCGGGCTTGGCGCCTGGTCATTATACTTTCGAGCTAAATGCCTGCAATGCAGATGGTGTCTGGAATGAAGAACCTATTGCTTTCAATTTTTTAATCACACCTCCTTTTTGGAAATCAATTTGGTTTTACTTAATAGTCCTCTTTTCAGTTATTGCATTGGTTTATAGCCTGATCAGATTTCGCGTGAGAAGTCTTAAGAAGACAGCTGACATTCTACAGGAACAAATTCAATTAAAGACCAGCGCACTACAGGCGAGTGAAAGTCAGTATAGAACCCTCTTTGAACAAGTAGGAGATAGCATCTTTGTCTTTGACAAGAACGATCAAAGTATATTAGATTGCAATGCAACTGCACTCAAGATCTACGGATATACCAAAGAAGAACTGAGGACGATGACGCTTTACGACCTTCACCCTGTGGATCAGGTTGAACAGGTAAAGAAGGAACTCGCTGCAGATGAGACAGATAAGTTGAAGATATTCACGCACTTGACAAAAGATGGCATGGAAGTGCATGTTGAAATGCAATCTGATGAGATAATATACCAGGGCGTACCTGCACTATTGTACACTGTTCGAGATGTCACAGAGCAAAGGAAATCAGAACAGGAGATCAACCGAATCAATATGCAGCTAACCGGAAGTATCAGGTATTCTAAAAGAATATTGGATGCAATCCTGCAGAACAAGAGTGACCTGACGGCCATGCTGGAAGAATCCTTTATATTCTTTAAGCCCAAGGACATCGTTAGTGGTGATTTCTATTGGTTCTCCAGATTGAATGGGAAGATCGTAGTAGCCGCTGTAGATTGTACTGGCCACGGGGTAGCTGGTGCATTTATGTCGTTAGTTGGCAATGAACTGTTGCGTGAAATAATCAATAATAAAGGCATCTATGATCCTTCAGTGATACTTTCTGAGATGCACAAAGGGATCATAAATACCTTAAAATCCGCCGAAGATACTCCTGAATATGCAGGTGCAATGGACATGGCGATTTGTACAATAGATACAGAGAAAGGATACCTGGAATTTGCGGGCGCCGGCAGACCACTAATACTGATCAGTAATGGAAAGGAAGAAATAATTAATGGTAACAAGTTTCCTATCGGGCTAACTCTGACTAAGACCGGAAAAGCATCTGAATTCTACACAAAGAAATCTACTGATGCAAACGGGGCGATGAAAATGGAAAGAAGGAAATTGAAAAAGGGTGACACGTTTTATCTCTTTACGGATGGCTATTGCGATCAATTTGGCGGTGATAAAGGGGATAAGTTTATGAGGGCCCGGTTTAAAGACCTGCTTCTCAGTATTCAGGATAAGAAAATGTCAGAACAAGAAAAGATACTTGAGGAAAGGATTGAAGAATGGAGGGGAGAGAACCCGCAGGTCGATGACATGCTGGTGATTGGGATTAAAGTTTAGTGCATTTTCAATTCATGTTGACACACACAAAACCATATTGTTTGAATAAGCATTTATTTGGTGCGATGGTTGCCGTGCTGCTCTTGAGTAGCGCTGTGTCAGCACAATTTTCTCAGGTCACTTTCAAAAGATATGGCGTCGATCAAGGCATTTCCGTTACAACGGCTTTTAATATCACACAAGATGATGTGGGCCTGCTCTGGATCACCACCATCGACGGATTGTATAAATATGATGGGCAAAAATTCACTGCTTACAAGCACCTGCTGGATGATTCGAGTAGTATTTCAGATAATCTGACACATAGCTTATGCAAAGCCCGGGATGGAACCATTTGGGTTGGTACATACAACGGTGGTCTGAATAAATTCAATCCGCTTACAGGAGAATTCAAATCGTATATGCCAATACCTGATAACCCTTCCAGTCTTAGTAATAACAGAGTATGGACATTGGTTGAAGATGACCAGGGAATATTGTGGATTGGTACCATGAATGGACTCAATATGTTCGACCCGTCAACAGAAATATTCACTCGGTTCTTTAACAACCCTTCAGATCCTCAGAGTATTGCTGGTAACACCATATTAACTTTGATGATAGATTCAAAACAGAATATATGGGTAGGGACATCAAAAGGACTGAGTAAAATTGACCGGTCAGGTGGTAAATTCAAAGTTCAAAACTTTAGCAATATTGCGGATGACCCCAATTCCCTTAGCAATAATATTATTTTTTCAATCTATGAAGATAAAGGTGGACGTATTTGGGTCGGTACTTCAAACGGACTCAATACATTTCACGGAAGGGCTGATACTAACTATTTTGATGTTCTCAAATTTAACTCGGATGAGTCGAACGTGTTGGGCAAAAGTAAAGATGAAGGCTCTTCAAATAAAACATATTCATATCTGAATAATTACGGAAGCAATGCCATTCGCGCCATTTACCAGGACAGGCACAATTACTTCTGGTTGGGGACCGATAACGGTATTGTATTGTTCAGCCCTCAGCATAGTGGCCATCAACGGCTTGTTAATGACCAATATGATCTCAACAGCCTGAGTCATGATATGATCAATTGTTTTTACGTAGATAACTCTGAGAATCTTTGGATAGGTACCCTGGCCGGGGGGTTAAATAAGGTTGATTTAAAGCCTCAAAAGTTCCAACTCTATCAAACGGGTTATGGCAATGCTCATAATCTTAGTAGTAATAATATCAGATCTTTTTTAGAAGATGAGTTCAATAATTTATGGGTAGGAACCATGGGCGGTGGCCTCAATATTCGTGGACATAAAGCAAAATCCTTCACGAAAATTCAGAAAACAGCTCAGTTTGGGGGAGCTTCTTTTGACCCTGCTAACGTTTGGGTAATCAAATCAGATGACCAAAATAACAAGTGGATTGGAACCAGCCAGGGATTGTACTATTGCGATGCATTGACAAAGAAGTTTATTCTATACTCACATGATCCGGCAAACCCATCTTCCCTCAGTGAAAACACTGTAAGAGCTGTATTTTTTGATAGCAGGGACGTGCTGTGGGTCGGAACGGAAAGGGGGCTCAACAGGTTTGATCCTGTTACAAAAGCATTTGTAAGTTACATTCATAATAAGAACGCTTTTTCTATTTCCAATAACACTATTTGGGCCATATCAGAATATCCCAACGGGATTTTGTGGATAGCCACTGAAAATGGACTTAACAGGCTGAGCATGAAGGACATAGATGAGGGGAAACCCAATTTCAAACACTATGTGCCTGAATCTGGAAATAAGAGCAGCATAAGCTCCCGCATAGTAAAATCTATCTATCCATCACCTGACGGAATTATTTGGCTGGCTACCGGGAATGGCCTAAATGCATTCGATCCCAAAGAAGAGGTGTTCACCAGGTATAATGAAAAGGATGGGCTTCCAAATTCCTACGTGTATGGCGTGCTTCAAGATAACTCAGGAAGTATCTGGGTAAGTACCAATGGCGGACTCTCTAAATTTATTCCGGAGACAAAGCAGTTCCGAAATTTTACTAAAACTGACGGATTGCAAAACAATGAGTTCAATACCGGGGCATACTACAAGAGTAGTTCAGGGGATCTGTATTTCGGAGGGCCCAATGGCTTTAATAAATTTGATCCTCAGACCATAACATACAACCCATATGAGCCTCCTGTTATTATTACGAGCATCAAAATCCTGGGTGTTGAATTGGATATGGGAAGGGTTGCTTATGATGTTCATAAAATTCAGGTAGCCTATGACGCCAATGTAATTTCATTTGATTTTGCTGCATTAGACTTTACACTCCCGGAGCTGAATACTTACGCGTATATGCTTGAGGGATTTGATCAGGATTGGATTAATTCGGGGGACAGGCATTTTGTAAGTTACACAAACCTGGATCCCGGCGAGTATATATTTAGAGTAAAAGCGGCCAATAACGATGGGTTGTGGAATGCGAAAGAAGTGGTTTTGAAAGTGGAGATTATACCCCCATTTTGGAAGACTCTTTGGTTTAAATTTTTTATTGCTTTAACTGTAGTAAGTGCAATTTATTTTTTCGTTGTGGCCAGAGAAAAACAGGCGACTCAACAAAGAAAAATGCTCGAACAACAAGTAGCTGAAAGGACGGCTGCATTAAGCGAAAAGAACAAGGAGGTTGAAGAACAGAACAAGATCATTGAGAAGAAGAACAGGGATATTACCGGGAGCATCAGATATGCAAGAAGAATACAGGAATCAGTACTTCCCAAGCTTGAGTCAATAACCGACATTATTCCAAATTCATTCATTTTGTTTAAGCCTAAAGATATTGTTAGCGGTGATTTTTATTGGTTTGCAAAGCACGGTGACCTCGCCCTTGTGGCAGCCGTAGATTGTACGGGACATGGTGTTCCGGGGGCATTCATGTCATTAATTGGCAATGAGTTGTTAAAGGACATTGTCTTGAACAGGAATATAACCGAACCCTCCGAAATATTGGTGCAAATGCACGAAGGGATCATTTCATCCTTGCATAAGGAAGTTGAGGAATCAGTTACTTCAGATGGAATGGATATGGCCATTTGTACTTACAATCAAAACTCGAAGCAGTTGCAATTTGCTGGAGCCAAAAGGCCTGTTATTATTATTAGGGATGATAAGCTGGATATTATTAAAGGAGATAACCTGGCCATAGGGTTGAAAATGGCAGGAAAAAGAAGCTATGAAACTACCGTTTTAAACCTCTCGGAGAATGACTCGTTCTATATTTTTACCGACGGATATTGCGATCAGTTTGGCGGTGATAATAATGAGAAGTTTATGGATGAAAGATTTGCACAACTCCTGTTTGAAATTTCGTCATCAAATGCAGAAGACCAGATGAAAAAGCTAGAAGATACGATCACGGATTGGAAAGGCGAAGAGCCCCAGATTGATGACATTCTTGTAATAGGAGTAAAAGTATAATCATCAGAAGCACGAGTAATCAATCAACCAATCAACCAATCAACCAATCAACCAATCAACCAATCATGTGGAAAGAAGAAAACAACCAACTCACGAGAACTTTTGAATTCTCAAATTTTATCGAGGCCTTTGGATTTATGACTAAAGTTGCATTCCTGGCAGAAAAGATGGATCATCATCCTAACTGGAGCAATGTATACAACAAGGTAGAGATATCACTGAATACGCACAGCGCAGGAAACACAGTAACCGAGAAGGATAGAGCACTTGCCGAAGCGATTGACGCATTGGGCTAAGGCTTTTTTTGAATTTCTTGCTTAGAAGCTTGTGGATTTGCGTTTTCCCCGTTGGGGATAATCTTCGCGCTGGTTTCTTATTTGTTTTAGTAATTTCCTTTTAAATTGCCTCTCTGCCTGAAATAATTTGGCTACTTTCTTAATGGGTAATACTTTTTTGTACTGTTCAATGCAGTCCTTTTGCATATCCAATTCACGCTGCTTCGTCATCATCTGACGGTTCACCATATCCTCAACTTCCACATCAGACATTTCGTCAATATTTGGCCTTTTGCCATCTTTTGATTTGGGCTTGTTACTCTCCCGCATTTCTTTTTTCTGTTTTTGGCATTGGTTGTACACTGGCCAAAATTGTTGAGCTTCCTCTGGTGAAAGATCTAATTTAGAGGTGATGAAGGCGATTTTCTGCGCTTCTATATTCTCACGCCTCTCTCCAGGCCTCTTTTCAGTTCTGTCTGTTGGTTGAGCGGTGGAACTCAAAGCGATCATGGTGATAAGTACAGCGGTACTGGTAAAGACTCTTCTTGTTTTCATAATAAATAGTTTTAAGATTCTAATTCGTCAATAATAGTGGTTAAGTCGATGTCGCCATCGATTAGATAGTCAATAATTTCATCGGTATCAGTTTCCTCTTTCTCCTGCCCTGAGCCGGACCCTGAGCCGGACCCTGAGCCTGCCGAAGGGTCTTCATCTTTGGTAACTAATAGTTCAATCAGGTCTTCTTCCTCTATCGTATATGCTCCTTCATTCAGCAGTGCCTCCGTAATTTCTTCAATATCTAATTGTGCCAGGTCCATATTGTTATTCAACTCAGAAGTATTATTGAAAATGTAAGCGAACGCAGCAATTAGCGTTATGGAAGCCGCTACAGCCGCCCATCTCAGCGTTAATGTGCGTACAGTTGCTCTGTGAGCGGTTGAACCCTCGTTAATCCTATCTGAAACCAATCCGGGAAGGTTTTCAAAATAACCGTCGGGAACCTCAAATGGATTGACCTTCTCAATTTTTGAAAGAGTAGGGGCAATGCCTTCAAGCTCTTTTCTGATTTCGTCGCTATGTTGACTGTTTGTGTTCATTCGCTAGTTGGATTGGTTTTGTGTAAAAAGGTTTAATCTCCTGATATAAAAGTCTCTATTTTCTTAGCGGCATGATGGTATGACGCCTTTAATGCCCCTACAGATGTTCCCAGTACTTCTGACATCTCCCCATATTTCATTTCATCATAATATCTCATATTGAATACAATGCGCTGTTTTTCTGGCAGAGACAATATGGCCTTTTGAAGCTTTAACTGTATAGCATCACCCGAGAAATACATATCTCCCTCCAGTGATTGAGAAAGTTGATTTTCAACATCTACCAGAGGGATCAGGAATTTATTTCTCTTCTTATTTAAGAAAGTGAGGCACTCATTGGTGGCAATGCGGTACATCCAGGTATATAGCCCTGCATCTGAACGAAACTTGGCCAATCCATTCCATATCTTTATCCAGACGTTTTGAAGCATATCATTCGCATCCTCGTGATCAACCACCAATTTTCGAATGTGCCAATAAAGTCGTTTTTGATATTTCTTCACCAATAAGTCGAAAGCATTGGACCGGGTACTCTCAACTCCGAATTGCTGCAATAACTCTTGGTCAGAATATTCTTCCATCACAATTTTTGCAATAAAATTCGTGACTTTTCAGAAAAAACCGGTAAAACTTCTTTGCGAAAACGATATTGATCTAAAAGTAAAGGTAAGTCTTGTAAATAACTGATAATAAACAATATATACTCTAAACAGAATATTATTTGGTGCCTATTTTCGATCCAAAACCTGCTCTGCTGCGGTGACAATATTGGATGTGTCCAGGCCATACTTGATCATCAGTTCTGCAGGTTTTCCACTCTCTCCGAATTGATCATTAACCGCCACCATTTCCATTGGGGCAGGAAGTTTTCTGGCAAGCAATTGGGCTATGCTATCTCCTAACCCGCCATGTCGCTGGTGTTCTTCTGCAGTAACAGCGCATTTTGTTTTTTGCACTGATGCTAAGACTGCCTTATCATCTAAAGGTTTAATAGTATGGATATTAATTACTTCTGCACTTATGCCTTTTACATTGAGTTCCTCACATGCTTTGAGCGCCTTCCATACCAGGTGGCCCGTGGCAAATATGCTTACATCAGCACCCTCGTTAAGTAAAAGTGCCTTTCCGATTTCAAATGGTTGGTCTGCCTCTGTAAAGTTGGGCACATTAGGGCGCCCAAACCTGAGGTAAACCGGCCCAACGTAGTCTGCGATGGCCAATGTTGCCGCTTTCGTCTGATTGTAGTCACAGGGATTGATAACGGTCATATTGGGAAGCATTTTCATTAAACCAATATCTTCCAGTATCTGATGGGTTGCTCCATCTTCTCCCAGGGTCAGGCCCGCATGAGACGCACATATTTTCACATTCTTATTGGAATACGCAATAGATTGCCTAATCTGATCGTATACCCTGCCCGTTGAAAAGTTGGCGAAAGTACCGGTAAAAGGGATTTTACCTCCAATAGTCAATCCGGCTGCGATGCCCATCATATTGGCTTCTGCCACCCCAACCTGGTAAAACCGGTCGGGAAACTCATCTCTGAACTTGTTCATTTGAAGAGATCCGCCTAAATCAGCGGTGAGGCCTATTACATTTGGGTTGATTTTGCCTAATTCTAACAGGGCAGCGCCAAATCCTGCGCGAGTAGATTTATCTTCAGCTGAAGTGAATTTAATTGTGGATTCTGCAACGGTCATATCTGGTAAATGTATATAATGGAATGAATAATTGTCTCTGTAAAACTAGCCAAAAGATACATGGTGGCAAGGATTTCAGGCTTCATTAATTGTCGAATTATGAACAAATAATCAACTATTTTTGCCGACCTCACAAAAACCGTCAATTTGGCAGTGATTTTCAGATGGCACGGCCTTTGAAATGCCTTTTTGCACACAGTTTAATAATATTACGAAATGACAAAAGGAAAAATCAAAGTAAGCTCGGACAATATATTTCCGATAATTAAGAAGTTTCTCTACTCTGATCATGAGATATTTCTTCGTGAATTGATCTCCAATGCAATTGATGCCTCCAAAAAGCTTCAAACTCTCGAGACTATAGGGAAGTTTAAGGGTGATGTTGGTGATCTGACTATTAAAGTAGAAGTGGATAAAGCCGCAAAGACAATCACTATCAAGGATAGGGGTGTTGGAATGGACGAAAAAGAGGTTGAGAAGTATATTAATGATATTGCCCTATCCGGTGCAGAGGACTTTGTATCAAAGTATAAGGATGAGGCAGATGTAGCTAACCTGATCGGACACTTCGGCCTTGGATTCTATTCATCATTCATGGTAGCCGACAACGTGGATATCATTACAAAATCCTATAAAAAGTCTGCTAAGGCTGTGAAGTGGAGCTGTGATGGCAGTCCTAATTATACACTGGTTGACGATACACGAAAGGAACGCGGAACGGATGTGATAATTCATGTTGCTGATGATTCAACAGAGTTCTTAGAGGATTCCAGGATCAGGGAGCTACTCAACAAGTACTGTAAGTTTCTTCCAGTTAAGATACAGTTTGGCACGAATGAGGAAACGGTAAGGGACAAGGATGGCAATCCGGTGAAAGATAAAGATGATAAGGAGAAGAAGATCACTACACCCAACATTATCAACAATACTTCTCCTGCCTGGAAAAAGCAACCATCTAAATTAAAGGATGAAGATTACAAGAGTTTTTATAGGGAATTGTACCCAATGAACTTTGAAGAGCCTCTCTTTCAGATTCACTTGAATGTAGATTACCCGTTTAACTTAACCGGTATTTTGTATTTCCCAAAACTCAAAAACAAGATAGAAGTACAAAAGGATAAGATTCAGTTATATGCCAACCAGGTATTTGTAACAGATTCTGTAGAGGGTATTGTTCCGGATTTCCTAACGCTGTTGCATGGTGTTCTGGATTCGCCGGATATTCCTCTGAATATTTCGAGGTCATACTTGCAAAATGATGCCAGGGTTAAACAGATAGCGGGGCATATCACCAAAAAAGTAGCAGATAAGCTGGCACAGCTATTTAAGAAGGACAGAAAAGATTTTGAGAGCAAATGGGATGACATCAAAATATTCATCGATTACGGTATGATCTCTGAGGATAAGTTCTACGATAAGGCCTTGGATTTTGCATTGTTGAAGAATACGGAGGGAAAGTTTTTCACTTTTGAGGAGTACTTAAAGAAAATTTCCAAAGCTCAAACTGACAAAGACAAAAAGATCGTTCATCTCTACGCTTCATCTATAGATGAACAACATACGTATATTCAGGCTGCAAAGAACAAAGGCTACGATGTTCTTATCATGGACTCGCCTTTGAGCAGTCATTTAATCGGTAAGCTTGAGCAAAAAATGGAAAACGTTACCTTTTCCCGGGTGGATGCTGATTCTGTTGACAAACTCATTAACAAGGATGAGAAGCAGTCTTCTAAACTTTCCGAGAAACAACAGGAAGCGATAAAGCCAATTATTGAGGGAGTTATTCCCAAGGAGAAATTTTCGGTTACATTCGAAAGCATGAGCGAAAAGGACGCTGCCATATCAATTACGCAACCCGAATTTTCCAGGCGAATGAAGGATATGAATGAATTGGGCGGAGGCGGAATGATGGGCATGATGGGACAAATGCCGGATATGTACAACCTCATTGTTAATTCGAATCACCCATTTGCCGGCAAACTACTGAAGGAAAAGGATAAGAAGAAGCAAAAGCAATTGGCTAAACAGGCTACGGATCTCGCTTTGTTGTCTCAGAACATGCTCAAAGGAGAGGAACTCACCAAATTTATTGAACGAAGCATGAAGTTAATATAACCAGGGGGCTTTGAGTTAATATTAATGGTAACCACTTTTAAACAATTTACGCTACAGTATTGGTTTTTCGTAAGTTATTAATTCAGTGATATGAGCATAAAAACATTGTCTGTCAGCGAAATTGAACTTTTAATTGAGCAAAAACTGTTGGAATTACTTGGCGATCCTGATTCAGGTTTGGAATTAAGGGAAGATTTTAAAAAGAAATTGCAAAACAGGATCAAGAAGGCTTCAGAAAGAATTTCGCACAAGGAAGTTGTTGCAAAATATGGTTGAGATTGAATGGACTCGGGAAGCAGTAAAGGATCTCACCAAATTTATTGAGCGAAGCATGAAACTAATTTAATTGAGTTTCGCTGAAACTTGTCTGTAGCAAGCGAACCCAATTTTGTATTATTCGTATAGATGCTTAACTTTATACAAGAATAACTCAAGTTAACCTCTTCAAAATGACAAAATCAATTCTACTTATTTCAGCGCTTATGTTAACCGGATTCTCCTACGCTGGAGACGGTTGCGAAAAAAAGGAAACTAAAGATCCAATTCCAAAATGGTATATCGGCAAATCGATTTCACCTGAGTGGAATTTTTACAAATCGGCAGATGGGACGCAGAATACCGTCTTTGGTAAAACCTGTGGCTTGCGAATTGAATACAATTTCTGCAATTACATCGGCTTGATATCAGGCGTTCATTTCTCCAAAAAGTCTTATAACACAGGGGTTGTTGTACCCTCGGTTACAACGGCAAGTGGCGAAGAAGTCACTGATGTCCGGCAAGTAAAGAATAGCGTTATGGTGATTGAAGTCCCGGTTGGAGTGAGATTTAGGTCTGCTTGCTCCACCAAAACGTGCGAATGCACCGGGTGGACATTTACCCCTATAAAGTACATTGGACTCAATGCAATTACATCCTTTTCTTCAAATCAGACCTATATATACGACAAGGGAAACGGAAAGGGAACTTTTGATGTGAATGACAAGGGAGCTACCAATTTTACCGTTGTTCCTGAGATCGGGCTGGGTGTGGAAATAGGACTTTGCGAACGTATGAAATTCGTTCTGATGCCAAAGTTCAGGTATGATGTAATTAAGGCATCCAATAATAAAGCCTCGGACACTCCGAACAATCATAAGTTCGCGCTGGAAGCTTCGCTGAATATCAGCCTCTAACTTAACTTAACTTAAGTTAAAGTAAGCTCTTACTAAGAAACATTTTCTGCACAGAACGGATTTCTCCAATCAGGCAAGTTGGCAATTGGCAATGCACAACTTATTTTTTGCCGACTGCAGACTTGCCTGTTGAAAGGAACTAAGTTTTCCGGGAATTTGTTGGTGACTTCAGCTAATCAAGCTTAGAGCATCTCATTGGCTAAATTGGCCAGTTCAGATCTTTCTCCTTTAACAAGCGTTACATGGGCGAACAATTTGTTCCCCTTCAATTTGTCTATGATATATGACAAACCGTTGCTGTACTCGTCCAGGTAAGGAGAGTCAATTTGGTTTATATCTCCTGTAAAGATGATCTTGGTATTCTCACCGGCCCTGGTAATGATAGTTTTCACTTCGTGGGGTGTGAGGTTTTGGGCTTCATCTACTATAAAGATCACATTAGAAAGACTCCTTCCTCTTATATAGGTGAGCGGAGTGATGACGATCTTTTCATTTCGCTGCATCTCCACAATCGTCCGGTACATCTTGTCTTTCTCGCTAAATTGATTTTTAATAAAGTTCAGATTATCCCAGAGCGGCTCCATATATGGATCTATCTTTTCATGTACATCACCCGGTAAGTATCCAATATCCTGATTACTCAAAGGAATGACGGGACGGGCCAGAATAATTTGTTTATACTCCCGTCGCTGGGCAATAGCTCCCGCAAGTGCAAGCAACGTCTTACCTGTGCCTGCAACTCCTTGTAGTGTTACCAATTTGATGGCGGGGTGGAGGATAGCATGTAATGCAAATGTCTGTTCTGCATTCCTCGGCCTGATTCCGTAAGTGCTTTGATTCTCAACTCTTTCAATAAACTTGGTTTCTGGGTTGTAATAAGCCAGTGAGCTCGCCTTACCATTTTTAAGGATATAGTAATGATTGTCAACTTTATTCACAATGCGAACACTCGTATTTTCAATGAATCCTTTCGAAATAATTTCATCTATGGATGAGGAGGTTACCTTCTCTATCATTTCCATTCCGAGGTACAGGTCTTCTACATTCTTTACTTTGTCGGTTCCATAGTCCTCAGCATTCAGATTTAACGCTTTGGCCTTTAATCGAAGATTGATGTCTTTAGTAACAAGTATGACCTTGGCTTTCTTGTCCTGGGCTTGTAACGAAAGCGCTGCGTTGAGAATTTTGTGATCCGGTTTTATTTCATCAAAGGTTTTCTCAGCATCCACGACAGATTTGTTATTGCCGTTCATGATGATCTTAAACTTTCCTTTTCCTTTACCGTTGAGCGGAATCCAGTCAGTGAGCGTGTATTTTCCCGATAGTTTATCGATCTTTCTAATAAAAGCGCGGGCTTCGAAGTTCTTGCTGTTATTTCCCTTTTTGAAATTATCGAGCTCTTCGAGTACCGTAATCGGAATTGCTACATCGTGCTCTTGAAAACTTTTAATGGAGTTGTGGTCGTGAAGAATGACTGATGTATCCAGGACATAGATTTTTCTTCCCTCTTTCGCTTCAGCCATGTAATGCTCGTCAGAATATTTTGCTACAAAAATATGCCAGTAAACAAGCTCTTTATTCATTATTTTTAAAAGTAATTAACCACTTTGTTTTAATAAGTAATGACGATTTTTCGAGGATATGTCGGAGGTATTCGTATTGCAATGAAGGATGGGGCGTTCTAACTGGTTATCTATTAGTTCGTTACAGAGTTGTTAACATTGTTAATAACTACGGTTGATACATTGTTGAAAAGTATGGCCACAAAAATTTGGTGGGTTGGCAGGGCACATATACATTTGTTGCATCAAGTGAGGGATAAAAGGCACCACGATAACGAAGCCGAGTAGCTTGCTGCAAAGTGGACAAGATCGAGGAGGTTTCCCGGAGCAAAACTTGATAGACTTTGAATCCGAAAGACGTTAGCTCACAAGGTTAGTGTTGAAATCGGCCCGCTTGCGGGAAGGCAAAAAGAATCAAAATCTAATAGGCTTTGGGTCTGAAAAGGTCGAAGCTGAGAGGAGTGCTCCTAAAGAGTGGGAAAATATTAAGGGCCAGTCCGCTTCGGTGGAAAAAACTTAAAAGGATCTTGCTTCAATACTGGGGAGAGTGGTGATTGGAAGGGCTTGCCTGGAAGATCGCGATTCAAACCAAACGGGAGGCTCACTGAAAATTCAGAGCGAAAGTGATGGATTTCCGGAGGGTTTAACGAAGGGAGATAAGACTTAGGTCGTGAGGATCTGAAAAGAGCCGATCAAAATAAGGAAGCAACAATAACAGTAGCTTGGCGCACAGATGCAAGTCTGGGTGAGAGCGGGAACCGATTCGCAAGAAACGGCTCCCGTTTTTTGTTTTTACATACTGAGTTTGTGCTTCTAGCCTTGAGAATCAGCTATAAGTCCTTTGCATCTCGCGGCTAAGCACCATGAGCCTTCTATCCAATTTTTTACCGAGGTCATTGACGTGGCTCTCAATAAGACCGTATTCTTCAAAACCAGCATTATCAAAGAGCGTATTTGCGTTTTGGTTAGCCGTAAATACACCTAATTCTATATTATCGATTTCCGGAATCTTAAATGCCTCTTCCAGTGTAGTTTGCAAAAGCCAATATCCTACCATGTTTCTTTGGTATTTTGGCTGTACGTACATTTGAATAATTTCTCCGGCGTTCTTCCTTCTCGCATTGTCTTGTCGGAAGAAACCACAAATCCCTATAAGTTTAGCAGTATCAAATGCTCCAACAATGAATTTGTCTGGAAGCTCTTGCTCTATATATTCCTCAAAACCCAGCTTTTCCTTTACCTTTTGATCTTCATAGCTGGCACCAAAACTATCGGGGTACTCTTTCAGGCTCTCTAGTCTAATCTTCCTGTAAGCTTCAAGGTTGCAGAAATTCAATTTTTGGTATTCAATATTCATTGCTCAGTTCTCGGTTGTCGGTTCACGGTACACTCTACCAAATACCCTCTACTCTCTACCCAATACCCAGTACCTTCTACTTTTTACCCTTAGCAAAAGCCTCAAGCATATCCCACATCTCAGGCGTAACTTTGTCCATGTTGTTGAATTGCCCCGCACCCTTTAGCCACTCGGCACCGTCAATAGCGATCATTTCACCGTCTATGTATGAGGAGTAGTCAGAGACGAGGAAAGCACATAGATTTGAGAGCTCCTGATGTTCGCCAACGCGGCCCACGGGAACTTTATTGGCGGGATCGAAGTCTTTTTTGATAGGTTCTGGCAGAAGACGGTCCCATGCACCTGCAGTGGGGAATGGCCCAGGAGCTACAGCGTTCAGCCTGATTCCGTATTTAGCCCATTCAACTGCCAGGGACCTGGTCATGGCGAGTACGCCAGCCTTGCCGCAGGCAGATGGAACCACCCAACCTGAGCCAGTGTGTGCATAGGTGGTAAGTATGCTCAAGACAGTTCCCTTAATTTTATCTTTGATCCAGTATTTTCCCAATGCAAGGGTGAAGTTGTATGAGCCTTTCAACACAATGTCGACAACTGCGTCAAAAGCACGGTGTGATAGCCTTTCGGTTGGACTGATAAAATTTCCAGCAGCATTGTTTACCAGCGCATTCACTTTCCCGAATTTCTTTACGGTTTCGTTGATGGTATTCTCTACTTCGTCGTACTTGCGTACATCACAAGCGACCGGAAGTATACGCCCGGCAGCCTTTTCTTTAAATTCCTCCGCAGTTTTTTCCAATACGTCTATTTTTCTACTCGCAATACAAACAGAAGCTCCTAGATCGAGAAAATAGGAAACCATTGACTTTCCAAGCCCGGTCCCACCTCCGGTAACGATGATTACTTTGTCCTTCAGCGCATTGTCGCGCAACATGGGTTGATCGTACATATTTCTGTGTTTTTTATTGAGGTAGTAATGATACAGATTTCTTATTCAATGCCACCGGATTGCATAGAAGCAATAATTGCGCTAATGATGGAATTTAATCTGGTGTAAGTGGCAATATTCAACTTTTTCTCTCAAAAAGCCTTGAGTCGGCATTGAATATTTGCAAATTCTGCAAATTCTATGCACATGATCCGCCAAACTTGCATAAATCCACACTGTTTTAGTCGTCTGTTGCCTTGATTTCGGTTCTGCCCAAATTTTCAGAAGCCGAATTGAAATAGCCGTTTCATCCGGCCTTGCATCCTGGCGATGTTTGTTTCATAAAACAACTAAAACCAGAAGAGATGAAAGCAACAAATCTAATCGCAATAGTTCTGACAATAGTTATGATTTTCACAAGGCCGTTGGATATGAAGGCCCAGGATCAATTCAGCTTCAACAGTACTGATTCATTGAATATATTCCTGTTGAGAGGCCTGACAAGGGAATCCGGGCATTGGGGATCTGTGTTTACTGCCAATCTACAGACTGAATTCCCAAATTCCACCATTACTTTTCTCGACTTACCAGGGTCGGGTGAGTATTACAATGTGAAGGCGGGTTTGACTATCAACAAGCTTATGGAGTTTATGAGGGAAAGACAATTGGATAATATTAATGCGAGAAGGGGTAAGAATGTGATCATGGTTACATCATTGGGTGGAATGGTTGCAGTAGACTGGATCGAAAAGCATCCTGAAGATTTTCAAGGCCTGGTCATGATATCTTCCAGCTTCAAAGGGATATGCACCATGGCTGAGAGAGCCAATCCCAGTTTGAGAGGTGATATGATCAAAGTGTTGTTCGAAAGTGACCTTGAAAAAAGAGAGGCCATGTTGCTAAAGATCAATAGCAACGATACTGTCAATTTTGCCTCCAACCTCCGGGAATGGACCACCGTTAAGCCGCATCAGAACTGGTGTTCATTCTAGGTACCCCTGTCCGTGGGTGTCAAGGCGTTGGTCGGGCACGATACTATGTTGTTCCGGGCGGGCCGATGAGCCAGCGGATCATATCTGATTGCTTCGACGCATATGGCTTATAATCAGGGTCGCGACGCAGAGGCTTGGAGTTGACACACTAGCACCGGGAGCACCTCAGATGCCCAGCAACTCGAAGCAGGAGTGGAACGACGGCACTCTGGAGCCGCTGAAGCAGCGCTTCGGCGAGCGACGGGAGCGCTTCGAGACAGAATCCGGACTCGAGATCGACACCGTCTACACTCCCGAAGACGCGGACGGCTTCGACTACGCCGGCCGCCTCGGCTACCCAGGCGAGTACCCCTATACCCGAGGCGTCCAGCCCAACATGTACCGCGGGCGCCTGTGGACCATGCGCCAGTACGCCGGCTTCGACACTGTAGAAGAGACCAATTCGCGGTTCCGGCATCTGCTGGAACAGGGCCTCGGCGGCATGAATGTGGCCTTTGACCTGCCCACCCAATTAGGCATGGACCCGGACCACCCCCAAGCTACGGGAGAGGTTGGGAAAACTGGCATCTCTTGTCCCTCGGTGCGCCAGATGGAGACCCTATTCCGGGATTTGCCATTGGAGC
>JACZWC010000058.1 GCA_022572355.1 Bacteroidota bacterium | reverse complement strand
ACTTTTTTGAAGCAACTTCTGCAATTTTCTTATTGGCGGCTATTGAAAATACTGTGATGCTTCTTATGCTGGTCATGTGCATGTTCTTTTTCAAATTCAATAGGACCAACACAAATCTTCTTTTGTTTTGTCTGACCTATGTTCTGTTGCTCTACCTGTTAATCGGGTATACGACGCCGGTTATGGGGGCGATCGTGAGATATAAAGCCCCAGCACTCCCCTTCTTATTTATTGCACTGCTGCTTATTTTTGATAAAGAGAAGTTTACGAGAAGGATTGGATTCTAGCCAAACTTAGGATAAGTAATCTTTGAGATTAATTCTTTTTTCGAATAAAACTTATCATGACAAGCCCTAAACCTAATAGAGAAATAATCAAGCCGATCAAGCCCCACCATAGCTGTCTCGTAAGCTCAAAAATTATTTGTTCGAGATCACCTGTTTCAGGGTATACACTCATGCAAAAAACCAGAGGTACAAGAATTAGGAGAACATTCGAAAAAGCCAGCCAAAATTCTGCTCTACTGGCATTGCCTGTTAGTTCAACGAGAATATCATAATATTTTCGTTTGATAAATATTATAACAATCAGGCAGCAAACGAGCGTGATAATTATTCCAACAAAATATAGATAGCTGTTTTCCAATTCAAGAAGTTATTATAAGTAACACTCTATAGATAGAAAAGAACAAACATTAGCATATACTAATTTTACATGGTAATCTTGTCCCTAATATAGACAAAAGCTGTCAATATATTTCGGAAATCAGCAGCTACCGAAGGAATTGAGGCTAATTAAGAAAAAAGAGCATGAGTACGGTATTAGTAACCGGAGCAACAGGACTTATAGGTACACGTCTTTGCAAAAAATTAGAAGAGAGGGGATACGACGTGGCAATTTTGAGCAGATCGCGAAAGCGAAAATTGGAAACACCTGTTTACCTGTGGGATTGGAAGAAAAATGAAATTGATGAGGAAGCCGTTAGCAAAGCTGACTACATTATTCACCTTGCGGGAGCCAACATGGCAAATAAAAGATGGAGCAATAGAAGAAAACAACTTCTCCACGACAGCCGTGTTAAATCGGCTCAACTGTTATTTAAGGAGGTCAAAAAGCGTAGCAATGATTTGAAAGCTTATATATCAGCCTCCGCGATTGGATATTACGGAACAGTAACAACAGATAAAATATTCACTGAAACAGACCCGCCAGCCGATGACTTTCTGGGAAAAACTTGCCATGAAGGGGAAAAATCAGCCGACAGTTTTAAAGAATTGGGAATTAGAATTGTTGTGATAAGAACAGGAATAGCACTCACACGAAAAGGTGGAGCATTGTCAAAAATGATGGCACCCATTAAACTGGGATTGGGTGCGGCAATAGGCACGGGGCGGCAATACATACCATGAATACACATCGACGACTTATGCGGCATTTACATCAAAGCCATAGAAGACGAAAAGATGGAGGGCGCTTACAATGCAGTTGCCCCGGACCATAGAACCAATAAAGAATTCACTCGGATACTAGCTCATATTCTAAAGAAACCCTTCTGGTTCACGAATGTTCCCGTTATTGTAATGAAATTAATGTTTGGTGAAATGTCTGAGATACTTTTAAAAGGAAGCAGAGTATCGGCCGATAAAATAATTGGGTCAGGATATAAATTCCAGTTTTCTGAATTAGAGAATGCATTAACCGATATCTCATTAAAATAACCGCTTATCTACTTTATTATGCAGTTAAATCCTTAGCGAACTTTGCGTATATCTTAGCGAGCTCTGCGGTAAAATAAAGTAACCGCAAGGAACGCAAAGTAGGCGCTAGGAACGCAAAGAAATTAAGCCAAAAGGATTCATAATCATAAAACATTAACTTGAACAAAGAAAACCAGCACTTTAAACTAAAAATGAGAACCCTGATATTACTTTCATTCTTAACGTCTTTAACATCCTGTTTTATGAGAGAAGAAGTAGACCTGATCGTGCACAATGCAACTATTTATGTTGTCGATGAATCATTTACTAAAACAGGTGCAATGGCTATAAGCAACGGAAAAATTATTGAAACGGGACCAAACAGAGAGATCCTTAACAAGTACAAGTCCAGCAATGTGGTGGATGTTAGAACCCAATATATTTATCCTGGATTTATCGATGCGCACTGCCATTTCCTGGGATATGGATTGAGTTTGCAGGAAGTGGACCTGGTTGGTACAAAGTCATTTGATGAAGTGCTGGAGGTAGTTGTGGAATTTGCAAGATCGAGCTCTTCAGAGTGGGTAACTGGCCGTGGATGGGACCAAAATGATTGGGAGATTAAAGAGTTTCCAAACAAGTCTGCATTGGACAGCCTGTTCCCAGATCGTCCGGTCATGGTAAGGAGGGTTGATGGACACGCAGCTCTGGTCAACCAGGAGGCATTAAACAGGGCCAAGATCACTACAGAAACTAAAGTTTCCGGAGGGAAAATAGAGACCATTGATGGAGAGCTATCAGGCATCCTACTCGATAATGCTATAGATATTGTAAATGACGTGATGCCGGGCACCTCTGAATCTGAATTTCGTGAGGCCCTGCTATCCGCCCAGGAAAAGTGTTTTAAAGTCGGGCTTACTACCGTCGACGACGCCGGACTGGGTTATGATATCATTAAACTGATTCAAGCCATGCATGAGACCGGAGAGCTTAAAATGAAGATCTATGCCATGCTAAATCCCAGTGAGGAGAATTACCGTCATTTTCTGGTATCAGGACCCTTAAAAACTGAGAGGTTGAATGCCCGTTCTTTTAAATATTACGCGGACGGAGCACTCGGTTCAAGGGGAGCCTGTTTAATAGAACCTTATTCTGATGATCCTGATAACACAGGGTTTCTTCTTCAAAAGCCTGAATATTACAGGGAAAGTGCTAAAAAGATGATCGAGGCAGGATTTCAAATGAATACCCATTGCATTGGAGATTCAGCCAATAGGTACATCCTCGACGTATATGCGGAGTTTTTACAAGAATCCAATGATAAAAGATGGAGGATCGAACATGCCCAGGTTGTTTCGCAGGAAGATGTTAGCAAGTTTGGTAAGTACAACATCATTCCATCTGTTCAACCTACACATGGCACTTCTGACATGTACTGGGCAGAAGACAGATTGGGAGCAGCACGGATTGTGGGAGCTTATGCTTACAAAGATCTATTGGATCAATTGGGAATTATCGCCAATGGCAGTGATTTCCCGGTGGAATCTATTAATCCACTTTATGGTTTTTACGCTGCTGTTGAGCGCAAAGATTTTGATAATTATCCTGAAGATGGATTTCAAATGGAAAACGCAATGAGCCGGATCGAAGCCCTCAAAGCAATGACTATTTGGGCCGCGATCTCAAATTTTGAAGAGAATGAAAAAGGCAGTCTGGAACCTGGCAAAGATGCGGACTTTGTCATTTTAGATCATGATATAATGAATACGGATTTGAGTCAAGTTCAAAATATCAGGGTATTGAAAACGTTTATTAATGGGGAGGAAGTTTATACTTCGTATTGATAGCGAATCACGAATCTGTCTGCTTGCGTCCTTCAGACTTCAGCAGACAAGTGTGAATAATGCGAATGGTTCTTTACTCTTACTTCGCTCATCAAAATAATCATTCACTTGATTCGCGTGGATTCGCGATTCGTTAACACATCTTATGTTAAAAAGAACCACGATACTAATATTATGCCTTATCTCAATCGGTGCAAATGCACAGGATGAGAAATGGGATCCAGAAACGCTGAAAAAGGCCCGGAATGCACATCAAATCAATTATCTCACGGAAGTTGAAAAGGATGTGATCTTCTACTCCAACCTGGTACGGATGAACCCTCCATTATTTGAAAAAACTTTTTTACTCACTTATATAAAGAAGAACGACATTCAACCAAATAAATGGATCAGGTCGTTAAAAATAGCGCTTCGAAAAACAAAGCCAATGGAGCAGTTGACACCTAAAGAAGATCTCTTTCAGGCAGCAAAAAAGCATGCCATTGACATGGGGAAATCCGGAAAAGTTGGCCACAAGAGTTCAAAAGGAAAATCTTTTAATGACAGGTTCAAGCATCTCCGAAAATCCTATAACCAGTTATATGAGAATTGCAATTACGGATTAATAGATGGACTATCTATTGTGTGTGATTTTCTCATCGATGAAGATGTTAAGGATGCTGGACACAGGAAAACGCTCCTCAACGCAGAACTTCGTTACATTGGTACTTCAGTGCGGCCTCATAAAGAATACCTCACTAACTGTGTACAAGATTTCGGAAGTTAACCCTTATACTCACGCCTTTTAATATTTACCGATTTGTTTTAGCTTTGTCTCCCTTTCAAAATCCCCCTGAAAGAAAAATACTCTTATGGAAGTAAAAAGGTTGTTCGACATTCCCTACTACCAGTTGGAAAAATTTCCAAAGGAAGATGCTTTTTGCTGCAAGGTGAATGGTGTGTGGGAAAAAACCTCCACAGCCGAATTTATTGAACAGTTGAATTACGTTTCAGCTGGCCTTGTTCAACTGGGAGTGCAACGTGGAGATAAAATTGGACTCATTTCTTCCAATAACAGGACTGAATGGAATATTTTGGACATGGCGATACTCCAGGTTGGAGCAATTGATGTACCTGTGTATCCTACCATCACCGAAGCAGATAATAAATTCATATTCGAAGATGCGGAAGTAAAATTCTGCTTTGTGTCTGATTCAGAGTTGTACGAAAAAATTAAAAATATTAAAGGAGAGTTACCATCCCTCCAGGAAATATACACCTTCGATCAGGTGGATGGAGCAAAGTCATGGAAGGAAATCCTTGAGGTGGGGAAAGCAGCTGGAAACGATTCTGTTGAACAGCGGAAATCCGAAGTTAAAGAGGGAGATTTGGCAACATTGATCTATACTTCCGGTACCACAGGTACTCCCAAAGGTGTTATGCTATCCCATAAAAACATAGTTAGCAATGCTATGGCATGCAATCCAATGCTTCCTATTGATCAGTATTCAAGGGCTTTGAGCTTCCTTCCAGTATGTCATATTTATGAGAGAATGATGCATTACATGTTCATGTATATCGGAGTCTCGATCTATTTCGCTGAAAGCCTGGATACCATTGGCGAGAACCTCAGAGAGGTGAAACCCCACGGATTTACAGCAGTTCCACGGTTACTTGAGAAAGTTTATGATAGCATTGTAAATAAAGGCAAAGAATTAACTGGAATCAAGAAGAAGCTATTCTTTTGGGCTCTGGATCTTGGCCACCGGTACGAATTGAACGGAGCCAATGGCTGGTGGTATGAATTACAGTTATCGATTGCTAGAAAACTCATTTTTAGTAAATGGCAGGAAGGCCTGGGTGGTAATGTCGCGGTAATCGCATCTGGAAGTGCCGCATTGCAACCTCGTTTGGCCAGAGTTTTTACGGCTGCAGGTATTCCCATTATGGAAGGATACGGACTAACCGAGACTTCACCTGTTGTATCCGTGAACAGCTATCACCCGAACGGTGTTATGTTCGGAACTGTTGGAAAGCTTCTGCAAGATGTAGAGGTTAAAATTGCCGAAGACGGTGAAATATTGATAAAGGGGCCTTGCCTGATGATGGGATATTACAAGCGTGACGACCTGACAAAGAAAGCAATCGACGAGGATGGTTGGTTTCACTCCGGGGATATTGGCGAATTGGTGAATGGAGAGTTTCTAAAGATAACAGATAGAAAAAAGGAAATATTCAAGACTTCCGGGGGGAAATATATTGCGCCCCAGGTCATTGAAAATAAGTTGAAGCAATCATTTTTTATTGAGCAGGTGATTGTTATTGGCGAGAATCAGAAACACCCAGCTGCTCTCATCGTGCCTTCATTCCAGTTTCTTAAAAAATGGTGTGTTGATATTGGAGTAGACACTGATTCAAATACAGAAATTATCAAGAATGAAGTGGTTATCCACAAAATTCAGGAGGAGGTTCGTAAAATCAATCAGGAATTTGGCCAATGGGAGCAAATAAAGAAGTTTGAACTGCTGGATAGAGAGTGGACAATTGAAGATGGTGAGCTAACACCAACGCTCAAATTGAAACGAAAGAACATACTTAACAACAACAAGGAACTCTTCAACAAAATATACGAGTTGGATGAGACTTTGAATTAACCAGTAATTTCTTATTTTTATATACAAAAATCAACGAATTACGAATAAATACAAATGAACGAATTACGAATTGCACGAATAGTTTCTTGGGTTGCGGAACTCTCTAGAAACGACTATTCGTAAATTCGTATAAATTCGCAATTCGTTAACAAATTGAAAACGGATTTAATTTTAATCAAATACATCAAATTATGAGTTTATTATCACCCCTGGAAATGCTCTACAAGTGGGAGAGCGAATTACCAAATAAGATTTACATGCGCCAGCCAATCGATGGTGCTTATCATACGCTAACGTGGAAGGAAACTGCCACTGAAGTGCGCAAAATGGCCGCAGTTCTAAAAGGATTAAATCTACCACCAGAGAGTAAAATCGGATTGCTGTCGAAAAACTGTATGCACTGGATCCTTGCGGATTATGCAATAATGATGTCTGGGCACATCTCAGTTCCAATGTATCCAAACCTAAAAGACACTTCCATTCGGCAAATAATGGATCACAGTGGCGCTAAAGTGTTGTTTGTGGGAAAATTAGATGATTATCCCTCAATGAAACCAGGGGTTGCGGATGATGTATACTGCATTAGCTTTCCTCATTACCCTCACACAGAGTACGATCAATGGGATGACCTCACCGCGAAAGTAGAACCCATTTCAGAGAATGTTGTGCAACCACCAGAAGCGATGGTAACAATTATCTATACATCAGGAACAACAGGTATGCCTAAAGGTGTAATGCACAAATACCACAACTTCTCGTTTGCAGCGACCCATGCTCTGGGAACAATTGGATTGAACAGCGATGACACCTTCTTTTCCTACCTGCCCTTGTGCCATATTGCAGAAAAGCTGTTGGTCGAGATGGGTGGATTGTACACAGGTGGCCGAGTAGATTTTGCGGAGTCATTGGAATCCTTTGCACAAAACCTTGCCTATTCATCTCCAACGGTATTCTTAGGAGTACCCAGGATCTGGACAAAATTTCAGCAGGGGATCCTGGGCAAGTTGCCTCAGAAAAAAATGGATATGCTATTGGGCATCCCGATTATCTCAGGCCTCATTAAAAAGAAGATTAGAAAGGGCCTCGGTATGAATAATGCGAAAAACGTGTTTACCGGAGCAGCTCCAACTCCCACTGCATTGATCGAATGGTTTGCAAAACTGGGGATCAATATTCAGGAAGCCTATGCGATGACAGAAAACTGTTGCTACTCACACGTTACATTAAAGGACAAGATAAAGATCGGATATGTAGGAGCAGCGCTTCCATATTGCGATGTGAAATTAAGTGAGGAACAAGAAATTCTTATTAAACACGAGGCATTAATGGATGGATACTACAAGGAGCCTGAAATCACGGCTGAAACTATGGTAGATGGATGGCTTCGAACAGGTGACAAAGGAGAGATTGATTCTGAAGGATTCCTGAAAATTACAGGAAGGGTTAAGGACTTGTTTAAAACCAGTAAAGCCAAGTATGTCGCTCCGTCTCCTATCGAACTCAAATTATCTGTGAATAACGACATTGAACAAATTTGCGTGGTAGGCATCGGGCTTCCACAACCTATTGCTCTGATCAATTTATCCTTAGATGCACAGAAAAAAGACAAGAGTGTAGTTGAAGCTGGCCTGATTGAAACTCTGGAAAAAGTGAACCCAGTGCTGGATCATCACGAACAACTTACCAAAATAGTCGTATTAAAGGATGAATGGACCGTTGAAAATGGCCTCATTACGCCTACTATGAAGGTGAAAAGGGGTGAATTGGAAAAAATTCATACTCCAAAATACGAAGGTTGGTATGAATCTGAAGGGACCATTGTTTGGGAGTAAGAGCAACATGTATATAAGATGACGCAATTCCGGCATAGAAATGTATTGATAACCGGGGGTGCCAGTGGTATCGGCAAGCTCATGGGGCAGATTATGGCCAAAAAGGGCGCTACGATCATCATATGGGATATAGATGAGAAAAAACTCAAGAGCGCGGCTAAGGAGATCAAAGACGCGGGAGGTAATGTAATCACCAACAAGTGTGATATTACTGATCGGAAATTGGTGTACAGGACCGCGCAAAAGGTGAAGGAAAAAGTCGGAAATGTTGACATTTTAATCAATAATGCAGGAATAGTTACGGGCAAGCCCTTTTGGGAATGCACTGATGAAGAACTCCAGGCTACCATGGATGTGAACACTATGGGCTTGTTTTGGACGGTAAAAGCATTTTTACCTGACATGATTGAGGCCAACAGTGGCCATTTGGTCACAATTTCCTCGGCCGCAGGCATGGTAGGAGCCACGAGATTAACAGATTATAACGCAAGCAAATTTGCCGCCTTTGGTTTTGATGAATCGTTACGCATGGAATTTAGGCGGCGCAAGATGAACATCAGAACCACGATTATTTGCCCGTATTTCATCAATACGGGGATGTTCAAAGGAGTAAAAACGCGTTTTCCTCGATTGCTGCCCATACTGGAAGAAGATGTGGTTGCAAGGAAAATAGTAAAGGCAATCGAATCCAATAAAGCGCGACTCATCATGCCAGGATTGGTTTATAGTTCATGGATAATGCGCTATCTGCCCGTTTCTGTATTTGACTGGATATCTTCCTTTCTCGGCGTTTCTACGGCAATGGATGATTTCATAGGAAGAGAAAACGACGTTTCGCCCAACGGCCGTCAAAAGCTTGCCGACGGCAAGGCGCAAGCTAGCGGGTAGGCTTTCCGTTTAGTAAAAACTTTTTCACGTCTTTGGCTGACACCAGGGGAATTTCCTCCATTGGTATGTGACCCACCCCTTTGTAAATGAGTAGCTGGGATCGTACCAAATCTCTGTCAAATGCATATGCATTTTTTAAGGTGACCCATTTATCATCCTCTCCCCACATGATCAGCGTTGGTACTTTGATATTCTTTACTCTATCCCCGTGCAACTTGTACCTCGTATTTGCCAATTTGACGAATGCCTCCATATTGCCCCGGTTTGACACCATGGCGTGATATCGATCGACGACTTCCTCGGTTACTTTGCTCTGATCGCTGAAAACCTCTTTAATGAATTTTTCGACCATGCTGCGCGGTGTAATGTGCTTCACAAAATTGCTGACTACCGGCATTTTGGCCAATAAAAATGGCAACGGTAATATTTGGTCTATAAAGTATCCAGCAGCGCCAATGAGGATAAGTTTTTTTACCCTTTTGGGATTGAGAAGGGCATATTCCCATGCCAGCCATCCTCCCAACGAGCTTCCTGCAATATACAATTGATCGATATCTAACGCTTTCAAAAATTTATTTAGAAAGCGCATATAAGCATTGATAGAATAGTTTCCCGTTCTGGAAGGCCCCGTCAATCCGAAGCCCGGTAAGTCCAATCGGATCACCTTAAATTGCTTGCTCAGTGATCTGGTCCACCCATCATAAGTATGCAGCGAAGAAAACGTACCGTGAATGAGAAGTAATGGAAAGCCTTCCCCCTCAATTCGATAATGAACCATCATCCGGTTGATCTTCACGAACCGGGAATGTTTGTTGGTGTATTTATCTAGTGTCGACACGCTTAACAATTATGGAAAATATCCTTTACTTTTGCAAACAAACTAGCTTAATGTTTTTAACACCCTTCCAAAAAACCGACATACGCAACGTTTCTGACGACGAACTGAAGGTTTTGATCGAAAAAAACAAGAAGATTTACACCGAATACTTCGATCCCAACTATCTCAGAAGTATTATTGAGAACATTTGCGACTTCCTTGAGAAGTTCTATTTCCGCATGAAATTCATCGGATTTGAGAACCTTCCGGAAAGGAACAACCCGGACAGGCCACTGATCTATGCCAGCAATCACTCAGGTATGGCTTTCCCCTGGGATGCAATGATGCTGGGCGTGGGATTGTGGAAAATGAACAACTACGAAATGAAAAATGCCATACGCGGCCTGGCAGCGCCCATGTTGTCTCAAACCAAAATGATGCAACCATACCTGATTGACGACCTGTGGAAGAGGTCGGGAGGAGTGGATGCCACTTCGCTGAATTTTGAGACCATGATGCAGTACAATGATTCGAATATCATGATCTATCCGGAAGGCGTTCCAGGAATTGGTAAAGGATTCAACAACAAGTACAAACTTCAGCGATTTTCAACTTCTTTTATCAGAATGGCCATCAAATACAAAACGGATATCATTCCTGTATCTACGGTCAATGCAGAGTATATAAATCCTTGGAGCTATAATATTGGATGGATTACGAGATTGGTTAATAAAATTGGAATGCCCTTTCTTCCAATTGGCTTGAGCCTGCTGATAATTCCACTGCAGCCCTGGGCATTTTATATGGGATTTCCTGCCAAACTCACTTATGTCATGGGTAAGAGAATTAAAGCTTATGAGATGACAGACAAAGCTGTTGAAGAGCTCACACGCGAAGAACTGCAAGAGATAGCTGATAAAGTAAAAGCTATCATGCAGGAAGAACTGAATGAAGGAGTTAAAAAGTACGGCAAACACCCCTTCGGCCTTGGAGAGTTATTCAAAACGGCATTCAAGAATTTTTCAAAGCTTCCCTACATATTCCCATGGGGATGGCCTCTTCTGTTCCTCGAGCACGAACGCCTATACATGAAGAGCAAGGGCGAACCGTTTAAGATGAAGCTCGGTTTCTTTTCATTTATCAGGATCTTAATTCAATGTCCGAGAACCATTCCCTTCTATATCCCAATCCTTGGGTGGATTCCATTGATATACAGAATACTTACTGATAAGAAGAAGAATTAACAGAATCGATACTCATGCTTTTTATGTCATGGATAGTACTGCCCTCTCAGGAGCTCTGCCATTATTGCACTCACTTTTGTGCCAATCCTGACATAATTGCACAATAAAATCAATTATTCCTGGTTTCTGGCATTGGCATACCAATTGTAGTATGCGTGCATAACAAAAAAGAAATTAACCAGTCCGCTGAATATGTGGGCACAAAAACAAATGATTATGGAAAATCCATTAAAAAACTTTCTTTATGCAGGTATCGGACTAGCATCTTATACTTCTGAGAAATTAACAGGTTCATTAGACGAACTCGTTCAAAAAGGAAAAATCTCTGACACCGAAGCGAGAAAACTCGTTGACGATGTTTTCGAAAACCTAAACGGTAAAAAAGAAGACTTCGAAGATAAACTCGGAAAGGTTGTCAAAAATGTAGCTGAAAAACTCAACTATGTAAAGCGAGATGACTATGAGAACCTTTTAAAGAGAGTTAAAAACCTGGAAGCGGAAATCGCAAAAGGTAAGTCAAAGAAGACTACTTCTAAATAAACTACCCGCCGTGCTGTTGCGCGTTTTAAACGCGTATCAGCATTGTTGGAAGTGTTTTATGTAACTATGCCAGTCCTGATACGTATCAGTTCTGGCATTTTTACATTAGTGTAAACTGTACCTGATAGAGTTCATCAGGTATTCACTACCTATTATAGTATTAGATGTTATTAGACAATACCATAAAGAACATAAAACGTATCCGGAAGGTCATCCAGGTCCTCATTAAATATGGATTCGAGGATATTGTGGCCCATACAGCCCTGATGAAGTTAATTCCTAAGGGTAGACGGGGCCGTTGGAAGCGCTTTGATAGGCCCGTGCTGGAATATTCACGATGGGAAAGAATTCGACTGGTCTTCGAAGAATTAGGCGCCACCTTCATTAAGTTGGCACAGGTACTGAGTGACCGCCCTGATATTTTGCCAGAACCTCTCATCAAGGAATTTCAAAAGCTTCAAGCTGACGTACCGCCTTTCCCTTTTGAGGAAGTTGAGAAAATAGTGCTGTCCGAAACGGGAAAGAATATCGAAGATCTATTCGATTACTTTGATGAAGATGTTATTGGATCTGCCTCCATTGGACAAGTTCACCGGGCAAGGTTAAAGACAGGTGAAGATGTTGTGGTTAAAGTTCAGCGGCCAGGGGTACAAGAATTGGTAGAGACCGACCTGCGTATACTCACTGAATTTGCAAAACGGGGAGAATCATACTTTGAAAAGCACGGTATTACTAACGTACTTGATGTAATCAATACTTTCCAGAAGACCATGGAAAAGGAAATGGATTACAACCACGAAGCCAGAAACATAGAACAATTTCGTCTGTACTATAAGAAAAACAAAACATTTTACGTCCCCAGGGCCTATAAAGAACATACCACTGAAAAGATCCTGGTTATTGAATACTCCAGCGGATGCAAGATTACGGACGTGGATCAAATGAAGGCATGGGGTGTTGATCCGGCCAAAATTGCTGAGGCGGGCATGAACATTTACCTATCTCAAATCTTTGAACATGGATTTTTTCATGCGGACCCACACGCGGGCAATATCCTCATTCGTGAAGATGGCGTAATATGCTTGATTGACTTCGGAATGGTGGGCAAGCTGATGAAAAAGGATAAATATGCCATTGCCGGAATATTTATCGGAATGGCGCAGCAGAATCCAGAAAAAATGGCCGCCAACCTTCAGAAACTGTCATTCAAAGATAATATTACCGACCGAAGGCTATTTGTAAATGACGTGAATGAGATTATCGAAGACTTCGCCTCATTGGATGTGGGTGAAAGCAGTATGGCCGATCTGATTCCACGGTTACAGAAACTGGTTTACGACTACCAAATGCAGCTCCCCGGAAACATGTTTCTGATATTAAGGGCGCTGGCATTATTGGAGGGAATAGGTAAGAAAATCAACCCTGAAATGAATATCTATGAGGTTCTTAAACCGTACGGTTTCAAGATCCTGAAAGAGCAATACTCAGTTGAGAACATTTCAGACGAAATATTCACTCGCCTTATGCAGCTGAACACGTTCATCAGTTCATTTCCGTACGAGGTGACTGAAATAATGAAAAATTTGAGAGAGGGAAAGCTGACCATCCAGGTTGAAGATAAAGAGACCAAAAAACTCAAGAAGAAAGTTGACAGTGCAGCCAACCGTATAATTCTCGTTTTTCTAATCTCTGCCCTACTCGTTTCTTCAGCTATAGTTATAACTACAGGCCAGAATATCGAAGATGAGATTCCATTGTTAAGCAAGGTGGGCCTGGGTATAGCTTTTATACTCAGCCTTCCATTGATTATTGGAGTGTTCAGAAAGGATGAAGACTAACCTATCTCGACGTACAGACCTTGGGATATGTCATCCCATAACTGCAGTTACCGGCTAATCAATACAATCGCCAGCTGTACTGACCCGATTACGAAACCGAGTACACCGCCAACAAACTCAATAAACTTAAATTCGGAAGCGAGTATTCCCTGGATCAATTGTTCCATTCGCTCGAGTGAAAATTTTGATACGCGATCTTTGATGAAAGATTCAATGTCGAGGGAAGATTCAAGATTTTCGATAGTTTCATTCATCACTTCAGGCCCCATGGTCTCCAGCTCTTTCATCATGGCATCTCTCACCCTTCCCTTCAATTTATCGCTTACAAAGAAGGCCAGTGTTGGGTACTTTTCCGGAAAAGTTTCCGTTAGATAATTCTCAATTTTATCTTCAATGCTCTGGTTTATCTTTGAAATGTTATCCGGCTGAGTGAGTATTTCCTGGATGTCTTTCACTGATAGTAAATCTTCAGCAACCAATTTGCCTATCCGCTGTGCGAGGACTTGGTGTTTTTTTGGAAATATTCCCTGAACGTCCCAAAACAAGATCCTCACCTTTTCTCTCGGGTGAAATAACATTTTAACCGCCAGATAATTGGTGAACCATCCAATAATGGCTGCTATTATCGGCATTGTATAGATCAGCATGGGAATTCGTGTTGCTATTGACAGTGAATTGCGAAGATAGTACTATCACTGAATAACAAACCAACGTTTGCTGGTAGGACATGTAGGTGCGAATCTAGAATGACTATCCCTTTGGATAAATCATACCACTTGTTCGTTGACATTCGTTATTCGTACATTCGTACCAATTCGTTATTCGTTGACATTCGTTTATTCGTAGATTATTTTTACGAGATTTACACCACAAAGCAATCAATTTCTAAACCTATGTTTATACCCACGTTAATACTCAAGCAACTATACACCAATGGAAGTCTCCAAAATACTGATGCCGGTGTGAAGTTTGCACTAAAAAATCGTTTGAAGGACTCAAAACTCATAGCGCTTACCGGAGTAACAATTGGAGGTCAATCGATACCATTGGACAGTATTGAATTGGATTTAGGTGATGGGAAAAAAGTCGGAGCTCGCGACATATCCAAGAACAACCCGGTAGACTTTCCATTGAGAAAAACCCTGGAGGTGCTGACTGGTTTAGACCGATTGCCGATTGGCAAGCATGAAATTGAGATCGCCTTTGAGGCAAAACCATTTGGTAAACTGAAACTGAAAGTTGACGATTCAATAGTAGATTCTAAGGTAAAAATTGTACGAATACCTCGCTCAGCTGACGACGATTACGGTGATAAGATTATCAAAGAAAGGCAGGATTTTATTGAAAAGGAGACCGGCGCTAAGTTAGATCACATCAGGAAATATTCATTCGATCCCAAGAAATTACAAGGAAATATCGAAAATTTTGGCGGTGTTGCGCAAATACCAATTGGTTTTGCCGGGCCAATAAAAATTGATGGTGAACATGCCAAAGGAGATTTTCTAGTGCCATTGGCTACAACGGAAGGTACTTTGGTCGCTTCCTACAACCGGGGCATTAAAGTCTTAAACCTATGCGGAGGCGCGATCTGTTCTGTGGTTGGTGATGCAATGCAGAGAGCGCCGGTGTTTGAATTTGAAAATGCCAGAAAAGCGCGCGATTTTATCTATTGGATCAATGATAATCTTGATAAGATTTCTGCAGAAGCCGAAATGACTTCGTCCATTGCCAAACTGCAATACATAGATCCCTTCCTTGCAAACAAGTTTGCATTTTTAAGATTTAATTACTTCACCGGAGATGCAGCAGGGCAAAACATGGTTGGAAAAGCCACCTTTCGCGCCTGTAGCTGGATAATTGACCATTACAAGGGAATCCAACATTTTTACCTGGAGTCAAATTTTGCAACAGATAAGAAGTCATCTCAAATTAACGTGATGCGCACCAGGGGAAAAAGAGTTGTTGCTGAAGCTACACTGAAGCGGGATATTCTTTTGCAACACATGCGTGTGGAACCTGAGAGTTTATACCATCACAGCAAGATTTCTAACGTTGGTTCTTTTATGTCAGGCGCCAACAACAACGGAGCACATTCGCCTAATGCAATCACAGCAATGTTTATTGCAACAGGGCAAGACGTTGCTAACGTATCTGAATCCTCTGCTGGAATTGTTTATACAGAATTGACAAAAGAGGGTGATCTGTATATTTCTATTACCATCCCATCACTTATCGTTGCAACCTATGGAGGAGGTACTCATTTGTCGACTCAAGCTGAATGCCTTGATATTTTAGGATGTAAGGGCAAGGGAAAAGTCAAGAAATTAGCAGAAATAATCGCAGGTGTGGTGCTTGCTGGAGAAATTTCCCTGGCTTCAGCTATCTCCTCTTCCGATTGGGTCTCCAGCCACGAAACGTATGGACGAAACAGGTAATTAATTACCTGTTCCTTTCACTCAACCTCTTTTACACTTTTTCGTAGAGCTTCTCACGTTTTAAAGCTGCTTTGAGAGCAATTTTGGGCTTCAAAAATGGTGCTTTTATCTAAATTATCAATTCATTTACATTACACTAACTGCTATTTTTCGACTTATTATTACTATAATATGCATTTATCTGCGTTTTAATGCATTTATCTGCGTTTTTATTCAGTTTAACAAATTATCGTCGTTAATTTTGGAGAGACATATGTTCAAATCTATTTTAGTATGCGTGCATAATATTTTTTATATTTGTGACCTTATCAATTCTAATAAATGAAGCCGGAAGAAACGATAGATTTTCATATACGCTGGGCATGGCATGGAATTGCCAGAATGTACAATCTGGAGGCCAGCAAATACAACTCTACTATGTCAGTGGGGCAAACACTCCTTAACATAGATATCAAGGAAGGAACCCCTTCTACAAAATTAGGTCCCAAGATGGGAATGGAACCACGTAGCCTTACCCGAATGCTTAAATCCATGGAGGAGAAAGGGCTTATCTATAGGAAGATTGATAAAACAGATAAACGGATGGTGAGAATATATCTCACAAATGCTGGCGTAAAACATCGCAATATATCCCGAGATACCGTGATTCGGTTTAATGTAGCAATACAAGATAAATTAAGCCCAACCAGGCTCAAGGGATTTTTTAAAACTATTAAACAAATAAATGAGTTACTGGAGAACCAGAATTTATTGAATGGTGATAGTAAATCTCGAAACAAAAAATAAATCACAAATAAATAACCTGCAAATTATGAGCAAGGAACACAGAATAATTCATAAAGTAGCAGTACTTGGATCAGGAGTTATGGGATCGAGGATTGCCTGTCATTTTGCCAATATTGGTCTCGAAGTGTTGTTATTGGACATTGTTCCAAATGAGCTCAATGAGGCTGAGTCAAATGCTGGGAAAACTTTAGAAGACAAAGCAGTTCGCAATAGAATTGTAAATGACGCGCTGAAATTTGCGCTGAAATCGAACCCCTCCCCCATTTACACTAAGAAATTTGCGTCTCGAATCACAACGGGAAATTTTGATGACGACCTTAAAGATATTGGCGATTGTGATTGGGTCATAGAAGTCGTCGTAGAACGGCTGGACATCAAACAACAAGTATTTGAGAAAGTTGAGAATTTCCGTAAACCCGGAACGCTAATCACTTCAAACACCTCAGGTATTCCCATCAACCAAATGCTCGAAGGCAGAAGCGAAGATTTCCAAAAACACTTTTGTGGAACACATTTTTTCAATCCACCACGTTATTTAAAACTTCTGGAAATCATTCCAACACCAAAAACAGATCCTGAAGTAATAGATTTTCTTATGCACTATGGAGATTTGCACCTGGGAAAGACAACTGTCTTGTGTAAGGACTCTCCGGCATTTATTGCCAACAGGATAGGCGTATTCGGTATTATGGCACTCTTTCATCTGGTAGAGGAAATGGATCTTACTGTTGATGAGGTGGACAAATTAACAGGACCTGTGCTGGGAAGGCCCAAGTCCGCAACTTTCAGAACATGTGATGTAGTAGGGCTAGACACACTGGTACATGTAGCCAATGGCCTTGATGAAAATTGCAAAGACGATGAAGCTCATGCCTTATTCACTTTACCCGACTACATATCTAAAATGGTTGATAATAATTGGTTGGGTTCAAAGTCTGGGCAAGGTTTTTACAAAAAGGAAAAAGACGACAAAGGAAAGAGTAAGATACTCACACTGAACCTTAAGACCCTGGAATACGAGCCCAAGCAGAAAGTAAAATTTGCAACGTTGGAGCTCACAAAATCAATTGACAACCTCAGAAAAAGGATGAAAGTGCTGGTTTCAGGCACAGACAAAGCAGGAGAATTTTACCGAAAAGCGTTCTATGGTTTATTTCAATATGTATCCAATAGAATTCCAGAAATATCAGATGATATTTATAAGATTGACGATGCGTTAAAAGCGGGATTTGCCTGGGAATTAGGGCCATTTGAAACCTGGGATGCACTGGGAGTAAAAGAATCAATAACAGCAATGGAAGAAGCGGGCTTGAAACCTGCACAGTGGGTTTATGACATGCTCGACAGTGGCGTTGAGTCCTTTTATGAATTGAAGGAGGGCGTTAAAACCTGTTATAAAATTAAAGAGAAGGCAACTGGTGAAATTCCTGGAATTGGCAGCTTTATCACGTTGGATAATCTTCGTGAGAACAGAACTGTCTGGTCTAATTCTGGAAGCACAATAATTGATATTGGAGATGGCATCTTGAATCTAGAATTCCACACGAAGATGAATACTATTGGAGGTGATACTCTCCAGGGATTGAACAAAGCGGTAGACCTCGCGGAAAAAGAATTCAGAGGCTTGGTTATATCAAATGAAGGAGCTCATTTCTCGGCTGGAGCCAATGTGGGCATGATCTTTATGTTTGCCATCGAACAGGAATTTGATGAGCTGGACATGGCTGTTAGAGCATTTCAAAACACGACCATGCGACTCAGATATTCATCAATTCCAGTTGTCGTGGCGCCTCACAACCTGACATTAGGTGGCGGATGCGAAATCTGTTTACACGCAGATAAAGTTCAGGCACATGCCGAAACATATATGGGATTGGTAGAATTTGGTGTTGGCGTTATACCCGGTGGAGGTGGAACGAAGGAGTTCGCAGTTAGGTTCTCCGATGAGCTGAAAGATGGTGATGTGGAGATCAATGCGTTGAGGGAGAAATTTCTCACAATAGGAACTGCCAAGGTAAGTACCTCAGCTGAAGAGGCATTTGAAATCGGACATATGAGGCGAGGCAGAGATCGGGTTACCCTTAACAGAAGCAGACTACTTCTCGATGCCAAAGAAAGTGCAATTCTTATGGCCGAAGCCGGTTATACACAGCCACTTCCGCGAAATGATATCAGGGTATTGGGAAAATCCGGATTGGGAATTGTCTATGTAGGTTCAGATTCTATGATGGCTGGCAACTATATCTCCGAGCACGATAAAAAAATCTCGGAGAAATTGGGTTATGTTCTCTGTGGTGGAGACCTGTCAGCACCTACTTTGGTAACTGAGCAATACTTGCTTGATCTGGAAAGAGAAGCATTCTTGTCATTGTGCGGAGAACGTAAAACATTGGAGAGATTACAGAGCATCATTCAAACCGGAAAGGTGCTTAGGAATTAATAACAAATTAATAACTAAAGAATATGGACGCATTTATTGTTGGGGGATTTCGCTCCGCAGTTGGTAAAGCACCAAGAGGAAAATTCAAATTCACGCGAGCCGATGATCTGGCAACCGTTGTAATAAAGCACCTGGTTTCAGAAATAAAAGGACTCGACAAAGAGAGAATAGACGATGTTATCGTCGGTAATGCCATGCCCGAAGCTGAACAGGGATTAAATATTGGAAGAATCATTTCACTGATGAGTTTGGATACCGATAAAGTTCCTGGTATGACGGTGAACCGATACTGTTCCTCAGGATTAGAAACCATCGCCATTGCTTCTGCCAAGATAAACTCAGGAATGGCCGACTGCATCATTGCTGGCGGAGTGGAAACCATGTCGCCGATACCTATGGGTGGGTGGAGAATCGTTCCCAATTCCGAAGTTGCGAAAAACCATCCAAACTGGTACTGGGGTATGGGTCTTACGGCTGAGGCCGTGGCCAACGAATTTAATATTTCCAGAGAAGACCAGGATGAATTTTCATTCAACTCTCATGAAAAAGCTTTGAAAGCGCTTGAAAATGGAACATTCAATGAGGGTATTGTACCTGTAACTGTCAAAGAAAATTATGTGGACGAGAATTTCAAAAGACAAGAGCGGGAATACGTTGTAGACGCTGATGAAGGCCCCCGAAAAGGTACAAGTATTGAGGCATTGGCAAAGCTTAAGCCCGTTTTCGCTGATAAAGGTACTGTTACAGCGGGTAATTCATCACAGATGTCTGATGGGGCCGCCTTCACCATGATTATGTCGGAAAAGCTGGTGAAGGAGTTGAACCTCACTCCCATCGCCAGGCTGGTTTCTTACAGCGTTGCCGGGGTTGATCCGAGAATTATGGGCATAGGCCCGGTAGCTGCTATTCCCAAAGCGCTGGATAAGGCTGGCCTGAAAAAGGACGATATTGACTTAATCGAACTCAACGAAGCATTTGCCTCTCAATCATTGGCAGTTAGAAGGAAGTTAGACCTGGATCCCGAAAAACTAAATGTAAATGGAGGAGCTATTGCACTTGGACATCCACTTGGCTGTACAGGAGCTAAACTCACGGTCCAATTGCTAAATGAACTTAGAACCAGAAAGCAGAAATATGGCATGGTAACTATGTGTGTGGGAACCGGACAAGGCGCAGCCGGCATATTTGAATTGTTAAATTAACTCGAACTCATCTCTACAATACAATAAACACCCAAGACAATGGCAACTGAAGAAACAACAATATCAAAAGCACTCAAAGGAGGCGAATTCCTGATAACAGAAACCAAAGCTGAAGACATTTTTATTCCTGAACAATGGGATGAAGAACAGCAAATGATCGCCCAAGCCAACCGGGATTTCCTGGCGCAAGAAGTATGGCCGCTCCTCGAAGAAATAGATGCGCAGAAAGAGGGTTTGGTAGTTTCTATACTAAAGAAAGCCGGCGAATTGGGCCTGTTAGGTGTTTCACTACCAGAAGAATATGGTGGTTTTGGTAAGGATTTTAATACTTCTCTACTTGCCACTGAAGCAAACGGTTCTGGACACTCGTTTACAGTATCTATGGCTGCTCACACTGGAATCGGAACCTTGCCCATCTATTATTATGGAACGAAGGAGCAGAAGGAAAAATACTTACCCGGACTGGCTTCAGGAGAATTTTTTGCAGCCTATTGTTTGACGGAACCTAGTTCTGGATCGGATGCCAACTCTGGGAAAACGAAGGCGATACCTACTAGTGATGGTAAGCACTATCTCATAAACGGGCAAAAAATGTGGATCACAAACGCAGGGTTTGCCGAGATTTTCATCGTATTTGCTAAAATTGAGGATGACAAAAATCTGAGTGCATTTATTGTGGAGAAAGCATTTGGTGGTATTACACTCAATCCTGAAGAACACAAAATGGGCATAAAGGGATCATCAACTCGCCAGGTTTTCTTTAATGACTGCAAGATACCAGCTGAGAATCTACTTGGAGAGCGTAATCAGGGATTCAAGATTGCCATGAACATTCTTAACATTGGAAGAATTAAGTTGGCAGCTGCCTGTATGGGTGGGTGCAAGAACATTATCACTTTATCTACCAGATATGCCAATGAAAGGGAGCAATTTGGAAAGCCCATCTCCTCATATGGTGCTATTCAGTATAAATTAGCTGAACAGGCAATAAGAACTTTTGTAACGGAATCGGCCACTTACCGCTGTGGCCAAAATATAGATGACGCTATAAAATCCTACATGGATGAAGGCATGGATCTGGAAGCAGCTCAACTGAAAGGTGTGGAGCAATTTGCTATTGAAGCAGCTATTCTAAAGGTATTTGGCTCGGAGGTATTGGACTATGTAGCTGATGAGGGTGTTCAAATTTATGGTGGAATGGGATACTCTGCAGATGCGCCAATGGAAAGAGCGTACAGGGATGCCAGAATCAACAGAATCTTTGAAGGAACCAATGAAATCAACAGAATGCTTACGGTGGACATGATCCTGAAACGAGCCATGAAAGGTGAGTTGGATTTAATGGGGCACGCCAAAGCAGTTGGTGACGAACTTCTTGCAGTACCTGATTTTGGCGACGTGGATGATTCTTTATTTGCTGCCGAAAAACGATACGTTGCTGGTATGAAAAAGGCGGTCTTAATGGTTGCTGGGTCAGCTGCGCAAAAATTGATGATGGAGCTTGCCAATGAGCAGGAAATCCTCATGAACCTTGCAGACATGATCATGGACACCTATGCAGCTGAATCTGTTCAGCTCAGAGTTGAAAAAATGGTGGGGATGAGCAGCGAGGAGAGCTGCAGCGAACAATTGGATATGATGCGCGTGTTTATTACTGATGCGGGTGACAGAGTTAACAAAGCAGGCAAAGATGCGCTAAACGGTTTTGCCGAAGGGGATGAACTTCGTATAATGCTAATGGGCATGAAGAGATTTACAAAGCAGGAACCATTCAATACCAAGAATGCACGGAGAAGAATTGCGGCGAGGATCATTGATGAAAATCAATATCCGTATTGATAAGACGGGCACTTCGGCTCCGCTCAGCGCCCTGCCGGTACAACATCTCTCAGAATAACACTGAAAAAAAGGGCAATCAGAAATGAATGCCCTTTTCTATTTAAAATTGATTCAATTATTACTCTACTACCATCACCTTCGTAGTAGCTGACGCGCCAGCAGAGGTGAGCTGCACAAAGTAGGTACCAGCACCCAATTCGCTCATGGATACAGCCACGGTATGCTCACCGGCAGCCATTCTGCCAAGTGCCACTGCATCAACCAATTTGCCGCTGATGTTGTAAATTTTGAGCATAACAACTTCAGAAACCTCCATAGTGAAGTTAAGGTTGCCCGATCCATTGATTACTGGATTTGGATAGAACGCCATTTCAATAGCCGGTGAGTGAACAGGATCATCAATACCCACCGGTAGTTTACACGCCTCTGTAGCTTGGGCATCTGCATACATAGTTTCTTTAAAGATACCCCGGCCATGAGTGCCTACGTAAATGACTCCTGAATTAACCACCCCCGTACATTTGTCATTTTCATGTAGCTGCTGTATGAGCATAAAACTAGGTACCCTGGCCATTCCCATATTCTCTTCAGTCCAGATAGGTGTAGGATCCATTCCATTGTCTGTTGCATAAATACCATACTCAGTGGCCAGAATGATCCTACTTGAATTATGCATTTCTATCAGCGCATCATACACAGGCATCGCAGGCAAGTTTCCCTGAATAGAGCTAAAGTTTGCTGCACCAAGTGCGTTCGTTGAGCGATAAACATAATTTGTATTCCCATAATTGCCCAGCGTAATTATTAGATTATTGGCATTATTTGGATCAACACTCAATCCGGTTAGATACTGCGCCGAATTATAAATTTGGGTAGTTGAAATTACCGTTGGAATGCCTGGGCTTGGGCTGTTTTTCGTGGAGGGATCTCCTGGTATAATCCCATTAATACCAGATATCCTTAAAATCCGACCTGATCCACCGAGGCCCACAAAGATTACATCTCCGTCTTGAGATACCTCAAGAGACGTAGCACCGCCGGTCCCAGAAAGCTGGTACCACTCCGGTACATCCGAAAAATCCAATACATTCTTACTCATCCAAATACCTGAGTTCAATCCAACAAAGAATTTGGATTGAACAAGGTCCTTAATCAGCAGCGTATCATTTACGGACACCGGTACCTGAGTTACATACTCAAAAGGGAAACTGCTGTTATTGCTTGGAATGTAAATTGTTGCTCCCGCAGAATAAGATTGTGTAGCTACGAATTCAACGATTTCCTTGCTGGCAGTATCATTAAAACTCTCCCAAATTACCAAAGGTGTTACCCATTCCCCTTCTTGGGAACCACTACCATCATTGCATTCACCGTTACACATAATATTATCCTCAAAAAATATATCCTGGGTGCCAAATCGGCCATAATCCGGAGATCTAAGGGCTTGACCGTACTGAGATTCCCAAAAGAATGCTGAGGGATTGATAACAGAAAATTGCATGTATCCACCATCACCGCTTGGTAAGTTTCGCACTTGAGATTTAGAAGTGTTTCCTGTAAAATCTATAAAGGGATTGCCGTTGTCCTGGGTTCCACCTGCCACCCATCCCTCTCTGGACGTTCCAATTGCATAAAACTGGGTTACATTGTAACCCGTATTGAACGGATAATAACTTGATTGCCCATCAATATTATAGACAGATATTCCACCATCACTTCCTATATAATAATAGGGATTACTCGAATAATTTGGACTGAAAACCACAATGTGCTTATCCGCATGAACGTAAAGTCCGCCCCCAAAGCCCCCGCTCCCGGTAAGAGCAACTGGCCCCCATGTATTGGCCGGGACATTCCGTGCATAAAGTCCAACACCACCAACCAGAATATGCTCTGGATCATCTGAGAATACACCTAGCAAGAGAT
>JACZWC010000057.1 GCA_022572355.1 Bacteroidota bacterium | reverse complement strand
TGATCACTAAATAATGGATCTTCCACATTCGGATCACCAGGAACAATAATATTAAATGTAGCTCCGCCATCTTTAGATTGGTAGAGATTATGAAGCCCTCCTGAAGTCGCACATATGTAAACATAATCCGGATTTGAAGGAGCAAAGGCAAATTCTATTCTACTCGCTCCGATAATTCCAGTGAGCCTACTGGTAATATTCACAAAATCTGTTTGACCGGCCATAACCATGTAGGCATTCCCACCGCTTGATGCTCCAATAGCTCCATTGCTGGCCACTTTTACATCTGCAATGTTATTGGCGCTAATACTGCCAGGTGCAATGGTCCATGAATCTCCGCCATCAACAGAGAAGAATAACCCGGTATTTGTAGCTGCCCATACTTTCAAAGGATCGACGGGGTCAGCCGCCATTCTATTGACAAATACCCATGCCCCCCCGCTACTGTTTGGATTCGTAGGTAAAGTGGAAGGCAATTGGGTAAATGTGTTGGTACCATATGTTGACTTAAAAACACCTCGCCCTATAATGCCGGGTGTTCCCTTAGTACCCTCTCCCTGAAACAATCCTGTAAATCTTTCACCTGTGCCGAAGTATATATCACCATTGGTGGTTTGAGTTATCGCACAAACAGCCAGGTTTTGATTGCCGTCGTCATAAGCTGCCCAGGAGTAGCCGTATGTGTTGGATATCCAAAGTCCTCCAGAGACACTGCCCGCATATACGCGTGCAGGGTTAAACCTATCAATTAATATGGCCCGGGTTCTGCCACCAACATTATCGGGGCCCATTTCATTCCAATTCATACCTAAAGCTGCAGTTTTTTGTGCCTGGCCGAAGTTACGGACGTCATTATCGGCTTTGATCATCGCATCCAAATCTATTTTGCCGGTTGAGATATTATTTCTTCGTGCAGCATAGTAGTTCATGGCACCTGCTATTCCGTGCACGTTCTTAGAATAGCTACCACTTTCGTGTTTGACTCTTGGGCTATACGTAGAATTTTCGTCTGTTATTGTCGGTGTAATCAGATAAAGTAGCATCGATACACCAATAAACGATATACCCAATAGCGTATTTCTGTTTTTCATATTCAAGTGTTTAATATGCGTGGTTTTTGGTCCGCATGTATATGCACCACAAAAGATGCACAATTTACAGATTTTTTATAAAAAACGGAAAAGTTAATATAAGCTACATAAGATTCAATTAACACGTTTTACACATTATCCACCTACAATTACGCAATAGATTGTACAACGTGTTAGTCAAATTTAATATGCGGTTGTATAATTGCCGTATGCGGAAGAGATCAATTAGAATTCGGTAAGGCACCTCTAAGACAATCTCCTCAGAAAAGATGCTTTTCCGCATGATAAGATGACCTAACCAATGGCCCACTCTCTACAAATCGAAATCCCTTTTTCAATCCTATCTCTTTCAAGTCATCAAAAACCTCCGGCTTTATGAACTCCACAACTGGTAAATGCTTTGGAGTTGGCTGAAGATATTGCCCAATGGTAAGTACATCTACGCTCACACCTCGAAGCTCATCCATGGTTTCTATAATCTCCTCTTTAGTTTCTCCCAGGCCTAACATGATTCCCGATTTGGTCTTCATGCCACCTTCTTTAAGAATTCTTAGAACTTTGAGACTTCTGTCAAATTGTGCCTGAATTCTCACCTGTTTGGTCAATCTCCGAACAGTTTCAATATTGTGGGAGACTATCTCAGGTGCCACATCGATAATTCTCTGTATATTTTCCCGAACACCTTTAAAGTCTGGTATGAGTGTCTCCATTGTCGTTTCCGGACATAATTTGCGAATTGCCCGTATCGTTCTCACCCAGGCAATTGAGCCACCATCTTCCAGTTCGTCCCTATCCACAGAGGTAATTACACAATGTTTAACATTCATCAACTTTATCGACTTTGCCACTCGCAAAGGTTCAAAAGGATCTATCTCTTCCGGGCGACCAGTTGCCACAGCACAAAACCCGCATGAACGCGTACACACGTTTCCCAGTATCATAAACGTAGCAGTTCCCGCACCCCAACATTCGCCCATATTTGGACAATTTCCACTTTCGCAAATAGTGTGAAGATTGTGGTCGCTCACTATCTTTCTGACCTTAATGTATTCCTTCCCTATTGGAAGTTTTACGCGGAGCCAATCCGGTTTTTTTCGGCGTTTGATTATTTCTGATTTCTCCTGAACCTTTTCCATTAAAATTGCGGTCTCTTGAAAATATTAGGTAGTAAAATTAAATAAAATGGCAGGCCTCTCTACCATCTTTTACCGTAGTTAATGCTGAGGTAAAAGGAGAGGAAGAACATGTTATTAGGATCCGGATAGTCGCTGGACTCAAAGTTGGCCATGATTGGCACATTCTTATAATATACGTCCAGTGTTAATCCAGTTTCCAGGCTTCTGACTTTCTTCGGAGACTTGCCATATTCAAAACTCAATCCAAATTTCGCAACACCTCCTGGCAGTATTTTCGTTTGTTCAATTCCCTTTAGCGGATGAGCCTTGCCATAAATATTATAAGTTGAATGTTCTTCAGGATTATATTTTTCAGTCTTGATCTCTTCTGTACCATCAGGTCTCTTATACGTAATTTCCAGATAAACTGGTTTCAGAAAGGCCAGGGAAACTCCTATGAAATAATTAATTCGCAATTCCACACCGCCTT
This sequence comes from Bacteroidota bacterium, assembly GCA_022572355.1. GTDB lineage: Bacteria > Bacteroidota > Bacteroidia > NORP154 > NORP154 > NORP154. The sequence continues at coordinate 21,418 of JACZWC010000057.1, read as the reverse complement.
CATCCGCCTTTCTTGTGATAACCCGTTGACTCCCAATAGATGGCCTTAGAATGAACACTGAATTGAGCTTCCCAAAAATATAGCCCTTAGCATTTTCCCGACTTGGATTATAAACTTTGTACTCTTTGGGATGTTTCATGTTAACGAATTCTATCTCATATATCCGTTTCTTATACCCGGTAATATGTTTACCCCTTCTGAAGTTGGCGCCAAAGCCGTTCGAATGAGCCATTATCCCAAATGTGAGCACTTTCTTGTACTGCACTCCTGCATCGTCATCCTCCTTCAAAGTAGATTGTTCTTGTTCTTTCTCAGGTTTTTCTTCTGGCTCCTGAGCAAATAAGGTTAGAGAGAAGATAGCGAATAGTGGTAATAATAAATAGATTTTCATAAGCATTGCTAGGGTAACAAAGTTACTAAATTTAGTGTTAACGCTAGTAGACTGAACCAGTTCCAAGTAAGAAACGTTTTAAATTGAAAACTGGTATTGGTTTCCGGAAAACACTATTGGGAAAATGGCTTTGGGTTCACAAATCTCCCCGTTGTGTTAACAAAACGGAAGATGTTGCAACGCGGTGGATTATTTAATAGTAGGAGAAGTAAAGCCCAGTAAGCGAATCAAACAGATCTTTCAGTTTTTTCTTTATCAACCTTCCCATAAGCCGGACATCGCTCATGCGATCTGCACGAACTCAGAAACAAAAATACCAATGCAACGGCTCCAATAACTAAAAACTGTTTTTTCATCGTAAATCTCTTATTTTACAATTAACTCAATCGCGTATGCAGGACAATGGTCAAACATCCGGCATGAAGATAAGAATCCTATTACCACTGCCAAGCAAGCAATTACAAAAAGTTTTTTCATCTGGGCACTAATTGAATTAATAAGACTTCAACGATAATTATTGAAAATAGTTACTGTTATTTTCTAATTCGTAGGTCAAAAGTAAGTGTTTTATACGGATTAGCAAGCAATTAATTGAGATAAGTTGCTAACTTTAGACGATCAATATAAAAGTGCCGACTAATCTGATGATTTCGCAAAATTCAACGCATTCTCCACCTACAATTGTCGAGTCTGAAAGTCGATCCTCGAGCATAAATCCAACCATTGATTTAAGCTGGAAGAAAGAGCTTCAAAATGAGTTTCTGAAGCCTTATTTTCGAGAAATTAAGGAATATCTCATTGCAGAAAGGTCGCAAACAAAACACGTTTATCCACCGGGTAAATTAATATTTAATGCTTATAACACAACTCCCTTCGACCGTACAAAGATCGTTATCTTAGGGCAGGATCCCTACCATGGGATAGGCCAGGCCCACGGGCTCAGCTTCTCAGTGCCTGATAGTGTGCCTGCACCACCATCACTCCTAAACATATTTAAAGAACTTAATACCGATATTGGAATGACGATACCCCAATCAGGGAACCTACTCTCCTGGGCGAAGCAAGGTGTACTGTTGTTAAATGCAATACTAACTGTAAGTGCCAACTCACCCGGCTCGCATAGAAGTATTGGTTGGGAACAATTTACTGATGCAACAATAAAAGTTTTGTCCGAGAACAGATCGGGGCTGGTTTTTATGCTCTGGGGTAAATTTGCCAAAGAGAAGGCTTCACTGATCAATCCTGAGAAACATCTTATCCTGAAATCCACACATCCCTCACCTTTCTCGGCGAATTATGGCTTTTTTGGCTGCAAGCATTTTTCGAAAGCAAACAAATTTTTGGAAGATCATGGAGTTAGTCCAATTGATTGGAGATTGTAAGGAGTAATTACCATTTCCCAGCCCGAGCATCTTGTCACTCACCGCTTCTTGGTATTTATTGTTTCTTTTTTATATCTTTGCAGCCCCTAAAAATTGGGATTCAATAAAGAGAAACTATGTACGCAATTGTAAACATCGCCGGGCAGCAATTCAAGGTCATGAACAACCAGAAAATATATGTCCATCGATTAGAAGGAAAAGAGGATTCCAGCGTAACATTTGATGAGGTGTTGCTGATTGAGGATGATGGTAAAGTAGTAGTGGGAACTCCTAAAATTGAGGGCGCCGCAGTATCTGCCAAGATATTGCAGCATATGAAAGCTGATAAGATATTGGTATTTAAAAAGAAGAGAAGAAAGGGTTATAAAACGCTTAACGGCCATCGACAGTTGTTGACGAAAATCCAAATAGAGAAGATTGAAGAAAAGGCTTCAAAAAAAGCAGCTTCGAAGAAGGAAAGCACGGAAAAAGTTGTAGAAGTGCCTGATACAAGTACTAAAGTAGAGGCAAAACCCACCGCAAAGAAACCAGCGGCTAAAAAACCAGCGACCAAAAAGGCTGCACCTAAAGCAACGGCTAAGAAAACGGCTACGAAGAAGAAACCGGCAGCCAAAAAGACAGATAAGAAGAAAGACGCATAACACTCTTAAACGCCCGAAATTATGGCACACAAAAAAGGAGCTGGTAGCTCAAGAAACGGTAGGGAATCACAAAGTAAGCGGCTCGGTGTAAAGATTTATGGCGGCCAGGCTGCGATTGCAGGTAACATAATAATCCGACAAAGGGGAACCAAGCACCATCCTGACAGCAATGTAGGTATGGGCAAAGACCACACCCTGTTCGCACTCATTGACGGAACCGTTGTTTTCAAAAAGAAAAAGAACAATAAGTCGTATGTGTCAGTAGAGCCTGCTGCAACAACTAAGTAAACGATTTCTACAAGAATTTTGATCCTGGCCTGGTGCAAAGCATAAGCACCGCGTCGGGATTTTTTGTTTAAATAACCGTAATTTTGATCTAAAATAAGCAGCCATGCTCAGCGTGACAGACATAAGGAATAACACAAAAGAACTTCTGGATCGACTCGAGCTGAGAAACTTTGATGCGCATGAATATTTCGATGAAATTCTAGCATTGGATGGCAAAAGAAAGGAAACACAAACTGAGCTCGACGGAATGCTTGCTGTGCTAAATCAACACGCAAAGGAAATTGGTGACTTGTATAAAAAGGGCGATTCAGAACAGGCTGAGAAGAAAAAGTCTGAAACGACTGCAAATAAGGAATCCTCTAAATTGCTCTCAGAACAACTCCACACAACGGAAGAGGCTATTAAGTCACTTCTGGTTCTAATCCCCAATGCACCGAATAGTTCTGTTCCAAAGGGCAATTCATCAAAGGATAATGAAATTGTCAAGGAATCTGGCGACATGCCAAATCTACCAGAGGATGCATTGCCCCATTGGGAGTTGGCAGAAAAGTATAGTCTGATAGATTTTGAGCTGGGTGCTAAAATAGCGGGAAGTGGATTCCCGGTGTATAGAGGCAAAGGAGCGAGGCTTCAACGCGCTCTGATAAGTTATTTTCTAGATAAAGCTTTAGAAGCCGGATATACAGAATATCAACCACCCGTGCTCATCAATCCAGAGTCAGGGTACGGTACAGGCCAATTACCTGATAAGGATGCCCAGATGTATCATTTAGAGATGGACAATATGTATCTGTCACCCACTGCTGAAGTTCAACTTACCAATCTATATCGGGATGATCTGTTGAAATTCGAGCAGCTTCCTATCAAAATGGTAGCCTACGCTCAATGTTTCAGACGAGAAGCCGGATCATATGGCAAAGACGTGAAAGGACTGAACAGACTGCATCAATTTGACAAGGTCGAAATAGTTCAAATTCAACATCCTGATAATTCCTACAAGGTATTGGAAGAAATGACCGATTATGTTGCCGGCCTTCTGGATCAGCTGGAGTTGCCCTATAGAGTGGCCAAATTATGTGGTGGCGATATGGGTTTCACTTCCGCGCTTACCTACGACATGGAAGTATATTCAGGAGGCCAGAAGAGATGGCTGGAGGTAAGTTCAATCTCAAATTTTGAGGCCTTTCAGGCGAATCGCCTTAATCTAAGATTCAAGGAGGGCGACAAAAAAGTCAGCATGGTTCATACATTAAATGGGAGTGCCCTGGCGCTGCCAAGAATCGTCGCGGCTTTGCTGGAGAATAATCAAACTCCAGATGGGATTAAAATCCCAAAAGCACTAGTAGCATATACGGGCTTTGATATTATCAATTAATAATATGCTGAGCATGCGATACCTTGTTGCTGTACTTTTTCTGTTATTTTTCTCCTGCAGGAACATCAATATTGATAAAGAGTTAGTGCTGATAGATAGTCTTGAGTATATTATTGTCGATGCAGAGAAGCAACTTGGCGATGTGGACATAGAGACTTTGAAGAATACAAAAAAAAAGGTCAATGCCGATCTGGAGGTACTTAAAGAGTATTTTAACGATTCATTGGAATGGGACCTGGCAAAATTTTTGGATGGCTATAATCTAATAAACAAATCCATGGGCAAATACATTAAAACCCACAGTTATTTAAAGGTAGAATTAGAATATTCAAAAACACAACTTGCAAATTTGAGAAATGACATTTCAAAGAATATTCTATCGGTTGATTCGTTTAATGTTTATATAAAAGTAGAGGCTCTGGCAATAGAAGAATTGGCAACGACTATCAATAACAAGGTCCCCATGGTAAAGAATAATATTAGCCGCTACAAAGAGTCTAAACCGAGAATAAAGGAAATTCTTCTGCAAATTGCTGAGAACTCATAGGCAAGAGCGGTATCGAATTTATTAACGCCCATTCACATTATGCAAAAGGCATACATTCCATTCACCTTTTTGCTGCTCATTGCAGCTTGCAATGCATTTTCTCAAACCCAGACGGAGAAACAGCTTGCCCTGCAATACTTCCAGGCACAAGAATATGATAAAGCTGTAGTTCTCTACGAGCGGTTTTTCAACAGATCCGGCCTAACTTATTACTACAATTACTACCTGAACTGTTTGTTAAAACTCAACGAGCACAAAACTGCCGAGAAGTTGGTAAAAAAGCAGATCAAAAAGAACCCTGATCCCCAAATCTTTATTGTAGACCTTGGATATGTGTACACCAATGCCGGTGAAATAGAAAAGGCGAAACAGCAATATGAACGCGCTGTAAAAGAGGTCCCGGCAGACAGACCGAGAATTATTGAACTTGCCAATGCCTTTCTGACCAAGAATGTAACGGATTACGCTATTAACACCTACCTAAAAGGGAGAAAAATATTAAAAGGTTCATACCTCTTTCATTTGGAAATCGCCAACGTGTATTCTCGTGCCGGAAAATTCAACATGATGATCCAGGAATACCTGGATTTATTACTCGAAGACCCTTCCTATTTACACCAGGTTCAAAACATATTGCAGTATCGCGTTTTTGAGGATCAAGGGAACAAAAATGCTGGAAAACTGAACAATTTTCTGTTGATCAGGATTCAAAAACACCCTGGCAAGCATGTATTCTCTGAAATGCTGATTTGGTATTATCTTCAGAAAAAGAATTTCGAGTCTGCCTTCACTTTTGCCAAGGCCTTGGATAAGAGGCTAAAAGAAGATGGCAAGCGCATCATGGACCTGGCCAAGCTCAGTACCTCCAGCGCTTATTATGACGTTGCGATTAGTTGTTATAAATACGTGTGCGACAAGGGAAGGGGAAGTCCTTATTATATCAACAGTAGAATTGAAATGATGGACGTAATTAACACTAAAATCATCAGCAGCAGTTACACCATGCAAGATTTGTTAGACCTTGAAAAAAATTATTTGCTGACCATTGACGAGTTGGGGAAAACCACACGAATAATTCCATTGCTTCGGGGGCAGGCCCATTTACAGGCCTTTTATCTTCACAATACAGATGAAGCTATATCAATATTGGAGGAAACGATACTCATGCCCCGGATAAGACCCAAGGATAAAGCAGCGTGTAAAATTGAACTGGCCGACATCTTGCTTTTAGTAGGGGATGTTTGGGAGGCTTCACTCTACTATTCACAGGTGGAGAAGGCATTTAAACACGATCCGATCGGGCATGATGCAAAATTTAAAAATGCACGGCTGTATTTCTACAAGGGCGAATTTAAGTGGTCACAAGCGCAACTGGATGTTTTGAAAGCTTCCACTTCCAAGCTCATAGCAAATGATGCCATGGATTTATCCCTTCTCATTTCAGATAACACAGCACTGGATACAACCACGGAGGCCCTGTTTACTTACGCTGCTGCTGACTTGCTGTCCTTTCAAAACAAAGACAGCGCAGCCATCGAAAAGCTTGACTCAATTCTAATCGCGTTTCCAGGGCACAGTCTCACTGACGAGATTTATTATAGGAAATCAGAAATTTATCTCAAGGGTAAGATCTACAAAAAAGCAGCTGTTCAACTTCAGCTAATCATAGATTACCATCTTGGCGATATCCTTGGAGATAATGCAATATATAAACTTGCGTATATGAATGAAATATACTTCAAAGATAAGGAGAAAGCCATGGAACTGTACCAGGATCTGATGGTAACTTTTCCGGGGAGTTTATTTGTTGTAGAAGCGAGAAAAAAATTTAGAATGCTCAGGGGTGATAAGATCAATTAATCCTGGTAATCCTCATTGACTTCCTGTACAGTTGGGAATTTGATCTGAGTATCACCGGCTTTTTTGGCCCAAACCAAATACTTTCCATTGCCTTGGCATGCATATCCATAAAGTGTATCCTGTGGGGCTAAGTCGTTGTAACTATAACACTTCCACCTCTTATACTTCTCCTGAATGCAGCAAAAAACATCAATATTTTCAGTACAGGTATTCCGAAGCATCACTTTGTAGGTATCGCCGTCCATCGCACAGTTTTTGCAGTGTGATCCCCATTTCGAATCATATTTTGTAACACATTCATTCCAATCTCTTTCTGCCGTAGCTCCATTGTTATTAAATATAACTATCGATGCAAACACAATCATTACTGCTACTCCCAATATTGCTTTTGAAACCATGATTACTTTAAATTACCCTATTTACAATGATTATTTTCCAGAATGATTTTAGCCTCTCCATTACCCATTTTCCTAGACTTCTTCCAATCCTTACAAGCGCCTTTTTTATCGTCTAAACCCAGTCTTGCCCAACCACGATTATTATAAGCCTCCTGATTCGTTGGATCAATCTCCAGCGCCTTGTTAAAGTCGTTCATAGCCAAGTCAAACTTCTTCAATTTATTGTATGAACTACCACGACTGATATACGACCAGGTATGCTTAGGGTTCTTTGAAATTACCATCGTGTAATCCTTTACCGCAGAGTCATATTCTTTCAACATACTGTGCGCAAAACCCCTCTTGTAATATGCCTTAGTGAATTTGGGATCTATTTTTATTGCCCTTGTGTATAATACAATTGCAGCAGAATAGTTTCCAGTATTGGATTTTATCTCTGCCTTTTTGTAAAAGGAGTCCGCATTCTGAGCCAAACTCTGTGTAGACAGAAAAGCAAGTAATAATATAAATGTCAACTGCTTCATAGACGGAGCGGTAATACATTTAAGTCTGTTACAAATAATGTACCAGATTAATTCTCCTGATAGAGATTTATAAATATCTTAAATTCCCTTGTTAGCTCTACCGCAAATTTTTCTTTGCCTTTGAGAATAATATTTAATCTGGAATAATAATTCTTTCTCTTTTTAAGAAAAAGTTGGCGGAAAACACAACCCTCATTCTCCGAAAAGCAGCGCAATACTACAGAATTCTCTTCTGATACGTATTTAACCTTTTTGGAATCCAGCTCGTCTATAAGCACCTTATCTTGCCTGTAGAGCTCACCATTCTTGGTAAATTTGACCAATAAATTTTCCTTCTTCATCGATACTTCTGCAATTCCCACCAGCATCCTATTTATCCTGGATAAGGATTCTTGTAATGCGCCTTTTTGAGCATAAGAAAATTGCGCTGAGATGGTAATTACCATTATCAGCAAATATGAAAAAAGCCTCCTCATAAGATTATTATTGGTAATCGTTCAAAGATATTTAAATTCTCAATAGAACAGATATGAATTTAGATAACTTTTGGACAGTTTTTAAGTACTGCATTATTTATTCTTTTGGTAATATCTGAGTAATTTTACACGTTTATTATTGGCAGCCTTTTTGCAATTTATAGTCTATCTAATATGACAATCGTCAACGGAAAGATGAGTAACCCTTTCAAATTTGTTAGGTATTTACTGCTTTTTCTGATCATTGCCTCTTCTCTTGCGAGTTTTGGCCAGGTCGGACTGGAAGTAATAGTGAAATTCAAGGTGGACAAAGGGGCGATAGGGGGGGCAAAAGTCATTATTACGAAAGATTCAAAGCCCTTCAAAACACTAACTCCCACCAAGCAACGCATTGATCTGGATCTTGCTTTTGGCCATGATTATCTATTTACATTTATCAAACCGGGATACATCACCAAAAGAATAGCGCTAAGCACCAAGGCTCCTACGGCTAGACTGGCAGATGGTTTTTTTCCATACCCATTCAACCTGACTTTATTTAAGCAGTATGACGGTGTGAACACGGTCGTTTTCAACCAGCCTGTTGGGATAATTAGGTTTGATCCGGAGGCGGATGAATTTGATTACGACACGGATTACACTAAATCAATACGATCTGCGCTAGATGATGCCATGGAGCAGATAGAGGCTGGCCGCGAAAAAGAGGAGAGAGCAGAAGAAGAGCGAAGAAAGAAAGCTGAAGAACTGGCAAGGGCGGAAGAACAGGCTAGAGAAGATGCTGCTGATGCTGCCGAACAGGCAAATATAAAGGCTGAAGAGAAGAAAAAGGCCGAAGTGGCTGCAAAAAAAGCTGCGGAGGAAAAGGCTAGAAAAGAAGCAGCGGAAGAAAGGAAAAAACAAGAGGCTATTGCTGCTGCTGAAGCGAAGGCAGTCATTAAAGCAAGGGAGGAAGAGGCAGCCAGAAAAAAGGCCGAAGCTGAAGCTGCCGAAACAGCCCGGAAGGCAAAAATAAAGGCTGAAGAAGATGCTAAAAAGAGAGCTGAAGAGAAAGCCAGAGCGGAAGAAGCAGCAAAAATAAAAGCGGCTGCGGAGGCAAAGAAGGAAGCTGAAGCAAGGGCCAAGGCTGCGGCGGCGGCAAAAGAAGAAGCGAGAAAGAAAGCCGTGGCCAAGGCCAAAGCAGAGAAAGAGGCACGACAGAAGGCCAAGGCACAGGCTGAGGCGGAAGAACGAGAAAAGGCCAAGGCTGCTGCTGAAGCGAAGGCAAGAGCAAAGAAGGCCGAAGCAAAAGCAGAAGAGGCACGCGTGAAAGCAGAGACTAAAGCCAAGGCTGAAGAGGAATCCAGAAAAGCAGCGGCTGCCAAAATAGCAGCTGAACAAGATGAAGCTAAAAAAGCTGAGCTTAAAGCTGCGGAAGAGGCAAGAAAAAAGGCGGAAGCAAAAGCCAGAGCAGAAGAGGAAGCTCGAGTCAAAGCAGCTGCAAAAGCTCAAGCGGAAGAAGATGCAAAAGCAGAAGCTACAGCCAAATCAGAGGCAGAAGCCAGGAGAAAGGCGGCAGCTAAGGCTAAATCTGAAGAAGAGGCAAAGGCCAGAGCTGCGGCAAAAGCAGCGGAAGAAGCACGAAAAGTTGCAGCAGCCCAGACTAAAAGAGAAGAAGCTGCTAAACGGAAAGCCGAAGCCAAAGCTGCTGAAGAAGCAAGAATAGCCGCTGTGGCAAAAAGAGAAGAGGAAGAAAGAAGAGCAGCAGAGGCCAAAATTTCCGCTGAACAAGACGCCGATAAGAGGGCGAAACTGAAAGCTGAAGAGGAAGCGAGAAAATCTGCCGCGGCAAAAGCCGACGCTGATGCAGCAGAAAAGGCACAAGCATCAGCCAGAGCTGCAGAGGCAAGAAGATTAGCAGCAGAAGCTAAATTAGATGATGAGGAGAGGCGTAAAGCTGCCTCCCTGGCTGTGACTGAGAAAAGAAAAGTTGAGGCAGATAAGCGTGCAGAACAAGATAAAAGAATTGCTGCTGCAAGAGCCAAATCGGCGGCGGTAGCAAGAGCAAAAGCTGAGGCCTTGGCAAAATCCAGTAGCAGACAGAACTCATCTTCTTCGCAAAACAAAGAAGATATAGAAGCTAAAAGAATAGCCAGGTTGAGAGCAATGGATGATGCCAGAAAGAGGGCGGAGGAAAGGGCAAACTCCTATAATCAATATGTGAGTACCCCTGAAGAATTCAACATGCCCGATGCAAGAAAAGTTGAACAGGTAACCAAGAACAATAGGAACATTACCAAAGTAATTGTCCGAAAGCAAGGAATTACAACTGTCTATCGTAAAGTGGAACACGGATGGGGAGCTACTTACTACTTCCGTGAAATGGAAAATATTACAAAACACATCTACGATGTGGAAACAGCCGAATTATAGTCAATCTATGATAGTATACAATGTGACAGTTAGCATCGATGCAAGCGTTGCGGAGGAGTGGTTGAAGTGGATGAAAGATGTTCACATTCCGGATGTAATGAAAACAGGTAAGTTCGTTGAGCAGAAGATCTTCAAGCTAATTTCAGTGGAAGAAGAGCAAAACACCTACTCAATTCAATACTTCTGTGAATGTATTGAAGATTACAACGATTATGTGGCCAATCACGCGGCGCAATTGCGAGAAGAACACAACGCCCGCTACAAAGACAAATTCGTTGCCTTTCGCACTATTCTAGAGCGCGTCTGATGAGAGCATACTCAGCGAATAAGGCGCTTGGCCAACATTTTCTCGCCGACAAAAACACAGCAGTAAAAATTGTAAAATCCCTACACGAAAAGCTCAATCATCCCAATGTACTGGAATTAGGCCCGGGGCAGGGTGCTTTAACCGGATTATTGATTGAATTGGAGGATATTGACCTAAAGGTAATCGATGTAGACCCAAGATCAATTGAGTTGATTGAAAATAAATTTCCCCAACTGTCAGGTGGACTTATCACAGCTGATTTTCTTAGATACGACATCTCTAAGATATTTAATAAGCCTTTTAGCATAATTGGAAATTTCCCTTATAATATTTCGTCGCAAATTCTTTTCAAAGTACTGAAACATCGAGACCAGGTTGATCTGGTAGTTGGAATGTTTCAAAGAGAAGTTGCCGAGCGAATAACATCTGACCCCGGCTCTAAACAATACGGTATTCTCAGTGTACTCTGCCAGGCATATTACCACCTGGAATTGCTGTTTTCGGTGAACGAAACGGTATTTGTACCCCAACCAAAGGTCAAATCTGCAGTAATTAGATTGACAAGAAACACTGTTGCGAGCTTGGAATGCGATGAAAATCTTTTCTCTGCCGTCGTGAAACAAGGATTTAATCAGAGAAGAAAAACCTTGCGAAACTCACTGAAATCATTGATAAAAGACCCTAGCCTGGCCAAGCACTCACTAATGGCAAAAAGGCCCGAACAGCTCGGTATAGCTGAGTTTATTGAGCTGACAAAGTTGTTGGAATAAATCTCTGTAAACGCAATCTATATGCTTATATACAGAATTTCCCCTCTTATATAAGTTTCGCATTATCTCTTGTCCGTCTTCCTGGCCGCCTTTGGAGGCTGGCGGATAAATCTTAATTTTGCCCTGGTTTTAAAAGCAGCTTCGCACACGCGATAATCATCAAATATTTCACATTTCCTTTACACAGTGCAGTTCGATCTTACCCAGCGTTACTTATCGGATCTAAAGGCGAGTATTAGGTCAGACGATCAAGCTCTTCTCAAGAAAGGCATGGAGGAGCTGCATCCTGCTGATATAGCGGAGATACTCGATGCACTGAACAAGGATGAAAGCAGCGCACTTTATTCCATTTTAGAGGAAGAAATAGCTGCGGAAGTACTTGTAGAACTGGAAGAAGATGTAAGGGAATACTTGCTCGCCTCATTCTCCTCCAAAGAAATTGCAGATCAGGTAATAGACAATATAGAGTCCGATGATGCCGCCGATGTAATTGCTGAACTGCCCGATGAAATTCAGGAGGAAGTAATTAAACTAATAGAGGACCCTGAACAGGCGAGTGATATTGCCGACCTGCTGACCTATGACGAAAATACTGCCGGTGGCCTGATGGCAAAGGAGCTAATAGCTGTGAATAAGGACTGGGCAGTATTGAAATGCGTTAAGGAAATGCGGCGTCAGGCAGAAATTATTGATGACGTTTATGCTATCTATGTGGTTGACGATCAGGAAAAATTACTTGGCCTTTTATCGCTCAACAGATTGCTTATTACCCCCACCGATACCAAAATTGAGGATGTCTATGAGGAGAATGCTATTTCAGTTCATGTCGATACTGATGCAGAGGAAGTGGCCAATATCATGGACAAATACGATTTGGTGGTTCTTCCCGTGGTTGACGAAAAAGGTTCGTTGGTTGGAAAAATTACAATTGACGACGTAGTAGATGTAATCAAGGAAGAGGCCGAAAAAGATTATCAGATGGCGTCTGGTATTACCGACGATGTTGAATCATCAGATAAAGCCTGGGTCTTATCCAAAGCCCGGTTACCCTGGCTATTAATTGGATTGGTCGGAGGTATTTTCGGCGCGCAGATAATTGGCCTTTATGAACATGATATCCAGATCTATCCTGAAATGGCCTTCTTTATTCCTCTAATCGCGGCAATGGGAGGTAACGTTGGTGTACAGTCATCCGCATTGATCGTCCAGGGAATTGCCAATAATTCATTGGGAGTGGAGAGTATTACATCCAAGCTCATCAAGGAATTGGGTGTAGCACTTATCAATGGATTGATTTGCTCGGCGGTAATTCTCGCTTACAACTTGGTTTTTAGCGATTCGTTGGCTCTGAGTTTAACCGTTAGCGTGGCGTTGCTTTCCGTCATTATTTTTGCTGGAATATTCGGAACACTTATTCCCTTGCTATTGCACAGGGCAGATATTGACGCTGCCCTTGCGACAGGACCATTTATAACTACCATCAACGATATCTTAGGCTTAGTTGTGTATTTTGTTATCGGAAGGCTCATGTATGGAATTATCTAACGTTTGCGCATACGCATTGCCACTCTAACCATAATATCCAGTGGACAATATCAGGAAAGTCCTTTTTTTAGACCGGGTTCATCCAGTACTGGATGAAGAGCTCAATGGGATGAACTTTAAATGCGAGTACCTTGATGAAATGCCTGGTACCTCGGCGGAGAGTATTATTGCAGCATATCACGGTGTTGTAATCAGAAGTAAGTTAAAACTAGACAAAGCTTTTCTTTCAAAAGCTACCAATTTGAAGTTCATAGCCAGGGCCGGAGCCGGAATGGAGAATATAGACGTTGAATATGCCGAATCTCAAGGCATAGCTTGCCTTAGAGCTCCGGAGGGAAACAAGGACGCGGTGGCAGATCATGCGATTGGCATGTTGCTCGCACTGTTGAATCATTTGCATATCGCTGACTCAGAGGTAAGGAAAGGCTTCTGGCGCCGGGAATCCAATAGGGGTACGGAGCTTTATGAGAAAACTGTCGGGATAATAGGATTCGGTTTTACCGGAACAGAATTTGCGAAAAGGCTTTTAGGATTTAATGTAACCGTACTGGCTCATGATAAATATAAAACCGGGTTTGCGGGAGGTAATGTGATCGAAGCAAGCCTGGAAGATATCTTTGAGAAAGCAGATATCGTTAGCTTTCATCTCCCGTTAACGGATGAAACAAAGTTTATGTTTAATGATTCTTTCATTAACAAGTTTGCAAAGAATATTTATTTGGTCAATACGTCGAGGGGGAAAATTGTGAAGACATCTGATCTGGTAAAGAATATAGAATCCGGAAAAATATTGGGCGCGTGCCTCGATGTATTGGAGTTTGAAAGCAGTTCCTTCGAAAATTTACGTGGACTCAGTATGTGGATCAATAAAAGAGGTGTATTCTTTAACAGGATCGCGAGGTGGCTGATAAAGATTGGATGGTGGAAATACATGCATCCAGCTCAGTATCTGGTTCGAAGTGATAAAGTGCTTCTCTCACCTCACATTGCTGGCTGGAGCTTTGAGTCTAATGAAAGAATTTCAAGGATATTGGCAAGGAGAATCAGAGAATTATAATAAATCGAACAAATACCGGGTGTCGGTTCTCAGGTGTCGGATGGCAGGTGTCGGGTGTCGGTTCTCAGGTGTCGGTTCTCAGGTGTCGGGTGTCGGGTGAGTAACTATTAATCATTATCCTTTACAACAAACCTCGCTGTTTGCCTGCTCTTCTGTTCTACAAATATCTTTTTCCCCTCAATTACCTGATCAATTGTCTTCTGGTCGTAGTTTCTTACTGTTATAAGTTCTACATTTTCATTGTACAGTACTTTAAAGTCTTTTTGAAGCTCTGTAATCAGAGCAGGAACTCTATTGGTCTCAGCATCCACACATACGGAAAAACTTAAGGCCGCGTGCTGCATTAGATTCACCTTAACCCGATGATCCGAGAATTTCTTGAAAATTTCGCTCAGGTTCTCCTCCACAATAAAAGAATAGTCTTTTGGTAATATTGAAATTAATACCTGATCGACTTTGAATATAAATGAAGGAATCTTTTGCTGATTTTCTGCTATTTCCTTGGTGGCTTTAATAACTGTCCCCTCCCCTTTCGGCTCATAAAAGGATTTCACCTTGAGCAATATCTGCTTGTTCTGAAGAGGCTTGATCGTTTTCGGGTGAATTACCGTTGCACCGAAAAAAGACAACTCAATGGCATCATGGTAAGATAATGTATCCAACTTTTCAGTCTTGTCGAACCACTTGGGATCGGCGTTGAGTACCCCCGGTACATCTTTCCAGATTATCACCTCCTCCGCGTCGAGCAGGCTGCCGATAATCGCCGCGGTGTAGTCGGAACCTTCACGTCCCAGGGTTGTATTGTAATTTTCAGAGGTGACCCCTACAAATCCTTGCGTTACCACTACCCCACCACTCTCCTGTTCAGCAAGCTTCGGCAATAAATATTCTCTAATTTTCACAGCCGTTAGCTCCCAATCAACTTTGGCTTCACGATAGGTATTGTCCGTTTTGAGGAAATCCCGTACATCTACCCAGTTGTTACTGATACCACTTTCTGTGAGCAAAGCGCTTACAATTTTGGTAGAGATCAACTCACCGACTGAAACGATTTGGTCATATTCGAAATCATATCCCTTGATCGGTTCATCTTCAAGGATCCATTCTATTTCAACAAACGCGTTGTTAACCTGCTCAAAAACCGGGTGAGCCGGGTCTGGGAAGAGCTCTTGGAGTATGTCTCTGTGAAACTTCTTTATCCCCTCTAGCAGTTCTACACTATTACCCTTCTTGTTAATGTAGCCATCTGTGATCTCCTCAAGCGCATTTGTCATTTTCCCCATAGCAGATACGACAACCACAATATCCTGACCAGAATACAGCTTCAGTAGCTCAGCAACATTTTTTACTGCTTTAGCATTTTTTACAGATGCACCTCCGAACTTAAGTACCTTCATCTTTTTGGTTGACTGGTTGACTGGTTGACTGGTTGACTGGTTGACTGGTTGACTGGTTGATTAGTAGACTGGGTAATTAGATAATTGATTATTGGGTCAATCAAGAAAACTTCATGCAACAAAATTTATAAAAATCAATAATTGGGCTTCGTTTGCTTCTTAAGATATTTGATATAACCATTTATTAGTCTCAGTCAGACTCAATTTCCTGCCTAGAACTCTTATATTCTGAATCTGTAATAAGGTCATTATCTACACAACAAATAAAGTGGTCAATTAATTCAAATAGCGATCCACGGCTCATTCTACAAAATTGAATATTCTCCTTGTAATGATAGCGCCCATCTCCTTCCGCAATATTAGCCGTACTGCTTCTTGCGCAACGAATCATTTGGTCAACTAAACGGAACTTCTCTTCTTTTGGCAACGATTTGCAAAAAGATTCTACTCTTTTTCGAATTTTCCTGCATTGCTGCCAACATTCTAAGTCCTCAAATGTTCTATAGTCTTCCATTCTACCAATTCACAAATTTCCCAATTAACCAATTCCCTCTTTTTCAATTTTACACAAGATCCACTCATCATCAAGCGACACATTATTCTTTTTGTAAAAGGTGATAGCCGTTTCATTCCAATTTAATACATGAAACCGGACTTGATTGGCGTTTTCGGCTTTAGCCTCTGACTTTACCGCATCTAATAGCAGCTGCCCCACTCCATGTCTGCGATATTTTTCCAAAACCACCAGATCATCAAGGTATAGCATTTTTCCCTTCCAGGTAGAGTAAGCAGTGTAATAGAAGGCCATTCCTGCTATTTCGCCTTCTTGTCCGTCCGGTAGGCGGGCATTCTCCGCCAGTAAAACACTGAATAGAGGCTTATGATCAAAACCGTCTCTTTGAAGGTCTTCGACTGATATGGCCACCTCTTCAGGCGCATTTTCAAAGATAGCCAGCTCATTTATCAAACCGAGTACATCCGCCATGTCCTTTTTCTCCGCTTTCCTGATTACAATTTCCATTCTGGCATAATCGTTAATAGCCGCAAAGATATGCCACACAGATCGGTGAAACAAACTTGTTTTGCTTCCTGGTCCTATACTGTTTGCAGTATACTGTCTGGTGTTACACCTGACGACACTGGATTATTGTATACAGGAGTTTGATCAGAATTCGCTTGCATAATACACGTTGTAGGACGATCACCTACAAGAAAAAAGGATTCTCGCTTACACAACTTTTGTTGTATAGCTACTATATTTATCTTACAGTGATCGGGCCAACCCAGGCACCTTGTGAAAGATTTACGCGGATGGGAACAATATACGTACACGGCGAATTAATTGAAAAGGAGGAGATACCTGCACTATCATTTCCTGCTAAGGATGTTTTAGTGGCAGAAGAATCCATAAATGAAAGAAGTTCCAAGATTCGCCAAGCCATGCGACTTGGTAATTCAGCTAAGCTAAAAGTGAAAATTGTCTTTGAAGATAACCAAAGCATGAAAATTGTGGAGACCACAATTTGGGGAATGACAGACAAAAGAGTAATTCTTAAAAAAAGTATTGCAATACCCATATGCCGAATACATGATATAAAATTCTTTTGAAAATTAAATGGTGAATCAATATGTCTGCAGCTATTAAATCAGTATATGAGGAATTACCTGATAATGTTTTGGTGGAACTCCTTATAACGGAGGATAATAAGGCCGCTTCAATTCTAATGTCTCGCTATTACGAAAGCCTTCGATACGAACTTTTAACAATGGTCAATAACAAGAGTGATGCTGACTACCTAACCTTGCAAGGATTTGCAAAGGCCTTTATTAAGATCAATCAATATAAGCCTCAATTTGCGTTCAGCACCTGGCTTTTTACAATTGCAAAAAATAATTGTATCGATTTTCTCAGAAAAAAAGGAAATGATGATAGAACGATTTCAATTGATGAGAATTATCGTGATGGCAATGGCAAACAAATTAACATTGATTTACGTTCGGCAAACCCCAATCCTGAAGAACAACTGATACAAAAACAACGTACAAAACTCTTATACAGAACAATATCAAAATTGGGACCGGGATACCAATCAATTATTAAACAATTTTATTTTGAAGAACTGAGTCTCAAAGAGATTTCTGAAAAAATGGAAATGCCGGCAAATACAATAAAAGTTCACTTGTTCAGAGCTAGAAAAGAATTGCAAAAACTATATGACGCTATGTAACTGATCCGGAAGAATACTAATAATATGGATGAACTGTAAGAAATATAATATTTATGAAAGATGGATCTGTATTAAAAAATATTCCAAAGTATAAAATTAGTAAGGTATTGCTCTACTTGGTTTCCGTTTTTGCTGTTTTTGGTTTTATAAGTTTGGTAAAAGAAAACCTGGGCTTTTACTTGTTGAACACCGGCGCTGCAATCATTTGCTATTTACTATCCGTTAATTTTATATTTCTGAGCCGGGCAAGAAAAAACGTCCGAATGTACCTGGTATTTCTCAGCATTTTGATTGTGCTGGTATTATTGGGTCTTGGTATGTTTATGTAATACAATGGCCAATTAATGTTTCTAATTAGTCAGGTGTTCTTCTAAGACGGATATATAATTCATTTCTGTTATTCAACGATTTTAAAAACGCAATTACGAAAATTAGGATTTTAGGCTGTTGTGTTGTATCTTAATTCATTCAATCATCTAAATCCGCTCACTGACCACATTCATAAAATAATAAGGATTGAAACAGGAAATCACTAAAATGAAAGTAATTGTCTTTTTCTTTTATTTTCTCCTCTTTCCCGTCATATGCTATCCTCAATCGGGCATTGATACGGTAATAGCAAATTGGAGTGGGGGTTGGTGTCAAATCTGCTGCGGAATTACTGGAGATTATGCTTGTTCTGATCCCTTTGGTGGAACTTGGAATGGAGGCCAAAAATCATTTATAGACCCAATACCTTCAGGGAATATTATTACTGATGTCAGGGTCATCCTTTATTGGGTAGATGGTTGCGGTAGTGCGGATACTTTCAATATTAATATCAACAATCAATTGATCGATAGCTTTATGAACAATACTGGAGATTGTTCATGTGGTAGCTGCGAAATTAATACTGTTTCTAACTCATGGGCCTGTTCGAGTGGTGGACTACCCAATTATATCTACGGTGATACAAATATTTTTTCCCTCGGCTATTTGGGCAGCAGTGTTTGCGTTGACAAGGCAGTAATTATATTGAATCATATTTATCCGGATACAGTATTAAACGTTTCATCTTTTTCTTATGGCGTCACATGTGGTGGTGGTAATAATGGTGTTGCCAACCTTTCGGTTTGCGGAGGCACGTTACCTTATACTTATCAATGGTCAACCGGTGATACAACAGAAGATGTTTCAGGGCTTTCATCAGGATTATACACTGTAACAATAACAGATAGCAGCGGGACTGTGGCCTTTGACACCGTTATCATTCCACTTTGGAAAACCCCTGCTACACCTACATTTCTTCTGGTTGTTATAATGTAACCCAAATCGTTACCCAAGGCGCTTGCAGCGATGTAGTGATAATGACGGTTTGTGTTTTAAGTGAGCCCACATCTTCCATTATCGGAACGGATGTATCATGCAATAACTATTGTGACGGTGCCGCCTCAATAAATGTATCAAGTGGAGATATGCCACACGAAGCGGTGAAGCAAACTTGTTTTACGTTAGACTGTCATAGAGACAAATTCAAAATTCTAGTTTCGCGATTTACACTTTCCTTCTTGTATTTTGGTAATAGCGCTTTTAATAGCACATAAGTATATCGTTTCCAGCAAATGATGTGTAACCCTGAATGTTCTTTTTTAGTATCTTTATTATTATATTAGATAAATACTCATGGTATTGATGTATTTCAATATTGCGTCTGCACATTATCTCAGGTTGATGCGAGTATTCGTGTTGGTGCATTGCATTTTTATATTCCCAACCGCTTCTGCTCAGTACGCCATTCCTTATTTCCAAAGTTTTGATGCTAATTCTAACGGCTGGTCTCATTATGCCGATATGGGTCAAGATGTTTGGGAGCTAGGAACTCCAACGTATCCCGGTGTCACTACCTATTCGACTCCAAATACATGGGCAACGGATCTTGATAGTATTGTCGCCCAAAATTCCAATATGTATTTGGAATCGCCATCGTTTGATTTGGTCGATTCCATACCACGAATACTATACTTTTATCATAAACGAAGTATGGATTATTCTGCAGGTACAGAAGGCGGAGGAAATCTTGAGGTATCGACAGATTCTGGCTCTAGTTGGCAATTACTGAACCCTTCTCGGGTTAGTTTTTGGTACAATGATCCGTCGGTTGGATCATTGGGTTCTATACCGGGTTTTAGTAATTTTTCAAGTGGGAGTGGTTTTACAAAAGTAACGGCAAGCCTCGAGGATTTCATGGGATATCCCAACGTAAAATTCCGATTTAGATATGCGTCAACGGGATCATGGAATGGTGCTGGATGGTATTTAGATGATTTTGGAATTGAAGATGAGTACTTCAACCTGTGGATATCATCAGGCGAAACGATAGTAGCCGCGACTCATGTCCCTGATTACGAAGTTTCTTTTCCATCTGGAACAGTAACTAATCTGTGGAGTACCGGTACTAAAATTGTTGAGTATTATTTTTCACAAGATCCCATACTCGATAGTTTAGATTCACTCTTAGGAACCTTTGGCTATGTTGGTACGCAAACTTTCAATCTACAAAGTGGTCTGGGAGTAGGTATTTACTACATCATTTGTGATGTTCAAACCAGTTACCCGATATTAGAAACCACTTATACGGATAACAGAGCTTTTACCGTTTTGAGGATTGACTCCACTTATGAAGCACCATACACCGAAAATTTTGAAAATGTAGTTGATCCTTACAGCACAGGTGTGGATAACAACCTTATGGGATCGTTCTGGAGATTTGGGCCTGGCACCAGGCATCACTTGGAGGGTGCCCATTCAGGTGAGAACGTCTGGAGTACGAGTGCTACAACAGGAGGATCCACATTGCAGTCCTGGCATTATACTGAAACACCATACTTGGATTATTCTACGGATTCTAATGCTATACTCTCGTTCTGGTACAAGCAATTCAATACTTCTTCAGCCGATAAAATCCAATACTCGAACAACAACGGTGATTCTTACAGTTTGCTTGCGTATGTGCCGGATCCGGCGGAGGACGACTGGACCTTTCTCAACGTCAGCCTGGCCCAATTAAATTATTGCAAATACGGCAAACTTCGTTTTTATCACAGACAGAGTGCTTCCGCAGGTGTTGAGGGATTGGCTGTTGATGATATATATATTGGCTCTCCTAAACCGGATTTATCCGTTGAATTGGATAAGCAGAATAGATTCACTAATTCGGGTGTTTCCGTGGATACTTTGTACTACAGACTAACCAATTCAGGAATTATGAGTGCAGCGTCAACGGTAACTAATTTTTATTGGTCCAATGACTCAATCTTAGATATAGGCGATTCACTTATCGGTGCAAAAACGGAAGATACGTTGGGCCAGGAAACGAATAACTGGACCAGTTTCACCTATAATAAAGTCTCGACAACACAGGCGATATTTTATTTGTTCTATAAGTTGGATGCCGACACGATGGTGGATGAAATGTGGGAATCAAACAATGTCGGTTATTTCACGATCCATCAACAACTGTCATTCAGTGTACCCTATTTTAATGATTTTGAAAGTTCTATTTCCGGTTGGCGACACGGCACGTCATTCAATGTAGATGAATGGGAGTGGGGAGTGCCATCAGGAACAATTCTCAACAGCGCATTTTCTGGTACAAAAGTATGGGGCTCAAAACTTTCAGGTACTCCTACTTTGATGAGTAGAATGCATCTCTACACGCCAATTATTGACCTCACCACCTTAACGGATCCGGTATTAGAATTTGATGTCTTGATCGATATTCGGGATTTTAATATGAGCTACTCTGTAGACGGTGGTGCTTCTTGGTTATTATTAGATACAACCA
>JACZWC010000014.1 GCA_022572355.1 Bacteroidota bacterium | reverse complement strand
CCACATTGCTGGTCGTTTTAACCGGCGCTTCGATGGCCCAGCCCCAAGAGTTCTGGGTCACCTACAAAGGACACGAAGGTCCCGGCAAAGATTTGCATATCGTCTTGATCAGTGGTGATGAGGAGTATCGCTCCGAGGAAGCGCTGCCACAACTCGGTAAAATTCTGGCGACGCGGCACGGCTTCACATGTACGGTGCTGTTTGCGATTGACGAGAAAACCGGCATCATCAATCCGGAGAACCGACGCAACATCCCCGGCTTAGACAGGCTGACAACTGCCGACTTGGTCATCATCGCGACGCGCTTCCGTGATCTTCCCGATGAGCAGATGGCGTATATCGACGCGTACCTTCAAGCGGGCAAGCCAATCATCGGCATGCGAACGGCAACTCACGCCTTCGCGCTTCAATCCAGTCCAACCTACCAACACTACAACTGGAACTCGGTCGAACCCAAGTTCGAACAGGGTTTTGGTCGGCAAATTCTCGGCGAAACGTGGATCGCCCATCACGGTCATCACGGCCACGAAAGCACACGTGGCGTCGTCGCAGCGAGTCAACTCGATCACCCGATCGTGCGCGGCATTGGTGACGGGGCGATCTGGGGACCAACCGATGTGTACCGTGTTCGTCTGCCCCTTCGGGGCGACGCGCAGCCAATCGTCCTCGGGCAGATTCTAGCGGGCATGTCGCCGGATGATGAACCCGTTGCGGGCGAGAAGAACGCACCGATGATGCCGATCGGTTGGACAAGAACCTACCAAGGAGCTGATGGTCAACGAGGTCGAGTTTTCACGACCACCATGGGTGCTGCCACCGATCTGGTGGCCGGAGTGATCTCCATTACGGTAACTGACGATAATGGATGTATCGATACATTCAGTGTCGGCATAAGCGACATAGGTGCACCTGTCATTGATTCCGTAGACACTGTCAATGTCTCATGCTTTGGTGCTTGCGATGGTTCAGCCACTGTTTGGGTAATTGGAGGCTCACCACCTTATACCTATTCATGGAATACAGGTCCAGTACAAACAAATTCAGTTGCAACCGGCCTCTGTGCGGGAACATGGATTTGCCAGATAGAAGATGCTTTGGGATGTATTATAACTGCGACGGTAATCATTACGGAACCGACAGAGATCATATCTAATATTGTCAGCACCAACATAAGCTGTTTTGGGGACTGCGATGGCACGGCCTCTGTTGCGCCGACGGGAGGGGTTCCGCCGTATGCTTATTTATGGGATGATATCCCCCCAAGTACGGGCGACTCCCTGACAGGACTTTGCGCAGATACATTCAGGGTAACCATTACCGATTTTACGGGTTGCTCTATTATCGACTCCGTAATTATCACCGAACCACCGGGAGCATTGACATCTGTTATTTCGGATAGTACAAACATCTCTTGTTTCGGCGAGTGCGATGGAAGTGCAACGGATAGCGTCTCCGGGGGAACGCCTCCATATACGTATGTGTGGGATGGTTTTCCTTTTCAAACGGATTCCGTGATTACTGGCTTACTATGTGGTGGCATTACAGAGGTCAGTGTTACGGATGCCAACGGTTGTGTGGATACTGTTAGCGTCAATATTTTTGAACCTACTTTATTAACTGCCTCTATAACAGCCACGAGTAATATCAGCTGCAATGGATTGTGTGACGGATCTGCCACAGTGACTCCGGCTGGTGGAACACCTCCATACACCTACAACTGGTTTACCGCTGGTTCTCAGACTGATTCAGTTGCAACCGGCTTGTGTGCAGATACAACCGATTCTGTCGAAATAACGGATGCCAATGGATGCCGGGATACAATAACAGTATCCCTAACCCAGCCGGATTCTTTAATTACGTCCATTACGGATAGTACCAGCGTGACTTGTAACAATGCCTGTGATGGCTCTTTAACCGGAACACCTGTTGGAGGAACTCCTCCATACACCTATAATTGGAACTTTGGTTCAACGCAAACGGATTCAATAGCCATGAGTTTGTGCGGAGCTCAACAAGATAGCCTGATTACAACTGATGCCAATGGATGTATAGATACTCTCACGGCTTCACTAGCTGAACCAACGGTATTAAATGCCAGTATTACAGATAGCACGAATATCAGTTGTAATGGATCGTGTGATGGAACAGCCACCGTTACTCCATCCGGAGGCACACCGGCCTATACGTATAACTGGGTATCCGCAGGAGCCCAAACTGATTCTATTGCCACCGGACTTTGCGCAGGAGTTGTTTTTGATACGGTAATCGTAACGGATTCCATGGGCTGTAGCGACACTGCGTATGTAACCTTATCAGCACCGGACACGCTTGTGGCCAATATAGACAGCGTACACAACATCAGCTGTTTTGGGTTGTGTGATGGTGTCATTCATGCCAGCGCAACTGGAGGAACAGCGCCCTTCACCTATATTTGGACCAATGGAGACACCCTGGATTCGGCCATTGCACTTTGTGCACTAATACCTTACAATGTTACTATCACAGATACGAATGGATGCCAGGATTCCGTGGTGGGAATTATTCTTACCCAACCGTCTGCCATAATTGCGATTATTTCGGATAGTACCAATGTAACTTGTAATATCGCCAATGGCCAGTGCGATGGAACAGCGATCGTTTCTGTGAGTGGAGGATTTCCACCATATACCTATCTATGGACGACAGGAGATACGGATACGATAGCCGACAGCTTGTGTGCAAACCAGATCGATACCGTATGGGTAACAGACAGTATAGGCTGTACGGACACCACTGCATTAACCCTTTCTGAGCCGCCACCTATTATCATTGTGTTTACGGATAGTGCCTATGCAAGCTGCCAAGGCATATGTGATGGAATGGCCACCATCAATGTAACAGGTGGAACTCCTGCATACACATATCTATGGAACAGCGTTCCGGTACAAACCGATACAATTGCAACAGGATTGTGTGCAGGACAGGCGGTTGTGATTGTAACAGACTCATTGGGTTGTATTGCATCGGATAGTTTGAACATCATTCAACCGGACTCCATTATTATGAGTATAGATCTGCAAACGAGCGCATCCTGTGATAGTATCTGTGATGCCATGGCTGCTATTTCAGCGACTGGAGGAACCCCGCCCTACACCTATTTATGGAGTTCAGGTGATACAATTGACACAGCCTTTAATCTATGCGCTTCCACTTACAGCATCACGATCACAGATGCAAACGGCTGTACACACGTCGATAGTGTAACAATAACAGGTCCGGCTGGATTGACATCGAGCATAACAGCCATCAGCATGATTACCTGCTTTGGCCTGTGTGACGGAACAGCTATGGTAACGGCAGGTGGTGGAGTTCCGCCATACACCTATGCATGGCAGGATACATCGATTGGAGTAATCGGAGGCAACTTCGACACAATAAGCAACCTCTGCGCGGACAGTGACTACGTCGCCATAGTTCGAGATGCGAATAATTGTCTGACGATGGTGCCATTTATAATAACGGAACCCCCGCCCCTGGCTGTGAATATTTGTGATATACAGAATGTAGCTTGTAATCTATCTTGTAATGGTTCTGCAACGGTATGTCCTGCTGGTGGAACAAGACCATACTCCTTCTTATGGAACGACCCTTTTAATCAAACAGATTCAATAGCTGACAGCCTGTGTGCAGGAACTTACAGAATTGAAGTAACAGATAGCAATGGGTGCATCGCTGTCGATTCCCTGGTAGTTATCACCCAACCGGATCTATTAACTTGTGAATTCTATGATACGGTTATGACCGGATGCGGTGCCGACAGTGCAAATGGTAAGGTTTGGGTAACAGGTGTTGGCGGAACAGCTCCTTATTCATACATCTGGAATACGACTGTGATACCGCCAGATACACTGGATTCTGCGATTAACCTGCTGGCTGGAAACTACAATGTGACCGTTACAGACACAAATGGATGCCAGTCAGTGTGTGGTGTATCCATCACAGATACTTCTAACATGGCCGCTGCAATAACTGATTCAGCCATGGTATCATGCTTTGGGTTGTGTGATGGATGGGCTATAGTGACTCCGACGGGAAGTATACCTCCTTACACATACGACTGGGTAGATTCCGGGGGAGCCTCGATCCTTGATTTCGATTCGACTGGAAATGACCTGTGCATGGGGCAATATAGAGTCATTGTAGGATCCAACGCTGCATGTTACAGATCAATTCCGGTATTCATAACTGAACCTCCGTTACTTGTAGCTTCGATCATAGATTCGACAGGCGTAATGTGTAACAGTGACTCCAATGGTACTGCAACAGCCGGAGCAACCGGTGGAACAGCGCCCTACACATTCCTTTGGACGGATTCAATTACGGGTGCGACGGTTAGTACAGATACATTAGCGGATTCGCTGGTGGCAGGAACTTATTGTGTATTGGTGACCGATTCAAATGGATGTCAGGATTCAATTTGTGTTACAATTACACAGCCAAATATCTTAACGGTAACAGATAGTATTACACCTGCCACCTGCAGCAATACATGCGACGGCATAGCGGTTATAACTCCTTCTGGGGGAACAGCACCTTATACATATTCCTGGAGCCAGGATTCAACCAATGTCAGTCCAATTGACACCCTTTGCGTAGATACTTTTGTTGTAACCATAACGGATACGAATGGCTGCTCAATAGTGGATACCATTATCATAACTCCATTGATAGTATCCGTTGCAAACGCGGGAGCTGATA
This sequence comes from Bacteroidota bacterium, assembly GCA_022572355.1. Taxonomy (GTDB): domain Bacteria; phylum Bacteroidota; class Bacteroidia; order NORP154; family NORP154; genus NORP154. Next base: position 75,784 of record JACZWC010000014.1, on the reverse strand, counting down.
CCACCATTTGCCAGGGGGTAACGCTAACGCTATCTGCCGGGCCTGCTGGCAGTTATGCCTGGTATCAAAATGATACGACAACACTCATTGGCACAACACAAACTGTTTCACTAGTCCCCAATATAACGGGCTATATAAACTATATTCTGATTGTTGGTGACAGTATATGCTCAGATACGGATACAGTGGTGGTTTATGTAATTCCCGTCAGCGTGGATGCCGGGCCGGATGTACAAATTGCAGATGGATTATGCTATACGATGGACGCAACTGTTCTCAATGGAACTATTTTTAACTGGACTCCTATCTCTACTTTAAATAATCCGAATATTGAGGATCCTGAAGCTTGCCCGGATGAGTCCACCACCTATTATTTGACGGCAACCAATGATTCAGGATGTACTGCAACGGACTCGGTAAGAGTAACTATAGTTCCTGAAATACCGGATGGAATTACTCCCAATGGCGATGGGTTCAATGACGTTTGGGAACTGTTTATACTGGCCAGATATCCGAACTGTGAAGTTCAGGTGTACAATCGTTGGGGTGAGATGGTATTTGACAGCCCGCAGGGTGACAAATATGTTTCAAAATTTGATGGTACTTATAAAGGTAAGTTACTTCCAGTTGGAACGTACTACTACGTAATTAAGTTCAATGAAGACGTTAATGGTGTCGTTAAAGAAACGCTTACAGGGCCAATAACAATAATGAGGTAGGAACAGATTATGAAAAAGTTAGTTCTATTGACATACGTTTTTGTGTTGGGCTTGGCATCATTGCATGCTCAACAATTGCCTCAGTACAGCCAGTACCTGATTAACGATTATGTGTTAAATCCGGCCATTGGTGGTAGTCATGATTATTTTGAGGCAAAATCCAACAATCGATTTCAATGGACAGGAATAACTGATGCACCTCGCACCTTCATATTGAGTATGCACGGCCCTTTAAAATATGAGAATATGGGCATTGGCGGATATCTGTTTACGGATGTTACCGGACCAACCAGCAGATTTGGCATTTATCTGTCGTATGCTTATCACATTAAGTTATCCGAAAGCATGAAATTGTCATTGGGTTTATTTGGAGGCATGCTGCAATACAATGTTGATGGATCAAAAATTTCAATGGTCGATAAGGGCGACCCATTGGCCGACCAGGGTGTGCAATCTGTCTATTTGCCAGACGCAGGTTTTGGATTGTACTGGTACTCGGATAAGTTTTATGTGGGTGTATCTGTTCCGCAATTATTACAGAATAAACTCAAGCTATCCGATACTACTGGTATATTAGGAACGCTAAAGAGTCATTTCTTTGTCACAGCAGGTTATAAATTCGATGTAGGCGATAATTTCCAAATAGAGCCTTCTATATTGATGAAGTACGTAAAACCTACGCCGGTCCAATTCGATTTCAGTGCCAGGGTAATTTATCAAAAAATGGTTTGGCTCGGTGTTTCATACAGAACCGACGATGCGATCTCATTCTTGCTTGGATATAGTTACAAGGAACTGATCATGTTTGGCTATTCTTTTGATTATACTACTTCAGATCTCCAGAATTACAGTTCCGGCACTCATGAGGTAATGCTCGGATTCAGGTTTATCTCGAAGAAGAAAAAGGAGAAACCGGTGTCGGACGCTATGTACTAACGTCTACCTTTTCTGCGTACTTTTATCTCCCTAACCTTTATTTCAAATTTGTGTGCGATAATCAGGTGTTATCTGGTAACATTGTAGATGTTGTTGGTAAACGGATCTATCAGGGCGAACTGTATTTAGAGGATGGTATCATCACTGATATCAAAGAAGTAGAAACCGGTAACCGACACTATCTCATCCCGGGCTTTGTCGACGCACATATTCACATAGAGAGCTCCATGCTCATTCCTTCAGAATTTGCCCGGCTTGCTGTTGTACACGGTACAGTTGGTACAGTTTCTGATCCTCATGAAATTGCCAATGTGGTGGGAATTGAAGGGGTCCGATACATGATCGACAACGGCAAAAAAGTTCCTTTCAAATTCAATTTTGGCGCCCCTTCTTGCGTTCCGGCAACTGATTTTGAAACGGCAGGTGCCGCAATAGACGCAGCTCAAATAGCTGAGTTAATGTCCTGGGATGATATCAAATATCTATCCGAAATGATGAATTTCCCAGGAGTGCTTGCCAAAGACGAGCAGGTGATGCTCAAGATAAAAGCCGCACAGGATGCAGGAAAAGTTGTGGATGGGCATGCACCCGGATTGCGCGGTGACGACGCAAGGAAATATATCGAAGCCGGCATAAGCACTGACCACGAATGCTTTACCAAAGAAGAGGCGCAGGACAAACTGAAGTATGGCATGAAGATCATTATCAGAGAGGGAAGTGCCGCTAAAAACTTTGAAGCACTTATCGAGTTGATGGAAGATTATCCCGATATGATCATGTTTTGCTCAGACGATAAACATCCCAATGAACTGGCGATTGGACATATCAATTTGTTGGCTCAGCGCGCTGTCGCTAAAGGCTTTGACCCCATTACTGTTTTGAGATCTTGCTCATATAATCCTGTCAAACACTATAGCTTGGATATAGGACTCCTCCAAAAGGGTGATCCTGCAGACGTGGTTATAGTTGACGACCTCAAAGAATTTAAGGTGCGGCAAACATTCATTAATGGACTATTGGTTGCAAGTGAAGGAAAAACCCTGATCGAGTCTGTTTCAGAAGAGATAATCAACCAATTCGCCTGTGCGCCGATTGAAGTTGAGGATATTGTGGTGAAGGCGGACGGTGAAAAGATTCGCGTAATAGAAGCATTTGATGGTCAACTCATCACGAATGCTTGTGAATTATCCGCAAAAAATGTAGATGGTAAAATAGTCAGTGATACAGAAAATGATATTCTCAAAATGGTTGTTGTAAATCGTTACAATAAGTCAGAGCCGGCTGTTGCATTTGTAAAGAATTTTGGATTGAAGCGAGGAGCAATAGGATCTACCGTTGCACATGATTGTCATAATATTATCGCGGTCGGTGTGGATGATAAGGATATTGTTTCAGCCATTAACATATTGGTCCAGAGCCAAGGTGGAGTTTCCCTTGTTTCTGAATCAGAACAATCCGTACTTGAACTTCCTGTAGGAGGACTGATGTCAAATTTGGACGGTTATAAAATTGCTGGTGAATACGCTCTCCTTGATAAAAAGTCCAAAGAGTTGGGATCAGAGTTAAGTGCCCCGTACATGACGCTTTCCTTTATGGCGCTACTGGTAATTCCAAAACTGAAACTGAGTGACAGAGGCTTATTCGATGGTGAAACCTTCAAGTTTACATCGGTATTTGTATAATTAAAAGGCAATAGCTAATAATTTGTAAATTTGATTTTGTCAAATGTTCACGTGTATGAAGGCACACCTCATTTATATTGGTATTCTTTCTCTGCTTCTGTTTTCCTGTTCTCCTTCTGCAGAAGAAGAGCAGTTGACCTTTGGTTTTATTGACAAAACAGGAGCGTTGGTTATTGATGGCGGATATAAGATTAGCGGGAGCTTTAGTCAGGGGTTGAGCTGGGCGATTGACAACAACCAACTCAGGGGATATATCGATAAATCGGGGGAATTTGTAATACCTGCACAATTTGAGATTGCGGGCTATTTTCATGAGGGAATGGCCTGGGTGGTCAAGCTGGGTAAAAGGGGATACATTGACATGGACGGCAAACTTATTATCGATCCTATTTATGATTATGTGGAGGATTTCCATGAGGGCCTGGCAAGGGTATTAATTAACGGCAAAAAATGGGGTTATATCAACAAGATGGGTGAGTACGCCATCCAACCCAGGTATGATGCATGCGGAGATTTTTACAATGGATATGCTACAGTAAAGGAGAATGGACTTGCCGGGGTAATCGACAAATCAGGACTATACGTGATAGAACCTACGTATGACGAACTCGGTTCCTTCACAGATTCTTTGGCCTATGTCAAAGTGGATGGTAAATTTGGTTATATCAACCTGAAAAATGAATTTATTATTGAACCAACCTATGATTTTGCTTCAGATTTTCACGATGGAAGAGCGATGGTACAGTTGGGAACAAAATTTGGATACGTGGGAATTACGGGGAATGTGGAGGTTTCTATCAAATATGATAAAGCCGGAATATACCACGATGGTGTGGCCAGGGTAAAAACGGGCACCAAAACTGAATATATTGACAGAGATGGCGTTTCTCTATTTGACTTTATTTATGAATCAGGAAGTGATTTCTATGATGGCCTTGCCTGGGTTTATCAGGATGAAAAGTTCGGATATGTTGATAAAACCGGCAAACTCATTATTAAGTTGCGCTATATCGAAGCTGAAGATTTTCATGAAGGCTATGCAAGGGTGCGCTATAAGAAGAGTGACCTGGCGGAACTAAATACTACTAATTAGACATACGTGTTTATAGAGCAAATATATACGGATTGCCTCGCACAAGCCGCCTACTACATTGAGTCGGAAGGAGAGGCAGCTATTATTGACCCCATCAGGGAAACCAAGCCATATATCGATTATGCTACAGAACGAAATACGAGCATTAAATACATATTCGAAACACATTTTCATGCTGATTTTGTCTCTGGACACATCGATTTATCCGAAAAAACAGGTGCTCAAATTATATTTGGACCATTGGCAGATACTAAGTACCAGGTATATAATGCAAAGGATGAAGAGGTTTTCGAATTGGGGAAAATAAAGATCAAGGCATTGCATACTCCCGGCCACACGCCTGAATCCACATGTTACCTGGTTTATGATGAAAACGGGGTTGAACATGCGGTATTCACAGGCGACACCCTCTTTGTGGGTGATGTCGGGCGACCTGATTTATTGGATGGCACGATGACCAAAGAGGAGCTGGCAGGAATGATGTATGAGTCATTGAACAATAAAATAAAAGTGCTGCCTGATAATGTAATTGTATATCCAGCACACGGCCCGGGATCGAGTTGCGGAAAGAGCTTAGGAGATGAAAAATCATCCACCATCGGTGAGCAGAAGAGTTCTAATTATGCGCTGCAGGAAATGTCCAAGGAGGAATTTATAAAAGTGATTACGGAAGGATTGCTTCCACCTCCGCAGTATTTCTTTACAGATGCAATGATCAACAAAAATGGCTCTGAAAATGTAGAAGAGGTGTTGGAAGGAAATATCAATGCGCTGAACCTGGAGGAGTTTAAAAAAGCTGTTGCAAATGGAGCTACGGTCATTGACAGCCGATCCAAGTCCATTTTTGAAAAGGGATTCATACCAGGATCTATCAACGTAGGATTAGATGGTATGTATGCCATTTGGGTGGGAACATTGATCAATCCCGATGCTCAATTGCTCATTGTTGCCGAAAGCGGAATGGAAGAAGAATCAATTCAACGACTTACCCGCGTTGGATACGACAATGTGTTGGGTTACCTTGCCAACGGTATCAACAGCTGGACCGATGGAGGGGAAAAATCAGACAGTATAGAATCTATTTCACCTCAGCAATTTGCTGCTCAGATCGATGAGAACACACACATTCTGGATGTCCGAAAAGCTAGTGAGCACGACATAGAACATATTGAAGGAGCGATCAATATTCCCCTTGCAATTCTCAAGGGGCAATTGGATCAGCTTGACAAAGAAAAGACCTATCATCTCCATTGTCTTACCGGATACAGATCCATGGCTGCCACTTCCATTTTGAAGGCCAATGGTTTTGATAAATTGGTTAATATTAGCGAAGGAATGGAGGGGTTGCTCAGAACAGATATTCCGATGCTGACTAATGAGATTGCGTAATTACAATATTTTTTACCCCCTGTTTCTTAACTTCGTAAAGAAACTGTCCCCCTAAATTTAGGGGGACGGCGACCCTAAAGGGGAGCAGGGGGTAAAACAGCGTAAATCCTGACAATCAGGATTTACACAACCTTTGCCTTTCTGGCAACGTAGTACTCTTATTCACGTCTTTTTAACATGAGAAAACGTTCAATATTATCTGCTTTCGCTGTTATTATCATGTCAATCGCATGTTACGAACTTGCGATGACAAGCTCCACCAGCCCACCTGTTTCCAGAACAGGTGCTCCGGGCGAAGGTAAGTGTTCCGATTGCCATGGTAACCTGAATACAGGGCCTGGAGATATTCTACTATCACTGGATACGGTTCAATATGTTCCGGGAAATACCTATTCCGCCAATTTGCAGGTCATTGATGGAGGAAAGACGCGCTTTGGATTTCAGATCACTGTATTGGATAGCAATGATAACATGGCCGGCAGTTTTATCATTACCAATACTATTAATACCACCGCACAAACAAACATTGGGCGAAATTATGTGTCTCATCTCAACGCAAATAGCACCAGCACCTGGCAGTTTGATTGGGTGGCACCGGGAACAGATTTGGGGCCGCTTACCTTTTATATAGCTGGCAATGGGGCCAATAACAATGGAAGTTCATCAGGCGATAATATTTATACCCGCGCGTTTCTGATTCAATCGTGCACAGTAAGTCCGAGTATTGCTGGCACCAATGTTACTTGCAACGGAGACACAACTGGTTCGGCAAATCTAACGGTAACAGGTGGAGTGCCTCCTCTCTCTTTCCTTTGGTCGACAACAGATACTACTGAGGACATTTCCAACCTGGCTGCCGGTATCTACCACGTAACTATTACGGATTCCGTTTCCTGCACGGTTACAGATTCTGTAGTTATCACAGAGCCGCTGCTAGCACTGGTCAATGCAGCTTCATCCACAGATGTTACTTGCTTTGGATATTGTAACGGAATTGCATCAGCCAGTATTTCGGGTGGAACCCCTCCTTATACGTACATTTGGGATGATCCAGATACTCAAACCGATTCTGTGGCTACTGCTTTGTGTGCAGCCACCTATAATGTCACGGTAACGGACTTCAATGGTTGCATTCTTACGGATACATATATTATTACTGAACCGCAGATCCTGATAGCGAGTTTAGCTTCTAAATCAACTGACAATTGCAGCACTTGTAATGGAACAGCTACTATATCTGTGACAGGTGGGGTTACACCCTACACTTACACCTGGAGCGGTGGATGCACTGACTCGAGTTGCGCCACGTTATGCATAGGAATTTTTATAGTTGCAATTGCGGATAATAATGGCTGTACGGCAGTTGTTAACGACTCCATTCTCGGTACTATTCTACTTTCCAATACCATTGGAAGCACAAGCTCAACCTGCGGTTTAGCAGATGGCAGTGCATTCATAGTTGAAAGCGGTGGAGCACAACCATACACCTACTTGTGGAATGACTTCCTTGCTCAGACAACAGATTCGGCTATTGGTCTTGTTGCCGGCAACTATACGGTTATCGTGACTGATTCAAATGGCTGCTTGGATTCAGCCACAGTAAACGTTGGCGATCTGGGATCACCAATAATTACAACGGACTCACTTGAATCGGCTACATGTAATGGCAGTAGCGATGGGGCAATATATATCTCCGTATCTGGTGGAACGGGACCATTGACTTATTCCTGGGATAATGGAGCAACGAGTGAAGATATCGACAGCTTACTTGCTGCAACATATATTGTTACCGTTATCGACAGCGTTGGCTGTAGTTCCAATCAGTCCGTGGTTGTCACAGAACCTGGAGTTGTGGCGCCAATTGTCGATTCTATAAACAATGTAACCTGTATTGGAGATGCTACAGGATATGCCTCTGTAAACACCACTGGCGGTACCAGTCCCTATAGTTTTACCTGGCAAAATGCATTATTGGATACCATAGGAACCAATGCAAACAATATTACCGGTGTTACCGAAGGAAATTATATGGTTTCAGTAGTTGATATCAATGGCTGCACTGGCTCAACCACTCTATATATCGGGGCTTCGACTTCTCTTGCCAACCTTCACTTAATCACGAGCAATATCAGTTGTAATGGTGGAACAAATGGTAGCGCTGCGGTAATCGTTTCCAGCACTGTAAATGCCAGTCTTTTAAGTTACACAGCTACTTCCAATTACAACACTTACTACAACTTCCCTCCTGTTCAGGATTTGAGCTATATCAACGATGGGGACCTGGACTCAGGAGCAGCATGGGGTCCCGGTGCCCCGGATCCGTTTGAGCTTACTTTGACTTTCAGCCAGTCAGTAATCCTGGATTCAGTAAAAATTAAAGCGGGGCAGCTCAATGGTGATTATAATGTTCCCGGTTTGATGCTGTTCTACAATGGAACTTCTTCAGGAACATTAATTTCAAGCATCACGCCCACTTTTAATTTTGAAAGCTACAGCCTGTCTAATTCAACCGGAAACAGTATTTACACTTTCGAAATAACCCCCACTCTGGACGGTTATGCCGGAATCCTGGAAATTGAATGTTATGGAACCGTTGAACTCTTCGACTCAACGCTGAACTATTCATGGACCGGCCCCAATGCATACACATCGGGTAATGCGGCAAATACCGGATTGGAGGCGGGAAATTATTCAGTAGTAGTCAGTCATTTATCTGGATGTACGTTAACAGATAGCGTGGAAATTACACAGCCTGATTCACTCACGTTATCGGTGATTAGCGAAAATCTTTTATGCAACAGCGTCTGCGCAGGTAATACAAACGCCCAGGTATCCGGAGGCATATCGCCGTATAGTTATTTGTGGACTCTACAGGGCAGTCCTGTGGATAGTGTCTTCTACGCGGACAGCCTCTGCGCAGGAACTTACACCGTGCTGATTACCGATAGCAACGGATGCGTAATGGTAGACAGCACAACCCTCACACAGCCCGATTCATTGGCTGCTTCACTGAGTTCAGTTGATAATAGCTGTTACGGTGGTTCAGATGGTTCGGCAACTGCCACAGCTTCCGGAGGCACACCTCCTTACTCCTACTCCTGGGATGATGGGTTGCTACAATCAAGCTCTATGGCAAGCGGGCTTGCGTCTGCTATCTATTCAGTTGTAATTACGGATAGCAATGGTTGTAAAATTGGTTCCTCATCCAACCTAAAACAGAACTACATCCCCTCCAGCAGTTACAACAATTACTACACAACGAACGATCTTTCCCAGATCTATGACGGAAATCTCAATACAGGAACGATCTGGGGCGCACCAGTACCAGCGAGTTTTGAGATGATTATGACTTTCCCCTCGGCTGTGATAATAAACGCGGTAAAGGTAAGAGCGGGTCAGTTCAGTGGTGACTATTATTCACCTGAATTGATGGAACTACATCGAGGAAGTTCTGCGGGACCGATAATTGCAAGTATAGCGCCCACCTATACTTTTGATTTGTATAACATCATCAATACCAATTCAGACACTGTTTATACCTGGGTAATCACTCCCTCGGATACGTTTGCATCGATCAGAGAAATAGAATGTTTTGAGGTTACAGATCCTACGTATGTTGTTGTTTCTGAACCTACTGAATTAATTGTCATAGATTCCACTACCAATCAGAGTTCTCCCGGAGCGGGCGATGGTTCAATTGATTTAACAGTAACGGGGGCTACACCACCTTACTCCTACTCCTGGTCGACCGGAGCCAGCAGCGAAGATCTCGTTAATTTGGTGGGTGGTACTTACACCATAACCGTAAGCGATTCTAATAATTGTACGAAGACTTTAATTATAGTGATCCCCGGAGGCCTCGGATTATCAGAACTTCATGAGGGTATTGCTGACATAGCTATTTATCCCAATCCTAATGATGGCAGCTTCATCTTGTCATTTAACAGTGTGGAATCGCAAGATATCCAGTTGAGTATTTCAGATATCAAGGGTCAGGTTGTGTATACAGACAAGATAGTCGTTGTGAAGGGAATGTATGAGAAGACCATTTCGGTTGAATCTCTTCCGCCTGGAATTTACATGCTTCAAATGGTGACGAGTTCAGGATTGTATACGAGGAAATTGGTGGTTCGGTAGTTTCCTGATAAAGGCAGTAGTAAAAAGGAGATCCAAGACCCCCTGCGCCCCTGAAGTTTGCTCGCGCATACTTCAGAGTCGCTGTCCCCCTATAGGGGGACAGTTTCTTTGCTAAGTAAAGAAACAGGGGGTCGGGTCATTCAATATAAGATTTCGCCTTCTCCAACGCCACAACTATACCTTCCACATTTTTCCCTCCTGCAGTAGCATAGAAAGGCTGTCCACCGCCACCACCCTGTATTTCAGTGGCTAGCTCTCGAATAATCTTCGAGGCGTCGAGGTTGCGGTCCTTTACCAGGTTATCTGATATAATTACAGTTAGCATGGCCTTATCGTTAACGGCGCTGCCTATCACCATGAAGAGGTCATCAGTTTCCTTATTTAGTTTGAAACCGATGTTCTTAATGGAATCTGCGTCAAGGTCAACCCGCTCAATCAGGCAATTCACTCCATTGATGTTTTCGATCTTCTCTTTTAACGCTTCCCCTACTCCATCCGCTTCATGTCTTTTGAGCTTTTCAAGAGACTTGGAAATAGTTGAATTGGCACTCTGGTAGGTCTCGATCTTGCTTTCAACTTCTTCAAAATTATCCGATCCTGCCAGGATTTCCTTTTTGAATTTGAGCTGTTCAGGTATTTTTAACTGATTAATTTCGTTGACCGCCGCCGCCAGTTGATCCTGTGTTGCATCCTCACTATCCAGAGAAGATTCCATATTAATAACCACTTCCATATCGGATAGTAACTTTTCGAGTTTCACTTTTTGTGAACCAGATTTTTCCCGGGCAATATCTGCAGTAACCGCTTCAATTCTTCTAATTCCAGAAGCAACAGATGTTTCAACGGTTATCTTAAAGGCATCTATCACCTTGGTCGATGGCACATGAGTTCCGCCACAGAGTTCAATGGAGAACTTCTCATCGAAGATTACCACCCGAACTTTTTCGCCATACTTTTCACCAAACAGCGCCATGGCACCGAGTTCTTTTGCATCGTCAAGTGACATTTGTCGCACATCGAGGGTAATGTCCTCCGCAATTTTGGCATTCACCATCTCTTCGATATTGGCGAGATCACCCTCATCAATCTTCGCAGGATTGGAAAAATCGAAACGCAAATATTTCTCGTTTACCAAAGAACCGCGTTGTTCTACATGGGTGCCCAAAACACTGCGCAAGCTGGCGTGCAACAAATGCGTTGCGGTGTGGTTATTCGTAGTTAATGCTCGTTTATTTGCGTCTATGTGAGCTGAAAAAGAACCCTCCAATATTGCAGGCAATGATTCACAAAAGTGCATGATCTGGTTATTTTCCTTTTTTGTATCAGTGATTATGGTTTTTACGCCATTGCTTTCAATGTAGCCTGTATCACCAATTTGTCCGCCGCCCTCAGGATAGAACGGTGTTTTGTCAAAGACCAGCTGATAAAACTCTTTTCCTTTTACATTTACTTTTCGGTGTTTTAAAATCTTCACGCTCGCTTCAAGATTGTCATATCCAATGAACTCATCTCCTTCACCCGCGTGAATTTCAATCCAATCTTCAACTTCAATATTAGAAGCTTTCCTTGCTCTATCCTTCTGAGCCTGCATTTCCACATCAAATCCTTCCAGGTCAACTTTACTACCCTTTTCCCTGGCAATTAATGACGTGAGGTCTATCGGGAAGCCAAAAGTGTCATACAGTTCAAATGCTTGCTTACCATCAATATCGCCAACCAAGTTATTGAGCCTTTTAATTCCTGACTCCAGCGTTCTTAAGAACGAAGTTTCTTCTTCCCGAATTATCTTCTCTATTGTTTCCTGCTGCGCCTTCAATTCTGGAAATACATCGGACATCTGCATTGCCAGCGCTGACACCAATTCGTTGATGAATGGTTCTTTCATGTTTAGAAAGCTGTATCCATATCTGATGGCTCTTCTGAGAATGCGTCTTATTACATAACCTGCGCCGTCTCTGTAGGGAAGCTGTCCGTCGGCGATGGCAAATGAAACGGCCCTCACATGATCTGCGATAACCCGTTGGGCTATGTCCGTTTCTTCAGAATTTCCGTATTTGACACCGCTCAGTTTTTCTATTTCAGCAATCAATACCTGAAATACATCGGTATCGTAATTGGAGGATTTCTCCTGCAATACCCGGCAAAGCCTCTCAAAACCCAATCCGGTATCCACATGTTTTTCGGGGAGTTCTTCCAGTGTTCCGTCTGACTTTCTATTGAACTCAATAAAAACGAGGTTCCACAACTCAATAACCTGAGGATGATCGGCATTGACCAGGGTAGCGCCATCTATCTTTGCTCTTTCCTCATCCGATCTGAGGTCGACGTGAATTTCTGAGCAAGGCCCGCAAGGGCCAATATCACCCATTTCCCAGAAGTTGTCCTTCTTTCCAAATTCCAGGATTCTATCAGCGGGTAAATTTTCTCTCCAGAAATCCAATGCTTCCTGATCTTTTGACAAACCATCCTTTTCATCTCCACTGAACACCGTCACATAAAGTCGCTTCGGGTCAATACCATATTCCGTCACCAGCAGTTCCCAGGCCCATTCAATGGCCTCTTTTTTGAAGTAATCGCCAAAGGACCAATTGCCCAACATCTCAAACATGGTGTGGTGATAGGTATCAACCCCCACCTCTTCTAGGTCATTGTGCTTTCCAGAAACCCGCAGGCATTTTTGCGTATCCGCTATGCGCTTATTGGCAGGCCTTTTGTTCCCTAAAAAATACTCCTTAAACTGATTCATTCCGGCATTGATGAACATCAAAGTCGGATCATCCTTCACAACCATGGGTGCAGATGGGACGATCACGTGCCCTTTGGACTTAAAAAAGTCGAGGAACTTCTTTCTAACCTGAGCCGACTCAATTACACTCATTATCAGATACAGGGTGTATGATTGTTAACAAAATCATGTGATTGTGATTTGGCAAATTTAGCGTATTTCACTATCTTTGCGCCCGATTTCGGAATAACATCTGAAAATATAAACATGGCTGAAGCTAAATACAGATATAATAAGATCACCTTATCTTACGAGAAGATAGACAACAACTTATTCTACAAGTTGAAGATGCTCTTGTCTTATGTTTTAGTGGGTTCCTTCTTCGCTTTCACATTCGTTATTTTAACATACACAGTTTTTGATTCGCCTAAAGAGAAGATACTCAAACGAAACATCGATCAGCTTACACTTCAGTACGAAATTCTGTTGAGCAGGTCTGATCAAATAGAAACGATCCTCGCTGATCTGCAACGAAGAGATGACGATATATACAGGGTAATATTTGAAGCGGAACCCATTCCCGGAGATATCAGAGAAGCTGGGTTTGGTGGTGTTAACCGCTATAAGAACTTGCAAGGTTTCGACCAGGCAAACCTTATGATCGCTGCTACCAAGAAACTCGATAAAATTGCAAAACAATTGTATGTTCAGTCAAAGTCCTTTGATGACGTATTTGACATGGCAAAAAACAAGAGCGAAATGCTGGCGGCCATTCCAGCAATTCAGCCCATCTCCAATGAGAACCTAACGAGGTTGGCATCGGGATATGGCATGAGAATTCACCCGATCTACAAGACTACAAAATTGCATACCGGCATGGATTTTACTGCTCCAAAGGGAACGGCGATTTATGCCACAGGAAATGGTGTGATCTTCGAAACAAAGGAGTCGAAAAGAGGCTACGGAAACCATATTATCATAGATCATGGTTACGGTTATAAAACATTGTACGCGCATATGAAACGCATAATTATGCGTGAAGGACAGAAGGTCAAGCGCGGTGAGATCATTGGTTATGTAGGCAACTCTGGAACTTCTGTTGGCCCACACCTACATTATGAGGTTCATAAGAACGGTGTGAAAATTAATCCTGTTAATTTCTATTACAACGACCTCACGCCAGAGGAATATGAAAAAATGCTAGAAATATCTTCAAGGGTTAACCAGTCTTTCGATTAAGTTTTATTCATTCTTTTCTCGTTCCTCAATTCTTTTTACTTTTAGTGTTGAATTAATCAGCGATACTATCCGTGCCATATAAAGAAGCCGAAACCGTAAAACTCTTTTATCCTATCGGGGAAGTTGCCAGGATGTTCAAGGTAAACACTTCTTTAATACGATTTTGGGAGAAGGAGTTTGACATCATCAAGCCCAAGAAGAACAAAAAGGGAAACCGCTTGTTTACACAGGACGATGTAGACAACTTTTATTTGATCTACCACCTTGTTAAGGAGCGGGGACATACCCTGGAAGGCGCTAAAAAGAAGTTGAGGGAGAACCTAAGCGGCACTACTTCCAGCGTAGAAATGGTAAAGTCGCTGAATAAGGTCAGGGATTTCTTATTAGAGCTTAAAAAGGAACTTTAGCAGAACTTAGCGGAGACTGTCCTTAAAAAAGTATTTTCCAATTTAATCGTTAAGGAATCAACGAGCTTCACATGTATTTTTCCGGAATCAAGTAATTCTTCACGTAATCCTCAATACCATCTTCTAAGGAATAGAATTTTTTATTGTAACCAATCCCTTTCAGTTTATCCATCTTCGCCTCGGTAAAGTATTGATACTTATCCCTTATATCTTCAGGCGTATCTATAAATTCTATATTGGCTTCTTTTCCTGCCGCACTGAAAGTATTGGTGGCTAAGTCAGCGAAAGATCTGGCTTTCCCTGTACCTAAATTGTATATCCCGGAGTCTTTTCTGTGGTGCATGAAAAAGTAGCATACCTCAACAGTATCCTTCACGTACACAAAATCACGAAGCTGTTCGCCATCTTTATAATCTGGATTGTGTGATCTAAACAATTTTACTTTCCCGGATTCAACCATTTGGTTGTACGCATGAAAAATCACAGATGCCATGCGCCCTTTGTGGAATTCATTGGGCCCATACACATTGAAAAACTTCAATCCTGCCCAGAAATAGGGTTTTCTCTCCTGGGCAAGAGCCCATACATCAAAATCGTTTTTTGATTCACCATAAGGATTTAGCGGCTTCAATTTCTCACAAAGCGAGTGATTGTCATCGTAACCCAACTCACCCATTCCATAGGTGGCAGCTGAGGACGCATACACAAGTGGCAATCCATATTCAACGCATAGTTTCCAAACCTCTTTCGTGTAATTGAGATTGAGCTTGTTAAATATCTCTACATCAAATTCTGTGGTGTCAGTTCTTGCCCCAATGTGGAAGACAAATTGAATCAGGGAATGATTTTCAGCAATCCATTCATGAAAATCATCTCTATGAACCTTTTGAGAAAATTTCTTGCCCTCCAGATTCTTGTCCTTTTCACGCTCTGAAAAATCGTCGACGACCACTATATCGTTGAAATTCTCAGCATTTAGTTTGCTGACCAAACAACTTCCAATAAAACCCGCTGCACCTGTAACTACAATCATTTAGCTCAGATCATTTACTGTTAACACCTCCTCAAATTTGGGGATAATATTCAACTTCTTCGCTTTTTCAAGCAGTGTTTTAACAGCTTGTTTTCCTTCGTCTCCAAGATCAATCGTAAAATCGTTTACATACATTTCAATATGGCTCTTCAACACTTCTGGCTCCATCTCTTGTGAATGAGCTGCCACAAACTCAGAACTGCTATTTGGGTTTTTTAGTGCGTACTCAACACTTCTTTTCATGATCCGGTTGATCTTCTCCATTATGCCCTGAGGTATATCTCTTTTCACTACAATACCACCCAAAGGTATGGGCAGGTTGGTTGTTCCCTCCCAATACTGACCCAAATCCAATATCTTGTTCAAGCCCTTTTGCTCATATGTAAATCTGTTTTCATGAATGATTACACCAGCCTTTACTTCTCCTTTGAGCACCGCGTTTTCAATATCTGAAAACAACATTTCTATCTTATTGTTTACATTCGGAAAGGCAAGGGAGAACAAAAAATTGGCTGTAGTTAGCTTACCTGGAATTGCCACGCTAATGTGGCTTATATCTGATTCCAGCTCCTTTTCCCTCGATATTAGCACAGGGCCACAGCCTCGTCCCAAGGCGCTTCCAGCATCCAGCAAGATGTACTCACTCGTCAAATGAGCGAAAGCATAATAGCTGAGCTTGGTTATGTCCAGCTTCGATTTGAAGGCCATCTTATTGAGTGCTTCCACATCATGAAATTCATATTTGAAAAGGATACCCTCAGTATCAACTTTTGCATTTACCATAGCGTCGAAGATGAACGTGTCGTTGGGGCACGGAGAAAAGCCAATTGTCAACTGTTGTGATCGCGTAGAATTCATGGATGCTGCACAAATGAATCAATAAGGGATATTAGTGTATCATTCAAATTTTTCAGAGCTAAAGGAATATTCCAATTATCCGTATTTCGCTGCTCTATCGGATTTGATATTGCCCTTAATTGAAAATAAGGAAGATCTTCTTTAGTGCATGCCATCATAAATGCTGCTCCTTCCATGGATTCAACATCCGGACTATAAAGCTCAGCCGTTCGCATAATGGATTCTTTATTTCCATGCCCGGTGTTGACTGTTATCCCTTTCACTTTGGGTAAGTTTGAGATCAATGAACTTTCAAATAATTCGGAGTTTTTGAAAACCGTTTCATTTTCGTTCACCAAATTCAGCTCATGGGCGGTTATGAATGCATCTCCATCCTCCACCCCGAAGTATGCCAGGCAGTCCTGCGTTACATTCACCACTGTTCCAGTAGTCAGCTCAGGTCTAAAACTACCGCAAATTCCAACGTTTATCAGCAAATCAATCGGTGTTTTTCCTGATACCAACCTTTTCCCTAAACTATAAGCAGTATTGGCAATCCCCACTCCGGTAATGAGCACTTCAGCATTCACTCCATTCACCTCAAATACCGATCCCCGCATGTTGGAGTCAAATTCCGCTATAAATGGCGCAATTTCCTGCTCTGTAGCTACAACAATAATCAAATTCATATCAGGTAATCAATCAATTATGAATAGAGTTGCTAATATACGAATACTGCCAATGACAGCCTTCTAATCCACAAAACCTAGTATCTTAGCGCTCCCAATCGAAAATCATGATATTTATTACAAGAAAAGAGCATTTTAGTGCAGCCCATAAACTGGTGATGGAGGATTGGTCAGAGGAGAAGAATGAGGAAGTTTTTGGTAAATGTGCCAACCCCAACTGGCATGGCCACAATTATACTGTTTATGTGACCGTTAAAGGGGAGCCTGATGCTGAAACAGGATTTTTAGAAAACCTGAGATTGATCAGCGAGCTGATTAACAAGCATGTGGTGGAAAAGATGGATCACAAGAATATAAATCTCGATGTGGACTTTATGAAGGATATTATGCCAACTACAGAAAATATTACGATTGCAATATGGAATCAGTTAAAGCCCCATATAGATTCAATAAATTGCGAATTGCACTGTGTTAAATTACAAGAGACTGAGAATAACTATGCCGAGTACTTCGGCCAATAACAAGAACACTATGGAAGAAACGGAAAAAGAACAGGTTGCTCTGGGAAATGGGCAGATGAGTGACAAAAATGGTACTCAACGAGATACTCAAGTGATTGACTCAATCGCAGCCAGATATAAAGGGATATTAGAAGATCTGGGTGAAGATGTGAACCGCGAAGGACTCGAAAGGACACCGATGCGCGTGGCAAAGTCTCTTCTGTTTTTAACCGAAGGTTATCAATTGAATCCAGCAGAAATACTCAGGAGTGCCATGTTCAAAGAGAATCACAAACACATGGTGATTATAAAGGATATTGAGGTTTACTCCATGTGCGAACATCATATGCTTCCCTTTTTCGGAAAAGCACATGTGGCATACATTCCCAACGGTTATATTGTTGGTTTGAGCAAAATACCCCGAATAGTGGATGCCTTTGCAAGACGATTGCAAGTACAGGAAAGGCTCACAGATCAAATCAAGGATTGCATTCAGGATACACTGAATCCACTCGGTGTTGCAGTGGTAATAGAAGCCAAACACTTGTGTATGCTAATGCGAGGGATACAAAAACAAAATTCGGTCGCTACTACTTCCTCATTTACAGGGGAATTTTTAAAAGATTCTACCAGATCAGAGTTTATCAACCTCCTCTCTTCTAAAATTAGCTAGCCTATCTGATCCTCTTTTTATTTTTATTCGAATATGAAAGCATATCTATTCCCAGGCCAAGGATCACAATTTGTGGGAATGGGAAAAGAACTCTACGATGATTCAGCGAAGGGAAAGGAGCTCTTTGAACAAGCAAACGATATTTTAGGCTTCCGCATTACGGATATTATGTTTGATGGGGCTGAAAAAGACCTCATGCACACCAATGTAACGCAACCGGCCATCTTCCTGCATTCGGCTATTTTGGCATTGGTTTCAGAAAATGATATCAAGCCAGACATGGTGGCAGGCCATTCACTTGGAGAGTTTTCGTCACTAGTTGCCAATAAAACATTGAATTTCGAGGATGCACTCACACTCGTAGCCAAAAGGGCTGATGCCATGCAAAAAGCTTGTGAACTGGAACCCTCCACAATGGCTGCAATTATAGGTTTAGAAGATGAAGTTGTTGAGGAGGTGTGTGCCAGCATTGATGAAATAATTGTACCTGCCAATTACAACTGTCCCGGACAGATAGTGGTTTCAGGTTCGGTTCGAGGAGTGGAAACTGCCTGTGAAAAGCTCACTGAAGCAGGAGCCAAAATGGCCCTGGTACTCAAAGTGGGCGGCGCATTTCATTCTCCACTCATGGAACCGGCGCGGATTGAATTGGAAGAGGCTATTAGCTCCACCAATTTTAATGAACCCACTTGTCCTGTGTACCAAAATGTAAATGCTTTGGGCACTTCTGACCCAGAAGTCATAAAACAAAATCTTATAAGCCAGCTCACCTCTCCCGTAAAATGGGCTCAGACTATAAGCAACATGATAAATGATGGGGCAACTTCATTCACAGAGGTGGGTCCTGGAAATGTGCTTAGGGGTTTGGTAAAAAAGGTGGATCGCAATATAGCGAGTACTGCCCTTGAGTTGAAGAAAAACTGATTACAAACTTCGCTGTCTACAAAGCGCTATTAATCAACTTCCCTGATTCCATCACTTTGTGAAGATATGGATTCGTCAACGTATCTTTGAGAATCTCAATATAGTTCATGTTATGGCAATCAGTTCCTAGAAGATCAATATAATTTTTATCGATGAGTTTTTGAGCAACAGCTTTTGCAGGAGGTCCATACTGTCCATGCAGCGAACTGATGTTCAATTGCAATTTCACACCCGCATCTACCAATTTGTCATATTGCTCATAGTTGTTGTACCAAAACGGATACCTCTCAACGTGCGCCAGAACCGGTGTATATCCGGATGTTCTCAGTTTGAATATCAAATTTTCCAATTGCTCTGGCGGATTGAGATATGACAGCTCAAACAGTACATATTTGTCGCCAAAAGTTAGCAAGTCCTTCTTCTCTACCAATTCTTTAAACTCATAATCATAATAGTACTCAGCGGCAGCTTCGAGCTTAATATCGATTTTCTGCCGTGCAAGTTCTTCTTTCACCTTCTCCAATCCTCGAAGAATTATTTCTCCATTGTTGGGATATTGATCACTCATTATATGAGGTGTGGTAATCAATTTTCTATAACCTAATTGCTGCAGCTCTTTAATCAACTGGATGGAGTCTTCCATCGTTTGAGCTCCGTCATCGATTCCCGGAATGAGATGAGAGTGCATGTCTGTATTCAGCACTGACATATCCGCCGGTGGCAATTTCGGCTTCTTCTTAAATATATTGGAAAGTAAACTCATGTTCGATTTAGAAGCAGATCAAACCACTATTTATCGTATTGATTTTCATAATATTTCTGGTAATCCCCAGATGTAACGTTGTCCATCCAGGCCTCATTGGCCAAATACCAATCAATTGTCTTCGTCAGGCCCTCTTCGAATTGAAGTGAAGGTTTCCAGCCCAACTCATTTTGCAATTTGGAGGAGTCAATTGCATATCTCATATCGTGGCCGGCACGGTCTTTTACAAATGAGATGAGCTTTTCAGACTCACCTTCGGCTCTCTTCAATTTTGAATCCATGATTTTGCAAAGCAGATGAATCAAATCAATATTTTTCCATTCATTGCTTCCGCCTATATTGTAGGTTTCACCCAATTTCCCCTCGTGGAATATGATATCAATGGCCGTTGCATGATCCTGAACAAATAACCAGTCCCTGACATTTTCCCCCTTGCCATATACAGGAATTTCTTTGTTGTGTTTAATATTGTTGATGACCAGAGGTATCAATTTTTCCGGAAATTGATGCGAGCCATAATTGTTAGAACAGTTCGATATAACAATTGGCAAATTATAAGTGTGGAAATATGCACGTACCAGATGGTCAGACGCGGCTTTTGAGGCTGAATAAGGACTCCTGGGATCATACGGAGTTGTTTCCACAAAGTAACCTGTTTCACCCAATGAACCATAAACCTCATCTGTTGAAATGTGATAAAACAGCTTGCCATCGGTATTCTCACCCCAGGTGTTCTTAGCAGCGTTTAATAAATTAAGGGTACCAACGATATTGGTTTCCACGAATTCATTTGGATTGGTGATAGAGCGATCAACATGCGACTCTGCCGCCAGGTGAATAACAGCGTCAAAGTCCGACTTGGTGAACAATTCATCTACAAATGCTTCGTCAACGATATCTCCTTTTACAAACGAGTAATTATCTCCTGCTTCTACATCCACCAGATTTTCAAGATTTCCCGCGTACGTTAGCTTATCCAGGTTGGTAATCTTGTAATTCGGGTATTTTATTGAAAATTCCCTCACCACATGTGAACCTATGAACCCGGCTCCTCCGGTTATCAATATGTGTTTTTCGCTACTCATTCGTTTTCTTCTGCCATGCAAGCGCTGTTGCTATCATGGTATCCAGATTGTTCTCAGCACTCCATCCCAATTCTTTATTGGCCAGAGACGGATCAGCATAAACAATCTCTACATCCCCTTCCCGACGATCCACGATCTTATAATTCAATTTGGCACCACTCACCCTTTCAAAACTGTTAACGATCTCCAACACGGAAACGCCTAAGCCTGTACCTAAATTATATACTTCATATGTACCCATATTGTTACTATTCCCTAACCTTTTAAGTGCTTTCAGGTGCGCCTTGGCCAGATCCGTTATTTCAATATAATCCCTGACGCAAGTTCCATCTGATGTATTGTAATCACCACCGTAAATATTTAGTTCTTTGAGTTGGCCAGTGGCGTTTTTTGTGAGGGCGGGCATAATATTATCCGAATGTTCTGATGGCAATTCTCCGATTTCCGCTGATGGATGTGCTCCAATAGGATTAAAATAACGGAGTGCAATTGCGCTAATTTCTTTTGACCTGGCAAAATCACGGATTATATCTTCGCTAATCTTCTTGGTATTTCCATAGGGTGATGCAGCTTCCTGAAGTGGCGTGGTTTCTGTTACCGGGACTTTATCCGGATTTCCATAAACACTGCATGAAGATGAGAAAACTAAATCCCTAACTTCATTTGCACGCATACAGTTTAACAGATTGAGAAGTGATAACAGATTATTCCGATAATATTTTTGAGGATCTTGGACTGATTCGCCTACATTTTTAAATGCGGCGAAATGAATCACTGCGCCTATTGCTTTAGCCCCTCCGGATTCAAAAAATCCAGATAATAGTGATTCATCACATAAATCTATCAACTCAAAATCCGGCTTGGTTCCCGTGATCTTTGCAATAGCGTCCAGCACCTCAATTTTTGAATTGGACAGATTGTCCAGTATAACAACATCATAATCATTCTGCTGTAGCTCTACTACTGTGTGTGAGCCGATGTAGCCGAGACCTCCTGTAACCAGTACTTTATTTTTCAAAATGGAATATAATTAATGGAGCTTTACAAACTCCAGTATTCAAGATCTTGGATCTTGTTCCTATAAATCCCTTTAATATCGACAAGTATACCTTTATCTGTAGTTATTGATTTGAAATAGGCCTCATCAAGATTTACATAATCATCATGATTTACCGCCACGATAACTGCATCGTAGTCTTTCTTTGGTTCAGTGAGCACAAAACCATATTCTCGCTCTAATTCTTTAGAAGAAGCAAAAGAGTCAGTGACGTCGACAGTTACAGCAAAAGATCGCAATTCCTTCACAATATCGGCTACTTTAGAGTTTCTTATGTCCGTAACATTTTCTTTGAAGGTAGCGCCCATTATCAACACTTTGGATTCCGAGATATGTTTACCTGAAGCGATAATTAATTTTACCGTTTGTTTGGCGATATAGAAACCCATGGAATCATTCACATAACGGCCGGAATTGATAACTTTTGCGTGATAGCCATACCCTTCAGCTTTATACGTCAGGTAGTAAGGATCGACACCAATACAATGGCCACCAACCAACCCTGGGCTGAATTTCATAAAGTTCCATTTTGAACCAGCTGCATCCAACACATCGTAAGTGTTGATTCCCATTTTGCTGAAGATAATTGACAATTCATTTATCAGAGCAATGTTCACATCTCGCTGCGTATTTTCAATACACTTGGCCGCCTCCGCAACTTGCATGGTCGGGGCTCTATGCAAGCCAGCTTCCACCACGAGCTCATACACCTTGGCAATTTCATCCAACGATTCCTCATCACAACCTGATACTATTTTGACGACTTTCTTTAGTGTATGCTTGGCGTCACCAGGGTTAATGCGCTCTGGTGAGTATCCAACCTTGAAGTCCTCTTTGAATTTTAATCCAGATTCCCTTTCAAGTACTGGAATACAATCTTCCTCTGTACATCCAGGATAGACGGTTGATTCATATACGACATAATCTCCTTTTTTTAACACTCCGCCGATCGTCTTGGTAGCAGTTAACAAAGGTTTCAGATCCGGCTGCTTATGCTGATCTATTGGGGTTGGGACGGCTACAATATAAAAATTGGCCTGACTCAATACTTCAGTAGAGGTAGTGAATTCTATGTCACTATTTTCAAATTCAGACTTATCTAATTCATCGCTCGGGTCAACTCCTTCTCTCATCATGTCAATACGCTCCTTGTTGATATCAAAACCGACCACAGATATCTTCTTAGCAAATGCGAGCGCTATTGGTAATCCAACATAACCCAATCCAATAACGGCTAGCATGTTCTCCTTATTTTCTAATTCTTTAAACATAATTTCCTATTGTGTTCTTTGCTCATACATTCTTTCAATAATATCAACAACTTTCAGCCCATCTTCAACGTTAATTGACATTTCAGTTTTCCCGTTCAAGGTGTCAATTACGTTTTCAATTATAAAGTGGTGATTTGCCGCCGCCCCTTTGTAATCGCCATAGTCATGTTTAGTACTCAGCTTGGGCAGCTCAGGCATTTCGTAATTGTCGATATGACAATGTTGCACCTCCTCCATATATTGTCCGCCTAGTTTTACACTTCCCTTGCTCCCTATGATCGTAATCGTGCTTTCAATATTCTTATCCCAAACAGCAGTAGAATAGTTAAAACTACCCAGGCCGCCATTTATAAAACTGAAGTTGATGATTCCTGAATCTTCAAATTCGGTAGAGTCCTGGTGACGATAATTGTGAAACTTACCTTTAATATCTGTTATATCACCAAACAACCAATACATCATGTCGATAAAGTGTGAGAATTGTGTAAACAGGGTTCCTCCATCCATTTCTATCGTTCCTTTCCATCCACCCTTTTTATAATAGCGATCATCCCTGTTCCAAAAACAATTCAATTGTACCATGTAAATATCACCTAGCAATTTATTATCAATAACATTCTTGATCCATACCGATGGCGGCGAGAACCGATTTTGCATAACACAAAACACATGGCGTCCTACTTCCTCTGATTTGGAAATGACCGCTTTACAATTGTCGGTGTGAAGACCAAGTGGCTTCTCAACGACCACATGTTTGTTGTTCGAAAGGGCATACATGGCATGCTCGGCATGAAGCCCATTTGCTGTACATACATTAATTACATCTACTTCGATATCGGATTGAAAAAGCGCTTCCATTGAGGTAAAGACGGGAACATCTATTTCTCCGAGTTCGAGTTCTTGCTTTGAACGTACATCAACTATCCCTACCAACTCGGCCTCGGGATTTCTGGAGATCATATTGGCGTGTCGCTTTCCAATATGGCCACACCCAACTACTGCAAATTTTATTTTATGTTCTGAGCCCATTATTACTTATCGAAGTTGCTTGAGCGCTTCAACGGCCTCAGTAACAGGTAAATTGCATGCTCTGTTAACACAAACATATATCATAGTTTCTCCTTTGACGAATTTATTCTCCAGAAGTGGCAGCGCACTTTCCTTAAATGAACCCAAATATAACTTATTGGGGACGTAGTGTAAGTTCAACTCCTGACGTATTTTGCTGGCATTTTTTCCAACAATTGCAATCTCGTAATATTCGTTTGCAACATTTAACATTAACAAGCCCCAGTTAGAATATCCAGATGGATATGAGTCCATGTGCTTTTTGACATTATTCAACATCTGAATGGCAATTTTATTATAGGAATCTTCATAAAAGAAATGACCCAGCATAAACAATGATTTTGCAATGCTGGAATTTGAGGCAGGGATCACATTATCATTAACCTCCATCTTTCTTGCAATAAGAGCCGGATCTAAGTCAGACGTGAAAAAGAACATACCGCTCTTTGCATCGTAAAAATGCTGTATTGTGTAGTCCATCAACTCTTTTGACATCGTCAACCACTTTTCATCAAATGTTGCTTCATAGAGTGCAATAAATGATTCTATAATAAAAGAATAATCCTCCAGGTATCCGTTAATGGTGGTTCTACCCTTTTTATAACTGTGGTATAAACCACCATCAGTTTGAATCAGCATAGTTGAGATTAGGTTGGCCGTTTTTAACGCACTCTCCAGAAATTTCGGTTCATCAAATGCCATATAGGCATCTACATATCCCTTGATCATCAGGCCATTCCAGGAAGTCAGGCTTTTATCGTCCAGCCCCGGCCTTATTCTGGTGTCTCGTTCTTTCATCAAAATAATCTTCGCTTTTCCGAGTATTTTATCCAGTTCTTCAACGGAGATGGCGTTACTTTTTGCAATGCTCTTCTTAGATTTCCTTCGCAGCAAAATGTACTTTCCCTCCCAGAGCCCATTATTGTTCACATTGTAATAATCAGCGAATACTTTGAAATCATCCCCCAGCAAAGACTTCAATTCTTCCTTCTCCCACACGTAGAACTTGCCCTCTTCACCTTCACTATCCGCATCAAGGGCTGAGTAGCATGCTCCTGTCTCATCCGTCAACTCACGACTTACAAATTCCAGTGTTTCATAAACAATTTGTTTGTACAGTGGATCTTTGGTTAATTGGTAAGCCTCAGAATACAATGACACCATCTGTGCATTATCGTATAGCATTTTTTCGAAGTGCGGAGCCTTCCAAACCGCATCTGTTGAATACCTGGCAAAACCACCACCTAACTGATCATAAATCCCGCCATACGCCATTTTACCTAATGTCAATTTAACGTGTTCCAGCACCGCAGCATTCTTGGTCATGTGCGCATACCTGAGCAGGAATAAATAATTATTGGGGATAGGAAATTTAGGTGCTCCAGTGCCCCCACCCTCTTTATTATCAAAACGCTTACTCCAAATGGTGACCATTTTATTCAGATCATCATTCGTGAAAAGCGGTTTTTCAGGGTTCAATGAGATTAATTCACTCTGTTTGATCCCTTCTGTAAGCTTATTGGCATAATCCCTCACATTTGCTGGGTTGTTCTTGTACTCAGCCGCAACTTTGTCTAACAATTGCAACCACTGAGTTTTGGGAAAATAAGTGCCCCCAAAAAATGGCTTCCCATCTGGAAGAGCGAAGCAGTTAAGCGGCCACCCTCCCCTTTGGTTCATCAAATGAACTGCATTCATATAAATTTGATCGATATCCGGCCTTTCCTCTCGATCGATCTTTATAGAAATAAAATTCTCGTTCATGATCCTGGCCACCTCCTCATCTTCAAATGATTCGTGCTCCATGACATGGCACCAATGGCAGGCTGAGTAGCCAATACTGATCAGCAACAACTTATTTTCTCTTTTGGCTTTTTCGAGGGTCTCTGCATTCCATGCATGCCAGTTCACCGGATTATGAGCATGCTGCAACAAATACGGACTCGTCTCATTAATGAGAGCGTTTGTGAATTTATGTTTAACAGTATCTTCCAAGACAATGTTTTGTGATTTGCTGTTTCCTTTTTCTGTTATGGCCTCACTACCACAAAAACTGAAACCAACAGTTGTAAATGCCAAAGTCAAAATGACCAAAGTAGAATTGATTCTCATCAGCCAGCCTAGCTTCAGTTTCTTATGATAAAAATATTGGTAATGAGGGCATGAAAAATAAATCATTTAACCGATATTTCCAGCCCCAGGTCTTTTAACAATGCCTCGTTGTTGGGTTCTCTGCCCAAAAAATCCTTTACCAATTCCAATGCGTCAACGCTTCCGGTTGGCTCTAACACCTTTCTTCGATATTCCATACCCACCTCTTTATTCAGTGGCCCCTTCTCCTCAAAAACCGACCACATATCCTGTGCATATACTTTTGACCACATATAACCGTAGTAGCCTGCGGTATATCCTATCAGGTGTCCAAATGAGGCTTCAAATTGATCTCCATCTACATACTTATGTCCTGTTATTTCCGTTCTGAGATCATAACCAAGTTGAGTCGTATTTTGATCTCCATATGGTACATAAGTATCATGAACTGTGAGAGCATACGTTCCATAATACAGCTGTCGCAAGGCTCCCATACCAGAATTCATATATTTCGCAGCCAGCATCTTATCCAACAATTCGTCCGGAATAACTTCGCCTGTTTCATGGTGCCTGGCAAAGAGAGACAACGTTTCTTTGTTCCATGCCCAGTTCTCATATATCTGAGATGGCGCTTCAACAAAATCCAGCACTACATTTTCCGGACCACCGAGATAAGCAAACTCCGAGGTTGAAACCATACAGTGCAGTAAGTGGCCGAACTCGTGAAAGAATGTCTCAACATCACTATGAAACATCAACGCTGGTTCATCACCCTGAGGTTTTGGGAAATTACACACCAATGATGCTTCCGGCATTTCGTATCCTCCATCTTCCAGTGCCATACCACCAGTTATCGTAAACATGGCAGCATGTGAGTACTTATTGTCACGCGGGTATAGATCCAAGTAGAACCTGCCAATTAATTTATCACTTTCAGCATCATAGCAGTTAAACATTCGCACATCAGGGTGCCACACATTCGGAGAATCTACTTCGGTGTATTTTAAGCCCAACACTTTCTGAGTCATATCAAACAGGCCATTCAATACGCTGTTCAATTCAAAATACTGCTTCACCTCTCTTTCATCCAATTGATAGTTTTGTTGCTTCAGTTTTTGCGAATAGTAACTGGTTTCCCAAATCTCAATATTTGTGGCTGGATGTCCAATCTCATCCGATTTGATTTTTAGTAGGAGCCTGGTATCATATTCCGCTTTTTCTCGAACACTTTCCTTCAGTGAGTTTACGAATTCCCAAACCACCTCCGGAGTTTTGGCCATATTATCCACGAAATCGTATTCGGCATAGCTTCTATACCCCAGGATATTGGCCAATTTATTTCGCAGATATAATATGCTGTCGAGTATCACAACATTTTCCGGGGCTGCTCTTCGGCTGTAAGTCTTATGTAACTCTTTGCGCAGAGAATCACTTGTTGAGTATTTCAGAAATGGAACAATTGAAGGATAAGTAACGTCTATTTCATATGTTCCATCATCTGTAACCCTAGCCGCCAAATAAGCAGAGTCCAGCCCTCCGGTATCGCTTGCAGAAATTATGATGGAGTTAGATGAAGCTGCTGCTACATTGCCCCTGTATTCGGTGCTAAGTCTATCAATTGTCGATTTTATACTTTTAATCTCTAATCTCTTCTCCTCATCCAATCCAAATCCTGCTCTTTCATATCCCAACAATATCTTACTGAGTAACTTTTTCCTTACTTGATCTAACCCTTCCACTTCATCTGATTGAGCATAAGCGTTAATGGCATCGTATAACTCAACATCCACATCCAACTGGTAAAAGAAATCCTTTAAGCTCGCCTGCGCATCTTTTGCTGCATTTCTAACATCTTCTCTCGGGTCTACTTCTATTATCAGATCAAGTGGGAGAATAATTTTACTAATCGAATTGAAAACTTTGTCATATGCTCTGACTGTATTGTCAAAATCACGTTTCTCTATATTTTTGAGTATTGTCAATTCTTTCTCAGCCGATTCAATTGCAATTCTCGCTGCATCTTCAATATTGGTAGCAGTCAGGTCACCAAATCCAATAATTTCATTGGCACCCCTCAATAAAGGATTAACCATTTCACTGTCCTTGATATCTGACTCTGAGGTCATTGTACAGCCGGCAAAAATCGCCGCAATTATCATTACAAATAAAAGATAGGAGTTAACGAGTTTCAAAATGCCTGGCTTCATCATAGATTTCGAATTTTGATTTTAAACGATCTGCACTTACAGATAGGGAATGTTTATTTGCTCAACTCACCAAAGTACCTAAAGAACAAGGGAATGGTCTCAATACCTTTAAAATAGTTAAATACGCCGTAAGATTCGTTAGGCGAATGAATATCATCTGAGTCCAGCCCAAAACCCATTAGCACGGTTTTAATATTAAGTACATCTTCGAAAAGAGCAACGATAGGAATACTCCCACCTCCCCGAACCGGAATAGGCACCTTGCCAAAAGTTGCTTCCATGGCCATACTTGCGGCTTTATAAGCAATAGAATCAGTTGGTGTAAGCACAGGTTCACCTCCATGATGAGGAGTTACTTTCACTTTAACCGCTTTGGGCGCAATCGATTTAAAATGATCCGCAAACAACTTGGTAATCTTCTCAGCACTTTGATTCGGTACCAAGCGCATTGATATTTTTGCAGAAGCCTTTGACGGCAAAACCGTCTTAGCCCCTTCTCCTGTGTAACCACCCCAGATACCGTTAACATCCAGCGAGGGCCGGATAGAAGTATGCTCAGCCGTTGAATAACCCTTTTCTCCAATGGCTTCTCCCAGTTCAAGGTCTTTATTGAATTCGTCCAAATCAAATGGTGCCTCTGCCATTTTTGCTCTTTCCTCCTCCGAAATTTCCACCACATCATCATAGAAACCTGGAATAGTTATCTTATTATTTTCATCAGTAAGTGAAGCGATCATCTCACATAAAATATTCACCGGATTCCCCACTGCGCCACCATACACGCCTGAATGAAGATCCCTGTTGGGGCCTGTGACTTCAACCTCCACATAGCTCAAACCACGTAACCCGACGGTGATCGATGGAACGTCATTGGCAATCATAGAAGTATCTGAGATGAGTACCACATCCGATTTCAATTTTTCTTTATTCTCAGCAACGAATATTCCCAGGTTTTCAGAACCTACCTCTTCTTCGCCTTCTATCATGAATTTGATGTTACAAGGCAGATCACCAGCATCCATCATTATTTCAAAGGCCTTAATATGCATGTACATTTGGCCTTTATCATCGCAGGCACCTCTGGCATATATTTTTGATTCTCCATTTTCAGTGGTAATAACTGGCTCAAATGGCGGTGAATTCCACAATTCCAATGGATCTGGTGGTTGTACGTCATAATGCCCATAAACCAGAACTGTTGGCAGGGATGTGTTGGTAAGTTTTTCTCCATAGACTATCGGATGCCCTGCAGTCTTGCATAATTCTACATTATCTGCCCCAGCTGCTATCAAACTATCACGAACATAATCTGCTGCCCGGGCTACATCCTCCGTATATTTCGGATCTGCGCTAACAGAAGGAATCTTTAGTAGTTCCACCAATTCATCGAGAAAACGATCCTTGTTCGCTTCTATATATTCTTTAATTTTTCCCATTAATTTGAGCTTCCAAAAAACCGGTTAAACTTTCCTCAAAAAAAGCCGTATAACCAGATGTGTTTTGCATTAATTATATGCTGGCAAAGATATAAAAATTGCGTACATTTGAAGGGTACCGAGCAGCTTGTAAGACAATATAAGGCAACTGAATCGGGTTAAGCATCGTCAGGTAATGGTACTAACGCTTCCGTTAGCTGGCATTTTTGAACAAGAGGTTGTGCTGAGAAAACTCATCTTCGCTTGTGTTTTGGGGTCATGTTGCTTTGTAAGCACCCCCGTAACTGCTTACCACCTTGTTGGTGGCGAGTTGACCTATGAATGCCTCGGAAATGATGACTATTTGATCCGCTTAAAAATTTTCCGGGATTGCTATTGCACCAATTGCGCTCAATACGACAACCCGGCGTATGTGTTTATTTATGACGTCTCAGGTGTACTTCTTCAATCTCTTAGCCTTACCTTTCCGGGATCAATCCAACTTCCTGTCTATATTAACAATCCTTGCCTGGCAATTCCCCCTGATGTTTGTGTAGAAGAGGCCATTTATACAACTACCGTAAACCTTCCAGCACTTTCGGGCGGTTACCACCTGGTATATCAGCGCTGTTGCAGAAACAGCACTATCCTGAATATTGTCACCCCAGACAATACAGGGGCTACGTATTATTCCATTATTCCGGACCCAGGGTTAAGCATGTGCAATAGCAATCCCTATTTCAATAACTTTCCTCCAATTGCTTTGTGTGAGGGAGATACATTAACTTTCGACCATTCGGCTACCGACATTGACGGAGATTCGTTGGTTTATGAGCTTTGCGCTCCCTATGTTGGCGCGAGTAACAGTAGCCCGATGCCATCCCCCACATCACCACCTCCTGCACCACCTCCCGCATTCGTGACCTTTGCTTCTCCTTACTCGGCAACCAGCCCATTCAATGGTGCGCCTCAGCTTACCATAGACCCTCAAACGGGGGAATTATATGGGGCACCGACAACGGTAGGACAATTTGTGGTTGGCGTTTGCGTGAAAGAATATCTGAACGGGCAGCTCCTCAGTACCAACAAACGTGATTTTCAATTTAACGTGGTGAACTGCGATGCGGTTATCACTGCATCTCTGCCTAACTATATATTGGAGTGTGATGATTTCAGTGTGCTTTTTCAAAACAATAGCAGTGGCGGAACTTTCTATCACTGGGATTTTGGAGATGGAGCAACTTCCACAGATGTTTCTCCTTCGCATTTGTACCCGGATACAGGCGTATACTACGCGACGTTAATAGCAAATCCCGGATGGCCTTGTGCCGATACAGCGTATTCTACGGTTAACGTCTATCCTGGTATGGTAGCTAATTACGAATTCATTACAGCTTGCGCAGATTCCGATCTGTTTTTTACAGACCTTTCCGTTTCTATCAATGGCATTATCACCAACTGGAATTGGAATTTTGGAGATGGAAACGTGTCTCAAGATCAAAATACGCAACACGCCTATGCAAATGGTGGTTATTATGCAGTTACGTTAACCACGATAAATGACAAGGGTTGTGTAGATGTTACTTTTCAAAATGTATATGTATATCCGAAACCCCAAATCGATTTTTCGACTGACGAACCCTGTGTAAATAACTCCATTGATTTCGACAATCTCACTACGATCGACTCTGGTTCTGTCGTTTCCTGGTCCTGGGATATGGCGGGCTTGTACAGTGACACTACTGAAGATATCAGCTATTATTTTGACAGTGTCGGCTTTTACGATATCACGCTAACTGCTATTTCAAGTTTTGGTTGCATAAACACCTATACCCAAACAATTTATATAAAACCATTGCCTGTTTCAGAAGCAGGCCCTGATACGATTATTTGCTCGGGAGATACTGTTACAATAGGAACTTCAATACTCTCAGGACATTCCTATGATTGGACGCCGATCACCGGCCTGAGTAATTCATTGATATCAGCTCCCACGGTTTCATTGATCAATGACACAACTTTCATCGTCTCGACAAATTACGTAGTTACTACCACGTTCAATGGTTGCACATCTACGGATAACGTAGCGATCGGTGTATTTCCTGAGATCAACGCCAGTATTCCAATTCAAGTGGAGCAGTGCTTTCCCGACAATAAATTCTTTTTTGATGCAAAAGGAGTTTACGGACCCAACGCGACTTTTGAGTGGGATTTTGGCGATGGATTGGGAACTTCAACGACTGATACAGTGAGCTATAGTTACCTCGATACCGGTTCTTTCACTGTTTCGCTTACGATACGAGACAATGGATGCGTGAGTACGGCAACGACCGTTACCCTGATTTATGACGTACCAATCGCAACTTTTGATTTTGAAAGCGAAATAGGGTGCAATCCGTTTACTGTGGAATTTAACGCGTGGTCATCCAGCAATAATGTTGCTGACAGTCAACTAACATATATATGGGCTTTTGGTGATGGAGACTCTGCCTTTACCCAAACAGCTTCACATACTTATGATCCGGAGGGAACCTATATCCCAAGTTTAACCATTGTACTGGGAATCTGTGAAGGCTATGAGGAAATGACGAAATATGATACTGTTACCGTGTTACCAACCCCTACAGCAGGAATGATTGTTGACCCAATCATAGGTTCCATATATAATTCGATCGTCACTATTATAGATATTTCTGATGGGGCAAACAATTGCTATTTGATAATTACCCCTGGTGATACCATGCAAATCTGCGACTACGAACAAAATTATTTCGATCCCACATTACCGTATAACCAAACAGTTTACCATGATATAACGCAAATTGTTACGAACAATTATGGTTGTTCTGACACCATTACTCTAACCGTGGAAATATTGCCTGAATACATCTTTTTTGCCCCCAACACTTTCACTCCAAATGCGGATGGCATGAATGACCTTTTCTTTGGCATAGGATACGGAATCGTTGATTTCGAGATGCTCATCTATGACCGCTGGGGTGACATGGTCTTCAAGACCAACAATCTGAAAGAAGGTTGGAATGGCCATGTGAATGGTGGTAAGGAAAAAGCTCAACAAGACGTTTACGTTTACATCGTGAACATTATTGACATTTATGAGCGGGAGCACAAGGTGATAGGGCACATTTCCCTGATCGAGTAATAGCTCTGGTTTCCGGGGTTGGTTCACCGGCCCTTTTTTATTCTTCTGGCAATTCAGCAAACATGAAAAAAGCGTGTCTTTTCTTCATCAGTCTCTTTTGTGCACTTGCCGGTAGTATCGCTTTTGCACAAGACCAGGCTGATAAATACACTCCCAAAACCATTGCTGCTATCGAGACGGGTATACAATTCATTGAAAACAAAGGGCAATGGAACAAGGGTATTTCGCACATTTCAGAATTGCCAAACGGATATTTGTACCTGCGGAAATTAGGCTTTAGTTATGTCTTTTACAATGAGGAAGACCTTAGCAACATGAATGACCATGGAAGTGGGAGTGAGAAAAATGAGGGTGGACTCATGCGCTATCATATTTTCACTGTGGATTTATTGAATGCTGAAACCAAAAAAATACAAGGCGCAAATCCCTTTAAAGAATACAGGAATTACTATATCGGAGACGATCCCGAAATGTGGGCATCGAATGTCAGGATATACGCTGAACTAAATTATGAATCGGTGTACGCAAATATTGACATGCACGTGTACAGCAGCGATTTCGATTTAAAATATGACTTCATTGTCAATCCAGCAGGGGATCCCAGTCAAATAAAGCTTCAATACAACGGGCTCAGTGAACTTTTTATTCGTGACGGCAATCTGCACATCATTACATCGGTAAATAATATTCTCGAACAGCGCCCATATGCTTATCAAGTGGAAGATGGTGTGCACATTCAGGTTCCATGCGAATTTCAGTTGGAAGGGAAAGTTATGTCATTCAATTTCCCGGAAGGATATGACACCAATCTCCCATTGATCATCGATCCAAAATTGATCTTCTCCACATTTTCAGGATCATTTGCTGACAACTGGGGTTTTACTGCAACCTTCGATACTGATGGCCATCTATTTTCAGGAGGAATTGTCTTCGCACCGGGATACCAAACCACACCAGGGGATACGGGATTTTTACCAACTCCCGGAGCCTATCAGGACAGCTTTGCGGGAGGAACATTCTACGCCTGCGACATGGGTATAATCAAATACACACCAGATGGTTCGAGCAGGGTGTTTGCCACCTACCTTGGTGGGTCTTTTAACGAATGTCCCCATAGTTTAGTGGTTAACGGAGCCGGTGAGCTATTGATCTTTGGCACGACAGGTTCAGCAAATTTTCCAACTACCAGTGGTGCTTATGATACCTCGTTTAACGGTGGTAGCAGCGTTACGAGTTCCAGCTCCATAGAGTATCTCAACGGTTCTGATCTTGTGGTGGCAAAATTAAGTGCGGACGGCACGTCGCTCGTGGCATCCACATATGTTGGAGGTACAGGTAATGACGGTTTGAATATATCACCTTCTACGAGGTACAATTATGGTGATGATTTTAGAGGAGAGATCATCGTTGACGGAAATGGTGACAGCTACATTGCTACAACTACCGCCTCTACGGATTTCCCAATTGTCAACGGATTTCAAACCACCTTTGCCGGAGGCGCCACAGATGGCTGCACATTTAAACTAAACGCCAATTTATCGGCTTTAATCTGGAGTTCATATTTGGGAGGGTCAAGTGATGATGCGGCCTACGCCGTGCAATTTGACTTGGGAAGCGATGTGTATATATGCGGCGGAACTACCAGCCTTGATTTCCCCACCACCTCAGGCGCCCTGAACCCGACAATTCAAGGCGGCGTAGATGGCTTTGTTGCCCATATCTCCAACAGTGGAGGCACGTTAATTGCAGCTACGTATATTGGCACTCCATCCTATGACCAAACCTATTTCGTTCAGCTTGACAGCAACAACAATGTGTACTTACTTGGACAAACCGAGGGGACATATTTGGTTATTCCCGACTCGGTAATTGGCACAATTTATTCAAATCCTGGTGGCAATCAATTCATTCATAAGCTCAACAACGCATTGAGCGCCACCATATACTCCACGACTTATGGAACCGGTGGTGGTATTCCCAACATATCTCCGTCAGCATTTCTGGTCAACAATTGCGAAAACGTATTTGTATCTGGGTGGGGAGGCGTCATCAATCAGCAGGGAAGTACCTTCGGTATGCCTATAACAGGTAATGCTTTCCAATCTACAACGGATGGCAGTGATTTTCATCTCATGGTCCTGTTTAAAAATGCTGAAACATTATTGTATGCGACCTTTTTCGGTGGGCCAATTAGCAATGAGCATGTGGATGGAGGTACGAGTAGATTCGACAAAAATGGAATTGTATATCAATCAGTATGTGGAGGATGCGGCGCAAACTCCGACTATCCAACCACACCAGGAGTATGGTCAAACACCAACAACAGCCCTAATTGCAACAACGCAGCATTTAAGTTTGATATGTCAGATATCAACGCACAATTCAATATACTCCCAGACTATGAGGGTTGCGTTCCCTTTACGGCGAACTTCATCAATGAATCAACAGGTGGTCTCAGTTTTTTCTGGGATTTCGGCGATAGCACCTACTCTACCTTATTTCAGGAGCCACATGTTTATACCGATACTGGTACTTACACAGTAATCCTGGTCATTACTGACTCCACCACATGCCAGGTAGTAGATTCTGCCACTGCCATTGTAATTGTTCATCCTCTACCTGTAGTTGTCGCGTCACCTGACATAGAGGTTTGCCCGGATGGATCTGCAATACTGAATGTCTCTGGAGCTTCGACCTATTTGTGGGATCCCCCAACCTATCTAAGCTGTACCAGTTGCCAAACACCCACAGTGACCCCAGATACCAACATTTCATACCTGGTTTTTGCCACAGACACCAATGGATGTATAAATTCAGACACAGTAAACGTTGGAATACTGGCAACTCCCATAGCAGAGGCTGGATTGGATGTTACCATTTGTACGGGAAACACGGTGAT
Source organism: Bacteroidota bacterium (assembly GCA_022572355.1). Lineage (GTDB taxonomy): Bacteria > Bacteroidota > Bacteroidia > NORP154 > NORP154 > NORP154. The sequence continues at coordinate 39,782 of JACZWC010000014.1, read as the reverse complement.
CCTGGCTGCTTCCGGCGGCGTGACCTATAGCTGGACACCGGATAGTACTTTGTTAAATTCGAATACAGCCACTCCCATGGCCTTTCCTACGGTTACAACTGATTATGTGGTTACTGTCTTTGACTCCAACGGTTGCCAGGATACCGATACGCTTACCGTTACGGTGCAAAACTTTATTGTGGCGGAGGCAGGCACGGATACCACTATTTGCATGGGCGATTCCTTGAATTTGAACGCATCGGGTGGAGCAACTTATCTCTGGACGCCACAAACTGGGCTAAGTGATCCATTTATCGCGAATCCATCGGTAGCTCCGAATGCCACCACGGTATATTACGTGAATGTTTCCAGCGGCACCTGCGATGATGATGACTCGGTTGTTGTAACTGTTAGTCCATTACCCATTGCAACCACAGGGCCAGATCCTACAATTTGCGAGGGTGACAATGTCACGCTCACTGCATCAGGTGCAACCAGCTATTTGTGGAGCACAGCTGAAACCACAGCAGATATTGTCGTTGCACCTGATTCTACGACCACCTATTTTGTCATTGTTTCAGATCTAATTGGATGTAACGACTCGGCTAATATTACGGTATTCGTAAACCTCGCCCCCACAGCAAATGCAGGCCCCGATACAACAATTTGCCAGGGAGAATCTGTTGTCTTGACGGGCTCCGGCGGCGTAACGTATTTATGGAATGGCAGCAAGCCCGGACAAACTATTACCGAGGCCCCAACCATAACAACTACCTATTGGGTCACGGCATTTGATGCAATAGGATGCCCAAATACGGATAGCGTAAAGGTGGATATTATACCCGTTCCGGTTGCATCGATTGATGTTCCGGTAAGTTCAGGGTGTAAACCATTTCCCGCCGAGTTTATCAGCAATTCTACTCCGGTTGACTCGAGCGTTACCTATTTCTGGAATTTCGGTGATCCACCATCAGGAGCATTGAATTTCGCTACTGAAGACAGTGTGCAGCACACCTATCAAAATTCTGGAAGCTATACCGTTACCCTGGAAATAACCCACAGCATCTGCAAAACTACTCCTGTGATGGATACCACGATTACGGTTTTGGTGTATGATATTCCAACTGCCGGGCTGACTATTATACCAGAAGAATTGACCATTTATGATCCCAGCGTAATATTTATTGACAACTCCCAAGGGGCACAAAACTGCATCATCATTACCAGCGGTGGCGATACCATATCTCCTTGTAACAATACTTATTCTTTTCCTGATTCGGGCCACTATCAGGTTATGCAAATTGTTTACAACGGGATAGGGTGTGCAGATACAGCTTATGGTGAAGTTTATGTGGAGCCGGGTTTTGCGTTTTTTATTGCCAACACATTTACTCCTAATGGAGACGGCATGAATGACATTTTCTCCGGGATAGGAATCGGAATCAAGCTATTTGAATTCCGAATCTACAACCGCTGGGGTGATAAAATTTTTGTCTCGCACGACCTCGAACATGGCTGGAATGGACAGGCTAATAATGGCAGAAAGAAGGCCCAGCAGGATGTGTACGTATATGTAATCAATTTGACGGATTACAAGGATTATCCTCATATGTATATTGGGCATGTAACGTTGTTGGATTAATAATGTCCAAAGTTTGGTGTTATGAAATAATTGGCAGAACAAGACCAATCTCAAATGTTGTTTAGAAGGTATTGCACGACTTAAAACTTTAACCGATTATGATTCATAGAAAGAAAAACAGTTGAAAAAAGCGAAAAAAGCAGTTGGATTTTTTATACTCTGTATCGTTTCATTTCCTTTTGGAACGTTGAGTGCCCAATTCTACAACTGGGCAAAAACTATAGGCCCTTCGGGTTACAATGTTAGTTTTGATATAGAAGTAGACCAATACAAAAATGTTTATATAACAGGCCGATTAGACAACAATAATGTAGTTGATTTTGACCCTGGCCCTGGAACCGCCAACCTAATGCCTGTTAACTACGGTCCCGATATCTTTTTTGCTAAATATGATCCAATGGGTAACTACATTTGGGCGAAAAGTATAGGATCGACGAGTACAGATATTGGTTATGACATCGCTGTTGATAACAACGGTAATGTCTACATTACCGGATGGTTTTATGGCACAGCAGATTTTGACCCAGGTATAGGAGTTGCTAACTTAACTCCAATCGGAGATTTTGATATCTTTTTTGCTAAATATGATTCACTAGGCAATTACATTTGGGCGAAGCGAATTGGATCAGCTGGAGATGATCGAGCTTATGGAATGGCAGTTGACGATAATGGGAACATCATTATTACAGGTACCTTCCAGGACACCGTAGATTTTGATCCTGATACTGGTTCTGCTAATCTTAGTTCAGTAAATTGGACGGATATTTTTTGTGCTAAGTACAATACCGATGGGAATTTTATTTGGGCGAAAGGTATAGGTTCAACAGGCGGTAATACCGGGTTTTCAGTTGACGTGGATTATATCGGAAATGTTTATATGTCAGGCGGGTTTCAGGGTACAGTAGATTTTGATCCTGATAGTGGAATATCAAACCTATCTTCGGCTGGATCTTTAGATGCTTTTTTTGTCAAGTTTGATACTGCTGGCAACTTCGTTTGGGCGAATAAATTTGGCGGACCCGGTCTTGAAACAGGATATGAGATTAGAGTAGATGATAGCGGAATAGTATATGCAACAGGGGTAGCTGCCTCAGATATTTTCTTTGCTAAGTATGATGCCTCTGGCAATAATATATGGTTAAATATTATGGGATCATCGTCAATAGACATAGGTAGGAGTATTGCGATAGATGATAGCAGTAATGTTTATTTAACTGGCGTTTTTGGTGATACTTGTGATTTCAACCCAGACTCAATAGTTACAAATATCCTTGTGTCACCTTCTCCTCGGGGAATATTTTTTGCAAAATATGATTCTTCAGGTGCCTATCTGTGGGCTGAAACTATAGGTTCAGGAGGTTGGGATTTAAGCCACAGCATCGCTTTGGATAACAATAGGAATCTTTACATCACTGGCGAAATAGGCGGCCCAACTGACTTTGATCCTGGCGTTGGTGTCACTACTTTGGACCAGAGTATATTCATGGCTAAATACTCTCCATGTCAGTCTATTCCTCAAACAACTTCAACTTCGACGATTTGTGAAAATGACAGTATTCTACTAGGTGGCTATTATAGGAAAATCGCTGATACGTATTATGATATTTTAACTGGAGCTAATGGATGCGACAGCCTTCATGCAACTATCCTTAATGTTGATCCTGCTTACAACATTAGTGACTCGGCAGTGGTGCTATGCACAGGCGACAGCATCTTGATTTACGGCACATACAGAACTTCTGCATCAACGTATTATGATAGTTCAAGCACCACAGCTGGTTGCGACAGTATTCACTCAACAGTATTAATAAGTAATCCGATTGGTGACGCATGGACGCAGAAAGCTGACTTTGGGGGTACTGCAAGATTCGGTGCTACTGGCTTCTCCATCGGTAATAAAGGTTATATAGGAACAGGACGTGATGATTTAGGCAACAGTCATAGTGACTTGTGGGAATACGATCAGGCGTCTGACACATGGATGCAAAAAGCAAGTTATGGAGGCGTGCCAAGATGGGGAGCGGTGGGCTTTTCGATTGGCACCAAAGGATATATTGGAACAGGATATGGTGGAGGTTATAGATACGATTTCTGGGAATATAACCCGGCTACAAATACCTGGAATCAAAAGGCAAACTTCGGGGGTGCGGCAAGAAGTCAAGCAGTGGGATTTTCAATTGGATCCAAAGGATATATAGGAACCGGTTTAGCCGGCTCTGGATTAGAGGTAAAAGATTTTTGGGAATATGACACTCTAACAAATATATGGACTCAAAAAACAGATTTTGGTGGAAATGGAAGATTTCGCGCGGTGGGATTTGCCATTGAACAAAGAGGGTACATTGGCACCGGTGATACGGGAAATGGAAATCCTCAAAAGGACTTTTGGGAGTATAACCCTTGGAGTGACTCATGGTCACAAAAATCAGATTTTGGTGGTGCAGTGAGATTTGATGCAGTAGGATTCGCAATAAAGCAAAGAGGCTATATTGGAGTAGGTTGGGCTGTTCCACCAAACAGTTATTCAGATGATTTTTGGGAGTATGATCCTGTTACAGATTACTGGGAACAAAAAGCTAATTTGGGAGGAGCGGCAAGGGATAAAGCAGTTGGCTTTTCAATCAATGATAAAGGATATATAGGAACCGGCAGTATGGGCGTCTTTAATTCGTTTAGTGATTTCTGGGAATACAATCCTGATTTTGATGTAAGCGTCTCAAAAATAGATATAACTTGTCATGGAGCCAATAATGGGGTGGCGGAAGTAATCATATTTGAGGGTATTTCCCCATACACTTTTGCTTGGTCAACAAGCGACACTATAGACAGCATTAACGGACTTGCTCCAGGTACGATCTATGTCACGGTGACTGATTCTGTAGGTTGTGTTGAGTTAGATTCTATCACAATCATAGAGCCTCTATTAATATTGGATACGACGCTGCTGGCCATCTGTTCTGATGACAGCATTTACTTGCAAGGTGCATACCAAAACTCTTCAGGGGTATACTTTGACACCCTCTTGGCAATTAATGGATGTGACAGCATTCATACAACCGTACTTGCGATTAATCCGAATTATAACATCACTGACCCAACAGTTATCATCTGTGCAAGTGACAGCGCATTGATTTATGGAATTTACAGAACTATTTCGGGAATATTTTACGACAGTTTGTCAACTATCGACGGTTGTGATAGTATTCATTCAACAGTCTTATCAGTCAATCCTGAGTACAGTATCAACGACTCCGCACTAATAATTTGTAACGGCGACAGCTCATTAATATATGGAACATATAGAACAAGTGGTGGAACATACTACGACAGCCTTACTACAGTCGATGGCTGTGACAGTGTTTATTCAACGATCTTAACTGTTAATAATACTTTCGACATCAACGATTCTGCAATATCAATTTGCAACAGTGACAGCTCCTTAATTTACGGAACGTATAGAACCAACGCAGGAACTTACTACGACAGCTTTACCTCAGTTAACGGATGTGATAGCGTTCATTCAACCGTGTTATCAGTTACTCCAACATACGATATTAGTGACTCGGCAATGACAATATGCGATAATGATAGTTCTTTAATATATGGGGCATATAGAACTAGCGCAGCAACCTACTTCGATAGCCTTGTAACAATTAATGGATGCGATAGTATTCATTCAACCATCCTTTCAGTCAATCCTACGTACAACATTAGCGATTCAGCACTAACAATATGTATTGGTGATAGTTCCTTAGTTTATGGTGTTTATAGAGTGAGTTCTGGAACATATTTTGATAGTCTTGCAACCATTGCCGGCTGTGATAGTATTCACTCAACCAGTCTTTCAGTTGCCGATTTGCCTGTTGTTACCATTACTGGATTGGACTCTGTCTATTGTTCTACAGCGCCTGCAGTGGCATTGACTGGAGTACCCGATAGTGGAACATTCAGTGGAATAGGTGTTGCAAACAATTATTTTTATCCAACAACCGGAGTTAATTCATACGTAGTTACCTATGCCTACACCGATAGTTTGGGTTGTACAGACAGTGCTTCTCAATCAGTAACAGTGGAGTATTGCCTTGGCATAGATGAAATCGCCAACAAAGACCTGATCAAAGTATATCCAAACCCATTTAGTGGTAGTGCAACAGTAAAACTAAATCGGCAGTCGGCAAATAGCAAGAGGCAACTACAGATCTATGATATTACAGGAAGACAAGTGAGAACCTACATTCTTTTCAAAAGCCAAACTACTCTTATATTACAAGCCAATGAAATCGGAACCGGTATGTTCTTTATTCATCTTATCTCCGCGGGAAATATTGTTTCTCTTAAGAAAGTTGTAATCACAGAGTAGAAAGGAAAGATCTAACTACGCAACTCAACAGTTAGAGTTGGAGTGTGAGTTTAGAGAGAATTGCTTTTACTCTTGCTCCCTACTCACACTCTTGCTGCAATCGAAGCAACCCCCAACTCAACAGTTAGAGTTGGAGTGTGAGTTTAGAGAGAATTGCTTTTACTCTTGCTCCCTACTCACACTCTTGCTGTTGTCGAAGCAACCCCCAACTCAACAGTTAGAGTTGGAGTGTGAGTTTAGAGAGAATTGCTTTTACTTTTGCTCGCTACTCACACTCTTGCTGTTGTCGAAGCAACCCCCAGCATTTTTCGTCGTCCTTTCCTATATATATTTTGTAATTTAGTTAGTTATTTAAGTATGATAACATACACCAGTATTTAGCGTATACGGTATATGATAGAGAACGAATCAGTATAACTGCTAAAATAGTTGAGTTAAGAGATGTCAATTACTGTTAGACATATTGTTACCTGTGCTTCATTGTTCATTTGCCTTGGGCTGTCGCCAAAAAGTTCCTTGGCGCAACTTGCCGTCGACAATGCGCCTCCATATAATGATCCCGTTTATCTGGTGGAACAAGTCCTGTTGGGATTTGGACTCGTGGTTACGAATGTGACATTCAATGGATCAACCGTCTTGCCAACTGGTGCCGATGCAGATATGATTGGCTACTTCAACGGTAGCGGTTCAAATATTGGTATTTCTGCCGGGGTTATCATCAATACCGGAAATATCAACGATGCGCCAGGCCCCAATGACTCAGGCAGTGATGGCATTGATAACATGACTCCAGGAGACCCTGACCTGGACATTCTGGCCAGCATAAACCAACCAACCTCCACCTACAATGCGGCGGTGCTGGAATTCGATTTTGAAACTGTTACTGACGGCATCAGTTTCCGGTATGTATTCGCCTCGGAAGAGTACAACGAATTTGTTTGCACCCAATTCAATGATGTTTTTGGATTTTTCATCTGGGGCCCCAACCCGGCAGGTGGAATGTATAATGGAGTTAACATTGCATTGGTACCTGGTAAATCATTACCAGTTGGAATCAATACGGTTAATAATGGCACTCTCGGATCAGCCGGTGGCTCATCCACCTACTGCCCTAACGATAACTTGACAAATACAGCCTTTTATGTAGACAATGAAGCACTAGGAGGGCAATCTGTGCAATACGATGGATTTACCACGATTCTCACGGCCGAAATGGATTTGGTACCCTGTACAACTTATCATTTGAAAATGGCCGTTGCAGATGCAGGCGATGGCATCTATGACTCCGGCGTATTTTTGGAAGCTGCCAGTTTCGGAGCCATTGGAATTCAGGTAGAAGTTGGGTCAGTTGGTTCTTCCACTGCTACGCTTGTAGAAGGATGTGATTCACTATTGCTCATATTTACGCGTGCAGGAGCTACTATCGATCCACTAACTATCAATTATGTTATTACCGGAACTGCGACCAATGGAGTTGATTACACTTTATTACCCGGAACAATTGTCATTCCAGTTGGTTTTTCCCAAGTCACATTCAACATCGGTGCGTTTTTGGATGGGATTCCAGAAGGTGTGGAGACGATTATCATTACTATTCCTGCGAACCTAACCAACAACACATGCCTCGATGATGTACCTTCTATTGCAACAGTAACTATCATAAATACAGATCCGCTGGAGTTAACGGTATCCAATGACACCGTTATTTGTCCTGGAAATGTATATACAATAACAACATCCGTTATAGGGGGAATTGGGCCCTACACTTACTCCTGGTCTCCAACTACTGGTCTCAGCTGTGCTACGTGCCCGAACCCCACAGCCAGCCCATCACAAACCACAACATACACTGTAACGGTAACTGACAATTGTGGCACCAATGTGCTTACGGAACAAGTTGTTGTAAGTGTTGGAGGACTCATCCTGGAAACCGGGAATACATTGGTTTCTATCGAGGGGTGCAGCAACGCCACTTTTATATTTACCAGAATAGGCTCTACCGCGAACAGCTATACAGTTTACTTTATCATCAGCGGTAGTGCAACCAATGGAGTGGATTATACATTCATACTTGATAGCATTGTTATTCCGGCGGGCCAGTCGTCGGTAGATCTGACAATATTCCCATTTGCAGATACATTAAGCGAAGGAACTGAACAGGTTATCATAACCACTATTCCTGATACAACGGGGCTTTGCTCCAGCCCGGCACTCACATCGAGCTTGTTCATCATGAATGTGGATCCACTGGAAGTAGTTGCTTCACCTGATACCGTAGTGTGCGGAGGTGCAAGCGCCGACCTATATGCATTTGGCTCTGGTGGTGCCGGTTTGACCTATGAGTGGGATGACGGCACCTCAGTAATTGGCACTGATCAGTTGGTTACAGTGACACCCGCAAATACAACATTGTACACGGTCACAGTTTCCGACACCTGTGGTAATGCAATAGCAATTGACCAGGTGCTCGTTACAACAACAGATCCGCCTTCGCAAATTCTGGCGGTTGGCGATACTGCCTATGAAGGCTGCAGAGAGGGTGTATTTATCATATCCATCAATGAAACCAGTACAAACCCTACGGTTGTTATATTTACAATATCCGGTTCGGCAACCAATGGAGTAGACTTCACTACAATTGCAGACAGTGTTGTGATTGATGCCGGGCAGCTCTCGACAACTATTTCAATAACTTCCTTTCAGGATGGGATATCGGAAGGTGATGAAACCATTACAATTACGCTCCCGCGTGATAGTATTGACAGTTTGTGCTATAACGCACCCTACCAGGCAACGATTTTTATTAAGAATATTGATCCTGTTGATGTGACGGCTGCGGATGAAATCATCTGCCCTGGAGAAACTGCGACATTGGTAGCTCAAGCTACCGGTGGCAACGGAATGCTCGCGTATAGCTGGAGTACCGGGGAAACTACCTCAACCATCAGCGTTTCGCCTACTCAAACTACAATTTACTCTGTACAAGTATCCGATACCTGCAGTAATTTCTTCATACTAAACCCTGTTACCGTAGATGTCAGAGACCCACTTGGGTCGGTTGTTACGGTTAAAGCGAATGCCTACGAGGGTTGTAAAAACAGTAGCTTTGAGTTTTCGCTTCCCGTTCCGCTAAATAATGATTATGTAATTTACTTTTCAGTTGGGGGAACAGCGGTCAATGTAACAGACTATGTGCAAATTTTCGATAGCATTATCATTCCCGCTGGATCCACAACCGCCACTTTGGAAATCGAACCTATTTACGACAGCACAGCCGAAGGGCCGGAAACAGTTGATATTATCATCATTCCGTCAACCACTGACACGACTTGCCCACATGTATTCAACGCTTCGCTGCTCATTAACGACGTTGATCCAATTACACTTTCAGTATGGGGAGACACAACCGTGTGCAACTGGCAGGTTTATATGAATGCTACCGCACGTGGAGGGATGGGGCCACTTACCTACAATTGGAGCGCTGGTGCAGGATCCGGACAAATTGTGGTTACAAAACCCATGGTGCCAACGACATATCTGGTGACGGTTTATGATTCTTGCGGCACTTCAGTTGCATATGATAGTGTTACCATTGATATTGATTGCGAATACACCTTTCACTTTCCCAATTCCTTCACTCCAAATGGAGATGGAATGAACGAGCTCTTTTTTGGCACAGGCGGTGGAATCAAAGATTATGAGATGTTCATCTACAATCGATGGGGCGATTTGATATTCAAGACGAAAGACAGGTATGAAGGATGGGATGGCCGTAGTAACGGCGGCAAAAAGATGTCACAACAAGAGGTGTATATTGTAGTATTTGAAACGACCGATTTTCTAGACTATCCACACAAGTATATCGGAAAGATAGTACTCATCGATTAATATTTCTCCATTAGCCTGCCAGCACCTTTCCCGTCATCTCATCAGGAATATCTATACCCATCATGTTTAATATGGTAGGTGCCACATCGGCCAAAATACCGTTTTTCATGGTCACATCGGAGGGTAAAGAATCATCAATAATTATGCAAGGTACAGGGTTTTTGCTGTGAGCAGTATTCGGTGACCCATCATCGTTCATGCAATAATCAGGGTTTCCGTGATCAGCAATTATCAAGAATTTATAGCCATTCTCCAGGCCTGCCTCAACCACTTTCCTTGTGCATTCATCAATGGTTTCCAAGGCGGTTATAATTGCCTCAAAAACACCTGTATGCCCAACCATGTCGGGGTTGGCAAAATTCAGACATATGAAGTCCTTGTCTTTCTTCTTGATTTCCTCAACCATAGCCACGGTAACCTCTCCGGCACTCATCTCAGGTTGAAGATCATAAGTTGCAACTTTGGGTGAGGGGAGCATCAGCCTGGTTTCCCCTTCAAACTTTTCCTCTCTTCCGCCTGAAAAAAAGTAGGTGACGTGAGGATATTTTTCTGTTTCAGAAATTCGAAGTTGCGTCTTTCCCGCATTGGCCAGCACTTCGCCTATGGTCATCGATAAATTTTCTTTTTCATAGATCGGCTCCACTCCTTGAAAGCTATTATCATAATTGGTCATTGTCAGATACCTAAGTTTCAGAGGAATCATGGCATGATCGGGAAATTCCTTTTGGGTAAGTGCAGTGGTAATTTCCCTGCAGCGATCCGTTCGAAAATTGAAGCAAATAACCACATCGCCTTCTTCAATGGATGCTATAGCTTTCCCACCATTTTGCACCACTACAGGTTTGATGAACTCATCTGTAATCCCTTTTTCATAAGACTCTTTTACAGCATTCTCTGCAGATTCAGTCGGGCTACCAATTCCATTTACATAAAGATCATATGCCGTTTTAATTCGCTCCCACCTTCTATCCCGATCCATTGCATAGTATCTGCCAACGACAGAGGCAATTTTTATTGAAGTTCCCGAAATGTGTTCTTTCAACTTACTGATATAACCTGCTCCACTTTTCGGGTCTGTATCGCGGCCATCCGTGATGACATGAATAAAAACTTCTGAAAGGCCGATCTTATTTGCCATTTCAGTTAATTTATGCAGATGTTGCTGAGAGGAGTGAATACCGCCATCAGATAACAATCCCAAGAGATGTACTTTTGTATTTGACTCTTTGGCCTTGTTAAGTGCATCCAAGATCAATGCGTTCGATTCAAACGAACCATCGGCGATGGCATTGTTAATTCTCAAAAGATCCTGGAAGACAATTCTCCCTGCACCAATATTTAAATGGCCCACTTCGGAGTTTCCCATTTGTCCATCAGGCAGGCCAACATTAGCTCCGTCCGTTAATAGTTCCGAATTGGGGTATTGCTGATGAAGGCTATCGATGAATGGTGTGTTGGCACAAGATATGGCATCAGACTTTGAGCCATCACCGTGACCCCAACCATCGAGAATAATAAGAACCGTTCTGTTGCTCAACTTGAAATATTATGAGGACTTAAAAATGATCTCAAAGATACTTCCTTTTGGTTCATTGTCTCTCAAGCTAATCGTACCATTGTGCTGCTCAACAAGATATTTTAAAATGTAAAGCCCCAGCCCTGTTCCTTGCGATTTCCTGGTGGATTCATTTTCCTGCCGATAAAATTTATCGAATACTTTGGATTTCTCAGCATCACTAATACCCTGGCCCTCATCTTTTACCATCAGTATTACGTTTGAATTGTTTGTGGTAAGTTCAACTGAGATATTTGATGGGTCATCTGAATATTTAACAGCATTATCGATCAGGTTTATAAAAACCGAATTCATTGCGTTGATATCAGCATTCAATTTGATGTCTGGCCCAATGTTTCTGTGAATGTTAATTTTCTCCTTGTGCGGAAATAATGCAAGATTATCAAGTAGATCGTTTATCAATTTTGACAGGTCCACCTCTTCCTTTACCAATAAATAATTGCCCGTCTCTATTTGAGCTGATAGCAAAATATTATCAACCAATGAAGTCAATCTATTGGTTTCATTTAATACATTTTCTATCATTTCATCACTCTTCTGTACATCCAAGTCGTGTTTCTGCATGGTTTGCATGTACAGTTTTATGGAGGCCAGTGGCGATTTGAGTTCATGTGTAACTGCCATTAAAAAGTTATTCTGTTGCGTGGATAGGTCTACCTCTTTTTTAAACGCCTTTTGGGTAATATACACTCCCATGACCAGTAATAATGCAAATACTGAACCTTCGCCAATGACCATCCATTTGCGTTTCACCAATTTATCTTTCAGCTGTTGCACAGTTTCCTCTATGTGAACAGCATCTGATTGCACGGTATTCTCAAGTTTAACGCTGAGCTCGTACACCTGACGGTTCAGATCTGCAATATGATATCCCCACCAGCAAAATTGTATAAAAACATATGCTACCAGGATATAAAATATGATGAATGGTCTATTTTTCATTGAGTTTGATATTCTCCGCATTGATAACTAAACTAAGGATAACGTCTTTTACCACCGTATTAGGGCTGACGCCCAGGTTAATCCACTTCCGAAAGAGGCAAGACAAACGAGGTCATCATCATTTATCTTTCCCGCGCGTTGGGCTTCATCCAGTGCTATAGGAATAGATGCACCCGTCGTATTTCCATATTTCTGGATATTATTCCAAATCTTATCATCCGCGAGGCCCAATTCGCGCTGAATATATTGAGAGATCCGCAGGTTAGCCTGATGTGGAATAAGCATATCCAAATCAGAGGGTTTTAGGCCGTTCTGATCCAATGCTTCGTTTATTACCTCAGAGAAACGCTCTACAGCATGCTTGAATATGAACTTTCCGTTCATATAAGGATATATATCAGCCTTTGCACCGTCGATTAGCCTTTTAAGAATTTGCTCCTTGTGCCGTGTACTGGGTTCTTTAACTGTAAGTTCAGACGCATATTTGCCCTGCGAATGCATATGGGTAGACAATATCCCTTTCTCTTCTTCTGTCGCTTGTAATACAACGGCTCCGGCACCATCACCAAAGATTACCGCTATAGCTCTCCCATTACTGGATTTATCCATGATATTGCTCTGGATCTCTGAACCAATTATCAAAATAGTCTTATACATCCCCGTTTTGATAAACTGATCTGCAACGCTTAGGCCGTAGATAAACCCACTGCATTGATTGCGTACGTCTAAGGCACCGATTGTGTCCAGATCCAATTGATCCTGAACTAACACGCCACATCCTGGGAAATAATATTCCGGGCTCAGCGTAGCAAAAACGATGAAATCCAGTTCACTTGCCTCTATGCCAGCGTTTTCTAACGCACGTTGTGCTGCTCTGGTGCCCATGTTTGACACGGTATCCTTTCCCGCTTCAAACCATCTTCTTTCCTGCACCCCTGTTCTCTCAACGATCCACTCATCAGTGGTGTCCATCATTTCTTCCAAATCGCTATTGGTAACAATGCGATCTGGTACATAGTGTCCTGTTCCGATTATTTTAGACTTATACATAGACTGTTATTTCCTCTAAGCCTCTTCTAAGGTAATTTGAAATGATATTTTTGCAACCGTTTCAAAACCTAAAATACAAAAAGGGCTGAAAGTAGTAGCTTTTTGAAGTCAAACATAGTCTCGTTTTGAATGTTTGAGAGGGAGGATGAATGATAGAGGAGAACCGTTTGTAGTGCTTCGCTTGCTCTCACACTTCAAACTATTCTAGTGGTACCACCTGGAATCGCCCCGATATCTATCGGGGCAGGGACACCAATTTCAAATGTCATATCTGTTAATTAGTTTATCAATCATTTCTGGATACGCGCGTAGGTTTCTAATATATTTAGCGCTCTTCATCATTTTAATGTGTTTTTCAATTCTTCGAGCCACTGTTCTATTGCTACAACTAATAGTAAGATATAATTTCCAATCTGAGGAAATAGTTGTGCTTGCTCGCCTAAAATGATGTGAATTATGAATGTTGACGCGAGTTTGAGGGTCTTTGCTTTCACCAATATAGAATCTATTGGCTGTATTACTCTCAATGATATAAACGAAATGGACCATATTAAAAAGCCCCAACAAATGTTGAGGCCTAATTTGTGGTACCACCTGGAATCGAACCAGGGACACATGGATTTTCAGTCCATTGCTCTACCAACTGAGCTATGGTACCCCCTTCAATTGGGTGCTCTACCAACTAAACCCCGCCTACGCTTAAGCTTCAGCGGGCAGGTATAGCACCTCTTTCTTAGAGTCGGCGAATTTACTCAACTATTTGTTAATTTTGAAAATTTCAATGATACGTAGAATATGAATCTGGTAGCAGATATAGGAAATACTCGTTCCAAAATAGGTGTTTTTGTCGACGACAAATTAACCGCTAACATTGCCATTGAAAAAGATTCAGATGCGAAAATACTGGATACTTTTCTCAAACCTTTTAGCGACGTTCAGCACATAATAATATCTTTAGTTGGAAATGAAGACAGGGATATTTCTTCTTTTTATCCAGACATTCCAATCACAAAACTCACGAGCAAAACACCATTACCGATTGCTCTATCCTATGATACACCGGACACACTCGGAGCCGACCGCATCGCAATTTCTGTTGGGGCCAATAATCGGTTCAGAAATGAGAATATATTGGTAGTTGATGTGGGTACATGCATCACTTTCGACTTCATTAGCAGTGAAAATGAATACCGGGGCGGAAGCATCTCTCCCGGTAAAGATTTGCGATTCAAAGCGCTGAATAATTATACTGAAAAATTACCGTTAATAGTGGCTGACAAACCGCTTGAACAGATTGCTTTGAAGGGAAGATCAACTTGTGAATCAATTTTAACAGGAGTAATGCGTGGAATTTTTAATGAAATTGCCGGACTAATAACCCAGTATTATGATCAAACCCCTGATTTAAAAGTGGTGTTAACAGGTGGTGATTACCTGTATTTTGAGAATGAGCTTAGGGGCGTATTCCAATCCAAAAAAAATCTCATCTTTGCAGACCCTTACCTGGCTCTTACCGGGCTAAATGTAATATTGAATTTCAATGTCAATCGCTAATATAAGGATCCTGCATCTTGCTGTATCCTTGTTGTTTCTATTACAACTGGAAGTTCATGGGCAAAATGGGGTTAATTCTCCTTATTCCAGGTTTGGGCTAGGAGACATTGAAGACAAAGGATTTGCCCAGAGCCGGGCAATGGGAGGATTGGGTATCGGATTGGTTAATCCAAAGGCGATCAACATAGCCAACCCCGCCTCATATGGCTATTTTAAGCAGCAGTCGTTTCTATTCGAGGTCGGTCTCCAAACTTTCAGAAATAAATTACTCCTGACGGACACCAGTCAAACAACTTTCGGCACCTCGATCAGCTACTTTGCCTTAGGCTTTCCAATTACAAAATGGTGGGGCAGTAGCTTCGGCATTAAACCATTTAGCAAAATCAGCTACAGGGTAGTGGATCGGGCAAATTTGCCTAATATAGGTAAGGTTGATTACACTTTTATTGGCAGCGGAGGCCTGAATCAGTTCTATTGGGGAAACGCATTTCAGTATAAGGGTTTATCAATTGGAATCAATGCATCATACTTGTTTGGCCCCTATGAACGATCCAGGAGAGAAATATTTGAAAACGCTAACACATTCCATTATTACAGTATCGAGACTCAAAAAATGGGGGCTTTTCATTTCAATTATGGTTTATTATACACCCATACCTTTGACTCCCTGTCCAATAAGGCATTACAAAACAAGCTAACCATATCAGCGGGGTTAACTTTTGACCTTTCCACAAAGCTTACTTCAAAACGCAGTACAATTGGTGTATCGTTTATTGACTATTTGGATGAACCCTTTTTGATCTTTCCGCTCGATACTACGATAAATTTATCTGATACTGGCGAAGTACTGCTCCCCGGTAGTTTTGGCATTGGAATTAGCGCTAAAATTGGCAAGCAATGGCTATTCGGGTTTGATTACTTTACCCGATTTTGGTCAAACTTCAGCTCATTTGATATTAAAGATTCTCTTGCTAATAGCAGTAGGTTCAGCATGGGTGTGCAATTTAATCCCGATCACCGTTCTAACAACTACCTGAAAACGGTTTATTATCGCTTGGGATTTTACTATGAAAACACTTACTTGCAAATGAAGGGTAGCAGACTAAATAAGTATGGCACAAGTTTTGGTATTGGATTACCCCTGAGGAAGTTTGGTTCAATTATTAACCTGTCGTATGAAATTGGAAGAAGAGGAACTATCAAAGACAATCTCATTCAGGAAAATTATTGGAGTGTCTTCTTCGGATTGACTATTAATGATGTTTGGTTCTTAAAAAGAAAATATGATTGATAATTTGAACATAAAAATAACGCGTACGAGAGTGATATTAACGCTACTGATTTGTTTGTTATATGGGACTTCATATGCTCAAAATGGCAAATATGGCGCAACGCCTGAAGACAGCATTCTATGTATACAAAATCTTTCATTGTACATCGAGTTTTACAAGCAAAAGAACTATGCCGACGCCATGATGGGATGGAGATGGGTGTTCAACAATTGCCCGAAATCCAGTTTGAAGATGTACGCCAGCGGAGCGAAGATGTACAAACTATTAATAAGGAAAGAGAAGGACGCCGACAAAAAAACTGCGCTGGTAGATACACTTTTTATGGTGTATGATCAGAGGATTGTGAATTATAAACAGGAAGGATTTGTCTTGGGGCTAAAGGGCGTTGACATGTTGCAATATCGGAAAGATAACCTGGAGGAATCTTATAATATACTGGCCAAATCTGTAGCGCTTGAAGCAAAAAAATCCAAAGCCGGGGCAGTTACCGGATATTTCCAATCCTCAATAAAAATGCTGGAGGCAGAAAAAATTGAAAAGGAGAAAGTGATTGAGATATATGACGTTGTAATCACAATTATTGAGTATCAAATAGGCAAACTGCAGGGTGACAAATATGCTAAAAAACGTGAATTCTACGAAATTGCCAGAGATAATGTGAATATACTTTTTGAACCAGTTGCGAATTGCGATGACCTTAAGAAAATTTACACAGCACAGTTTGAATCTAAAAAAGAAGATGCAGAGTGGCTCAAAAGAGCTGCATGGCTCATGAATAAGAAAGAATGCACCGATGACCCGCTCTTCGCTAAAATAGCCGAAACACTTCATAACCTGGAGCCCTCTGCAGTTTCTGCCTACAACATGGGTAAAATGATGATAGATAAAAAACAATTTAGCAAAGCGACAACTTTCTTAAAGCAAGCCATTGAATTGCAAGAAGACCCGCTTAAAAAGGCTGACTATTATTTCATGTTGGCCAAGCACTATTTTAGGAATTTGAAGCAGTTTGCTGCTGCACGTGGATTTGCCCAAAAAGCTGCTTCGCTGCATTCAGGATGGGGTAAGCCTTATCTGTTAATTGGGGATTTATACGCTGCAAGCTCAAAAGACTGCGGCACCGAAGATTTTGAAAAGAGCGCCGTGTACTGGGTGGCTGTCGATAAGTACATCAGAGCCAAATCAATTGATGGCTCCATATCTGAAGAAGCAAACAAAAAAATTGCCACTTGGTCGAAGTATTTCCCTACGAAGAAGGACGCATTCTTTTATAACTATACGGAGGGGAAGTCTTATTCTGTCGCGTGTTGGATAAATGAAACTACTACTGTTCGCGTTCAATAAGGCCTAACACAGCAAAGCTGCAAACAAAGTGTCTTTTATGTCAATTAAAAATGGTTTGCGAATTTTAAACAAATAGGCAGTCTGCAAATGGCAATTTGTTTTTTGCCGATTGCATGTTGCCAGACTGATTAACCGCAGTTATGTCAAAATTTACACAAACTTGCTAAAAAAACAAGTTTTTTGAATGTAATAATACAGGTTTGAACATCAAAATCCTTCTTGTCTTACTTTTTGCTTCGTTCATTGTCAGTTCTTGCGAAAATGACCTTGAGAGAGTCAAAATTATTGCCTCTAAGAGTGAGCTGCCCATAGAATCCACTATCAATGCAACACTTATTTACAGTGATTCGGCTCAATTACAAGTAAAGTTAATAGCTCCCCGGTTAGATCGATTTATTGGCGAAAAACCATACATAGAATTCCCACTAGGGGTTGAGATCGAATTTTATGACGGAGACATGGAAGTTAGTTCCAGGTTAACCGCTAATTACGCCATTAGCTATGAAGATGAAGGAATTATGGAAGCGAAAGGGAATGTTATACTAATCAATGAGTTGGGCGAACAACTCAATACCGAACACCTCATATGGGACGAGAAAACTGGTAAAATTCATTCCGAAGAATTCGTGAAAATAACCACTGCGGATGAAATTATCATGGGTGAAGGATTCGAATCAAACCAGAGTTTTACTAAGTTCAAAATCAAAAAAATCAAGGGAACCATCAACATAGAAAACTAAGCTTTATGGCTACACTTAAAGAAATAAGAATTATCAAAATCCTGGAAATCGCCTGGTTGGTTATTGCCATCGCTTCTATCATATTTGGAGCTTATGAAACAATCACAAGCGGAATAGGCGAAAGTTATTTATTCTTCATTTTTACCGTGATCGCCGGAATCATGTACGGAATGCGCAGGAAACAACGAGAAAGATTGCAAGACGAATCTGAAAATGACTAGTCTGCTCCTGATCTTTATATGTTTAATATTTTCAGCCTTTTTCTCGGGGATGGAAATAGCCTTTATATCATCCAGCAAGTTGAGGATAGAGCTTGCCAATAAACAAGGGGATCTTTCGGGAAGGATTTATTCATTTTTCATGAAGCACCCCGCCCGCTTTATCGGAGCTATGTTGGTGGGAAATAACATTGCATTGGTAATCTATGGAATATCCCTCGCCAAATTAATGGAACCACGTCTTATGACCTGGTTTTCTTCGGAATTCATGATCTTGATTACCCAAACGGTAATTGCCACACTCATTGTTCTGATTACGGCTGAATTCATTCCCAAAACATTATTCCGAATAAATCCAAACAGGATCTTAGCACTTTTCACCCTGCCAGCTCTTGTGGTGTACTATGTCCTCTATCCCCTGGTGTGGGTAATTATTGGCCTCTCTGATTTTTTTCTCAAACATATAATAGGCGTGAAAGGCGAATATGAGAAGCCGGTATTTGGCAAAATTGATTTAGATAATTACCTGAAAGAGAGTTTAACAGGTAAAACCCAATCTCAAGAGGAAACAGAAGTGAAAATATTTCGAAACGCGCTGGATTTTTCAAACGTCAAAATTCGAGACTGTATGGTGCCAAGAACTGAAATCACTGCGCTGAGTATTGAAGAACCAATAGAAGTGCTGCAAAAAAACTTTATAAAAACCGGACTCTCCAGAATTCTTATCTACAAAGAGGATATAGAACATATAATTGGATATGCCCATTCTTTTGAAATGTTCAAAAAACCAAAAAGTATAAAGTCGATTCTATTGCCTATTTCTTTAATTCCAGAGTCGATGACTGCTAATGACCTGCTGAAGTCATTTATAAAAGAGCAAAGAAGTATTGCCGTGGTTTTGGACGAATTTGGAGGTACTGCAGGAATGGTAACTATGGAAGATGTGATGGAAGAATTATTCGGTGAAATTGAAGATGAACACGACAACCAGGACCTCTTAGAGCGTAAAATCTCGGCGAATGAATACTTACTATCCGGACGTCTTGAAATAGACTACCTCAACGATAAATACAGTGTTGGGTTACCTACCTCAGATGAATATGAGACCTTATCTGGTATGATAATCTTTCATTATGAAAACATCCCGGATATCGATGAAATCATCAAAATAAAGAACTTCTTATTCGATATAACTGAAGTGAGTTATACACGAATCGAAAAAGTACATTTACACATTCTGAAGATCGAGGATGTGCCCTCATAAATAACTTGATCTTTTGTATATTCGCGCTCCCTATAAAAACAGTAACGGGATTTCATTCCCATTTCAAAATATCAATGCATGGCTATAATAGGTGATATAAGGAGAAAAGGTGGTTTCCTCATTGCTATTTTCGTGGGTACAGCGTTATTGGCTTTTATTCTCGGTGATTTTCTAGGGCCAGGAGGCTCATTATCGAGTACCAGTCAATTTGAAATTGGGGAAGTTGCTGGAGAAATTATCCCAGCAAGGGAATTTGACTCGAAAGTTCAGAATGCCATTGAAAATTACAAAGAACAATCGGGCAGTGCTTCTATCGACGTAGCCACTACAGATCTTCTCAGGGATCAAACTTGGATACAATGGCTCAGTGAAATAATAATGGGAGCCGAATACGACTATGTTGGTGTTACCGTCCATCCGGATGAGATATTCGATCTGGTTACAGGTGCTAACCCGCATCCAATTGTAGTACAAGCTTTTTCCAATCCGGAAACAGGGGCATTTAGCGCTGGTGACGTGATCAGTTTCTTAAAGAACATGGACAATGACCCCAGCGGAAAATCAAGAGCCCAGTGGATTCCACTGGAGCAAACGATAAAGAAAGATCAGTTATCCTTAAAGTACTTTTCCCTTATAAAAAAGGGCCTGTACATTACTCGTAGAGAGGCTCAGCGCGATTATGAAGCCTTTAATTCCAGCATAAAGATAAAATATGCGGTTCAGCGGTATAATGATGTGCCAGATAGCATTGTTACACTGGAAGAGAGCGATATTAAAAAATACTATGAAGAACATAAAAAGGAGCATGAGCAGAAAGCATCTCGCTCGCTGGAATATATCTCATTTGACGTATTTCCTTCTACTGACGATTCTCTTTTAATTGAAGATTGGATTAACAGAAAAACTGAAGAGCTTGCGGACGTTTATGGCCTTGAGGACATAAAGTCATTCGTAAATATGAATGCGGACACAAGATTCACTGACGTATTTGTGAAGCAGGGCATGTTATCTATCGAATTGGATTCCATCATGTTCGATTCGAATTCAGATTCGACAACAATGGTAGGACCTTATATTGAAGAAGATTCCTATAAGCTGGCTAAACTAGTAGATGTTGAGATGAGGCCAGACTCGGTTAAAGCAAGGCATATTCTGGTTGCCATAAAGGTTTCCGATGACACGACACATATTACAAAAGCCGACAGCATATTGGATTTACTGGATAACGGCGCTGATTTTGCCTTATTGGCCACGACTTTATCTGATGATCCAGGGTCCAAGGAAGGTGGTGGAGAATTGGGTTGGTTTGCGGAAGGAACCATGGTTAAGGCTTTCAATGACTCATGTTTTTCCGGATCAGTTGGAGACATCGTGCTTGTTGAAACACAGTTTGGCATTCACATCATCGAAATTTTGGAACTTACCGAACCTATTGAAAAAGTTAAAATCGGGACCATAGATAGGAGAATTGAACCCAGTTCTAAAACTTTTGCAAAGATTTATGCTGAAGCAAATAAATTTGCGGGGTCCAACAAATCTGTGGAATCTTTCGAAAAATCTGCTACAGAAATTGGCAAGGTGTATCGTGAGGCACAGGATCTTCTGGAAGGAGACAAAGCCATTATTGGACTTGAATCACCAAGGGAGGTGATTCGCTGGGCGTATAAAGCGGAGCCCGGAATGGTATCTGGACCATTTGAATTGGGCAATAAGTTTGTAGTAGCCGTATTAACATCTATTAAAGAGGAAGGATACGCAACTCTTGAAGATATCAGAACAGAAATGGAAATAGATGCCCGCAAAGAAAAAAAGGCAAATTATGTAAAAGCCAAAATTGCGGAAAATGATGATCAAAATGTAGATGATCTGGCTTATAATCTTTCAGCAAACAACGAGGAATTTGATCTGCAGGTTGAAACTGCGCAAAACATTACATTTTCCTCGTTCAATCTCGCTGGAATAGGAAGAGAGCCCAAACTTATAGGGCAAATTTATGGATCGAAGAAGGGCATTATGTCGGCGCCATTAAAAGGAAATACAGGAGTATTTGTATTTGTGATTGAAGAATATAACGCTGCACCTGCAGTTGAAGACCTTACAGCAAGTCAATCCAGATTAGGAAGCAATGTGCAGGCGAGAGTAGAATACGAAGTATTTAACGCACTTAAGAAAAACGCCAACATTGTTGACAACCGCTACAAATTCTATTAGTAACACCTACCTGAGTATTATCTAAAAGAATCCAGCCTGTAAGCGTCGAGCTTAACAAATACAAACAGCAGTATCGTAAATCCCCAAAGCGAGGAGCCTCCGTAGCTGAAGAATGGAAGCGGAATTCCTATCACCGGCGCCAGCCCGATGGTCATTCCAATGTTCACAGCCAGGTGGAAGAATATTATCGAAGCCACTCCGTAACCAAATATCCTGCTAAAGGTCGAACGCTGTCTTTCTGCCATCACTATTATTCTTATGAGGAAGACCGTAAACAGCGTGATCACCACAAAACTCCCCAAGAAGCCCCATTCCTCGCCAACTGTACAGAAGATGAAGTCGGTACTTTGTTCAGGGACAAAGTCGAATTTAGTCTGCGTGCCCTGCAAGTATCCTTTGCCAAACAATCCCCCTGAACCTATAGCAATCTTGGACTGGTTTACGTTATATCCAGTCCCTTTGGGATCTGTTTTTATAGCCAACAATTCATTGATCCTGCCACGTTGGTGATCACTGAGCACTTCATCAAAAACATAGTCGACACTATAGATGAAGGCTACCGACAACAACAGGGTAATTACAATTACTACGGATACATCGCGCAACATGGTGGCGCCACCCCTATTCGATCGATTTTTGATAAACGGAATTAGAATCAGGCTGCTTATGAGTGCGAGCACTGATACCAATACTGATTTGCCTGACACGACTGTTTCAAATGGCAGATTGATAAATGTATCCTGCAGAACAAGGGTCACTATAAACAAGATAATTGCGAAGAGTCCTGCAAGCAAGAAATTTCCGGATAATCCCTCTCGATACATTAGAAAAATGAAAGACAAATACACCAATGCCGAACCGGCATCCCCCTGAAGCAAGATCAGGCCCATCGGAATGGTTATTAAAGCCAGGCATACCAACTTCGTCTTCAAATCTGATATTTTGATATTTAATAAGCTCAAATATTTCGCTATGGCCATGCATGTGGCAAATTTGGCGAACTCAGAAGGTTGAAAGCTGAAGGCACCCAATGCAAACCATGACTTAGAACCTCCAATTTCCTTTCCAAATATCAAAACTGCCACTAACATGAGCATCATTAATATATATATGGGAAATCCAAAAGCCACGAAGAACTGCCTATCTGTTGCCAGCACGGCTATGGCAAGTACAATTGCCGTCAAGATCCATATCATTTGCTTACCATAGCTCTGTGTAAAATCAAAAATGCTACTATGTTCCTCATTGTATATTGCTGCATAGATATTGGCCCATCCCATGAACACCAACAGCAGGTACATGATAATAACGCTCCAATCGATACTATCTATTAAGGATATCCCCCTTCTCATATGGTATTCGGTTCCTTTGACCGGCCCGTTTGCGCAACGCGGCACCTTGCTTTATTTAATTACCACTTAATACGAGTAGAACATTTGCCCTTTTAACAAAAAACAATATTTTAGGTGTTATAATAGATTGAATACCAACCTAATACGCATAAAGTACACCCAGGCTTACTTTTTTATTCTGTTTTGCAGAGCTTTGATGATCTTCTGTAATTCTTCTTCATTGGTGAAACGCCCATCAAAGTGAAATCCGTCACCGGATGGATGTACGCTTAACTTAGCGGTTTTGGAAATATAAGTTGTACCGGGTTTTATAAACCAGTCCTTATTCTCACCCAAAAGTTTCTTGATTAAAGTTTCGGTTTCAGCTCGGTTTAAATCTTTAGCAAGGACTTCATCCAATACAGTTTTTTGTTTTACCGGGCTTTCACGTAAAAGATTCAATGCCCGTGCATGGCCCAAAGAAATTTTTCCATTATGGAGTGCTTCTTTCACTTCATTGATCAAACTAAATACGCTCAACAAATTATTTAAGTGCTGTTTGCTTTTCCCCAGGCGTTTTGCCAAATCAGTTTGCCTGAAGCCATAATCTTCAACCAGCCGCTTTACTGCAAGAGCTTCCTCATAAGGCGTTAACTTTTGCCTTACCAGGTTTTCTATTAAACCATATTCCAGCGCCTGTTCGTCGGTAAAGGTATCTACAAGGCATGGCACAGGAAAGTTGATTTCGTACCCGAGTTCTATCATGGCTTTAAGCCGTGTTTCGCCTGCCACTACGATGAACTCATCAGTACCCATATCCCTCACGATGAGCGGATCAAGAGGCCCTTCCGTTGCTTTGATGGATTGCTTAAACTCTTCCATAGCTGTTTCCGTGCGCCTTAAACGTACAGGAGTAGAGGAGAAATTTAGTTTATCCAGGCGGATGTTTTTGAGTTTCATTGTCTTGATTTTATTATTAAAGAAGGCAAAGGTAGGGAATAATGGCTGTACCGGTTTAAACTTCCCGAACGGATTTGTAATCCGCGGGTGAACCCATTGCGTATAATTGCCCCCTGATTACAATTCAAAGTAAACAGTGGTTGCCGAAGAATAAATTGTTACATTTTTCTTTTGTAAATCAAAAATATTCTCTACCTTACTTTTACGAAACAATGCTGTTAACCAAAAAAGAATTTATTCTAATATTTTAGCTATGAAAAAATTACATTCTTCAAGACGTGGGGGGAGCAAAATATACGCTTGCAAATCCATCCTGGTGTCAACAATTATTCTTTTTAACTGCCAGGTGCTTTTTGCACAAGGGCCACCGACAATATATCCTTCAACCAATAATTCTAACTCGATGAACCCGGCTGAAACACTTGAGATAAATGGCAAGCTCAAAATCATGAATGTGGGTGGCCCCCTTGATAGTGCAGATAAATATTTGACGAGAGGCCCTGATGGGCGTATTAAAGAGCGTCCTATTCCACCGGTAGCTATTAATCCTGGACCTCCAAGCGGTGGTTGGCAGCCAAATGGCAATACTATAGTCTGGACAAATAGAAATGTAGGGATAAACACAAATTCTCCTTCTAACGGTTTCAATTTAGACGTTAATGGAGACATGAAGGCTGTTAATGCAACAATTGACCGAATTGCTACAAGCCGGATAGTTCCTCTGCCCGGTGATAGCATTATATATTTCGGTGATAACTCTATTGCGCTTTCGGCTTTCGCTAATACTTTCCTTTTTGATGACAACCCACCTATAATTACCCCGCTTTTTACTTTTGATTTTCCAGATGGTTTTACAATAAGGCCTTTTAGCGGATCGGGTTTTGCAGTGGCAAGTAATTCATTTGCATTAGGACACTATGTTGGAACTGCCCAGAACGCCACAAATTCTTTTGTTATTGGAAGTGGTAATATTTCCAGTCAATTAGTATTGGAGAATAATATTGCCAATTCACTAATGATAGGCTTTAATAGTGAGAAACCAACGCTAACTGTCAGGTCAGCCTCCGGGGTTGGAACAACAGGTAATGTTGGTATTGGTACAACCAACCCGAGTGAAAAATTGACAATAAAAAGTGTAAATAATGCAGTGAATTTTGGCATAGAGAGGAGTTCAAATACGGATAATGTATTTGCGGTGGTTGAAACAGCTACGGGAGCTGGAAGATCATATCTATATGATGCAAACGGTAATCTGGATATTAATTTAGCAACTGATGGTAATGTTTATTTCAACAACTCAGGTAATGTTGGTATTGGAACGAAGGACCCAATTTATAAATTGGAAGTGTGTGGTACAATTAGATCGAAAGAAGTTATAGTTGAGACCAATTGGTGCGATTATGTATTTGATAAAGAATATAAGCGAATGTCGTGGCGTGAAAAGGAAAAATATATTTTGAAAAACAAACATCTTCCCGGGATTCTACCTGGTAAGGAAATTGAAAAAAATGGTCTGAGAGTTGGAGCTGCCATGGCAGGAATAACGCAAAATGTTGAAGAAAATGTTTTAGATATACACGAGTTGTATAAATTGTATTACGAGCTTAAAAAGGAAAATATTGAACTAAAACAATTAGTGGATGATTATAACAAAAGGTAACTAGGCACCATGAAACACACGCCTTTAAACGTTTTATATTGTACAATTGATTATTGCAAAGAATGAGAATTTTAATAATTACAGTAGTATGTTCGCTATCATTTGTTGCGCAATCGCAAAGTGTGGAGCATTCTGCATTTCTAGGTTCTAATTTCTCTTCTTACACCTTAAATAACTCTGAAACAAATTCCAACAAAACATTAGATTATTGGGATGTCGGGGCAAAAGCTGGGTATGGGTTTCAATATTTCTTTCATAAAAATATTGGTATTGGAACGTCTATTGAATACTATTTAACACGTGCTGAATTCTATAATACTTGTTATTGCGCCCATCCTGATGATAGAACCGTAGAGATTCGAAACCAGGTTTCTTCCCATAGCATAGATATCCCAGCCTCTTTGCGGATTAAAACCAATAAAACCAACTACACTTATTTGCAAACGGGCTTAGGAATAAGTTGGTTGATCTATGGTCAGCGTAAAGTAGAAATTGAAACAAACTTTGATCTTACTCAACAAGAAGACCCAATAAGAGAGGAAATATATAATGATTCCTACTCGCTTCGGAATAAAAACAATAATGGACTTGGAAGTTATTTCCTTCTGGGAATAGGACAAAATATTAAATTAAAGGGGGTGTTCCTTTTTGTAGAATTAGCGTATAGAAAGGATCTCAATTTTTGGATATATAACACAGTTCCTGCAGCCTCCTATGATATAGTAAGAAAAGTTTCTATAAAGCGGAGTGGGTTTATATTAACCATCGGTATTTCTTTTAATAATCTTTCCAATGATGAAGAAGTTTAATTTGTGAATGTACTTAGTATAAAATCCAATCCAGATTCGAAGTAGTATTAACTTGAATGTCCATTATGAAATTAGCTCTTAATCTATTTGTGTTTCTTTTTTTGAGTAACGTTGCTTGGGCCCAACAGGACTATTATTATTATCAGGGTGAGAAGATGGCTTTAAAAATTTCAACAACCAAAATACTTGTAAAATTCGGAGAGGAAATTTCGTTTAGATCAAAAATGGAGGCGGTTTCAATTACCTCCTTGGTGAAACCAATATACGAGGATCAGGTAATTCGAAATAATATACTAATCCTTGAGTTAGCAGAAAGTACTACTAAGATACAAGTCAGAAAAATTATTGCAGAGCTTAATGAGAACTTACAAATTGAGTATGCAAATCCTTTTTTTAAGTACCCAGGCTGTTTCGACATGGGTTTGACAAATAAATTTATTGTTAAGCTTAAGGGGATATCTTATTTGGAATTTGAAGAATTAATTTATTCTACAAATACTAATATTGTTAGGGCAGACAAGTACGACAAAGAAATATTTATTATCAGTACAAATAAAAATTCTCTTGGCAATTCTTTAGAATTAGCTAATAACTTTTTTGAATCTGGGAATTTCGAATTTTCGGAGCCATCGTTTCTCAAAGAGGCCCAGAGAAACACAAATGACCAGTTTTACTCTCAGCAATGGGCCTTGGAAAACACTGGGCAGAGCGGTGGAACCGTTGATGCGGATATGGATGTCAATTTAGCCTGGACAATTACAACTGGAAGAGCGGATATAAAAGTGGCAGTAATTGACGGAGGTGTTGAATTAAACCATCCAGACCTCGTTGATAATTTATTACCTGGATATGATGCGTCCGGAGGCGGAACCAATGGCGGCCCGCTTGGAGGGGATCCACATGGCACGGCTACTGCTGGTATCATTGCCGCAGTGGGCGACAATGGCATTGGAGTAGCAGGAGTAGCTTATAGCTGTAAAATCATTCCCGTTACTCTCTTTTTGGGAACAATATCTTTGATCAGTGATATTGAAGCTGCGGATGCAATTAATTGGGCATGGGATATTGGACAGGCTGACATATTATCCAATTCTTGGAGTGGGATTCCCCCATCTTCATTTATTGACAATGCCATTAGTAACGCTGTTACTATGGGCAGAGATGGACTTGGTAGTGTCGTTGTATTTTCTGTTGGTAATAATGGTTTCATAACTTCAAATGATAGAACAGTTAGATTTCCGGCATCAAATTCAAATGTTCTAGCTGTCGGTGCGTCTACAGTTAATGATGTCAGAGCGAATTATTCTAATTTTGGTTCGGCTCTAGATGTCGTTGCCCCTGGAGATGACATTTATACTACAGATATTAGTGGCGCTAGTGGCTATACTGGAACTGATTATAATTCGAGTTTTTCTGGCACATCTGCCGCCTGTCCTAATGCGGCGGGTGTTGCAGCTTTAGTTCTCTCAGTTAACCCATGTCTTACTCAATCCGAGGTACGCACGGTCTTGGAAGTAAGTTGCGACAAAGTTGGAGCTACGTGTTTTAACATAGTATCTGGCCATCCTAATGGAACATGGGATAGACACGTTGGATATGGAAGAATCAATGCGTATAGAGCCGTGCAGTTGGCCCTTAGTCAAAATTTGCATTCATATCTAGGGGGAGGAACGGACTTAGGCGCAAGTGGCAACTTCAAGTGGGAAATGTTTGACAATGATTGTTCTAATCTGTCAGCTGCGGTGTACATCGTCCAAAGACATGAGGTGAGACGCTCCTTTAATTATGGCTTCACACCTAACCCTGTTGTGTATTTAAGTTCAAATGCGTTGTCAGCAGCGAACCCTAATATTGGGTCGTTTTATGGCAACGTATTAAGCCTTACTAACACAGAAGTAATAGTCAGAGCCTGGGTTTATGAGGTCATTAGTACAATCTCGGGTGCAGCGGTAGGATGGGTTCCAAGACCACCAGGTGATGTTATTTTTAACATTAATGTACTAAGTGGAGTAACGGCGTATTTGGCTCTTCAAAATCAAACGGTCACACACACGACAACGTATTCGGCATTTAATATCGTAGCAGGTTATGATGTGATAAATAATAGTCCTAATGGAGATTATATTGTTGATGTGGGTGCGGATATAGTGTTTCATGGCGGGAAATCGGTGTGGCTTGAACCAGGATTTAAAGCAGTTGAAGGTTCAACCTTCAGAGCCTTTGTTGACCCGTTTTTTACTTGTACTCAGTATCCAAACGGTAAGTGGGATGGTACAAATAGTAATTATCCATCACCTATCGTATATCAAACTGTTCTGTTAGACATAGATCAATACGAAGATGAAAGCATAGAAATTGACGGAAAAAAAGTAAATAACTACTTGAATATATATCCAAATCCCATCTCTGAACAGGCAACGATTGAGTATCTGATCGCTGAATCTGAAGATGTTACCGTAGTTATTACTAATATTTGCGGTGAAGAGTTACTCTCCTTACAAAACAAGCAAAAGCATAAAGGAGGAAAATATCAGATTACATTTAATGGTTCCAGTTTAAGCGATGGTATATATTTAGTTACTCTGGAATCAAATGGATATAAAGAAACCAAGCGATTTTTAAAAATTAAATAACCTGGGTTAAGTTTCTACGTTTGACTAAAGTCGCCTGAAATTGTACTTGTTTTTCAGTTTACTTGCCTTTGCGGTTGCACAGAAAAGCCCGGATACAACCCTCTTCCCTTTGTTTGTCCTCCTGGCGCGTGTTGTGAAGAGTGCTTAACTCTAGAGGATCCGCCACCACCGATTAAGGCATATGTGGCATCAGATTGTATCACGGCTCAGGATAATTTTGTGGTTCCTTCGATCTCAGAGGTTTCATTAAATGCGGGAAATGAAATAACGTTAGATTTAGGGTTTGAAACAGAAGATGGAGCAAACTTTATTGCGCAATTGCAAGATTGTACCATACCATTGTGTAGCGGTAAATATTCAGGTGGTGAAAAGGAAAGAGAGAATGAGAATAATATGTTTGAGAACACGGTAGTTTACGGTACTAGATATGAATTAAACGGCTCGGATGAAATCTCAAAAATAGAACAGCAATCAAGATTGAATCCGACTAATGTTTCCATTTACCCAAATCCAAATACTGGAACATTTACTGTGTCCTTCAATGATGAAGCAGGGAAAAACAGATCAGTAAGTTTGTATAATATACTTGGGGAAGAGATTTATTCTCGATTTGAAATTACTGATAAGATGTTGATAATTGATCTTCTGGATCACTCAAAAGGAATCTATTACATCAAAGTAGAGCAGGACTCTGGGGTGCAAGTAAAGACGATTATCCACCATTAATTGTTTCACCAAATTAAGTCTTATACATTATTGCAATACCTAAACTGAATGTTGCATCATAGCCAGGTACTGTTCTCCCAATATTGACAGGTAATATGTAGTTTATTTCCGGATTTAAGCGTATTTTTTCATTAACTTTCATTGCATATCCTAATTTGACTATCATCCCTATATAGTTTGGAAAGTATATTTTATTATTGTATTTATAATTATTTGAATATTCGTAAGGGCCAGGATCAATATTCCCGTTTGAATCATATAAATACTTTTCACCCCAATCTTTCTCTATAATATTGAAAAGTAATGTCCCTCCAAGGCCTGTATACAGAGCTGTTTTTTCTGTCGTATAAAAAGACCAGCGAACAGACAATGGTATGTTTAACTGTTGAACTAAGTAATTAATATTATAACGTCTTTCATTTATGGGGGTCATGGAAAGTAAATTCGCTGAGGGAGGCTCCGGGTTTACCTCATACGTAAACATAAATTCTCTTTGCGAATAAAACAGGCCCGAATAAATTCCCCATGATTCAGATAACTTGACATTCAATCCCAGTCCGGCAGTCCAACCGAGAAATGCCGTTTTTTGAAAAACGTTGACATCGACATATACGGTTGGTATTAAATGCGTAGTGACTTGAGATTTTACATTGTTTTGGACTAAAACAACGGAAAGTAAAAAGATTGTTCTTACAAGATATGGCATGTATTATGAACGAAATCTAAGATTAAAAATTGTTTTCTATTAGTTATTCCAGCAATACCCCGTTAGGCGAAGGTTGCACCCCCTGCTGCTCGTAGTTTAACCAAGATGCTACTGCAGCACTTTGGCCCAACATTTTACGTTCAGGGCTAATTGGTTCTGATTGCATTATGAATAAAATCAGCTTCAAGAATGCGATCCAACTTCCTCTGATTTTTTAATTCGCGGGTTAAATACTTTTCAATAATCAGGCTGGCAATTGGCGCCGCCCATGTACCTCCAAATCCGGAATTTTCTACATAAACGGAAACGGCTATTTTAGGATTGTATCTAGGAGCAAAAGCGATAAAAACAGAATGATCTTCGCCATGAGGGTTTTCAGCCGTTCCCGTCTTGCCACAAACAGTGATGCTATCAATTTGAGCTCTTCTGGCCGTACCATTTTCAACCACTTTTGCCATGGCATCTGCCACCAGGTCGAAATATTTCTTCTCAATCTTTGTGTAATGAATATTATCGCCTTCTGATTTATTTTTATTTCTGATGATATGAGGCGTAATATAATAACCCCTATTGGCGAAAATCGCAGCCAGATTTGCCATCTGGAGCGGTACAACGAGAATTTCCCCCTGGCCTATTCCCAGTGAATAGACGGTTTCGAATTTCCAATGTCGGCGGCCATATATCTTATCATAGTATTCAATTGTAGGGATATTGCCACCTTTCTCAGATAATATATCAACTCCAAGTCTCTCGCCTAAGCCAAAATTTCCAATATGCTCTCGCCATGTAGCAAATCCCATTTCCGTATCTATAAATACATTTGGACTTTTACCCGGATTAAGAATTCTTTTGAAAACCATGTAATAATAAGGATTGCATGAATGTTGAATAGAGCCAAATACATCCAACGGAAAAGGGTGATTATGGCAATTGATCAATCGTTTATTGCAGGTAAACATGGTTTGGGGCGTTATGGCCTTCTCCTGCATTGCAATAAGGGCTTGTACAATCTTGAATATTGAACCCGGTGGATATTGAGCCATGAGTGCCCTATTAAACAATGGAACAAGTGTGTCTTTTTGAAGCTTCACATAATTTTCTGACCTTACTCTGCCCACAAGAAGATTTGGGTCATAGCTGGGACTGGTTACCATTGCCAGTATTTCGCCGGTTGAAGGCTCTATCGCCACAAGACTGCCCTTCTTGTTTTGCATTAATTTTTCTCCCAACTGCTGTAATTCAATATCTATAGTGGAATTTAAATTGGTGCCAGATTCCGGAAGAGTATCATATATTCCATCCCTGAAGCTACTTTTAACGCGGTTAAATACATCAACCATAAATACTTTAACCCCCTTCTTCCCTCTTAACTGCTTCTCATAGGATTTTTCGATTCCACTGGCTCCGATATAGTCGCCTGAGGAATAATAGCTATCCTTTTCAATTATCTTACCGCTTACCTCATTTATGTATCCCAGCAAGCTCGCCGCCGCATTATATGGGTACTTACGCAATGAGCGGTTATATACGAGGAATCCATCAAACTTGTACATCTTTTCCTGAAGCGCCGCATAGGTTTCTGAATTAAGTTGTTCCTGAAATATGGATGGTTTGTAATACGAATACTTCTTAGCCGCGATCAACTTCTCAATAAATTCCGCTTTGGTGATATCTATCAGATTGCAAAAGTCTATTGTATCCAGCTTTTTCACATGCCTGGGAATAACCATCAGATCATAAGCGGGTTGATTGTACACCATTACCTTTCCCGTACGATCGTAAATCAATCCCCGGGCTGGATACTCCGTAACATATCGCATTACGTTGTTCTCAGCCGACAGCTTATAACTATCATCAATAACCTGTATATAAAACAGCCGAATGAGAAAAATGATAGCCACCGTAATGAAAACGAGAATAACAATTTCCTTTCTCGATGATAAGTCTTGCATCTGTCAGCTTTTCTTGCCCGATATAATATAGTGGGTAATTAGTACCAGAACCAGCGTAAAAAGTGAACTCAAAAGTGTTCTGTATAGCGTAGAAAAAAATTCGGTTAATCTGAAGACCTCAAGATTAAATAGTAGTATGTGATGAGCAAGTATGAGTATTCCGGTATAAGATAAATACCAATTGAATCCCATGTCCTTAACCGTAGGTTCGGCGCCGAAATCATAACCTCCACGTGGTGATATATAAGTTACGATATGGGGCCGGAAAAATGCGAGTAATACACATGCCATGGCGTGCATACCAAGAGTATTAGAGAACATATCCACGGAAATTCCCAATAAGAATGCCAACAAAAGCAACAAACCCTTTGGTGTCTCAAAAGGCAGCATCAATATAAAGAGCACGTACAGGTAAGGGTTGAGATATCCGCCAAGCTGGATATTATTTAGGATCAAAACCTGGAACAGAATTAGAAATACAAATCGTTTTGAATTATTGAATATCTGATTGAACATTGTTTAATTTTCTATTCCTGACGTGTTGTATCCTCCAGATGGATTTGCTCTTTCTTTAATAGGTTGCTAACTAAATAGATGTTGGCCAGACTGCCAAAGTCCGTAGAATATTTAATCTTCAGTGTGTACGATTTATCTCCGGCAATAACCTCAATATCCTCGACACTGCCAACGGGTAAACCTTCAGGGAAAATTGTTGAGAATCCACTTGTAATGATCTGGTCTCCTTTATTAATCACAATATGTGTTGGCAGCTCTTTCACCGTGCCAAAGGAAAAGTCGTTTCCATCCCATATTACCGAACCAAAATAGTCCTTGCCCAGTATTTTGATACTGGTTCTCGAATCTGCATGAAGCAAGGAAAGCACCGTGCTAAAATTGGCAGATACATCTTTTACGATACCAACCACTCCCAAACTTGAAATCACTGCCATTTCTCTTTGCACTCCCTGATTTGTGCCTTTGTTAAGTGTTAGATAGTTATTTCTTCGGTTAATAGAATTATTGATGACCCTGGCGGTGAGATAGGTATATTGCTGTTGATATATTGTGTCGTTGTGTATAAATTCATTATCGATATATTGTACGTATGACATGATGGATTGTGCGTGGAGCTTCTCATTTTCTATAGCCAGGCGATCATTTTCTTTTCTCAAACCGAAATAACCGGTCATGCTGTCAAACGCCTCGTACAAATTAGCAGCGATATAACTCGATGAGTTTAAGAAACTCGCACGCTGAAAAGAGTTGTTTTGAACCACCAGGAAAGCTGAGAATAATTCGAATAGAAGAAAAAGGAAAATAAAATTGTTTCTCCAGATGAATAATATTATGCTGCGCATTACCTAAATCAACGAATTACTTGGGTCAACGAATAACGAAACTTGCCTGACGGCAATCAGGTTTATACGAATGAACGAATTACGTATACCACGAATATCACCATGTAAATAAGCCAAGCCAAACTCAGGCGCCATTCGTTTATTCGCGATTCGTGGATTTTCCATTGATCGCGTCCATTACACCGAACTCCCTTTATCGGATCAAGAATTGGAAAGTATCAATGTTCTTAAGTGCTATTCCGGTACCCCTGGCCACCGCCCGCAAAGGATCTTCGGCAACATGAACCTCCAATTTGGTTTTTAAAGATAGTCGCTTATCCAGGCCTCTTAACAAAGATCCTCCACCTGCCAGATATATTCCGGTTCTGTAGATATCTGCCGAAAGTTCAGGAGGGGTAATTTCCAAGGTTGCAAGTATTGCCTCTTCGATTTTTGCAATGGTTTTGTCCAATGCATGAGCTATTTCAGCATAAGAAACAGTAATCTCCTTTGGAATACCGCTCATAAGGTCACGGCCATGAATTGCGAAATCAGGCGGAGGATTGTCGATGTCTTCCATAGCTGCACCAACTTCTATTTTAATTGTTTCAGCGGAACGTTCACCGACCAGTATATTGTGCTGCCTCCGCATATGATCTTCGATGTCTGCCGTAAAATTATCACCCGCTATCCTAATAGATTTGTTGCAAACGATTCCTCCCAATGCTATCACCGCGATTTCACTTGTACCTCCTCCTATGTCAACTACCAAATTGCCATTGGGCTCTTCAACGTCGATTCCGATTCCGATTCCCGCAGCCATAGGCTCATAAATCAGATAAACCTCTTTACCGCCAGCGTGTTCTGCCGAATCTCTTACCGCTCGTTTTTCAACTTCTGTAATACCTGATGGTATGCATATAACCATTTTTAATGACGGTGAGAACAGCCTTTTCCCGGGGTTGATCATCTTGATCATTTCACGTATCATGTGTTCAGCTGCGTCGAAGTCAGCGATTACACCATCTTTCAGTGGCCGAATCGTCTTGATATTATCATGGGTTTTGCCATGCATGAGCATCGCCTCTTTGCCCACAGCAAGAATCTTTCCTGTGCGAATATCGATAGCTACAATAGATGGCTCATCAACCACCACTTTATCATTGTGAATGATGATCGTATTGGCAGTGCCAAGGTCTATCGCTATTTCCTGAGTTAAAAAATCAAAGAATCCCATTCCCTCTTTCCCTTAATGCTTAAAATGTCTAATACCTGTAAATACCATCGCCACCTGATTGGCATTGCAATATTCAATAGAATCCTTGTCCTTTATCGATCCTCCAGGCTGGATAACCGCAGTCACTCCAGCTTTATGAGCGATTTCTACACAATCAGGAAAGGGGAAGAACGCATCCGATGCCATTACCGCTCCATTCAGATCAAATCCGAATTTGACAGCCTTTGCAATTGCCTGCTCCAGCGCATCTACCCTGGAGGTTTGCCCAACGCCACTCGCCATCATTTGCATGTTCTTGGCCAATATTATGGTATTGGATTTAGAATGTTTCACGAGCTTATTGGCAAATTCCAGGTCCAGCATTTGCTCCTCTGTTGGCGACAACTCTGTCGCCGTCTCCATATCTGCAGGAGTTTCCATGTTCAGATCTTTGTCCTGCTCCAACATTCCATTAAGCACGGTTCTAACCAGCTTTTTAGGAAGTTCCACGTCCTTTTGGATCAGTATTCTCCTGTTTTTCTTCTGCTTAAGAATATCCAGAGCCTCATCGCTATAGGACGGAGCTATGATAACTTCAAAAAATATCTTATCAATTTCCGTCGCTGTTTCACCATCTACTTCAACATTTGTTATTAAAATGCCTCCAAATGCCGAGACGCTGTCACCTGCTAAGGCTGCATTCCAGGCTTCTACCAGTGAGTCCCTTGATGCCAAACCACAGGCGTTGTTGTGCTTCAAGATGGCAAAGGTGGTATCGCTA
This sequence comes from Bacteroidota bacterium, assembly GCA_022572355.1. Taxonomy (GTDB): domain Bacteria; phylum Bacteroidota; class Bacteroidia; order NORP154; family NORP154; genus NORP154. Next base: position 3,611 of record JACZWC010000014.1, on the reverse strand, counting down.
AACTCATTCAACAAATTAACCGCCGCGTCCACATCCAACAAATTATTATACGACAACTCCTTACCATGAATTTGATCAAAGATGGCATCCAGATCACCCAGAAAGACAGCTTCCTGGTGAGGATTCTCCCCATATCTCAGTGATTTAGACTTTGTACTTATTCCGTTGGTCGCTGCGGTTACGTTGGTTTCCGTTGCTGCGCCACCACTAAAATATTTTAAGATGGCAGTATCGTAACCCGAGGAAATAGCAAAAGCCTCCCTGGCCATTAATTTCCTCTCTGACAAAGTGGATGAGCCGGTCTCTGTTTCCAATATTTTCAGCAGTTTGTCATATTCATTTCTTGAGGGAATTATCAAAACATCATTGTAATTCTTCGCCGCTGCTCTTATCAGTGAAATTCCACCTATATCAATTTTTTCAATAATTTCACTATCAGATGCACCAGAAGCAACTGTTTCCTGAAAAGGATATAAATCGACAATCACCAGATCTATTTCAGGAATGTCATACTCTTCCAACTGTGCTACATCGCTCTTCATTGCTCTTCTCCCCAAAATTCCTCCGAACACTTTCGGATGAAGCGTTTTAACCCTTCCGCCTAATATAGACGGATAAGATGTAAGGCTTTCAACAGTTGTTACATCCACCCCTAGCTTCTCAATGAAAGCTTGTGTGCCTCCAGTGGAATATATTCCCACACCGAGTTCGCTGAGCCTTTTAATTACAGGCTCCAAATTCTCCTTATGATAAACTGAAATTAACGCGTTTTTTATCTTAACTGAATCGGACATTATACCTTAAAAATTGTGCGGAACGAAATTATTAAAACTAGCCTCAAGAAACAACATAATATTTTGTGCAATGAGGTTCATTTTAGTAATTTTCAACAATGAACTGTCCCGCAGTGCTCCGTCTCCATAGCTTTGGCGCATCGGCGACAAACTGCTGGGAATTAACCAATCCTTCTCGTCCGCCGAAGCGGAACGCGAAGGCGGATCGAACAAACACCGGAAAATGATCTTTATTAGACTATTCCTAGAGAGTTTATTGATGGCCATGAATTCAATGGTTGTTAATAAGATGCGTACAATGCTGTCCTTGCTTGGGATTACAATAGGGATTTTCGCCATCATATCCGTTTTTACTGCCGTTGATTCACTTGAAAATAATGTAAGAGACAGTATCGAATCACTTGGGAACGATGTGATCTTCATACAAAAATGGCCTTGGGGTGGTGGAGAATCAGAATACAAGTGGTGGGAATTTATAAAGCGCCCGCATCCTGAATTGAAGGAACTTGCCATCGTTCAGAAAAAATGCAAGTCGGCCCTAGCTGCTGCATTCATTGTTTCCAGTTCGAAAACTGTAAAATACATTAACAACAGCGTCGAAAATGTAAAGATCGTGTCTACTTCTCATGATTATGACAAAATTGTGAGTTTTGAAATCGAAAGCGGACGATATTTTTCAGGAACAGAGTCCTTGAGTGGAAGAAATGTGACTATTATTGGAAACCTGGTTAGTCAGAACTTATTCGGTAATATCAATCCGCTGGGCAAATATTTAAAGGTAATAGGACGTAAATTTAAGGTAATCGGAGTATTTAAGAAGGAGGGAGAAAGCATAGTAGGAGATTCTCATGACGCACAGATATTAATACCCGTGAACAGTATACGCAAGTTATTGGACATCCATAAACGACATCTGAATCCGATAATCATGGTCAAAGCAAAGGAGGGGGTAAGCAATCCTGAACTCAAGGATGAATTGACCGGCGTCTTGAGGGCTGCCAGGAAGCTGAAGCCGACTGCACCAGATAATTTTGCATTGAATGAAACTAGCATTATTTCCTCTAGTTTGGATTCAATTTTTGACGTAATCGGATTGGCAGGATGGCTCATTGGTGGTTTTTCGATCCTTGTGGGGGGATTTGGAATTGCCAACATCATGTTTGTATCTGTAAAGGAGCGAACAAGTATTATCGGGATTCAAAAATCTCTGGGCGCCAAAAACTACTTCATATTGCTGCAGTTTTTGTTTGAGTCAATTATGCTGTGCCTGATAGGTGGAGGTATCGGATTGGCGCTGGTTTATGGCGGCACCCTGGCTGCGAATTCACTGGTTGACATGGAATTTGTGCTCACTTATTCCAACGTAGTGCTGGGATTGTCGGTTTCCGGATTAATCGGCATTATATCCGGGTTTATTCCGGCCTATACCGCTTCGCAGTTGAATCCTGTTGTGGCTATCAGGGCTGTCTAATTCGAATAATATTGTATATTCACCCCAAGAATTCGTTTTAACTGTTTAACAGTCCTGAAAAGAAAGGGCACAAATCCCATGAAAATGAACAAATTATTATTTTTTGCAGCAATTGTAATTGCTTTTGCCTTTACATCTTGCAAAAAGGACCTTACATGTAGTTGTACAAGTACAACAACCAGTACTGAACCAGGCTATACAAGTTCTACAACATCAAACACTACCGACTGGACAAAAGTTAAAAAATCAGATGCTGCTATATATTGCTCTTCTGATACCTATTCTTATCAGAGTACGTATTACGATATCACTACAAATACAAATATACAGTCAACTGTTACCACGACCACAATTTGTGAGTTGAAGAAGTAATTTCTTATTGATTAAACTAAAGAGGCGGAGGCGAAAGCTCCGCCTTTTTTGTACCCTAATTAACGCCCCCGCTCTCCATAGTTTACATAAGATGTTGTCCAAAGCATCCCCGCCAGAATCGGGCAGGCGCTTCGGACAACAGGGGCGTTTTTTTATTCTATATAATCAGAGGATATAGATTGCTGATCAGAGGGGTCCCTAATCAAAAGAAATTCCCTCCCGATTGTAAACAAACAATCCATTTGAGGTGGCAAACCACTTGTTTCCGAATTGATCTATCCGGATACCATTTACATTATGGCACAGGTAAAAAGTCTCTTCATCTGAATAAATACCTTTGAATTTACTAAGTGACTCAGTGGTTGACTTTAAGAAATGTCCAAATAAAGCAGAAACATCTTCCCATCCCGAGAATTGCCTTCTTATGATTCCACCTTTCACCTGGATTTCTGCCCCGGATTTGAAATCCGTATAACTAACATTATTTCCCACTACCCACAAATTATCATTCAAATCATAGGCCATGTCTGTTATATTGTTGCTATTGAGGCCCGACCTGATTGTACCAAAGCTGACCTGGGAGTTTATGGCAGAACCTAACGTAACATTGACCAAGCCACCATCATTTGCTCTCACTCCGGAACCGCAGCCGAGCAAAAACCCTTTACCCGGAACCCGTACAATACAATTAATGTTTTTTACCCAATTGGAATATTTCCCACCGGTGTGAGAGATGAAAGTAGAATCTCCATCAAATTGTACCAATCCTGTGCTACAGCCCAGCCAAATTCTATTGGATTCGTCTATAGTAATCGCTGTAATGTGATCACTCGGAATGTCAGAGTTCACACGATTGTAGTAATACCAGATAACATCATTGTACATGGCGAGTCCCCCTCCCAAGTTGCCAACCCAAACCCTGCCTTTCCCATCAACGTCAATAGCTGATCTTTTATTACTCCGTCAAAACTAAT
>JACZWC010000013.1 GCA_022572355.1 Bacteroidota bacterium | reverse complement strand
ATATAAGTAATGCGGGGTGTTTAAGCTTGTAACAGTAAACGGGGTTAGCTCGTGTGGTGTAAACAAAACAATGCCGCACTACTCATATACGGGCCGTTAGCTGTAACCCTATGATACAGAGTAACGTTAATAAGAAAACTTGTATTTTTAAAAGCAAAATAGGATAACATGACCACTTTGGAGATAAAAAATAGGCTGATAAAGAGAATTGAGTCTACAGAAAATCAAGACATTCTTCAGGAAATCTACAGACTCCTGGATATTGATCAGGATGATTTGGAGCCTTTGCAACTAACGAAGGAACAGCGAATTGCCATAACTAAAGGGCAACAAGACATAAAGAAAGGGAAACACCTTACCGACAGGACAGCCAATAGTCAGATTGATCGATGGCTCAAAAAATAATTTGGTCAGAGCAAGCTCACAATGACCGACGACAAATTCTTGAATATTGGATTGAGCATAACAAATCTAAAGCTTACAGTATAAAACTGAACATGCTTTTCAAGGAAGCGGTCAGGATAATTGCCAAATTCCCTGGCATTGGTAAATCAACCGACATTAAAGGTGTACGCGGAAAGATCATCCGAAACTATATCATATTTTACCAATTAATGGATGATCAGTTACAAATCCTATCAATCTGGGATTCAAGACAAAATCCAGATAAAAGAAGGGCGAAAATAAAAAAGGGTAGTGGCTAACATTGTAATAGCCGTAGCTTAAGATGCTGTAAAGTATTTTGAAAATATTTAATAAGCAGCGCGGGGTATACAGCTAAGCTTTAAGTGTAATGCGGGGCGTTTAAACTTGTAACAGTGAGTGCGGTTTAGTTCGTAAGTGGAGCAAACAAAGCAATGCCCGCACTACCTTTATACTAGCCGTTACAGTTAATACAGTAAAAACTAAAAATAGAGGGGTGGAATTCCAATTACAAAGTGATAAAACAAACCGCGTAGTTCAGTTAGCTCACTTCAACCCTCTTAGTAAGTATAACTCAAGTTGTCTTATTTTATTTTTGATTTTTTTTTCTGGGTTAGTATATTTGCGCTCCTTTTGTCTGCTCCGGGTGCCTGCTCCAAAGCTGCAGCGACGGGGCATGGACAATTTTAGCGTGAAATGGACATTATAGTTGAAGGCCTAACCAAGTATTACGACGTACAGAAAGCCGTCGATGATATTTCTTTCACGGTCAAGACAGGTGAGATTTTGGGGTTCTTAGGCCCTAATGGTGCTGGCAAGACCACTACCATGAAAATTCTTACCTGCTACATTGCTGCAAGTGCTGGAAGCGTGACCATAGGGCCCCATAATGTTAAGGACGATCAGGAAATTATCAAGAAGTCCATCGGTTATCTGCCTGAGAATAACCCCTTATACACCGAGATGCCTGTTATGGAGTACTTGGCCTATGTGGCTGAATTGCAAGGGGTTTCATCGTCTATGATGAGAGAGAGAATAGGTGAGATGATCAGGGTTTGTGGGTTGAATGATGAAAAGCACAAGAAGATTGAAGAACTTTCTAAGGGTTATCGGCAGCGCGTAGGATTAGCCCAGGCCATGATACATGATCCCGAAATCTTGATACTCGATGAGCCAACCTCGGGATTGGATCCAAATCAAATTGTTCAGATTCGTGAATTAATTAAAAGCCTTGGTAAGCATAAGACTGTTATCCTCAGCACGCATATACTTCCAGAAGTTGAAGCCACATGCGACAGGATTCTAATAATAAACAGAGGTGCCATAGTTGCTGATGGCACAGCAGAGACGCTCAGAAAACAAGCGCAAGGACAAGAATTATTAACCGTTAAAATTGAGGGAGGAACCGGGGATCAGGTTATTAAAGCTATTCAGGCAATTGATACGGTGGAGATGGTGGATCCTGTTAGCAAGGACAATCTAACACTAACCGTTCAGAGCAAAGCAGAAGCCACATCGATTAAAGCAATATTTGATCTCTGCGTGGCCAAGAAATGGTATTTGATGCAGTTAACCCCATTGGAAACAAGATTAGAGGATATTTTTAGAGACTTAACATTAAACTAAAACAGATCAGCCAGCAGCCAGAGGCCAGTAGCCAGCTGCTTTCGATCAAAGAGAATAACAAATTGAAAACAATCTGGATCATAGCTAAACGAGAATTAAAATCATTCTTTGATTCCTTAACCGCATACATCATGCTCATCATATTTTTGGGATTGAGTGGCTTTTTCACGTGGCTCTACGGATCCGATGTGTTCCTGGTAGGACAAGCAAGCCTGCAATCTTTTTTTGCTGTAGCTTATTGGACGCTATTCTTCTTCACACCTGCAATTACCATGAGGACTATTGCCGAGGAAAAGAGAACGGGTACCATAGAGTTAATACTCACCAAGGCGGTAAGTGACTGGCAATTAATAGTAGGAAAATACCTGGCGTGCCTGATGCTCATAGGAGTTGCGTTGCTTTCTACTTTGCCCTTTTATTTTACACTCACCAACATCGGCCCTGTCGATCACGGCGCGGTAATATGCGGATACCTGGGGTTGCTGCTGATGAGTTCGGCCTATATTAGTATTGGCATCTTTTCGAGTTGTATTTCGAATAATCAGATAGTATCATTCTTATTGTCGCTTTTGATAGGCGTATTCTTTTTAATCATTTTTCAGGCGCTATCAAGCAATTTTACTGGCGTTATTGGATCAATACTCAGTTATCTGAGTATCTCAGATCACTACCAATCTTTATCAAGAGGGGTAGTAGATTCCAGAGATATAATTTATTTCGTGTCCATTACCGTGTTTGCTCTGATGATGGCAGAATCATATTTAATAAGGCGAAACCTCAGCGAGAAATAATGTTCAACAAAAGAACACTTCAAATAAGATTGTTGCTGATTACCGTTGTGTTGGTATTGGTCAATGTTGCGGCAGATCGCTTTTGGTTTAGATTAGATTTTACCGCTGATCAGCGTTATACCCTGAGCAATGCAACCCTGAATATTCTCGCGTCCATCGATCAACCTGTAACGGTTAGTGCATACTTTTCGGAGGATCTCCCACCTCATATTGCCGATGTGAAAACCGATTTTATGGATTTGCTCACTGAGTATGTCAAGCGTTCCAATGGCCAGATAGTGTATGAGTTGATCAATCCAAATGAATCGGAAGAAACAGAGCAAAACGCACAACAGCAGGGCATTACACCGGTCATGGTAAACGTGCGGGAGCGTGATCAGATAAAGCAGCAACGGGTATATCTTGGAGCTGTGATACAAATTGGCGATGGAAAGGACATTATACCCTTTATTCAGCCAGGTGCGGCCATGGAGTATGCTCTCTCGTCAACTATAAAAAAGCTGTCGGTAACGGATAAACCCAAGATCGGAATAGTTCAAGGCAACGGCGGTCCTTCTTTGCAAGCATTACAGCAAGTGCTGGCTTTGCTATCAGTACTCTATGATGTCGTATCAGTTGATTTATCATCCGGGCAACCTATCCCCCAGCATCTAAAGGCGATTGCAATTATTGCACCCAGGGATACGATGGGAATGCAAGAATTTCCATTGTTAGAGAATTACATGAACAATGGCGGAAAAGTTTTGATAGCAATGAATAGGGTAGATGGGGATCTGAGCCGGGGTGTGGGCATGCCTATTAATACAGGTCTGGAATCATGGTTGGCAAAAAAAGGTATTAATGTGGATGATAATTTTCTGGTTGATGCCAATTGTGGGGCGGTAAGCGTGAGGCGTCAGCAAGGCATGTTCACTTTTAATCAGCAGATCCAATTTCCGTATTTTCCACTGATCACCAATTTTTCGGATCACACTATTACAAAGGGAATTGAGTCTGTGATGTTGCCTTTCGCCAGCGGAATTACATACGATGATAGCGATACCAACTTGAGGGTAACTGTGCTGGCAACAACTTCGAAGAAATCTGGTAAGGTGAACTCATACGTGCAATTTGACGTGTCAAAGCAATGGACGGAGAACGACTTCCCAATTGCAAATCAGGCGGTAGCTATTTTAGCCGAAGGCCCAACAATTGGAAATGGCAATTCCAAACTGGTAGTTTTTGGCGATGGAGATTTTGCCGTAAATGGAGAGGGTAGGGCAGCTCAGCAAATACAGCCCGACAATGCTAGCCTATTGGTAAATGCCATTGATTTCTTATCTGATGATACAGGATTGAATGAGTTGAGAACTAAGGGAGTAACTTCCAGGCCCATCGATCCGGATTTGGAGGATGATACAAAGACAATTATTAAATACACAAACTTCTTATTGCCAATAATTTTGATTTTAATCTACGGTGCGATTAGAGCGCACATGAGACGAAGGAAACGGCTAAAGTGGATGGAGGAGAATTATGTTTAAGAAGTTGTCCAACAAAAACCTGCTCATCATTATTGCGGTACTGGGTGCGATTGTTCTCCTTGTAAATTATCTCGATTCTAGCAAGAGTAATAGAACATTCAGAGAAGAGCTGGTATCAATTGATTCAGCTGCAGTTACACAGATTTTACTCTATCCAAAAGCAACGGAACACGCAGAGGTTAAACTGGAGAAGATTGGTGATTCATGGCAGGTGAATTTGCCCAACGGGAAGAAGGCCTCTGTACCTGTGGATAGAATACAGGGTTTAATAATCGAATTACAAAAAATAAAGCCAATGCGCCTGGCGGCCACAAAGCGTTCCAGATGGAGTGATTTTAAAACTGACAGTTCAGGTACACGAGTAAAAGTGATGGAAGGAGAACAAACCACATTAGACATTATCATAGGCCGTTTCGACTTTAATCAACAAGCCCGGTCTGCCACTTCCTTTGTGAGGTTGTATGATGATTCAAGCGTATATGCAGTTGACGGCTTTTTAGAGCTGAGTTTCAATCAGGGCCATGACAGCTTTCGGGATAAGGGTCTGATCAAGACTACTGCATCAACTATTATGCAAGTCAATTTTGTATATCCTGATTCTGCTTTTTCAATTGTCAAAAACGGGGACAGGTGGCTACTCGACACTTTAGAGCTCGATTCCACTGCTGTGGCTGGCTACTTAAATACCCTGGCCTATACAAATGGAAATAAATTCATTGATGATCCTGATCCGGCATTTATTGGTTCAGCCACTTACAGCTTGCGCATAGAAACCATGGATGTGGGAACCATCACAATAGATGCGTATGTTGACTCTTCGAACAGCATAGTGAACTCCAGCCAAAATCCCGAATCTTATTTCGATGGGAATGTCAATAATCTGGTAAAAACACTTTTTGTAGGGCCTTCCAAATTCATTCCGGACTCCTAAGCTCTATAAAAGAGGCTCTTTATATCGCCCTTACAGGGCTTTGTGCGCTAATCTGCCATATACTCCCCGGCCTTCAGCCTGGGTTACCAATATTACGCTCCTATGGAGCTTATAAATCGTGCTGCTAATAACTCCATGGAAACTGTGTTTCGAATATTTTGCTCTGATGCGAATCGCGGAATCTACCAAGTCCAGCTCCTTAGGAGCGAAATATAGAAAGAACGGGGTGAAGCGCCGTTAAAGACAGGTGAATGGAATATAGCCCTGTAGGGGCGAAATTTCAGTCTAAATATATTTAACCAGTTAACCGTTCCGTGATAACAACAACATATATGTAGTTAAAAGATAAATAAGAAACAATGTCTAAGTTGTTATTACCGATTTATTCCTTGACTCTTTTGGGATTGCTTGGACAAACCAGAATGTTGGTTACAATATCTTTTAGAAAACTGGATTAGCATAAGCGAAGTGCTATCTTTGCGCCGTTGATTTTTTTAGGCACAGATTCAAAAAAATTTAGGGATTGAGAATAGGAATAATCATCGGGAGAATAGGCGGCGTTGATGGAGTGGCGTTGGAAACTGAGAAGTGGATACAAGTATTTCAGCGCATGGGGCATGAGGTTTTTATTCTCTCCGGACAGTATGAGGAAATTGAGATAGATCTAAATCATGAGACGCTCTTTCCAGTGCTGTCATTTTTCTCCTCTGAATGTGCATGGGAACAAAATCGCGCATTTTTTGATCCGGCTGATGATGCGGACATGCTCATGGCAGACATTGAAAAAGTGGCGCAAAGCATTACCAAGAAGATAAAAAACTGGATCACCGACAATAAAATTGATGTGCTGATTTCTGAGAACGCTTCTGCATTGCCATCCCATTTATCTATGGCTGTAGGTATCTGGAAAGCCGTGGAAGAAACAGGAATTCCCACCATAACACATGACCATGACTTTCATTGGGAACGTGGGGACAGATACGTTTCACCTCATGAAGAGATCAACAAGCTGGTGCAGAGTTTTTTCCCTTTGAAGCTGGATGGAGTCAAGCATGCGGTGATCAATACTTATGCTGTGGAAACGCTTGAGGAAAAGTTTGGACTCAAATCGGTTATGGTTCCAAACGTCATGGATTTTGATATCCCTTATGGAATGCTCACAGATGAGAACAAGCAGCTCCCAAAAGATATGGGCCTGCAAGCGGATGACATTTTACTGTTTCAGGTTACGAGGATCGTAGAGCGCAAGGGAATAGAAGTGGCCATAGACTTGATTCACCGGCTGGAGGATAAAAGGGTCAAGCTTGTAATTACTGGAAATCACAACGATGATGAAGGGGGAAAGTACTATAGGAAACTCATCAACCAGATTCATGACTTAAAATTGTTCGACCAGATCATTTTTACCGATGGAGTCATTCAAAACCACTCGTGGCGAGGACATCATGGCAGCATGAAGTATTCGCTTTCAGACGCATATGCCCACGCAAACTCATGCACATATTTTAGTACCTATGAAGGATTTGGAAATGCCTTTGTTGAAGCTGTATTGGCCAGAACACCAATATTTGTCAATAACTATGAACCGGTCTACATGCCCGATATAGGTAGTAAGGGATTTAAAGTGGTAATGCTGGAAAACAATGAGCTTACTGATCAGGCGGTTGAGGAGATTAAAGAGATTATCTACGATAGTAAACTGAACAAAGAGATCGCTGATTTTAATTTTGAAATCGGCAAAAAGAATTTTTCATATTCAGTTTTACAGCAGAAGTTAGAAGAGTTGCTTATCTTTTAACTTTTTAGGTTCTAAAATAAGATAGTGTGTGTAAGCTATAATTTTTTTAAGACGCAGAAAGACGCTGATTTTTTATGATTTTCGCTGTAAAACATAGTTAATCATACTTGATCTGCGTAAATCAGCGTCAAAATTATCTTTCCCTTGATTAAACTCGGTTATTCTTTATGAAGAACCACCAAATACTGTAACAGAACTACTTTTGATGAATACTCATGAGCTCATATCTCAGTTAAAAAAAGAGGAGGTTAATACCTGGTTCGACCTCGGAATTTTCATGGACAAGGTCCGATCCGTCCAGCGTACTGTTAGTCCTTTGAAGGACCACACTTCTTTTAAATCCTACAAAAAACAACTTTCCAAAGGCGGTATAGGCTTTCTTACCTACCAGTTCGCGGTAGATGGAGTTACAGTAGAAATCCAGAAATACAGTATAGCGCTTAGAACAGTACTGCCTGATATAAAAATTCATTATCTAGCCGGTGAGTTCAGCCCTTCAGCAGGTCAATTCATAGATCCGAAAATCAAAACATACCAGCTCGATAGCATCAGTGGCTTCGACAACTGGCCGCTTTATAATGATTTTTTCTTTGTGCATTTGGAGCGTGGAAGCAAAGAGTACAACAAGCTGATTGTGAAATATTGGGATGAGGTAATTCAATTGGTTTTAGAATTAGGAACGTACATTGAGAAGCACAATCTGAGCCTACTCTATCTAATCAACGTCTGTTCAAATCCTGGAAACATATCCTTGTCGCTCGCGGTGGTCTTGCTTTCAGAATATCTGGAAATTCCCGTAATCAATAACAACCATGATTTTTATTGGGAAGGTGGCAACAAAAAAATCGACATCAAGACGAAACATTTAAGAGCGGGTCCGCGGGATTTCTTCTTTAAAAACTCTCATCTGGGAGAGGTGTTTTCTCTGGTGGAGGTGCTCTTTCCTTGGGAATCCCGCAGATGGATCAATGTCAATATCAATAGAAATCAGACGGATCACCTCATTAATATAAATGGCCACAATCCCGCCAATGTGTGTGAAATCGGAACGGCTGTAGACACTGCCAGGTACACGACACTTACGAAACGGAAAAAGATAAAGGCTTTCATACAAGTCCAGGCTATGCTCAGTTTGTACAAGAAAAACTTGAGTGTAACCACAGCAAAAAAGTTTATCAGCCAAAAGGAGAAAAAGGAGCAGCCGTTAGTAATAGGGTGGAGTAAGTCGAGTTCATTCGATTTTGTAAACAATAACATTGTGTTCTTGCAGCCTACACGCCTGATGCCCAGAAAGCGAATCGAAGTGGGTTTCAAATTGATTAAAAAGCTATTCGATTCGGACATGTTTACGGCTAAATTTCAAAGCAACCCTGATCTAACACTTACTTTTTTGATTACCGGTCCAATTCCTATGGGCCAAAGTGAGTACACCTTAACACTCATTGAGTTATTCAATGATCTGCTGAAGGAGTTGAAACCGAGGTTCAGGTCAAAGGTCTATTTGGGATTTTTGTTCAGTGAGTTTGACAAGCCAAGATTCACTGCAAAATATGATGAGCCGGTGGATATCCCGGAACTGTATAATATCGCATCCTTGATCATGCTTCCCAGCGAGACCGAGGGCAGGGGTTTACCGCTTATTGAAGCCACCGCATGTGGCATCCCTATCTTTTGCAGGAGATATTATCCGGAAAACGTGTATTCGGAAGTAATTGGTGAGCACTTGGGCGAGGAGCACAGGCTCAAGGTACTCGAATTTGATGGCAAAAATATCAGCGATAAATTGATAGATAAAATTATTAGCCGTGTGTTTTTCCCACAGAACTTTATCGATGAGGTTGAACACAACAAAAGGGTTGTGGAAAATAGATATAGCATCAATTCGCTGCAACAAAACCTGGATGCTATTCTTCATCGCCTGTATCTGCAGCATCTGCCTGATAAAAAGTCACGAAGCATAACTAAAAAAGCAACAGATGAATATTTAAAGATTATCGCCTTTCGGAACAAAGACGTAGAATATTTAATCAACGATCAGAACCGGCATTACCTTCCTGGCTTTGGTCGCCTTGCTTTTATGAATTATTTAAAGTCTTTGATCGATCCCAGCTTTTTCAGGGTTGAAGAGCAGCAGATCAGGGCAATGGCCATGCGGTTTGCAAGAAAGTTGGTAAGAGAAGATCCGGAAACTGAGGAACTCAGTGAGGAAACCCTGAATGCATTTTACAATTCAGTAGATAATATCTTTAGTTATTCTAAAGGTGAAGTGACAATCAGGCACGATCACTCGTTTTCTTATCGCTACAGGAATAAAAAATACTTTCCCTACCAGGACCTCACTCAGCAGGAGTTGACTGGGCTTATCAACATGTTGTATAATCAGATTGCGAAACCTACAGGTAATCAAAAGTTTAAGATCAGCCCTCACTTTTTTACAGACTGGAACCTGGCGTTATTTCAGTTAACCAATAGCATGAATCTGGCGATTGATGATCGGGTGAGATTGGTGAAGAAGTTGAAGGCCAATATACCAATCGGCTATTTTCCCGGCGAATATATCAAATACGAATTGGAGTTTTTTGTGCTTCAACCTATCCGGGCAAGACTCAAATTGAAGATTGAGGAGGAGCTTAAAGAGGAACATCTGGTAAAGCATGCCAAATCTCTGGCGACTGTTTATGTCTTTTGTCAGGAAAAGCCTTTGGGAAAGTGGTTTACAGCCCAGGCCCTGGAGAAATATATTTCACAAACCGACGACAAGGAGCTGAAACTGCTATTCAAATACGGAGTTTGCAAAATTGTAAGAACAAAGCAATGGTGTGTAGGTGTGCATTTTGTTCAGCTGGGAGCGAGAGCGTTGAAGGAATTGTGCAAAATAAAGAAGGATCAGGGAATTCTGATCACGAATGGGGACAATGCTCCGGTCATGACCGATATTGTTGACATCGACAGGTTTCATATAGGAAAAGTGGAGGATGAGCGCGAGATTATCAGCAGAATAATGGGAATTCCGATCGGGGATGGATTTATTCAATATGTACCCGCAGGTTTGCGGACGACGCTGGCTTACCCCACCCCGGTTCAAACTGCGGTGGATTTCAGTGAAGCATTGAATAGCGATTTGTTCAATGAGCTGGCCAATAAAATGGGCGAGCAAAAACTACTGGATTTACTGCGAACAGATGCTGAACAGAATGGAACACCTATAAAGACATTCCTGGAAAATCTCAAATCTGAGAGAGACGGGAAAAAGACCAAAGCGGATCATTCCTATCAGTATGTAACAGGAGTTTATGACGACGGTTATCCCTGGAATGGCGTGTTGGCAAAAGTAAAAACAGGATCAAAGAAGTGGAAATTCGCAACACATAGTCTTACCAAAGGAACAGCTACTGTCACTAAGCTAATTGAATCATTCAATACGAAATATAAAAGAAGGGCCAAGATTGCCTGGAATGGCGGATATATATTGAATCCTGAGCTCGTTGGGAAACTGGGATTGCCGGAGTCCTATATTGGATCTCCGTTGGGATTGCTCATATCTGATGGAAAGGTACTTTGTCCACCACTATTCAATAAACCCGCTTTTGTCATTTACGGCAATGGTAAGATGTCAATTTCCAAAGTGCATTGCCAAAACGGATTTGCCGCAGAATCAGGAGGTGAACATGTGGAATTTTCTGCGGAGGGATATAACAGATTCTCTGGTGATATGCCTACGTATTTTGATTTGATGTATGGAAAAAATAGTATGAGCGTATCTGGTGTCGCTATCGTGAGGCTCGCTGGTAATGTGATAAAGGAAATTATTAAATGTGGTAGGGATACAACGGTTGAAATAAAACCCGTTGGGTTAACACTTTCTATACCATTAGGAGATTTTCCGAAATCGTGGAAGGTGGACAATGAGCTTAAAATTCGCATGAAATCCAGGAAATCCGATGCGGTTAAGTGGGATAGTGTTGCTCATGCAATTGAAGCTGGGCCCATGCTCATTGATAATGGCGTGAATTGCATTGACATGAAAGATGAAGGCTGGAAGACAGGCAATTCGATAGCTACACAAGCTGCCCGACTCGACTTTACTGATATGCGGGGACCTAAAATCGCTGTAGGATTGGATAAGGCCGGTAATGTGCTGGTGCTCACTATTAATGGGCGAATTCGGGAGTCGGTGGGGGCAACACACCACGATATGGCAACCATTCTGCTATCCATGGGAGCAGTACAAGCCATGGGTTTTGACCCCGGTGGTAGTAGCACGTTGGTAATGGACGGAAAGAACATGAATATTTCGCCCTATAATAAGGAATACGAGAAAGATATATATTCACTCCCGCCAGAGCCAAGAGCTGTAGCCAATGCTATCATTGGGTGGACTGAGTAAACTTCTCTTCTCTTTTAGGAACATAATTGTTTATCATGCCGTATAAGGTCGTATTATGAAACCGAAAGTTCACGCCTGCGTGACAAAGCGGCACTACGGTGCACAGGCACGAACACCTACTTAAACGCACACTTTGTGAGTAAAAAATTAGTGACAGTATTTTTGCTCCTCGCAAGCCTGAATGTGGCTTCGCAGGATAATTATTATTGGTCAGACCATTATGGCACCAGGGCATCACTTCTCGGTGGCGCTGCTACGTCTGGTTTGGGAGACGTCGCCACTCTTTACTATAATCCAGCTGCTATGTCCTTTGTCAGTAAGCCCAGCTTATCCATTACAGTGAACGCATACCAGTTTAAGAGCGTAAAATTACACAATGCGGCAGGTGATGGATTGGATCTTAAAAACACACAGTTTTCCACATTTCCAAATTTTATTGGAGGGATGGTAAAGTTTAAAAAGTTTCCTCGATTTCGAGTGGGGTATGCCATGCTCGCCAAAAATAACTTCAGAAGTAAATTTGATATCCTGCATCAGGAAGATTATGAGTTAATAGATACTGCTCAGGGCCTTGAGCGTTATATTGCAAGCTATTCGTTGGATTATTCTATTAATGAGTATATGGGAGGATGGGCACTGTCTTTTAAACTATCGGATACCTGGTCGGTTGGATTTGCAAATTTTGGTACTTACCGGTCTGTGAAGTATGCAAATAACATAGATGTGAATATATTTCCCCAAACCTATTCGGTAAGTTCTATTATTTACGTGGGATCTCAAGTGGACTTCGATTACTACACTATAAAAACTGTATTCAAGCCGTCTATTGCACTGGATGCGAAAAATTTCAAATTTGGAATGGCATATACTACACCATCAATTCATATTATGGGAAGTGGCAACGTCTATAGGAAGGTGTCTCTCCTAAATGTAGAATTTAGCCCCGGGGTTTTTAGCTCAGTAAGTTTGGTAGACAATAGAAGGGGAGTTAATGTAATACACAAGGAAAATGGAGCATTCGCCATCGGAATAAGCTGGAGATTTAAGAAGAGAGCCTGGTTACATTTTACTCATGAGACATTTTATGGAAATAATTATTATTTGTTGTTTGATCCTGAGAATGAAGTGAATGCATACCCAGATGCTTATTTTTCACCCGATACTGTTTATCGTTGGTTTGGTGAGCAAAATTATCTCGCCTATGGGGAGCAAAGCATTAATCTGACGAATTTTGGCTTAGGATTTGAAACAAAGATTGGCGAACGATGGGAGCTTCTTTTGGGTATCAGGACTGATGTGATAAACAGTGGAAGCGTTTCGACCCATGTAATTGGTCGGATAGGAACAGAAGGCAGTAAGTGGTGGCTACTTCATTATTCATTGGGTTTCAGCCGTGTATCAAAAAAAGGCAAGAAAGTAACTGTGGGATTGGAGTATGGGATGGCCACATCCAACAACTTCTATCAATTTGTAAACTTTACAGAGCCAACGACAGGGAAACTTTATTATTTGAATATTGAGAAAACAGCTTATGCCAGTCAATATTCGTTTGAGATCGTGATAGGCATTGAGCTACATGCTGCAAAGGGGTTTACATCTGAGGAAATCCCGGTTGAACCTTAAGCCCGGCTGAAGTGGATTTTAAAATCGGAGATAAGGTAGCCTACGCCAGTGAAACGGGTGGGGGAGTTGTCACTAAAATTCTTGAGAACGAGTTGGTGGAGATAATCTCTGATGATGGTTTCTTTATAACTGTACCCGGCGAAAAGTTAATTCTGGAGAATCCAGCAATTCATGATAGCCTTCGCAACGCCGCGTATCCGGCTTTGGGTTCCCCAGATAAAGTGGAGGAGCCTTCTCCAAGATTCGCCAAAAGTAAGCCCAAACGAGATTCGGAAGCTTATGTGATCAATCTTCATGCTGAGGACCTGATTAACGACTTTACAGGCCTTACCAATTCCGATATAATTGTTAAACAACTCAACTATTTCAGGGATAAGTTTGAAAAGGCCATGGAACTCAAGAAAAGAAAAATCACGGTAATCCATGGGGTGGGGAAGGGTGTGTTGAAGCAAGAAGTAAGATATTTGTTGGATGGTTATGAGGGCGTTACCTACTATGACGCGCCGTTCAGTAAGTACGGATACGGTGCTACTGAGGTAATAATTGAATAATTCCATAAATTTGCAGTGCAAACCGTTCTATCGCTTTGCACCTAAGATCTCGATCTAAGTGCAGAGAGGAAAGTCCGGGCTCCATTGGGCAACGTAGCGGGTAACGCCCGTCATCCCGATTTATCGGGAGAGGACCAGTGCAACAGAAAGTATGTACAGTCTTATGAAAATAAGAGCTGTAGTGAAAACAGGTAAACTCTACGTGGAGCAAGAC
This sequence comes from Bacteroidota bacterium, assembly GCA_022572355.1. Classification (GTDB taxonomy): domain Bacteria; phylum Bacteroidota; class Bacteroidia; order NORP154; family NORP154; genus NORP154. The sequence continues at coordinate 66,918 of JACZWC010000013.1, read as the reverse complement.
CAAATAAAGGGAGAGAAGCTGCCCGCTTCGTCTGATCCCAGGGTAGGTCGTTAGATTATAACAGCAATGTTATAGCTAGACAGATGATAGAAGCCAACTCACAGTTTACTGTGCGTTGGTACAAAACCCGGCTTATAAGTTTGCATAAAATAACCCCAGCCTCGCAAGAGACTGGGGCTTTTTATTGTAATGATGAATTGTGTTTCTATTTAGTAACTACAATCCTCTTATTCGCATTCACACTCTCCGATTTAAGCTGAATAAAGTAAACGCCATTGGTAAGCTTACTCAAATCTGCTTCATACCTGATCTTGCTTACTTGTGAGATACTCTCCGAATAAATCACCTTCCCTAGCACATTGAGTATTTGTAACTCAATCGTTCCTGTTTCGTCCAGCTCAATATCGAATACCACTTTTCCCTCTGTGGGATTCGGGTAGATGTCAAATCTAGACAGGCCTTCATACTCAAATACCCCGGGATTGATTGCTTCAGGAACTGTAACATTGACTATTGTTATACAGCCATTGGCATCCGTTACGGTGCATGTGTAATTCCCCGTTGGAAGTCCCGTAGCCGTTGCTGTGGTTTGAGTCCCGGCATCGTTCCACAAATAAGTGTACGGTGGATTACCACCCGTTACGGAGACTGTTGCTGAACCATCTGCCACTCCTTGTGAGGCACTGTCGATATTCGTAACCGTTACGACCAATGCTGCCGGGCCAGCAACACTAACTGTATCAGATACACTACATCCCTGAGCATCACTCACTGTTGCTGTGTAGGGCCCAATACATAGATTGATTGCTGTGGCATTCGTCTGTGTGCCAGGATCATTCCAGGAATAGGTATAAGGAGGCGTTCCTCCACTTGGCGTTACGGTTGCCTGCCCATCGCATACACCAATACAGCTTGCTGCTGAACTTGTCAGGGTAAGTGTTGTTGTACCTGCACCTGCAGTAACTGTAACTGAATCTGTAGTTATACAACCGTCATTATCAGTAATGTTAACCGAATAGGTTCCGGCAGACAAACCTGTAGCCGTCGTATCAGTCTGGGTCCCTGGATCATTCCATACATAGGTGAACGGTGAAACTCCACCACTCAGAATAGAAACGCTTGCAGTTCCGTCGGTTGCACCTGGACAACTTGCTGCCGTAGTTGTCATTGAAAGAGTTGGCGTTGCTGGTTCCGTGATAGTAATTATTTTTACGCTTTCGCATCCAGCGTTATCAGTTATGGTTACTGAATACGTTCCGTCAGAGAGACCCGTTGCAGCTGAACTCGTCTGATTACCCGGATCATCCCATATGTAGGTGAACGGTGAAACTCCGCCACTCACAACAGTAACACTTGCGCTACCGTCAGTCGCACCAGGACAGCTCGGATCTACAAATGTAGTTGTACTTGTAAATCCTGCCAGATCATAAACTTCAACATCATCTATGGCAATATCGTGAAATGGCGTTCCGTTGTTGTTGTCGACTCTAAATCGAATGACAATTGCATCTGGGTAAGGCGACAGATCAACCAACTTGTTTTTCCATCCGTTACTTTCTACAACTATTGCTGGGATTACATCCAGATTCCATACGCCCAGATACTGTATATCGATATGCAGCGTACTGATCGATCCACTGGTGGAATAACTGTGAGACCAGAAGCTTAACTCTGGTGTACACAATCCACTGATATTCATGCAAGGCGCCAGCAGGCTAACAGAATCGTTATCATATCCATCTTCCACGTAAATGTAGTTCCCTGTACCAGAGGTATGATCCACAGAAGGCCCGGTATTTCCTGTTTGAGTGTCTATGGATCTTGGAGCCCAATCTTGCGCCCCGTCTCCCTGATCGTTGGTCCAGCCATTATCGAGCAGAATTACTGGTGTGCCTGGAGCGCCAGTCGAATTGTAGGCAGAATCTGAATCGAATGTTTCCAGATAAGGGAAAAGGACATTTGGCGGCTCCGTAAGGGTGATCGTTATCGAAACAATGCAACCTAAAGCATCTGTAACTGTACCGGTATAAGTACCCCCCGATAATCCAGTGGCATTGGCATTGGTTTGAGTTCCAGGATCATCCCAGGAATAGGTGTAAGGTGGCGTTCCGCCAGTTGCGAAAAGATATCCCTCCCCATCCGCTGCTCCAAAACATGAAACATTCACCGAAGAATCCGTTACAGTAGGTGCAGCGGGATTGGCAACTATTGCTGTTGCTGTAGCCGTGCAGCCATTGGCGTCGGTTATGGTAACGGAATAAGTACCTGCAGCCAAGTTTATAGCTGTATCTGTAACTTGAGCCAGAGAATCATCCCATAAATAGGTGTACGAGCCTGTTCCGCCAGCACCAACGGCCATTGCCTGGCCATCATTGGCTCCACAGCTCGCACTTGTTCCCGAAGCACTTGCGGTTAACAATGAGGGCTCAGTCACCACTACTGTTGCTGTAGTAGTACAACTATCACTTCCAAATACAGAAACAATATAAGTTCCAGCTGTTAAACCAGTCGCCGTAGAATTGGATTGCGTTCCGGGATCATCCCAGGCGTAGGTGTAAGGTGGCACTCCACCAGATAAAGATATATTAGCAGAACCATCATTTCCTCCATTACAGCTCACTGCACTTGTGGAGGTAGAATCTACCGCAGGAGCTCCCACATTGCCGATACTTACTGAACTGCTTTGAGAACAACCATTTGCATCTGTAACCAGTACATTGTACACCCCTATGTCGAGGGCTGTAGCTGTATCAGTAGTTTGCGTACCAGGATCATCCCATAAATAAGTCAGCGGAGCAACTCCGTCAACAACGCTTACCGAAGCAGTTCCATCAGCACTGCCACAACTTGCATCTGTACTGTCAGTCGTCAGCAATATTTGGGATGAACCTGTGATGGTAATTGAATCAATAACGGTACAGCCATTGGAAAGATCAGTAGCAATAACCGTATATGTTATGGTTGAATCTGGTGTTACTGAAATATTTTCCGTGGTATCGATCAACACACTGTCTGGGTCTATCCACTGAATAGAATAACCGGGTATTTGTAGCGGTGCGAATCTGAACGCTTCATTCGTGGCCGACCAGGTTGTTGTCCCATTCCTTCCGGCTACTGTTATTGCATCTGTGCCATCTATATTCTCAAGGCCCATTGTATGAATCCCACCATCTGTTGGCATATTGGTCGTGTGCATTTCTATCACATTTGAGGTCTCGTATAACAGCACCTGCGTCGTAACGTCAAAGTTTGGAGATGGACCTGGAAAATGTGGAACGCCAATGAAGTTCACAACAAGAATTCTATTGGGTGTAGTACCTACTGTAAAGTATTCAATCGTACCTGCTCCGCCACCTGGGTCGAGATCGCTCCATGCAAAAGCAATCAAGTCATTTGGATCAAATGCATCTGGTAATGTTTGTCCAGAACAGCATCCGTTTCCAGCTAATGGATCAAATGTGAGATATCCGTTAGAAGAGATGTGAAAATTAGTATATGTGTTACAATAGAAAGTAAAGCTGAATCCGATTGGCAATGCGGCACTTAATTCATCATCTGTTAGTGATACTGCAGTTCCCGTTCCAGCCATTGGAGCAAAGGCGGAAGCAGCAACCGTGTATTGACTACAATCACTTGAATTTACGTTGGCCATCAAATTTGCCGTATCTCCAAAACATACCGCTATTGTATCAGCCGTTGCGTTGACCGATAATGGAAACGTACTGATAATTACGGTTGACACCGTATCATTTGAGTTGTCTCCATCCCCAGGTAATGACGACCAGGAAGATATATTATAGGTTCCTGTGGCATAGAGATTAGCAGTCACAGTAAATGAGAATGTAACAGTGCTACCTGTATTTAAGTCCGCCGACAGGATAAAATCTTCTAATACAGTACTCGAATTAACATCGTAAGACATAGGAATGGTATCTCCCGCAAATAAAGTATCGCCATAATTCAGAATGGTTACCATGATAACCTGGTTACAACCAGTTGCCAGACTGTCGATGGATACGACACTAACATCTATTGCAGGTGGTTCAGTAATTACAATAATAACTATTGCAATACATGTGTCTGCATCCGTTACGGTAACTGTGTAGGTTCCCGCCGTGAGGGTATTCGCAAATAGGCTTGTTTGCGATGCTGGATCATCCCATAAGTAAGTATAGGGCGGTAAACCACCTGAGGTGGTTACAATTGCAAAACCATCATTTCCACCATAGAAAGTCACATTTGAACCGATCACAGTTGCAGTTGGTGCGCTCAAGCTGTTTACATCAATTGAGTCCATCACACTACAACTCAGCGAGTCGGTTACCGTAACGTAGTAAGTTCCAGGTGCAAGTGCCGTAGCAGTCGCTGTAGTTTGGAATGCAGTGTCCGTCCATAAGTAGGTAAACGGACCTGTTCCACCAGAAGCAAGTACCGTGGCATCTCCATTTGGCAAACCACAGGTGGCATCCGTATTGCTCATAAATGTTGAGATTGCAAATGGCTCGGTGATGACAATGGTAGCTGTTGCCTCACAACCGTTGGTATCAGAAACTGTACCTGAATATGTTCCTGCCATAAGCCCTACGGCCACAGAATCCGTCTGTAAACCCGGATCATCCCAAGAATAGGTATACGGAGGCGATCCACCAGAAGCTCCTATTTCTGCTGATCCATCACTGCCTCCAAAACAGCTTACGTCTGTAGAGGTAACGATAGATACAGTTGCAGCACCGGCATCGTTTACTGAAACAATATCTGATTTTGAGCAGCTGTTGGTATCCGTAACCAGAACGGTATACGCACCAGCAGGCACATTAAGCGCTGAATCATTCGCTTGTGACAAAGGATCGTCCCATAGGAATATATACGGTGCTGCTCCACCTGTCACACTCACATAGGCAGTTCCATCAGATGAATCGCAAGTTGCGTCCAGGCTTCCTATTGTCAATGTCATTTCCGGAAGAACAGTAATGGTAACTGAATCAGAAACAACGCAGCCATTGCCGAGGTTGCTCACGTCAACGGTATAAGTTGTTGTGACATTTGCTGCCACAATTGGAGTTGGAATATCTGTTGCTGATAATCCCGACGCGGGAGTCCAGGCGTATCCAAAACTTCCACCACTTCCGGTAATGCTAATGTCGTCCAAGGCCCAATGATCGCAGCAGGCACCTGAGTGCTGTAACTGTCTCCACCTAAATCTTGTAGAGCTCGTTTGAGCGGCGATTGGAACAGTTTCACTTATCAAGGTGAAATTGGGAAATAAATTATAAGTATAAGTATTGATATTAAACCAGGTACCGCCACCGTTGATGGAGTATTCGAGAACCACGTCTTCATTGAGGTCAGCACTTTCGCAAGGTGTTGTTGTACCATTAGCGATCTTTAGGTAAAATTCAACAGTACCTCCACTCGATACATTGAGATCAAAGGTGATAGCCTCCCTTACACCAGCATCATTAAAATAAAGGGCATTTCCAGTAACCGAGCCACAATTGGTACTCGCAGTGGCCACTACTGTCGACCATTGGCTCATATCAATTCCCGGATCAAAATCGTCTTGCATATCAGATCCCGTTACCCCGGAATTGAGCACGAAGGAACTTCCAGGGCATATGGTTGTGTCGCCTGGAAAGATGTTAACCGAGATTGGATCATTTACTGTAACGTTAATGCTGCCCATCTTTTCGCATCCGGCTGCAGAAGTTACGGTTACGGTATATAATGTCGTAGAAGTGGGCGTAGCAAAAGGATTAGAGATAGTCTCATCATCCAGGGTGGCAGCAGGGGCCCATAGATACGTGTAAGTACCAGCAGGATTCGGAGTCGCGCTAATACCAACACCGGCCACATCACACATGAGTGTGTCGGGCGAAACAGCCAGGGTAAAATCCGCAACTACATTTATCGTCATGGTATCCACGTACTCGCAAGCTCCCGTAGAATCTCCCGTAACTATATAGGTTGTGGTCGAGGAGGGAAATGCCATCGGGTTGGCAATAGTAGAATCAGATAATCCAGTTCCCGGCGACCAGCCGTAACTCGTTGAACCTGTGGCCACGAGCTGTACGCTGTCAGTACCGCAGAGGTTAATATCTGGCCCGGCATAAACTCCCTGTAGTACCCGAATTTCAAAGAGATAGGTTTGTCTTCCGATAATCGGACAAGAATTGTCTTCCACAGTAACAGAAAATGTATTTAATCCAAGATCGGAGTTAGTTGGAATCCATGAGAAGCTTCCCAGAACTGGATTGATGCCCGTTGTGTCAAAGGTTGCAGCCGGAATAACAGTGGAGAGGTTCGTCACAAGATATACTGAATCAGCTGTATCGGGGTCAGTACCTGTTAAATCAAAATTAACAGGAATACCTACACAAACTTCAATTGTATTGCTATCTATTAAAACACCACCGCCGGTAAAATTGGTTATTAGCGGACTGACTATGTTAGGCTGAATATTTCCGGGGCAGTCCAACACGAGAACCTGGATGTCTCTCATGATACTTCCAATTAAAACACCATTTCTGTATTCTTGCACGAGCACAGTTACAATGCACGTCTGAAATGTATCAGGTGCAAGGCTTAAATTTCCGCTTAGTGAATCAAAGGTCACAAAGCCTGAATCTGTTGTTATGGGATATGTAGGCGTATAGGGCACGACATAGGCCAACGGTGTTCCTCCAGCACCGAGTGCATTGATCAAAGAATAAACCAATGAATCACCATCAGCATCATAGGAGCCAAGGTTATAGTTCACAAGTTGGCCTTTGCAGATGTATGGAACTGGAAGTGTACTGAAGTTGGGCGACGTGTTACAAAGGCCAGAGGAGTTGTCAAGGGTAGATTCAATGTAAAGACTTTCACTGGACGGGGCGATGAGATTGGTAATTGAGTTGTTCCTGCAGCACAGGGCATAGCTGAAATTCCAATCAGGGCAGTTCATTGGAAGTGTAAAAGTTCCTTTATATTCCCAATGTTCAACGCCAGGGTTGGCACCGCCAGCACAAGTGCTCGTGGCCGAAGCGCAGAGCGGAGAAATGTCAACTCCAGGGCCAGTTGCTGTAAGCAGCAATGTATTCGTAGAACCGCATGAAGCCGAATTGATGTTAATTGTTAAGCTTCCGGGTGCATTGACGCCACTACAATCTCTGTATAGATTTATCGTAAATTCATAATCGTTGCCACCCAGGCACACGTAGGTTAAATCCATACCCATCATATGAGACGCTTCTGAATTCTTAGAATTCAGCATGCTGAAAACAACCAACAATAGGATGAGAAAAGCTTTATGGATAAATTTTTGAGACGCTTTAAATATTGGGTTTTGCATAATTTTCTGCTTTGATTTACTTAAAATCCCAGGAAAAGGAGTGTAAATTTAGCTAAATTTAGGCTGTAATCAAAAAGTTGTTATCTGATGGATAGACTGATTTTTCTACATTTTTTGGTGATAGTAATGGTTTCATCGCTTCAAGCTCAAAATACGGCGCATGAAGACAGCATCATGATCATTTCATTGATGACCAAACAAGAAAAATGCTGGAACAATGGGGATATTAATTGCTTTATGGAAACGTATTGGAATTCAGATTCGCTTAAATTCATTGGTAAATCCGGGTTGACCTACGGATGGACAAACACGCTCAACAACTACAAGAAAAAGTATCCGGATAAATCACATATGGGCTTGCTCAGTTTTGATATAGTTAGCGTGCAGCTTTTATCTAGCACAGCTGCTTTCGTGGTGGGTAAGTGGCACTTAGAAAGAGAAATGGGTGATGTAGGAGGTTTCTTTTCTCTGATCTGGAGAAAGATCGACGGCCAATGGTTAATTGTGAGTGACCACACGAGTTGACGGTGCCTTCGGGAGCCTCAGGCACCATCATTAGCATCAGGACTCTTTGCAACGTAATCGGGGGCTGAGGCTCCCGAAGACCCCGTATCCAAATCCCTATATGCCATGGAAAGTTTGGGTAGTTTGTCGTGTTCTCCGTTGATCAGTGCTTCCTTCTTTTTTCTACTCCATCCCTGAACTTGTTTTTCGCGGTAAAAGGCTTGGTGGACCCTGGGATATTCTTCGGAATACACAAGTTTAACTGGCAGTCTCTTACGTGTATGGTTCGCTCCCTCGCCCATCTGATGTTCTTGAATTCGTTTTTCTATGTCGTTGGTACTTCCGGTATAGTAGCTGCCATCTGCACACTCCAATATATACATCCATCCCTTCACAAATCCCGAAATGTGCTATTATTTTATATAACTAAAATCGTGATTGTTCTTAATCTTCTTTAACGATTCATAAATTAGTCGAATTACATTCTCTACATCATCCTTGTGAATCGATTCTACAGTTGTGTGCATATACCTCAGCGGTAAGGAAATCAAAGCCGAAGGAACACCTCCGGTGGAATAAGCAAAAGCGTCGGTGTCAGTTCCGGTTACCCTTGAGGCTGCATCTCTTTGAAATGGAATTTTGTTCTTTTCTGCCGCTTCAATTATGAGGTTCAGTAGATTGTTATGAACGGCTGGCCCGTAGGTAAGAACCGGACCTTTTCCGCATTCAGTATCTCCCTTTTCCTGCTGAGAGATCATAGGAGTATGTGTATCGTGCGTTACGTCCGTGATAATTGCTACATTGGGTTTAATGCGATCGACAATCATCTCTGCTCCGCGCAATCCAACTTCCTCCTGAACGGAATTGGTAATGTACAATCCAAAAGGAAGCTTGGTCTTCCTCTCCTTAATGAGGCGTGCAACTTCAGCAATCATAAATCCACCTGCTCTGTTATCCATTGCCCTGCCAACATAAAATTTCTTATTGAGAATCATGAATTCATCCTCATAGGTAACTACGCAGCCCACGTGAATACCCAGTTTTTCAACTGCTTTCTTGTCCTTACAGCCGCAATCCAAAAAAATATTTTTGATTTTCGGACTCTCCTCCTTATTCAAATTTCTGAGGTGTATGGCCGGCCATCCGAAAACGGCCTTAACCATACCGTTTTTCGTGTGAATGTTCACACGCTTTGAAGGAGCTATCTGATGGTCGGACCCACCGTTACGTACTACATAAATAAACCCCTTATCGCTGATGTAATGAACAAACCAGGAAATCTCATCTACATGTGCCTCAATTACCACCTTGTATTCTGCATCTGGGTTAATTACCCCAACTGCTGTTCCGTAGGTATCCGTGAAATGATCATCAACATAGGGCTTTATATACTCCAACCACAGCTTTTGCCCTTCCGCCTCAAAACCGGTAGGCGAGGGGTTATTGATATAATTGCGAAAAAATTCCAGTGACTTATCCGTGATAATAGATTTTTTAGCCATAATCTTTAAAATTCAGACACTTTTCAGTTGTCAACTTGTCTATTGGTGAAGATTCAGTTTTTTATCGGAAAAGTTTTAAATTAACCAGAGGTGCCTATCTTTGCATTTACACCGTATTTACTTCAAGAAACGCTCTGAGCAAATGTAGTAAATGCATTTAAGGAACCTCTAATAATTCATTCGCACCTTATAAAATTATGGCAAAGTTTGGAAAGTGGATTGGTGGTGGCTTGGGATGGACTTTTGCAGGTCCAATTGGAGCCATATTAGGATTTGCGATTGGTTCCATGTTTGACAATGCTCAAGTGATTCAAACGGAGAATGGAAGACCATTTAGATCACAAACAAGGGCAGGTGATTTTGGTGTAAGCCTACTCATCCTTTCCGCAGCGGTAATGAAAGCGGACGGGAAAGTTCTAAAATCCGAATTAAACTATCTAAGGCAGTTTTTTACTCGGCAATTCGGAGCCGCTGATACAGCAGAGAAAATGCAACTGTTCAAGGAGATTTTGAAGCAGCGTGTTGATATACAACAAGTGTGCGTTCAGATACGAGACAATATGACCTTGCATTCGAGGCTTCAATTGATTCACTTCTTATTCGGAATTTCAAAAGCAGACGGTCACGTGGATAGGAGGGAGGTCAATCAGATAGAGCTTATCTCGAGGTACATGGGTATTGGCGCGCGCGAGTTTTTGTCTATCAAAGCGATGTTCTACAAGGATGCCAACGCAGCTTATCAGATTCTTGAAATTAACGATAATGCCAGCGATTCAGAATTAAAGAAGGCATACAGGAAGATGGCCGTAAAATACCATCCTGATAAACTCACTCATCTGGGCCCGGAATTTCAGAAAGCGGCCAAAGAAAAGTTTCAAAAGGTTAGCGAAGCATATGAAATAATTAAGAAGGAAAGAGATATAAGATGAGATTTACATTGGTAAAAATCTTTTGCATATCCCTCGTAATGAGTTTGTTTTTTATCAGCGATTCACAGGCTAAGTTACCTGTTGATACCGTCTCCACCAGAAAACATGATGCTATCCTAAAGGGTGATGTTTCAGTTGAATTGCCAGCAGTAATCATTCAGGATATCCCATCAAGTATTACATTGAGATTTGCTGATCCCAAACATCTTAAGCTAATTAAAGAAGATAACAGGATTATCATGCTGGTGAATGGGAAGCCGGTTACAATTGAATTTGATAAGGGGGTAGGTGTTATTGAGCATTATTTTACGGATGGTGAGCCACTGAGAGTGGAATATGGAGATTTTGTTTATATAAGTGATATTAAGCCCATTCCGCTGTGGCTCTCAATTATGCCACCGTTAATCGCGATACTGATGGCACTCATTTTCAAAGAGGTAATAACTTCTTTATTCATTGGGATATTTTTTGGAGGCGCCTTAATTGGGGTTTATAAAGAAGGTTTTACAGGCCTGTTTACTGGATTGCTCTCTGTAATAGATACTTACGTACTTGATTCTCTTAATAACTGGGATCACTTATCCGTCATCATTTTCTCCATGATGATTGGCGCCATTGTAAGTATTATTTCCAGGAATGGCGGAATGCTCGGTGTCGTTGATCATATATCGAAATATGCCAAAGATGCCAGATCAGGACAATTTGCTACCTGGTTGCTGGGAATAGTGATCTTCTTCGATGATTATGCAAACACCCTTGTGGTTGGAAATACAATGAGGCCGGTAACAGATAAACTCAAGATTTCGAGGGAGAAGCTGAGTTATATCGTCGATTCCACCGCAGCGCCTGTAGCGGCAATTGCCTTTGTCACTACCTGGATAGGTTTTGAATTGGGATATATAGAATCATCAGTGGAAAAAATAGGAATTGAGGAGGGTGCATATTCCGTATTCATCAATTCACTTCGCTATTCATTTTATCCAATATTTACACTTTGCTTCATCCTTATGATAATTTATCAGGGTAAAGACTTCGGTCCTATGTACAAAGCCGAAGTGCGGGCCAGAAATATGGATTTGACTGAAGATGAAGAGGATAATACGGCCGAAGATGAAAACAAAATTTCAAAAGATCCTCAGGAGTTGAGTGAGATTGAACCTGTTGAAGGTGCAAAACACAGGTGGTACAATGCGGTAATTCCTATTTCAATTGTAATAGTTGGGACAATGATAGGATTGGTCTATACGGGTATACAAAGCTTACAGTGGACAGATGCCATGGAGAATATGGGCATCTCTCAGAAGCTCTCTTTGATAATTGGGGCATCCAACTCCTATTTCGCTCTTTTATGGGCTTCCTTGGTGGGTTTGTTAGTTGCCATCTTGTTAACTGTTAGCCAAAAAATAATGTCGTTAACTGATTCCATTGACTCGGCAATGAAAGGATTTAAGAGTATGTTTGCGGCAATAATGATTCTGATTTTGTCGTGGTCGTTGGCATTGGTAACAGAACAATTGCACACAGCTGATTTCATAACGGGAATCATGTTATCAGGAGGAATAACGCCAATATTTATACCGGCCATTACATTTATACTGGCTGCACTCATAGCCTTCTCAACGGGTTCATCCTGGGGTGCCATGGCCATCTTGTATCCTCTCATGCTTCCAGCTGCATGGCAGGTGTGTAATGTCAGTGGATTGGATCATGAAACATCCATGAGCATATTCTACAATGTTGTATCTTGTGTATTGGCAGGTGCCGTATTTGGCGACCACTGCTCACCAATATCAGACACTACTATTCTGAGTTCATTGGCAACAAAGTGCGATCATATCAGTCACGTAAGAACACAACTCCCCTACGCGTTGGTGGTCGGAGCTACAGGGATAGTTTTTGGAACGATACCAGCTGCTTTAGGCGCATCGTCATTAATCACTTTTCCAGTGGGATTAATCGTATTATACCTGGTGGTTAAGTTTATTGGCGAAAAAGTAGAAGGCGCAGAACCCCCAGTAATTTGATACGGTGAAGAAAATTCAGGACATATTAGAATACAAGTTGGTCGATCTCGACAACTTTTCTATGACACCCTATCATATTCTGCTTCTAATTGCCTTGATCATCATGGTTCGGTCAGCGCTTTGGGGGGTTAAGAAATTTATTCACCAGGAAGGGCTCAAGCAAAGGGTAGGGGAAGGACGACTTCATGGCATTTTTCAGATAGTTAAGTACATCATCATAATGATTGCTGTTGTGATCGGCCTTGAGAGTATCGGGGTCAAGGTCACTTTCTTATTGGCTGGATCTGCCGCACTGTTGGTGGGCCTGGGCTTTGGACTTCAGCAAATATTCAATGATTTTATTTCTGGTATTATTCTACTTTTTGACGGTACTATCAAGGTGGGTGAAGTAATAGAAATTGAAGGAATCGTAGGGCGGGTGGAGAGCATTGGGTTGCGAACTTCGGAGATTGAAACGAGAGACAATATTATCATGATCATCCCCAACTCATTCTTTACTTCTCAAAAGGTGATCAATTGGAGCCATAACAGGCAGTTTACCAGATTTAGAATAACAGTTGGTGTGGCCTATGGATCGGATACACAGCTCGTGAAAAAAGTGTTGCTCGAATGTGCTGAAGAGCATAAATACGTGGCTACGAAACCCGATGCCAGTGTTCGTTTTATTGACTTCGGAGATTCTGCACTTATATTCGAGCTGCTTTTTTACAGTGAGAACATGTTCAGGATTGAAAGAGTGAAGAGCGACATCAGATTTGCTGTAGACCTGAAGTTTAAGGAGAATAATATCCACATTCCGTTCCCACAGAGGGATGTACATATAAAGGCCGAACAAATCCCAAAGGGCTTTTCTCCAGGCTCAAAAGAATAAGATAGGAATGCTGGATTCTTATTGGCTTGACTCTTGCTCTGGGGCAAACAGAGATTTCACATAGGTTTCTATTTCCTCAAAATATCGTTCATCAAGTGTGTAAGCTGTGACCTGGAGAATCAGTGAGCCATTTTCTTCACTGAGGAGTTTTATTTTAGGTTCCTTTTTTAGGGACACCCAGTGGCTGTTGAGTACTTCATTTCGTATTAATTTTTGATACTCTTTAAACTGTTTGGTGTTCGGTACTTCTATTTTAAAGGTACAGCTCATTACTGATTCTGTAGGCTGAGATCTAACAATCATTTCCGAATTGAGCAAATGATACGGGATATTAACGGTTTCGCCTTTCTCCGTTTCAATTTCCAGCGACCTGAATCCGAATGCCTTGATCTTGCCTTCAACTTCCCTTATGCGTATCCATCCGTTAATTGTGTAAGACCCATCCATTTTTGTAAGGAGCCCGGTAATCAAATCTCTCACAATTGTCCATGAGATTCCGATGATGGTAATTATCAGAACCATGGCGAAGATTCTTGTGTACCACGGGTCCTTTAATGCAATTAGCTCGATGCTCCAGAATCCAAATATTAACCAGGCAATTGTTTTGCCATTCAAGAATACATTATGAAGCCTTTTGGAATATGGTTTATCAGCCGCTACGAACTTGATTCCATTTTTCAATAATATAAAAAACAACGCCATGAGCGTACCAAAGAATAGAATTTTCAAAATAGTGAGAGGAAGGCCTGTAATTTCCATAGAAGAAGAGTTCTTACTTCGAATTCAAAATTAATAAAAACAACAACTCATAATTTTAGGCAAAAAGATAAGAGCGGCTACCAGGGCAGAAGCACAAGCTGCAATGAGAACACCTCCAGCTGCCATATCCTTGACTTTTTTTATCCTATCATCATAATCAGGTGAAACTACATCCGAGAGCAATTCAAGAGCACTGTTGAATATTTCAGCGATCAAAACAATACCAATCCCTCCTATCAAAAGGCACCATTCTGTTATGGAAACATGAAAGTAATAACCAAACAGCACAACCAGTAAAGCGGCTACAAGGTGAAGTTTTGCATTTGTCTGGGTCCTGACGAACACTGCAATTCCCTTTAGCGCATTTTTAAAACTGCCTATTCTGCTCTGATTGTTCAAGATGTCTTAATTCTTTGTCTTATGGCCAATATGGATCCAAAGATTAGAAATATGCACCCAGTCCATAATATATTGATAAACGGAAATATTATCGCTTTCATTACAACAAAGTCTCTCTTATTATCTTGTTTCTCAAACAGACTGATCTTGATCTGTCCTGATTCAGGATCTATCTTCGTGAAAAGGAATTTAAGCCCGAGGTCCGGAATTGAATCGGCAATACTCTCCACCATCATATCCCGAATGATGTACAGTGGCGTAGCAGTTATAATATCCCCGTTCATTTTGAGAATATGTAATTGAGCTCCTACAATAATATCATTATCCGTAAGCTCGTGTTCTGCTTTATCCAAAGAGGTATTTAACTGGTGCAAGATTATTATTGCGTTGCTGCTGAACATCGTGTCGCCAATGGCGAGCATCTTCTCTTTCGGCTCCATATACCCACTTTTACCGGTTGCTGGTGCTTCAATCTGACTTAAGTCTGCATAGGTAATGTGCGTATAGATATCCTGGGTCAAGAAGTGACGTGTATCGGGCTCCGCTACATTCCCCATGGTTTTGTTGAGCTGTACGAGAGGATTCAAAGTAAAAGCTTTAATCAATTGGCCAGTCTCAGACTTTGAGTAATAGTCAATATCGAAGTAAATGTTAACTCCTTCTTTCCTTTTGTTCGAGTAGGATACATAGTAATCTCCCATTTGTAGAGTATCATTTTTAAACAGCATGATGTTATCATGATTGGAAAAATCAGATCCCAATACTTTTACATCAATTCCAGAAGAATTTTGAGATATTACTTTCGACATAGAAGTGCTTACCAGCGCACCCAGGAGTATCAAACCAAATCCAATGTGAGCAATGGAGGAGCCACCTTTTGAGATTTTCCCCTTCATAATTCTCAAAAAATAATTCGCATTGGCAACTACCGCGAATGTGGCCGCGAAAAAGAGCAATACATAATGGTAGTTTGTGTTGGAGGTCAGTATTGCAATGGTAGCGCTGAAGATTGCAGCGATCAGCAAGGATACCCGGATCTTCTTCCAGAATTTCGAGATATCACTGTTTTTGTATTTTAAAAACTGCCCCAAGCCTATCAGAAAACCTACGATTATTGCGAAGGGTATTTGCCAGGAATTATAGTGCATAATTGGATCCGCCGGCGGTGCGAGATTGGATCCAAATACCTTATTTATTACGGGAATTGAGGTGGAAAAAATTATTTGAAATGCAGATATCAACAATACCAGGGCGCCTATAAACATCCAAAACTCTCTTGAATTGATGCTGTCCTCTTTTTTGTCGCCTGATACATACTTCCACCTTGTTGCGAATATTGCCAGCGTGAGCACACAATAAAAGATGAGATAGATCAACAATTGACCAGACATCCCCAAATCTGTGAAAGCATGTACAGAGGTATCTCCCAGTATTCCGCTACGCGTTAAGAACGTGGAATATAGTATGAGGACAAAAGTTACAGTGGTCAAAATAAATGCAGTCTTTACAGATTTGCCGGTATTCTTGCTAATGAGTATCACATGTGCAGAAGCAACAAGGGTAATCCAGGGTACCAATGATGCATTTTCAACAGGATCCCAGGCCCAAAATCCACCAAAGCTCAATGCCTCATATGCCCACGCGCCTCCCATCAACACTCCTGTTCCCAATATCATCACACCGAAAAATGCCCAGGGCAATGCGGGTTTTTGCCAGTCGTTAAAGCGTTTTTTCCAGAACCCCGCTATTGCGTAGGCAAAAGGGATCATTACAGATGAAAAACCGAGGAATAGGGTAGGGGGATGAATAATCATCCAATAGTTTTGAAGAATGGGATTGAGTCCCCTGCCGTCGATTTTATCTACATAATCCGCGATCCTGGTAAAGGGCATGTTCACCATATCCGGATGCTCGCGCAGGAGAATAAATGGATTACTCCCCAATTTGTATTCAAAAATAACCAGTCCCAGGAGCATTGATGACAGAAATACCTGAACCGATGAAACTACAGTCATCGTCGATCCTTCCCAGTCCTTGGCTGTTTTAATTAAAATGTTACCCAGCACCATATTCCAGAATGACCATAACATAAAGCTTCCCTCTTGCCCTTCCCAGAAGCAGGATAAAATATAACGCATTGGCATTTCCGTATTGGAATGTTGCCAAACGTAGTGGTACTCAAAAAGATGATTCAGCAGCATGTAGAATAGCACCGCAAAAATGCCAAGCACAGATAGTGAGTGGATACGAAATGCGGTTCGTCCAATTTTCCTCCAGCTACCGTCATCAGAGTCTTTAGCAGAGAAATAGTAGGCTGTTGTTGCCAGTATTGTGGCAGAAAAAGACAAGGCAAGAAAGAAGTTGCCGAACATCCCAGGTATAAGTTGCTCTCCAATATAGTCCATTGGGTTTACAGAAAATTCAGGATGGCAAAGTTACCAAAATAAGAATCAGGAAAAGAGCCTCTTTAACTGTCGGCTTCAGTAGTATTGGCAGTGATAATTACTTCTTCCTGGCCGTCATTGTATTTAGAGGGGCATTTCATCAGGATTTTAGAACATACGAATACTTCATCTTTTACACTGCCTAGCATTACCAGCTGTTCTGATCTTTCAAAATCCTGAGGTTTTGTACCATTAAAGATCACCTTGCATTCCTCACCTTCCTTGTCAAAAGCGTAAAATGAAAATACATTCGGATTGATCTCAGGATTGTAATCCATGCCTTTTTCCTTGTTCAATTCACCAATTACATGAAATTCTATAGAAGGGTTTTCCCTGGCTTGAGCAAAGGAAGCATACGTACTCGAATCCTGAATAGTGCTGATGATAGCTCCTATCGCCACTGCAATTATTAATATTCCTGCTATATGAGTCTTTTTCATGACTTATCTCCTAATTCTTTCTCTAATTTAGATATTTTCCTGTCAGTCATAACCAAAAACGCTGTAAATCCTAAAAATATTATGAGCAACACACCTACAACCACATAGATCTTTCCAGACTCTCTCAATGGATCTGCCATTTCAATCTTGTATACGGACTCCTGTGCTTGTACAATGAAGTTCGTGAAAAGAAGCATTGCCGAAAACAATAATTTATATCCTCCGGATTTAAACATTAGAATTTATTTTCATCTTTAGAAATCTTGTTCTTACCCTAATTTGAAGGATCCATACACCCAGTAATGTCCAGCCAATAATTGCCGGATAAAAGACAAATCTCATGGAGTCATCAATGTCGTAAGTGCTGAATCCTGGATTCCCACCGCTTCCAGGATGCAATGAGTCTGTCATTCTAGGTAAAATTACGAGAAATACGATTAACATCGTGAATGCAAAAATATTATAGATTGCGGACACTTTGGCTCGTTTTTCCTCGTCATCCAGCGATCCACGCAAGACAAAATAAGCGAGGTAGATGAGCATGGTGGCCGCTGCCCCGTTCAATTTGGGATCATTAACCCACCAATCACCCCAGGTGTAATTGGCCCATAGCATTCCTGTTAAGAGGCCCATTGTTCCAAAGAACATGCCGGTATTGGCTGATTCCACCGCCCAAACATCGGCGGTCATCTTGAATTTTGAAAGAAATTTAATGCTCGATACCATTGAGGAGAGCATGATGATCATCATGGCGAACCACATTGTCACGTGAAAAAACAAATTTCTTATGGTTTCGTGAAGAATAGGAAGCGCAGGTACATCAATTATGAACCCTGCAACAATCACATAACAGAGCAAAATTACGCTCAAGATTTTCCACCAATTTTTCTTCACAATAACCAAGAATTATTCCTTCCAAAGGTAGGGAAATAATATATAGGATAAGGTAACTACAATCAGGTTGAGGAGCAGGAGAACGCCTATGTATTGGTAGCTTTCAGACCAATCGGCGCCAACAATCGCGTTCGTCGATAACTTGATTATTGTTATTAAAAATGGCAGAATAATTGGAAATCCAAGGATCGCCATCAACACGCTGCTGTTGTCGGCCTTTGAGGCAATAGCCGAGATCATGGTGAACAAAGAAGAAAGGCCTACTCCCCCCAGTATAATTGAAATAGTGAATAATGGAATATCTACAGCTATGTTTCCCAGAAAGAGGCTGTAAATACCAAAACAGAGCATCGATAAGACAATCATCATTCCCGCGTTGTATATGAGTTTGGATAATATGATGCTCTCCGGGCTGGTAATTGTATAGAGGTAGAGTTGTGTTTCTGGTTTTTCAGAGACAAAGCTCTTGGTAACAGCGCTTACAGAGCTGAATAACAAGATAATCCAGAACAATGCGTTCCAGGTTTGAACATCTGTAATTATCTTAAATGATAAGTAGCAGACGAAGACTGTAGAGACTACATATAACAGAATCCCAATGAAGCTGTATTTCTGCCGTTTTTCCAGCAGCAGTTCCTTCAGTAGTAGATGTTTTATTTCCTGTAAAATCGCCAAATAGATTATTTGATATCTTTGTTAGAAATAAATATATGATGCAAACAAAACTATTACTATTGATGCTAATTAGCAATATGGCCTTCTCACAGGATCAGAAAACCTTTCATGATTATACCACCAACACTCTGGAGGGAGAAGAATTCAATTTAAGTCAGCTGAAGGGTAAGAAGGTATTGGTAGTGAACACTGCCTCGAAATGTGGATTCACTTCTCAATACAAAGACCTTCAGGCATTATATGAGAAATATGGAGGCGATAAGTTTACAATAATTGGATTTCCGGCCAACAATTTTGGTAAGCAAGAACCGGGAACGAATACAGAAATTGCCGCTTTTTGCCAGAAGAATTATGGAGTGACATTTTTGATGATGAACAAGATATCAGTGAAGGGAGATGACATTGACCCTATATACAAGTGGCTCACCAACAAGGAGGAGAATGGAGTCAAAGGGGGCAGTGTAAAGTGGAACTTTCAAAAATATCTTATCGACGAACAGGGAAGACTTGTTCAGGTATATTCGTCCATGGTTAACCCAGCGTCTAAAAAAATTACCGCCTGGATTGAAGAGGGAATAGCAATTGAAGAAGAGTAACTTCTTACATGTCCATTTCAAAATTAGATATACTCGCTTTTGGAGCACACCCCGACGATGTTGAACTCGGCTGCGGAGGAACAATTCTCTCTCATATCAAAATGGGGAAGAAGATCGGTATTGCAGACTTGACAGGGGGTGAACTTGGAACTCGTGGTACGGCTGAAATAAGAGAAAGGGAAGCGGATATTGCTGCGGGTATTTTGGGCGTGGAATTTAGAATTAACCTCAATCTACCGGATGGGTTTTTGGAAAATTCGAAGGAGAGCAAGATGGAGATCGTCAAACTTATCCGGCAATATCGACCCGAAATCGTACTGGCAACCGCCACTGAAGATCGTCACCCTGATCACGGAATTGCAGCTCAACTGGTATCTGATGCCTGTTTTATCTCAGGACTGAGAAAAGTAGAAATTGAAAGTTTGGAGACATGGCGACCAAAGGCGGTGTACCATTACATACAATTTAAAGATATTGCACCTTCCGTAGTAGTAGATATATCAGATTTCTATGAGCAGAAGATGGAGGCGGTCAAAGCACATAAATCCCAGTTTTATGATCCGGATTCCAAAGAGCCGGAAACGGTGATATCTTCGCCTGAGTTCTTGGGATTTGTAGAAGCAAAGGCAATCGGCTTTGGGAAACAAATTGGTGTAGCATACGGTGAGGGCTTCACCACAAACCGATACATAGGTACGGCAAACTTATTTGATCTTATCTGATCATTCGATCACCAACTTCACACTTCTCACTCCTTTACCTGACCTGATCGTCAGAAAGTATATTCCCGAAGCTGAATTTTCCAAATTAATGCGTTGCTGCAATCCATCCTTTTCGGCATTTGTTTTCCTGTATATCACCTGACCCATAAGATTTCTTATCTCCACATCGAACTCATCTATACCGGTGACTATAATGTCAAACATTCCTCTGTTTGGGTTGGGAAATACTTGTACTTCCAGAATAGAACTATAGATTTCTATTCCCATGGCCAGCGAATCGACGAATATGGAACCAATGGATGAACAATTGTTTGCATCGGTAACGGTGACGAAGTATGTACCTACGCATAATCCTGTAGCAGTGCTTGTTGTTTGTAAGTCAGGATCATCCCATTGATACACATATGGCGGGGTACCATCTGTAGCTATAGCTGTAGCTGTACCATCGCAGGCAAGAGGGCTTGACACATTGATAAATGTTGTCGCTACCAATACCGGATTGGGGTCAGTAATTAACACACTTTGAACAACTACACAATTTAAAGAATCTGTTAAAGTAAGCGTATACGTATTCGCTTGAAGACCGCTCAAATTTTGCGTTGTTGCTCCATTACTCCATGAATATACAAATGGTGGATTTCCTCCGCTCACCGTTGTAGTAATGGAACCATTGTTTCCGCCAAAGCAACTTACATTGCTGCCCACCGTGCTAACATTTGCCGCTCCAATATTACTTACGTTAACTGCTTTTATTTCAGAACAGCCATTCCCATCGCTTACAGTTACAGTGTAAGCACCAGCCGCGAGGCCTGTGGCAATCTGCGTTGTTTGATTACCTGCAGAGGCATCCCATTGATAAGAGTATGGCGGAGTACCGCCGGTACTCGTCAAGCTTGCTGCTCCATTGCTACTGTCGCAATCTGGTTCGGTCACAGAGTAACTGGTCACTATTTGTGTGGCTTCTGTAATCACCAAAGAAGAGTTACTTTGGCATCCGTTCCCATCAGTAACAGTTACCGTGTAAGTTCCAGCACTAAGCCCGGTCAATATTGCAACCGTAGCTCCGTTACTCCAGGCATAGGTATAGGTTCCTGTTCCGCCAGTTGCGGTTACTGCTGCTAACCCGTTTGAACCACCAAAGCAACTTACAGAAGTACTGTTAAATGAAAGAGTTGGTCCGGTACCTGATGTTCCCACAACAGTAGAAGCACTCGAGGTACAGCCATTAATATCTGTAACAGTCACCGTGTAGCTACCGCTTGCCAAACCCGTGGCGATAGCATTGGTTTGCGTCCCTGGATCACTCCAGACATAGAAATATGGTGATGTGCCACCAGATGGAAATGCAGAAGCTGAACCATCAGTGGCCGTGCAATTTGCTGGAGAGGACGCAACATTGATCGTAGGCGCTCCGGGATCCGTCAAGGTGACCGAGGCCGTGTCGCTACACCCGTTCGCATCTGTAATGGTAACAATGTAATTTCCCGCGCTTAAGCCAGTCTCAATAGACGAATTTCCTCCTGAACTCCATGCATAGTTATACGGAAGTGTACCACCTACGCCGGTTGCGCTTGCCGAACCGTTCGTGGCTCCGCATGATAATGGGTTATTACCGATGGCGGAGGCCGTAGGTGCCGAAGGTGCGGTGAGGGTCACGGCATCTGTGGCAGTACAACCGGTTCCATCCGTTACTGTAACAGTAAACGTTCCGCCCCCAAGGCCAGTTGCTGTAGCAGTATTTTGCGTTCCAGGATCGTTCCATGCATAAGTATAAGACCCAGTGCCACCAGTGGCTGTTGCCGTTGCCGTACCATCCATATTGCCACAAGAAGGGTTGGTTCCTGAAGCTGTAACAGTTGGCGCACCCGGCGCTGTTAGCGTACTTGATCCTGATGCAATGCAACCGCTGGCATCTGTTACCGTTGCTGTAAACGTTCCGCCCCCCAATCCAGTGGCTGTTTCTGTAGTTTGCGTTCCAGGATCATCCCATGCGTAGGTATATGGGAGTGTTCCTCCCGTAGCTGTCGCTGTAGCTGTACCATCATTTGAAGTACAGCTAGTCGGGTCAGAACCTGACATAGTTAATATCTGTGCTCCCGGATCAGAAATTATTACAGTGGCCGAAGTTGAGCAGCCGCTAGAATCATTAACCTGAACAGTGTAGCTTCCTGCACTCAAACCAGTTATAGTAGCAGTGAAAAAAAATGGGGGCCAGAAATATTGATATCCTCCCGTACCGTTTACAGCGATGGCAGTAGCTGTTCCATTATTACCGCCACACACACTAGGGCTGGTACCTGTAACAGTTACAGATACAGGGTAATAGGTGGGAATGGTTATGGATGATGAATTCGAGCATCCTCCTGCATCGGTAATTAGTACCGTATAGTTAGTACCTGAAGCAAGTCCGGTAGCTGTTTGCGTGGTTTGCGTCCCAGGGTCATTCCATGAATAAGTTAAGGGCGGGAAGGACGAACTGGCAGTTGCTGTTGCGGTACCAATCAATGAGTCGCAAGTGGCAGCACTCACTATATTTATAGTAAATATTCCCGGGTCACTGATTGTTACATTTGCAGAAGCAGTGTCGCCCGCTCCATCAGTAATAAGGACCGTATATGAACCAACACAAAGACCTGTAGCCGCTGCGTTTGTTTGTACCGGGGAAGTACTCCACATATACGTAAAAGGCGTAACACCACCTATTGTGCCAGCAGTGGCTGATCCATCGCAGTTACCGGTGCAACTGATATTATTTTGAGCAACGATATTAGCGAATAATCCGGAACAGCTATACCCTATAGCCGTGTCAATGGCTGTTTTGGCAACTTTTAAATAAACAATATCATTGAGCACAAAGGGATCGTTATCACCGTTAACCGCAATACCAGGCTCGAAGTCTTGCTGATAAACGATGTGAATATCATTGTCGACTATCTTGGCCATTGACCCAAAAACACATTCCTCAAATCCGCTGCCAGGTGTCACATCAATAGGCAGTGTCCATGTACATCCACCGTCGCAGGATTTGATAATATTAATATGCCGGTAGTTCTGCGTACCCTGATCCAGATTTTCCATTACTGATGAAAATGAAACATATATACAACCTGTGGAAGGATCGATGCCTGCGCTGGGATAAGCAGATAAAGATTGGAAATACGCAGCGACTCCAATAATATCCAGTGTACCACTGTTATCAAGATCAAGAGCACTAGCGATCATTACCGGTGGGTTAGAACCAAATCCCTCATTCCAATACATCAAACCATTGGTACTCGGAAAATAGGACCACTGATCATCTCCAGGCGTATCGTCGAAATATTGCATATTGCCAAAGAAAACATGTGCCATACCTGCCTGATCTAAAATAACCCAACCTCCACCATCTGAGCTATTAATGGTATCTGCAATACCATCGCTGGTAA
Source organism: Bacteroidota bacterium (assembly GCA_022572355.1). Lineage (GTDB taxonomy): Bacteria > Bacteroidota > Bacteroidia > NORP154 > NORP154 > NORP154. Next base: position 43,404 of record JACZWC010000013.1, on the reverse strand, counting down.
TATCGGAAATGCCAATTACGCTCCCGGTAGTACTGGCCGAACCAGCGTCATATATCACTCCTCCCGGAAAAACATCGATTATTTTTGTGATTGTCCAACTTGTGCCATTATCAGTTGACTTGGCGAGAAGAACGTCGTTCAAGTCTCCAAAATAACCAAAGGCAATTGTATCTCCCTTTGGCTCCGCCATGTGGTATGCATCTCCACCCATTGCTGAGAAGTCAGTATTATCAATACCTGGAATTACCTGCTCCTGAATACCCCAGGTGCTTCCGCCATCTAATGAACGTGAGTACAATAAATGAGATTGAACGCCTAAATAAGGGCCTCCAAATGGGTCCCGTAAAGAGATATGATGAATGGTCTCCCCGTTTGAGCCTCCTATACCCATTCTGACCCAAACGTGATAGGATGGAGAAGACGTAGACAAGGTCCAGGCGCCAGAACCAATTGTATTTCTTTCGCCCATTGTTACATTGGACTGAGCAATATTGTGACACATGAAAATTTCTTCACCGAGCGTAGTGGTTCCAAGAGAGGGCCATCCGGTTTTTTCAGATTCAATTCTTGTTGTTGGTATCGCTCCCCAACTGGTTCCATTGAAATAAATGTACCCAGTTCCTCTGTCAGCTGCGGCTATATCATACGATAAACTGTGGGTATAAACGGCAGAAAGTGTTCCGTTTCCATGATTTTTGATGCGGTGTTGCATCGACGAATTTGTCTGCAAGTCATAGGTGGTTTGCCCAATAACTGTTTGTGTAATTTGTGACATACCAAGAAAAGGAAGCAGTGTTAAGACAGCAATACCAGATAGTTTTTTCATTTTTTTGATGTTGAAGTTGGGTGATAAATACGATTAATCCTACCTAAATTTACAAAAAAAAATGCATAAAAAAATCCCGTACATAATTTATGTACGGGATTTTCTGTGTATGAAATTACTTACCGAACAACGAGCTTCTCTGTTCTAATACCTTTAGAATTGCTAATCGTCAATAAGTAAATTCCCGTTTCCTGATCCGCCAGATCAATATTGATCTTGTTAACGGTGTTTCCTACTATAACTTTCGAATATACAACCTGACCAATTATATTTCTGACAATGATGCTGTACTCCTCATTACTGAGGTTTACCAGGTCAACAGTGAACTGTCCGTTGTTAGGATTTGGATGGATGTTGAACGATCCAGACTCATATTCAGAAATACCTACAAAAATTGGAACAAAGGCGGATAATGTAGCCGGACAATCATTCGCATCCGTTACGGTAAGGCCGTATGTTCCAGTCACCAATCCAGTTGGATCGGGTCCAATAGCGCTGGTGGGAGACCATACATAGGTGTATGGTTGAACGCCACCAGTAACTGAAGTAGTGATTCCACCATCGGCGGCTGTGCCTGTAGAAGCCTCTGTAATTATAACAGTAGCAACAGTTATTGCAGGATGAATAGTGACTGTTGTTGTGTCCGACCTTACCGAATCACCACAGGAATTGAAAACGGTTACATAGTAGTCACCCGATTCAGCTGTAGCGCTCAACTCGACCCCTTGTATAGTATCGCCGTTAGACCATTTGAATGTAAAAGGCACGGTTCCGGATGGAAAGGCAGTTAAGTAAACTTTTGTCGCTCCTCCATTATCGCAAAATGGGAGTGGAGGATCGGGATTGGGAGTTACACTAACTGTAGGAACTAATACAAATGAAGTTGTTACATTGATACTTGCATCCCCTCCGCAATTCGATACAGTTAAGGTAATAGTCGTAATGGTATCAATCATGGTCGATTGAGTTGAGTCACCATTTGACCAGACGTATGTTGCGCTGAATTCAGTTCCTGCCATCAGCGTGAGTGTATCGCCATAACAGAACGGATCGTTGCCAGTTACTGTCGCTGTAGGTGGACTGGGAATAACAATATTTACTGTATCAGTATCAGCACCACCGCAGTTTGAGACGATTACCCAATACGTACCGGTATCCATTACGGAAATCATTTGAGCTGTATCTCCAGTGGACCAAATGTACATTCCTTGAGAAACTGTAGACACCGACAATACTGATGTATCTCCACTACACATGACTGTCTGAGTTGCACTAACTGTGTATGTTGGCGCTTCAACCGGTTCCAGAATTGTAATGGATGTATCCGTATTTCCACCACAATTTGCAACGTTTACACTGTAAGTACCCACGCTATCAGTAGCAATTGTCATGGTTGTCGCACCACCCGGAGTCCATAAAAATGTACCCCCTGCATTAGAACTAGCGGTAATCCAGGCTGAATCACCATTGCACATTTCTAATGTTGTAGAAGAAATTGTGACAATTGGAGATATCCCAACAGGCTGATCCACTGTAATTGTTCCGCTGATAACAGTTCCACAATCCGTTGTGATGTCACAGGTTACGGCGCCATATGCTCCACTGTACCAAATAGATTGAGTCGTTTCCCCTCCAGGCATCCATGCGAAAGTTTTTCCGCAAGTTGCTGTCAATAAGACTGAGTCACCAGGGCAAAATAGCGAATCGCCAGTTACCCATCCTGTACAAACAACCATGGAGTCACTTATGTCCACGACAGGAATTTGAAGGTGAACAATTTCATTCAGTACCCACGGATCCATATCTCCATTCACAGCTATTCCCGGTTCAAAATCCCTCATGTAAATAATATCTACATTGTTATCCACATAACCTGCCATAGAAGGATAAACGTTTTCTTCAAATCCAGATCCAGGAGTAAAGTCTACAGGATTAGACCAGCTACAGCCATTGTCACATGACTTGATAACATGCACATGCCGGTAGTTCTGAGTTCCCTGATCGAGGTTTTCCATTACTACTGAATAAGCCATGTATATACATCCGTCATCGGCGATTCCAGCACTGGGAAATGCCGATAAAGATTGAAAATAGGCACCAACGTCTATAATATCCAATACACCACTATTGTCCAAGTCTTCAGAGCCTGCAATCACAATTGGTGGTCTTGTTCCAAAACTTTCATTCCAATATGCAAGACCATTGGTAAAAGGGAAATATGACCATTGGTCATCACCTGCTACATCATCAAAATATCGCATAACACCAAAGAAAACGTGTGCCATTCCGCTGTGGTCCAGCAATACCCAACCAGCTCCATCACTACTGGTAATTGTATCAGGTTGTCCGTTTCCAGTTATATCTGAAATTCCGATTACGTTACCAGTGAGGTTATTAGATGCTGCATCGTACATAACATTTCCTGGGAAGACGTCTATGATCGATGTAATTGCCCAGCTGTCACCATTGTCCGTTGATTTTGCCAAGATTACGTCGTTTAGATCACCGAAATAAACCACAGCAACTGTATCACCATTTGAGCGGGACATGTGATAGGAGTCACCTCCAAAATTGTTGTAGTTGGTTTGATCCAAACCAGGAATAACAAAGTCTTGAACATCCCATGTGACACCGCCATTAAGCGAGCGATAATAGAGCATTTGAGATTGTACACCAGTTGGGGGATAAGGAGCCCCAAAAGGATCCCAAAGCGAAATATTGTGTATTGTCGTTCCATTAGCGCCACCTACGGATATTCTATTCCAAACCATATCACCAGTAGTAAAGTTCTGCAAAGACCAAGAACCTGATCCTACAGTTCCTCTGTCACCCATGGTTAATTTTCCCTGAGCAATATTGTGACATATGAATACTTCCGAACCAGAACTGGTAATCCCGATGTTAGGCCATCCAGTCTTTTCTGCTTCTATTCTGGCATTTGGTACAGCATTCCATACAAGACCATCAAAATAGTTATATCCTGTTCCTCTATCAGCTGCAGCAATGTCATATGATTCACTGTATGTCCAGCATGCTGACATGGTCCCATCGCCGTTATTGAGAATTCTCTCCATAACAGCAGAATTTGACTGCAAATCATAAGTGGTAACTCCAATAACCGTATCTACACTGGCTACCTTTACATAGGGTGCACCATTTGAATATGGATTTGCCACTGGCCCCTTCACAAAAACTGCATTGCCATTATTTACCTCATTTCCGGTAATTTTCTTATTATCATATACTCGAGGCTGGTTTAGTGAGTTTGAAACTTTCGGAAACTTACTGTTCTTAGCGAAGTTACCGGTTTGCGCATTTATGCAGAATCCGGTACTGAGTGCAAGGCAAAAGAGTAATAGTTTTTTCATGGTGATGTTTTTGAGTTATTTAAATGCTTTTATCGGCTTTGACAAGAAATATTCCCTGATTATTTGGATTGGGACACAAATTTAAGATTTTAATTTGGAATCTCCAATAGTCTTGCTCCACATTGAGTAAACGGCAGGTTTAGACTGGTTTTCGGTCGATAAATTTTCGAATTTCTTCCCTGATCAGTGCCAGATCATCTCTATTGGGAAGAAATTCGGATAAACCCGTGGACGTTTGTCTGCAGAAGATTGCCAACTGATAAATGGTAATAGCCAGGTATGAAAATGTGGCAGTTATTCCGGCCCCTAATATTCCATATCTTGGAATAATAATTATTCCAGCCACCACTGTGATGATAAACCCAATACCGGAGGCCAAAGTATTGATATGGAATTTTCCTGTTCCAGAGAAAAAATGGCTGAACATTCCGGAAACACTGAATGTAGCTACTCCGATGGAAAGGTATATGATTACTTGCTTTACCTCAGCAAAATCCGCATGTTTGAATAGCATTATGTAAAAACGCTCAGGAAGTATCAAAAAAGGAATGAGCAGGGCTACCGTTGCTATGAAAGTGAATTTTACAAGTTTGATCGTCAATGACCTGTTGTATTCTGCATCTGTAGAATTGGAAATTCTGGCGTATTGAACCAATGCAGTGCTTTTTGATATGAGCCATAAAGCTTCAGCTAATGATACGCCGGTCGAATATATTCCGACAGATGCAGAACCAAAGTAAAACTCGAGTATATAATAACTCAATCGATAATTGAATAATTGTAATAAGTTTCCAATTTGAACGAAGAAACCCTTGGAGAACATTTCTATTATTACAATTCTAAAACGCTGTGTTGCAACAGGCTGTATTTCTTTGAATAAATAAATGGAAGTGATAACCAAACCTGACAAGAAGCTCAAGTAAAGTGCGTAGAGATAAGCATCAAAATTTAATATATGATAGTACTCAAGTAGTGTATAAAAGGCTGCTAACAGTACCAATACTTGAACGATACCGCTGATGTTATGCGCCTTTATTCTTTGATATCCAAGCAGCATGCCAGAGTTGATGGCAGTTAGTCCATGGATCAGGGAAATGAAAAAGAGGTGTATGTGATATTCGGGGGGTGAGAGGCCAGTTACAGAAAATAGGGTCGACACCAAACCAGCCCAAATGAAGGCCCATCCATAAGCTGGAATTATCAGTTGATAAAAATTGAATCTTGGCAGAAGGTAAACCAAAGCACCTCCGCCTGCAAATTCAATGAACATCAATACATAGGCTACATTGAGAATGAATATGCTGATAACGCCTCTTCCCTCAGCTCCCAGGTAACGCGCCGTCACTATCACGATTACCAGACTCAGAAAACTTGTAAAGGACTTCGCAGAAAGTGTATAAAAGATCTTTTTAAACATGGAAGAATCGTTTCTTGCTTTGGTGATTATCCAATTGCTGCGATTAGTTAAGATCAAATACTTTCAGCCAAATCACAAAGCTCATGAATTTAAATATCCTGAAATTTTCTTCTTGTGAACGAGGGTTAAAATAGTTGTCGTATTCTTTCATGATTAAATTCTTGTCAAGATATCCGGTTGTATCGGCCTCAAAATAGTGTTTTACCTCGTCTTTTATTTCGCTAATCCATTCATTATTTGGAGTCATAAAGCCCATTTTATCCTGTCTGTTGGCAATGGCCTCTGGTATGTGATTGCGCATAGATTTCCGCAGCAGACTCTTAGTTACTCCACCGTGAATTTTATATATTGAGGGAATACTAAATAAGTGCGAGATTAAATGCTTGTCATCTGAAAACGGAGTCCTGGATTCCACGGAGAATCTCATAGAACACCTGTCTTCACAGCGTAAGAGATATTTTAGAGGCCCCGAATAAAATTCGTGACTGAGCATGTGGTTAAGCGATTTGACCGGTGCGTGATTCTCTTTTTTGTAACGGCCTTTATTGGCATGAAAAAAGTCTTTGCTCAAAAAATTCATTTCATTGAATTTCATTTTATGGATTCCAGGTTTTATTCCAGAAGGAATCATTGGAGCTATCTCATTTTTTACATAACTTTTGAAAAAGTATTTCATTACACCGGGTAGTGTTTTTGTACTTCTCATCTCCTTTATCAGTGTATTGTATCTCCCCTGTCTGAGTAATCCCATCCAAAATGGAAAATAGTGGTGGTGGTATCCACTGAACAATTCATCACCTCCCTGCCCATCTAATACTACTTTGATATTGTTTTCATTGATCAGTCGCATGACACGGTATTGTGCATAGGTTCGTGTGGTGATCAGTGGAATATCCTGACAATGTACAAGGTCTTCGAGATCCTCTAATAATTCGTCTTTGGTAGGATATGTTTGGTGCCATTCAGCTTTGGTTTGCTCGGCCACTGCCTGTGCCCATTTACTCTCATCATATGGGCTGTCTTTAAAGCTGGTGGTAAATACTTTTTGAGAAACGTTTTCTGCATTGCGTTCTTTTAACAGCTTATCGGTTAAACAAACAATTGAGGAACTGTCGAGTCCTCCGCTCAGACATGAACCTACAGGGACATCCGAGCGTAGTCGCAGTTCAATGGTATTTAAAAGCAGCTTTTCAATCTCTTTCGAATATGTTTCACTTTGAGTTTCAGTGAATGGTACATTGCTATTGTTGATTTCTGGCTTGTAATACCGCCAGATATCCAGTTTATTATTGCTCAAATCAAGGGAAAAAGAGTGCGAGGGAGGAAGTTCCAGGATTCCTTTGAAGAAGCTCTCAGGTTCTGATTCTATCTGATTAAATGCAAACAGATCAAACACGGCAGATGGATTTATCTCTTTCTCAACGAATGGTGCTTTGAGCAATGCTTTTTGTTCAGAAGCAAACGCAAAGAATTCTTCGTTTGCAAAATAATAGAGCGGCTTAACTCCTGTAATATCCCTCGACCCCCATATCAGATTTCGTTTTTTGTCATAAATCACGAAGGCCCACATGCCGTTAAAATGGTCTACACACTTAATTCCCCATTCCAAATAGCTCTTTAAAATTACCTCTGTATCTGTAGAAGTGGAGAATGAATAGTTTTTCTCTCTCAATTCCTCTCGTATCTCCAGGTAATTGTAAACTTCTCCATTAAATACTATCCAGGTATCAGGATCTGCACACATTGGCTGATGTCCCGCACTGCTCAGGTCAAGGATGGATAATCTTCTATGTCCCAGGCCAATTAAAAAATCTCCGGACACATCATCAATCAATTGGGTTGGTAGATAATCTCCATTTCCATTCAACACGGCTTCTGGAGAATCGATTCCACCGGCTAACGTTGTTGTATCATTGTTAATGAAAATATATCCCTCATCGTCCGGTCCACGATGACGCAGCACATCGTTCATCGCTTTGAGGGATTTGACCATATCAAACTCCTGCCTGGAAAATTTTACTATTCCGGATACGCCGCACATCCTAAGTTGAATTTAGTATTCGATTGGCAAAAGGAATAAGTTTCGAAAGGACTGTTTCAGGGTTTAACGATCTTATACATGCAAAATCCGGACACTCTTGCGGATCCATCACGCGTGAAGTATTTGGGGCTATCCATGAATTACAAGGATGACAAGAAATTTCTTTGTAAACTATTTGGTTATTTTCCTTATTTATATCTTGATATCCATACAAATTATAGTCAGATGCTCCCCATATTGTAAAAGTCGGTGTCCCCTGAGATACTGAAATGTGCATGGGCCCTCCATCCAGTCCTATAAAGAGGCGGCTGTTTCTAATGATCGAGGTCAATTCTGAGATTGAAGTACAACCCACCAGCGAATGTACCCGCTCGATATCGCTTTCCACTATTTGAGATGCAAGAGAAGACTCATTAGCATCTCCAATAAGCACGAAATGGAACTCCTCATACTGTTTACTCAACAATTTCAACAGTTCTATCCAATAGTTCATTGGCCAGTTTTTATATTGGTGTATGTTATTAGCCGAACAGATTTGTATGGCAAGGTAAGGAGCATTGGGAATATCAAGGGTTTCTTCAGATGACTTTTCTCTTGTGTAATCAATAGTAAAGTCCTTTTCATTTAATGTAATATGTTGGTCATTCAAATCGAGGAGTCTTAAATTTTGTTCTGCATCGTGAATGCCCTTTTTCGGCTCAATGAAATTGATATTTGATTTCTTTATTCCCGGCAAAATATTGGGCAGCTTATTTGTTCTCGTCTCTTTTGACAAACTCACCGCCAGAAGCAGGTTTTTTCGGGTAGCGGAAAAATAGTTGAGGAAAGAAATATCAAATTTGTTTTTGTATTTGATCAACGTTTTAACGTAGTCGGTATTTCTTCTCAATAGAATGATTTTCTCAAAGAGATCGTTGTCATCAAAAAGCTGCTGGCACTGGAATGTTGGATCAAAGAATCCTGTTATTTTTCCATCTTCTTTTAATTTCTTTACGAGCGGAACCATCAGTACAGCATCGCCTAAGCCGGATGAAATGAACACAGCGTATTTCATTGATTGCTTAACTTAAGTTGATTCTTTTGGTTTTTAGACGGATGGAATTACCGATTACCACTATGTCTGAAAAGGCCATGGCCAGTGCACCCACCATCGGATTCAAAAATCCCATGGCTGCTATAGGAATTGCCACTACGTTGTATGCCAGCGCCCAGAATAGATTTTGCTTTATGGTAAGATAAGTGTGCTTGCTTATTTGCAGCGCTTCATTAACGCTGGATAAATCATTGCCTCTAAGTAGAATTATCTGTGCTGATTCAATAGCAACTTGCGAAGCATTTCCCAATGATACGCCGACCGAAGCAGTCGATAGCGCTGGAGCATCATTGATTCCATCACCTACCATAGCGGTTACAGCTTTTTGATTTAGCTTTTCGATAGTTTCCAATTTATTGGAAGGCGTTTGCTGGCCAAAAATTTTCCGGATTCCTATTTTATTTCCTACCTCTTCACTCTTCTTTTTCGTATCTCCACTGAGTAAAATCGGTTCAATGCCCTGCTTTAGAAGGGATTCTACCAATGTTTGAGCATTCCTTTTAATCTCATCAGATATATCGAATTGTGCGATTAGGTTATCGTTCTTTAATAGGTATAAACATTTGGAATCATCACTTGTATGCGCTTTAGCGGCCTGATATGAGCCGAGAATGTACTTGTTTCCATCCTGGTCTGTTCCTGAAATACTCAATCCCTTTTGCTCCTCCACATTTTCAAATTCTATCGTCTCTGCTCTGTCCCGAAATTCATTGACTAAAGATTTGGCTATTGGATGTGTGGAGTGTAATTCCAGGCTATATATTACATCTATGAACTCTTTTTCAGAGGCTTCATCAAAGTGCTGAATTTCAGAAACTCGAAATTTGCCGGTGGTCAATGTTCCTGTTTTGTCAAAGACGATGGTCTTCACTTTGGCGAATTCCTCTAATGCCGCTCCGCCTTTAATTAGTATTCCATTTTTCGCCGCCCGGCCAATTCCAGCCATGACTGCAGTCGGTGTTGCGAGGCCCATGGCACAAGGGCATGAGATTACCAGTACTGCAATACTGCTCATGATGGCCTTTTGGGCGTCGATTCCAAAAACGAAGAAAGAAACTAAGAACGTACCGATTGAGATCGCGATAACTACCGGTACGAATATATTGCTGATAGTATCGCCAAGCCGTTGAATATCAGGTTTGTTCTGCTGGGCCTTTTTAACCAGGTCTATGATTTTGGAGAGCACGCTGTCATCTCCAAGGCCGGTCGCTTCAATCTTGATACTGCCCTCAATTACGAGGGTGCCTCCAATCACGAAGTCAGCTGTACGCTTCGATACCGGAACACTTTCACCCGAAACCATGGATTCATCTATTAGGGATTCGCCCCAATGGATTTTCCCATCAGCAGGCACTTTTTCTCCTTCATTTACCAGCAATATGTCGCCCACAGATATTTGATCATAATTGATCTGTTCTATCTTCTCTTCATTTCCGATATTTTGTACGCGCATTGCCGTAATGGGCTGAATTTTGCTTAACTCGGCAATAGCGGTTGTAGTCTGATCAACCGATCTATGTTCTATTACATTACCTAGCATTACCAGGGTTATTATGGTAGCTGCTGTTTCGTAGAAGAGATAATTGTGTACTTCAGGAGTTCCGAAAAAGATTATTGTGCCCGCCAGGCTATAAAAAAATGCCGCCGAGAAGCCCATGGTAATCAATACATCCATATTGGGAATTCCTGCCTTTATGGAATTAAATGCGCTCTTTCCAAAATACTGTAAACCCATCAGGAATACTGGTATGCACAGAACCAGCTGTAGTATGGGATTTTGCAATATATCGATGAATGGTAAAAACATGTGTGAAAAGAGCGGAATGGTAAATATGAGTGAAAAATAAAATCGTTTTTCCACTCCAGATGCATGAGAGTGGATATTCAGATTCGAATCCGCTTGATTATTTTTCAAAGACGAAGCTTTATAACCGGCGTTTACAACTGCTTTTATAACATCTTCTACAAGTTTCCCCTGAGGAAGTGTAATATGCGCTTCCGCCGTGAGGAAATTTACGTCGACCTCAGTTGCGCCAGCCTTTTCTATCGCATTAACAATTGATTGAGCGCAATTTGTGCAGGTCATCCCTTCAATCGACAGACTGATAGCTTGTTTGTCTCCACTCATGCTCCCCTTAAATTATAATGTCTGGCAAAGTTAATACAATGCGATTCAAGCGCTGTATGTAACGAAAAATACGCGCTGTTAGTCTTATTTACCCAACAATATTTAACTATTTTTGCCGCTTAATATTTACACGGTGGTTGTAGGTTCCACCTTTGCTCCCTTCGGCAGCTACGTCGGACAGGCAACTTCGCTACAACCATCGGGAATGATATTATGGTGGTTGTAGCTCAGTTGGTTAGAGCACCTGGTTGTGGTCCAGGGGGTCGTGGGTTCGAGTCCCATCTTCCACCCAAATCCCGCACATAAATTATGTGTGGGATTTTTCCTTTTCCACAACATTTAGAACCTGATCTACTGAGAATTTTGAATAACAGCTTTTAATTCGCTGATCATCATCGCTGTTGCGCCCCACACTGTATGGCCATTGATATCGAAGAATGGATATCTGATCTTTAATTTGGTCCTGCCTAGTTGAATTTTCTTTTTTCCAACGATTGACTCATCCATGATGGTATCTATTGAAGCTTCGATCAACTCTTCTACTTCATTCTTGTCATGAATAAAATTCGGTTTTTCCTTTGCGTATCCTACAAAAGGTTTTACCAAATATCCGCTCGGAGGGATATACACATCTGACAATTTTCCTATGACTTCTACCTGATCAGGATCAACCCCTACCTCTTCTTTGGCTTCTCTCAGTGCCGTTGCCTGCAGATCTTCGTCTTCTTCTTCCATTTTGCCTCCAGGAAAACTTATTTGGGCACTGTGAACACCTTTATAGGTATTTCTAAGCATCAACATCGTGCAAATTTTGTTATCCACAGGGTAAAACAAGATTAACACAGCGCTCAATTTAGGGTTGGGATTAAGTTTGATTGTTGCCGCTCTAAGGATACGCTCATATGGCGCCATTTTGAATTGGGCCTTATTGCCGGGTAACGGCTTCTTTAGCTCATCCTTTAACTGTGATATGAATTTCGAGAACTGAATAATCAACCGATAGCGGTACGCCGTAAAAGTAACAAATCGATCTTGAGCCAGATCTCAGGAAGTAGGGACTCTGGCTTTATGAAATGACTTATCCTTCTTTCTCGGGTTCGGCTTCTTCAGACCCTGAATCGGAATCGCTGTCGCCGGCATCGTCAGTTGAATCACCTTCAGGAGCATCCTTAGATTCCTCTTCAGTTGCTTCTTCCGAATTTGTTTCCTCAGAAGCTTCATCCTTCGCTTCTGTTTCTCCCTTCGCTCCAGCTTCTGACTCCGCTGAAGCTTCATCCTTCGCTTCAGCTTCTGACTCCGCTGAAGCTTCGTCAGACACGTCGGATGACCCGTCGTCAGACACGTCGGATGACTCGTCTTCGGACGTGTCAGCAGGCGCCTCTTTTGCTTCTTCTCCAGAGTCATCATCAGATTCTTCCCCACCCTCTTCTTTTGCTTCTTCTCCAGCATCATCAGCAGATTCTTCTGCACCCTCCTCTTTTGCTTCTTCTCCAGAGTCATCAGCAGATTCTTCCCCACCCTCTTCTTTTGCTTCTTCTCCAGCATCATCAGCAGATTCTTCTGCACCCTCTTCTTTTGCTTCTTCTCCAGAGTCATCAGCAGATTCTTCTTCTTTATCTTCTTTAGAATCGTCTCCTGTTTCCTCAGTTGCCGCTTCCGACTTTACTTCTCCTTCCCCGTCAGAATCATCTTCTTTAGTGTCATTAGTGCCTTCTTCTCCATCTTCTGTAGCCTTATCATCTTCGTCTTCACCTAACAATTCTGCTTCTTCCTTTGCAGCAGCATCTGCGGCTTCTGTTTCAGCTGCCGCTGCCGCTCTTTCAGCTTCTTCAGCAAGGGCTGATTTTTTGGCCAATACTTCTTTTGCTTTTTCTTCTTTGGCAGTTGTTTCAGCTGCGAACGCTGTCTTCTTAGATTCTTCTTTGGCCTTAGACAGTTTGGTTTTTTTGCCTTCTACACGTTTCTCTTGTTCTGCCAACCAGGCCTCGTGTTTTTTCTCAGCTTCAGCCTCTGTTAACGCTCCTTTGGCCACTCCTTGCAATAAATGTCTTTTAAGCATGATTCCTTTATAAGACAATATGGCCCTTGCAGTATCAGTTGGTTGCGCACCTTTCTTTAACCATTCCAAGGCTTTCTCCTCGTCAATATTTATAACCGCAGGATTCTGATTTGGATCGTAGTTACCAATTCTCTCAATGTATTTGCCATCTCTTGGCGCACGTGAGTCAGCAATTACTATGTGGTAATAAGGTTTTTTCTTTTTTCCGTGTCTTGTAAGTCTAATTTTAACCGGCATTTTTAACTGTTTAATATTGTTATTCAATCCTTATAAAAAGCCCGCAAAATTGCGATATATATTTCACAATTAAAAGTAATCGGAATAAAATGTTCCTGAGGGAAATTGATGTGAATAATTTGTTAGTAAGTAATGTAGCAGATGGCCAATGCTTTTGTACTTTTATGGAGCTGAAAGGATAGAGGTAGTTTATCGGTAAGTGCCTGAAAAACAGTTGATTGACACATGGAGTTTTCCCACCTACACGTACATACACAATATTCGCTGCTCGATGGTGCAGCTGGAATTAAGCCTTTGATAGCCAAGGCCAAGCAATATGGCATGGGCGCCCTTGCTATAACGGATCATGGTAATATGTATGGCGTACCCGAATTCGTTAACGAAGCGAATAAGCAGGGTGTTAAGCCAATTATCGGTAGTGAGTTTTACCTGGCATCAGGAAGCAGATTCGACAAACAGAAAAGGGTAAATGAAGGCAACTCAGAAAAGCATATTTTTCATCAGATACTACTGGCTAAGAATGAGCAGGGCTACAAAAATCTTTCGAAGCTTTCCTCTATTGGTTTTTTAGAGGGATTTTACTACAAGCCACGCATTGACAAAGATATAATAAGAGAGTACAAGGAAGGGCTTATCGCTACCACATGCTGTCTGGCAAGTGAGATTAATCAGGCAATTTTAAGAAAAGGTGAGGATGAGGCGGAAAAATTGTTCCTGGAATGGCTGGATATCTTCGGTGAAGACTATTACATTGAGTTGCAAAGGCATGGCATCAAGGATCAGGATAAGTGCAATGAGATTTTGGTAAAATGGTCTGTGAAGCACAAAGTTAAGATGATTGCCACCAACGATGTTCATTATATCGATTCTTCGGATTCTGTAGCTCAGGATATCTTGTTGTGCCTTCAAACGGGCAAGGACTATGACGACCCGAATAGAATGCGTTTTGATGGTGATCAATTTTATTTGAAGTCACCAGAGGAAATGACGCAACTTTTCGAAGACCTTCCCGAGGCGATTGATAACACTGCCGAGATAGTGGATAAGATTGATACTCCAGATCTGAAGAAGGATATCCTGCTTCCCCTTTTTGATTTGCCGGAAGGTTTCACTTCAGAGGATGACTACCTACGTGAACTCGCTTATTCAGGGGCCCAAAAACGTTACCCTGAAATTAACCAGGAGATTACAGAGAGATTGGACATGGAACTTGGTATCATTAAAGACATGGGTTTCGCAGGTTACTTTTTAATTGTTCAGGATTTTATTGCTGCAGCCAGGAATTTAGGAGTCTCCGTAGGGCCTGGCAGAGGATCAGCGGCTGGCTCTGTTGTTGCTTATTGCACCGAAATAACCAATCTGGATCCGATTGCATATAACTTGCTGTTTGAGCGGTTTTTGAATCCTGAGAGAGTTTCCATGCCCGATATTGATATTGATTTTGATGATGATGGCCGTCAGAAAGTAATTGATTGGGTTGTCAATAAATATGGCCGTGATCGAGTGGCGCAGATAATTACATTTGGTACCATGGCGGCCAAGTCGTCTATACGAGATGTTGCCAGGGTATTGAAGTTGCCTCTGACAGAAGCCGATAGATTGGCCAAGCTGGTTCCGGAAACGGTAGGTATAACCCTGAAAAAGGCATTTGATGAGGTAAGGGAATTGGCTGACGCGAAGAATGGGAAAGATTTACTGACTGTCAAAACCTTAAGATTCGCTGAAACCCTGGAGGGCAGTTCGCGACACACTGGAATTCATGCAGCTGGTGTAATTATCAGCAGAGAGGATCTCAGTGAAATGCTTCCTTTGAGAACTGCTAAGAACGCTGATCTGTTGGTCACCCAATACGAAGGAGTATTTGCAGAACATGTGGGCTTATTAAAAATGGATTTCCTGGGATTGAAGACCCTATCGATAATCAAAGATGCGTTGGTTAATATAGAGGCACGGCATAATGAGAAGATAGACATTGACGAGATTCCCCTGGACGATGAGAAGACCTTTGAACTATATCAGGCAGGGGATACGATTGGCACCTTTCAATTTGAATCTGAAGGCATGCGCATTTACCTGCGGGATTTGAAGCCTACCAACATAGAAGATCTGATTGCCATGAACGCTCTTTACAGGCCTGGTCCCATGCGTTTCATTCCGGATTTTATAAACAGAAAGCACGGGAGAGCTAAGATTGAATATCCTCATGATAGTCTGGAGGGCATCTTGAAAAACACCTATGGAATCATGGTCTACCAGGAGCAAATTATGCAAACCGCTCAGATAATGGCGGATTACACATTGGGAGAAGCAGATATCCTGAGACGTATTATGGGTAAGAAGAAGGCTGATCTACTGCCTCCAGAAGAAGAGAAATTTGTGAAAAGGGCTATAGCTAAGGGAATAGATGAAAAAGTGGCTAAGTCCACTTTTAGTATAATGGCTGAATTTGCGGGCTATGGTTTTAATAGATCTCATTCGGCAGCATACTCGATTTTAGCTTATCAAACTGCCTATCTCAAGGCGAATTTCCCAGCTGAATTCATGTCAGCAGTGCTGCAACGCAACAAGAATGACATAAAGAAGATAGCCTTCTTTATGGATGAGTGTAAACGACAGGGAATAATAGTACTCGGGCCTGATGTAAATGAAAGTGGTTATGCATTTATTGTCAACAAAAAGGGCGAGATCAGATTTGGCCTTGGAGCGATCAAAGGCGCTGGAGAAGCAGCTATAAATGCCATAGTTGAAGAAAGAGAAGAGAATGGATTGTTCCAAGACGTTTTTGACCTCACAAAGAGAATAGATCTTAGATCGGCCAATAAAAAGTGTCTTGAAAGTCTTGCTATGTCGGGGGCCTTTGATTGTTTTGAAGGAGTTTATCGATCCCAATATTTTCACAAAGATTTTGAAGATGACACTGTTTTCCTGGACAAGGCTATTCGCTTTGGAAGCAAGTTTCAAAATGATAAACACTCCGATCAAATGTCGATGTTTAGCGGGGAGGCTGCAACTGTTGAGAACCCGGAAATTCCTGAATGTGAGCCCTGGTCGCAGCTGGAAATGTTAATGAAGGAAAGAGAGATAACAGGTATGTATCTATCCGGGCACCCTTTGGATAGCTACAAAATTGAAATACAGAATTTCTGTAACACAAATGTGGCAGATCTCAATGCTGATATAAATAAGTTTAAGAACAGAGAAATTACCATTGGAGGAATTGTGAATGAGGTAGCCCATCGGACAACTAAAGCTGGTAAGCCATTTGGCACGATGGTGATTGAGGATTTCACAGATACCTATAGGATTGCTTTCTTTTCTGAGGACTATCTGAAAATGCGACATTTTCTAAAACCCAATGAATTCTTATTCATTAAAGGAAAGGTGGAACTCAAATGGAGATCTGATGATATTTATGAGTTTAAACCGTACAAAATTCAATTGCTTTCGGAAATTCGAAATAGGCTGGCCAAAACAATAACGATGCAGCTTTCGCTGGATGATGTGTCGGATGAATTTATTGATGAGCTAAATAATTTGCTCGTTTCCAACAAGGGCCAATGCAGGATCAATTTTATCATTGGTGACCGGGAGGAGGATTTGAATGTTGAGCTTCATTCAAAATCTCATAAGGTGGATTTAAATGATGATTTTTTCAAATCACTTGAGGGCCTTAAAGGAGTTGCTTATAGGTTGAGTTGAAAAATTGTCAATATGTCATTGAATTGACAGTGGCGTAAATATTGATCTGTTATCTTTGTACCAGAATTGAATTAAGAATTATTAAAAATACGAAAATGGCATTAGAATTTACAGATAGCAACTTTGATGAATTGGCTTTGCAATCAGATAAACCTGTACTAATAGATTTTTGGGCTGAATGGTGCGGACCATGTAGGATGGTAGGTCCCATTGTGGAGGAATTAGCTGGCGATTATGAGGGCAGAGCCCTTATTGGCAAAGTGAATGTAGATCAGAATCCGGAAATATCCTCAAAATATGGCATTAGAAGCATACCCACCATATTGTTCATCAAGAACGGTGAAGTTGTGGATAAGCAAGTAGGCGTAGTAGCTAAGGAAGTACTCGCAGAAAAGCTGGATGCTCAGCTATAAATACCACTACACTGCCCCATCGTTTTTTCATTTTACTTCGTAACTTCATATCGCAGAGCGTAATTACAATCTTCAGTTATTATCTTCGTTGGGATATTAATGTTATAAAGTATGCCTCTTAATCTTCAGGTAACCCAGGAATTCAGCAAACTTGAACTATTGGCGAAGCAGGTAGTAGAAGGTTTTATCACTGGATTGCACAAGAGCCCTTTGCACGGTTTCTCAGTTGAATTTGCAGAGCACAGAATCTATAACAATGGTGAATCTATCAAGCACATTGACTGGAAGTTGTACGCTCGCACCGAAAAATTATTTATTAAACGTTATGAGGAGGAAACGAATTTAAGGTGTCAGATTGTAATTGATCGTTCCTCATCCATGTATTACCCGGAGAACAAGGGTTTTGAAGACATGGATAATCTCAATAAGATCGCCTTTTCTGTGTATAGCGCTGCGTGTATAATACGACTTTTAAAAAGCCAAAGAGATGCAGTTGGATTGAGCATCTTTTCGGATAAGGTGGATGTGCATACGCCGGCCAAATCCAGTACTGTCCATCATAAGAAGCTCTATACTGAATTAGAAAACCTCTTGAAACCTGAGGATAATCTCAAAAGCACATCAGCAGCGAAATCCCTACATGAAATAGCGGAGAGTATTCACAGGAGATCGCTTGTTATCATATTCAGTGATATGATGGACGATTCGGATAATGAAGAATTGTTTTCGGCGCTACAGCATCTTCGACATAACAATCATGAAATCGTGTTGTTTCACATTGTAGATAAAGCGAAGGAGTTAGATTTTGACTTTGAAAACAGGCCTTACAGGTTTGTCGATTCGGAATCTGGTGAGGAGATCAAAGTCCATCCAAATGAAATAAAGGAGGCGTATTTGAAGTCAATTGGTGATTACTACACTGAGTTAAAGGTGCGCTGCGGACAGTACAAAATTGATTTTGTTGATGCTGACATAAACGAAGGTTTTAAGCAGGTTCTGTTGCCATATTTATTGAAGAGGGAGCGGATGTTTTAGATGCTTTCAGCAATGGTCACATCTATGGCCTCTCATCGCTTTCGTTAAAGCCATCTGAAGAATTCGGGAAGGAGTAAGGATGCATTCGTCAAATAGTATCAGGGTGCTCCTACTATTACCATTTACATCGAAAAATGAAAAGTAGGCCGCTAATGATTTGCTCAAGGGGTAGGTAAGCTATTTTCTACAATATTGTTGCTGATAGCAAACTTTATTAACCCTACAATTGTTTTTATTCCGGTTTTTTGCAGCATATTCTTCCTGTGAGTATCTACGGTGTTTTTACTGATGAACAATCGCTCTGCAATTTGCACGCTTGAATACTCCTGAACGATAAGCTTCAAGATCTCAACTTCTCTCTCTGTTAGGCTTTTGGTATTGTCATGAATTTTCTTTTCCCTTTTTGCGTCATGCATCATTATGGTGAGCACTTCGTTGCTGTAGTAGGTTCCGTCATCCATAATTTTATTGATCGCCTCAACCAACTCTTTTTTACCCGTATTTTTCAAGATGTATCCGTCAGCTTCAGCCTGAATAATTTCGTTAATGATTTCTCCTTCGTTGTGCATGGTTAGCACCAATACTTTTATATCGGGATATTGGCTTTTAACAATTTTAGTCAACTCAATGCCATCCATTTCGGGCATATTGATATCGGTAAGAAGGACATCAATATCTTCTTCGCTAATAATCTTCATGGCTTCTACACCATTAAGTGCTTCTGCAACTACCCTGAAACTCTTCTCTTTTCGTATCAGTAACTTAACCCCGTCAATAAACAACTGATGGTCATCCGCAATTAATAATTTAACCTCCTTGTCTGTGCTCATCGTTGGTGTCTAATAATTTAAACTGCTAATTTAATATCAATAACAGATCCCTCCCCAGGTATACCCTTAATATTCATCTCGCCATTCATCATTGCCACCCTCGACGATATGTTTTTCCATCCAATACCATCTGATTGATTCATTTTTTCAAGATCTATTCCTATTCCGTCATCCTTTATTACGAGAGAAATATTGTTGCCTTGTTTTATCATATTTATGGATGCATTCTTTGCATTTGAATGCTTAATAATATTGTTCAACACCTCCTGAATAATTCTATAAAGTGCTATTTCAACTGATTCGTCAATCTCCCTGCCAATCCCTTCAGAATAAAAATGGACGTCTATTTTTTTTGCCGTGTTTATTTTTCTCAACAATTCTCTTACTGCAGGCTCAATCCCTTGTCTAATTAACGCACTTGGCATCATACTATGTGAAACATTTCTTACTTCCTGGCAAGCCTCATCAATAATATCCATGGAGTTTCTCCAGATCTTTTTTTCTTCTGTGTCACTGTCTACTAGGGCGTCCTCCAAACAGGATACATTCAATTTGGCCGTTGAAAGCAAATGGCCCAACCCGTCATGTAATTCCAATGCAATACTTTTCTTTTCCTTTTCTATCTGCACCAATACCGCTTTGAAATGTTCTTTTTGCAGTTGATTGAATTTTCGCTCAACTATGGCTTTTTGTTTCAGGCGATGACGATTATAAAGCAAAGTAGAGACCACGATAAGAAAAAGCAATCCAACTGAAAAAATTATAAACTGGGTTTTATTTTTGGCCTTTTCCTGTTGCAATTCCAAGGTTTGTATGCGCTTTTCGCTATTGAGCGTTACTATTTCTTTCTCTTTCTTTTCTGTCTCATATTTAGTTTGCATTTCGGCTATCTGCTTTGCGCTCGCTTCATTGAATACTGAGTCTTTTGTAGTTGAAAATAATTGGTGATAATAGTAAGCCTTTTGATGATTATGAAGTTGAGCATATGCCTTGGAGATGCTCTCATAAGCATTCTTGATTTCTATTTTTGCATGTAAGTCTTTTGCAATCTCAGCGCATTCTAATAAATATCTCAATGCTTCTCTGCCCTTGTTTTGATAAAGATATAGATCGCCGATACTGTTTAAGGAGGTTGTTAGGCCTTGTTGGTCATTAATTTCCCTTTGAATATCAAGGGCTTTGTGGTGAAAATCAAGCGCTTTTTGAATTTCATTTTTTCTGAAATGGATTTCGCCTATGTTATTGTACGACATGGCGGTGCCTCTATGATATCCTATCTCTTTTTTGAATTCCAGAGATCTTAGATGATAATCTATTGCCTCAGCGTATTTTCCCTGTTCTGTATATACTTCCCCAATATTGTTGAGCATAATGGCCATACCTCGCTTATCCTGTGCGCTTTCATATGTATCCAATGCTTTGAAAAAATACACGAGTGTGAGAGAGTCTCGGCCTTGTTTTTGGAAAATGTGGCCCATTCTATTATAACATTGTGCGATTTGTCCCAGGTGATTGATTTTGCCATACGTTTTCTCAGCCTTTAGATAATTTTTCATTGCAAGTGAGTAGTCTCCTTTTGCATAATACGTAACACCTACGTAGTCATAAATGATACCAATATGAAGGATGAACCATTCTCTACGAGGTCCTTGAAGGAACTTTGGATTTAATTGCTCGGCAATTGCCAGATATTGATTTCCATATAACAATGCCGTATCCGGCTTATATTCAACTCTTCTATAATAAAAAAACACCTCATATAATATCTTAATTTTAGATGTATCATCTGCGGCTTTAACAAGTTCTTGTTTGAGGGAATCTATGGTTCGGCTACGCTCACCAGAGCTGTTGGGAGCCTCAGCTTGAAGTTGATCGTTGGTCATTGTTAAAACAAGACTTAAAAAAACGATCACCTTAATAATTTTAAGTGTTCCTAAGAGCTGATTAAATTGTGATTGTTTCTTTACCATAAATATTTGATCTTACATAAGTTATGCGGCAAGAATAGCGGACTACCAATATTAGGATATATTTTAGGATTTTCGACACTCAGGTTAAACGATATAATTTGTCCTGTCCTCTGGTGTAAGTACACCTTATCACTACTGATAGGTAGATAATTTCACTATCCCTAGGTATTTCATTGTGCCATCTTGATCGGTAATATTGTGGTATAAATAATTGCTAAATATATATGTGCTATGAATAAAATCTATTCCATGGCTATACTGCTGCCCTTTTGCACCATGCAGCTTCATTCCCAGGATCATCAAAATTTGCCCGCCAAATGGCAAAATAGTCAAGAGTTTGTGTCCCAAAATGCTAAAATAAAGGTAAGTGTGCCATTCGGTGAACCCACTTCAAGTGAATACAAGCAGAAATTTAAGTCAGCTGCTTCAAACTTGCTAGACAGTATATACATTTGGAATTGGGATACGCTCTCCAATGTCTGGAAACTAACCAGTAGCATCCTGTATACCTATGACACTAATAATTATACAACAAGTTGTCTTAGTCGGATATATGATGGAAGTCTTTGGGATGATGCGACACAAGATTTATTTATGTACGATGGGAATGGCAATATGACAAGTTGGCGATATCAAAAATGGAATGGCGTTTTTTTGGAGAATTTTGCCAAACAACTCCTGAATTATGATCGCAACAATAATTTGATCAGTCAAGTAACACTTGCTTGGGATGGTGTTTTATGGATAAATATCGCTCGACTTATCCACACATATGATGTAGACAATAATCAAACTAGCGGACTACAACAGACAGGGGACGGAAATGCATGGGTGAATGTGGAATAAGAGATGTACACCTATGATCCATACAATAATCAAACAAGTCAATTATTCCAAACTTGAAAACCGAACTTATGAAAAAACCACTATTGTCAATCGCATCGTCAATACAAGACTTTAAAAATAAAATTTGTTGTAATCTCTGGTGTAAGTACACTTTATCACAAGTGATAGGTATATAATTTCACTATCTCTAGGTATTGCAGTACTTTGATGAGAGAAGTATTATTGTAGCATATATAACTTTCGAAAAGACCGAAAATAACTAGCCATGACGTGAAAAAATCACCCGCCATTTTACCAGAAAAACCTGCAACTAAAAAATGTTTTCCTATACACAGGGTGCTGGTTTATGGCCTGCTTTGTCTGGTATGGTGTACCTCTGCAATAGCACAAACCCAAATAGGCTCAGACATTGACGGAGAGTACTCGAATTCCTATTTAGGTGCTTCTGTCAGCCTGAGCAGCGATGGCACTACCTTGGCCATTGGTGCTCCCCACAGTGGACTCGGCCATGTTGAGATCTATAGTTGGAATGGTTCCGCCTGGATACAGCAAGGCGCAAACATTATCGACACGGAATCTTCTTGCCGTTTCGGTAACTCGGTAAGCCTGAGCAGCGATGGCAGTGTTCTTGCTATTGGGGCACCTGGACATTCCTTTTCACATTACGGCAAAGTGCGCGTATACATCTGGAATGGCTCGGATTGGGTGCAACAAGGCGCAGATATCGTCGGAATTTACCAAAGTTATTGCGGTTACGCCGTAAGCCTGAGCAGTGATGGAAGCGTTTTGGCCATTGGGCTTCCTGGTCTACCGGGAAGCTCAAATTCCCAAACTCGAGTATATACTTGGGACGGTTCTGCTTGGATGCAACAAGGCGCGGACATTGTAGGGGAATCTAATTTTGACCGTTCTGGAAGTTCTGTCGCTCTAAACGGAGATGGAAGCATCCTGGCCATTGGGGCTCCACTCAATGCTAGCGCCGCCGGCCATGTACGGGTTTATAAATGGGAGGGTTCTGCTTGGGTACAACAAGGCCCAGATGTTAATGGGGAAGCTGCATCTGACTATTTTGGTACTGCGGTCAGCCTGAGCAGCGATGGTATGACCCTAGCCATTGGGGCTATTAAAAATGATGGAATGGACACTGATGCCGGCCATGTACGGGTTCATACTTGGAACGGAACATACTGGCCGCAACAAGGAGCAGACATTGATGGAGAGGGAATGGGTGACTTGTCAGGTTATTCTGTCAGCCTGAACAGCGATGGTACAATACTCGCCGTTGGGGCTATTAACAATGATGGAACGGGTACAGACGCCGGTCACACTCGGGTATTCATTTGGAATGGATTTGACTGGCTGAAGCATGGCACAGACATTGACGGAGAAGCGTCGTCTGACCAATCAGGCGGGGCCGTCACCCTGAGCAACGATGGCATGACCCTGGCAATTGGGGCTGCGCTGAATGATGAAACGGGATCGAATGCGGGCCATGTGCGGGTTTACTCATTATTATGTGCCAACACTAGCGGAGCCATTACACTATTCGGCTGCGATAGTGTTACAGTTCCAAGTGGTGATGAGACCTATACGGTAGGCGGTACTTACATCGATACCGTGCCCAATGCTGCGGGATGTGACAGCTTAATTTCCGTTGAGGTGAATATCAATGATAGCGCTTCCGTAACGCAAGCTGGAGATATACTGACTGCCAATTCAACCGGAGCAACTTATCAGTGGATTTACTGTGATTCGACTGCCATCATCGGGGCAACCAATCAAAGTTTCAGCACAACATTCAATGGTAATTTTGCAGTAATTGTTACAGCGAATGGGTGCACGGATACTTCGACATGCTTTGCGGTAACGGTTGTGGGCATCATGCAAAATAGCTTCGGTAGTAACCTACAACTCTACCCCAACCAAAGCAGTGGCCGTTTTACCATAGCAGGCATTACAACAGAAAGGTGGCAGGTTTTTAATTCCCTTGGGAAGCTAGTGAAAGAAGGAAGGGGAAATGAGATAAACCTAATTGGCCAGGCTAGTGGAATGTATCTACTGCGGGTGGGTGCGTATACTGAGATGTTATTAGTGCAATAATTTTGCTTGACATTAATTTGTAACAATTAAAATACAGAAAGATGAAAAAAATCTATTCCATCGCCATAATGCTGCTCCTTTGTACGGTACAGCTACATGCCCAATCTTCTCAACGGTTGGTGCTTATTGAGGAACATAGCGTTTCCTGGTGTGTGCCGTCAGCCGTACAAAATCCAGCGTTTTTCTCACTGATGAATGTAAATAAGGATAAAGCGGTACTGTTGTATTATCCTATTTGGGGGCCTGACCCCACATATTCGGACAATACGGCTGAAGCGGATGCACGTGGGAGTTACAATTCAATAAGCTCAGTGCCCAAGACTCTCATAGATGGTACAAAACCCAATAACAGTTATTGTGGAGGCTGTGGCACTGGCACATGGGGATCGAATCCCGGCAACCCATCCGGTTACACTCAGGATGTACTTGATTTCGCTGCCTCAGTTCTGTCACCATTTACCATTGAGGTAAGCGCTGATGTTGATGTAACCGATAGTATTATTGTTGTAACCATGGCAATTACGGCTACGGATGCTTTCGTAGGGAGTTCGGATCTTAAAGCGCGTATCGCTGTTGTTGAGGAGCATATAAGCTGGGCCAGCCCCCTGGCAAATGGGGAAACAGAATTGTATAATGTGATGAAGAAGTTCCTTCCCGGGGCTGATGGTATCTCCATACGTTCCTCGTGGCTTCCGGGAGATACCTTAAGCATTACAGAGAGTTGGGACTTCGCCAGTTGGCCCGGCAATATTTATGACCTGGGTCAACTATCGGTTGTTTGCTTCATACAAGATGACACAAGCAAAGTTGTTCATCAGGCAGGTTATGCAGAAGCTACATTCACCGGGGGTAACACAAACGATGCGGCAGCCAATACCATTGACGCGAATGCACCAGTTGTTTGTGGGAACAGTTTATCCTCTGTAGTTGAAATTATAAACTATGGTGGCGATACCCTTACAAGCGTTGAAATTAACTATCAAATTAATGGTGAAACAATCAATGTATATAATTGGACAGGATCACTTAAAAGCTACGAGAAAAAGATTGTTGCGCTTCCTCTTACTTATTTCACACCAACCGGCGGGACAAACATATTGGACGTATGGACAAGCAACCCTAATGGTATTCCTGATGAGGATGCTTCAAACGACCAGGCTACTCAGCATAGCTTTACAGAAGCGCCGGTTGCTGACAACACGAGTATGGCCGTTGAAGTGAAAACCGATGGCTATGGAAGCGAAATATCGTGGAAGATATTTCAAGATGGAGTAACAGCTGCAATTGATTCCGGGGATGGGTATGGGAACAACGAAATAGTAAGCACCCCGGTTAATTTAGATGTTTCTTCTTGCTACGTCTTAGTAGCTTATGACAGCTGGGGTGATGGTATTCTTGATAGTGGTTATATCAAGCTTATTAATGATTCCGATGACGTGCTTACTATTTCAGGAGGTAGCTATGCGTTTGAGAGTTCAGCTCCATTCAAAGTGGTTGTTCCTACCGGTGTAAAAGAGGTCCTGGCACACATCATACTCAGTGTTTACCCCAACCCAAGCGGTGGCCGCTTTACGATAGCAGGCATCACAACAGAAAGGTGGAAGGTTTTTAATTCCCAAGGGAAGCTGGTTAAAGAAGGGAAGGGCAATGAAGTGAATCTAGACGGCCATGCGGGTGGCATGTATCTGCTGCAGGTGGGTGAGCATACTGAGCAGTTAATATTGAAATAAATTATCTGAACCAAGGGGTAGTTAACATTGATTTATCACCGAAGTTATCTAATGCATGTTGAATGTTACTTCTGAATATTAATCTGAATGATAATTGAAAACAGGCTACCTGGGCTAAAATGTAAAAGTCTATAAACACAAACTTTATGAACCTGAAATTAATCTTAACAGTTACGAGCGTCTTTCTGTTTTCAATAGGAAATGCGCAAAACAAGCAGTTTTTTCCAGCCAAATGGCAAACCAATCCGGCATTATCAACGAACCACCCTGAACTCAAGGAAATAGCGTTGCAAGGAACGTTCGACTTAAATAAATTCGAACAGGAATTTACTACAGCAGCAACAAATTTATTAGACAGTATTTACACATGGAGCTGGGATACGCTCTCCAATACTTGGATTATCTCAGACAAATCACTTTTCACTTACGATGGAAATAATAATCAGACTCTTGAACAATACCAATTATGGGATGGTACGGCATGGGTGTATTATTTTCAATATTTGTACACTTATGATGCCAATAGTAACCTGACAAGCAAGCAACCTCAATCGGGAAATGGAAATCTTTGGTCAAATAATTCAATATATTTTTACACCTACGATGTGTACAATAATCTAACGAGTTATCAAAGGCAAACATGGGATGCAAGTGTATGGGTAAATGATAAGCAAGATTTTTACACCTACGATGCGAATAATAATCAGACTAGCAAGCTGCACCAAACCTGGGATGGAAGTGTGTGGATGAATGAAATACAATCCTTATCCACTTACGATGCCAACAACAATCAGACAAACAACACATACCAAAACTGGAGCGGAAGCCTTTGGGTGAATGACTGGCAATATCTTAACACGTATGACATAA
Organism: Bacteroidota bacterium; assembly: GCA_022572355.1. Classification (GTDB taxonomy): domain Bacteria; phylum Bacteroidota; class Bacteroidia; order NORP154; family NORP154; genus NORP154. The sequence goes on along the minus strand of JACZWC010000013.1, from coordinate 16,742 downwards.
ACAACAATCGTACAGATCAGCTACGTCAAACTTGGACGGGAAGTCTTTGGGCAGACACGACGTACACCCTGATGACATATGATGTGAACAATAATCGAACAAGCAGAGAAGGGCAGTATTGGGACGGTAGTACATGGATCAATGATTGGGCATCGCGCAATGATTTCGATGGAAACAATAATAAGTTGAATTGGCAATCTCAAAATTGGAATGGATCTAGTTGGGACACCGTTTGGATATACACTTATACTTACGATGCAAACGACAATATGGTAGTTTGGGAGTGGCAAAAAATTGATACCAGCTATTCTTTAAATATGAACGGTTTACTTGCTCTCCTGACTTATGACCCAAATGATAATCTAACAGGGACCTTGATGCAATTCTGGAATGATAGTCTTGATGCGTGGGAGAATAATGGGCAATCTTTTCGAACATATGATTCGAATAATAATCTAACAACTTTTAGTTGGCAATCTTGGGATGGAAATGCCTGGGTGAACAGAGATTCATCTTATTATTATTACAGCGCCATTCAAATTTCGATGGAAGAAATGATGTCGAACACCGAGCTTCTGGCTTACCCCAATCCATCTGATGGGAATTACATTATAGAATTAGGCAATTTAAAAGAAGTATCCATAAAAGTGTTTACTGTTATGGGCCAACAGATTTATCACCAGGAAGACATCAACACTCCTATTCACCATTTTTACTTGAAGGAAGCACCAGGTGTTTACTTCCTGGCTGTTAACTCAGCCGACAAGCAAGAAGTGCTGAAGATTATTGTACAATGACAAATAGAAGTCGAACAACCTAAGAGCAAAAGCATGAAAAAAATCTACTTAGTCTTTATAACTGCGCTATTCTCAACAGCAATACACGCCCAGGGTTATCAATTTGACTGGGCCAAATCTTCCGGAGGAACAAATAGTGATGAGAGCACTGCTATCACCGTGGATGACTCAGGTAATGTATATATAACCGGTAACTATCAAGGTATTGCAGATTTTGATCCTGGTGCGGGCAGCGTAAATTTGACTTCAAATGGTGGGTACGATGTTTTTATACAGAAGTTGGATGTTGATGGTAATTTAATTTGGGCTAAATCCGTAGGGGGCTCAGATTTTGATTGGGGTTCTTCCATCTCTGTAGATGTCTCGGGAAATGTGTATGTAACAGGTTATTTTCGCAACACCGTTGATTTTGATCCGGGTGTCGATACCTTCAATTTGACTTCAGATGGCTACGACGATGTTTTTATCCTAAAGTTAGATTCTGGCGGTAATTTTGTCTGGGCCAATTCCATAGGCGGCTCATCTCAAGATTATGGCAAATCAATTATAATCGATACCGCTGGATATGTGTATGTAACCGGTGGATTTCGGAGCAATACTGTAGATTTTGATCCAGGGGTAGACACCGTGAACTTGATCTCTAATGGTGATCAAGATGTTTTTATCCTAAAGTTAGATACAGGGGGTAATTTTATTTGGGCTAAAACAGTAGGTGGCATAGGTGGTGATTACGGTATTTCCACCACTCTCGATGCTAATGGAAATGTATATATAGGTGGGGCATTCCGCGGTACGGCAGATTTTGATCCTGGTCCTGGCACCGTCAATTTGTATTCAAATGGACTGATAGATGTTTTTATCCTGAAGCTGGATGCCAATGGTAATTTTATATGGGCCAAATCATTTGGAGGATCTGAAAATGAATATTGGACATCCATAGCTGTCGATATCGATGGAAATGTATATGTGACAGGGTCGTATTCGTCTACAGTAGATTTTGATCCGGGTGTTGCAAGTTTTAATTTGACTTCTAATGGGTCTATGGATGTTTATGTTCTAAAGTTAGATGCCAACGGCAATTTTGTTTGGGTCAAATCCGCGGGTGGTGCAGAGTTTGATTATGGCACTGGTATCAGTACTGGTATATCCGGCAATGTGTATGTTACCGGTGTGTACGAAGAGACTGTAGATTTTAACCCAGGTGCAGGCACTGCCAACTTAACCGTTTCGGGTGGATCACCAGGTGCTTTTATTCTGCAATTAGATACCGCAGGAAATTTTATTTCCGTTAGGGGAATTGCTACAAAATCCTCCCTTTGTCGATTGTATGTTGCAGTGGATTCCACTGAAAACGTATACATAACAGGACCTTTTGGAGGCGGGATAGACGCTGACCCAGGTTCAAACAACTTTCCTTTGAATTCAAATGGTGGGACAGATTTTTTTGTTGAAAGATTAATTCCATGCAATACGCCCAGTTACGGAACAGATAGTGCTGTTGCTTGCAACGCCTATACCTGGATTGATGGAGTAGTGTATACAGCTAGTACCAATGCGTCACTTTTTTTAACCAACTCGATGGGATGTGACTCAATTGTTACACTGGACTTAACAATTAATTATTCCAGCACCGGAGTGGATAGCATCACTCCTGATAGTATCTATATATGGATAGACGGGAATACTTATACGGAAAACAACAACACCGCTACATTTAACATTGTAGGTGGTGCGGCCAATGGTTGTGACAGCTTAGTAGCGCTCGATCTAACCTTTAACTGTTTATCATTGGATATACAAGACAGCTTAGACAAAGGCGTATTGATCTCATCCATTCTTACCTATTACCCTCTTCAATGTCTGTATGGAAAATCTTATCAAGGTGGCTTGATCTTTTATGTTGATACTATTAATGCAACCGGATTTGTGGCAGCCCCATACGACCAAAGCACGGGTGCTCTATGGTGTCAGAACTGGCCATCTAATACTGAAACAGCTATGGAAATAGGAACTGGTGTGCAAAACACTATAGATATTCAAGCGAATTGTGCAGAGCCCGGTACAGCTGCCAACCTATGTGACTCTTTAACACTAAACGGATACACCGATTGGTTTTTACCAAGCTATTATGAATTACTTGCCATGCACGATAACCTACACTTACTTGGGCATGGATATTTCGATTCAACAGATTATTATTGGAGCTCTTCAACCAGTAGCGTTGGGTTTGCCCGCATTCTCAAATTTCCTTTTAATGGTATTCCCTACCATGGTGGCATAATTTATTCTAATTATGTTCGTGCGGCTCGGCCATTTGATAATACGAGTACTGTCGATGTTATTAATGAAGAGTATAATTTTAATGTTCGTATTTATCCAAATCCCGCATCAAATCAACTGATTATTGATGCAAAATATCTAAAAGTTCAAAGAATCGAAATAATGGATATTACCGGTAAAAAAATTAAAACAATTAACCCAGCCCAAAACAGTATCGGTATATCTGAACTGCGTAATGGTATTTACTTCATTAAATTGATAGGCAAAGAACAAAAAGTAATATATAAGTTCATAAAGAATTAGGCAAGTTCTGCTACCTTATTTATTGAAAAGGGAGAGGATGTTTTAGTATTTGATTTCAACTTTCGTTATACAATTAACATTAATTGAACTTTTCTTTACTTTTGCACGTTATACGTACAGACTCAAATTTAACATGGCAGATCAGTTTATAAAAAAAAAAGGCAATAAATTCAGGGTTGGTGTAGAACTGTTTATCTTTAAAGAGGATAATCAATTTATTGCCTATTCACCAGCACTTGAAATTTCCTCTTATGGAGATACTAGTAAGGATGCTGGGAATGCGTTTCAAGAGGCAGCTAGTATATTTGTCAAATACGCACATAAGAAGGGAACGTTGATAGCTGATTTATTGGAATTAGGTTGGACCGTTACCAAGAAACCCAAGGCCGTTTTTAGCGCACCTGACTTAGAAGATACTGTCAAAAGTAATCCGATTCTTCAGTCCCTGATATCTTCGGGGCAATATCAGCAGTCTCAAACCAATATGGCTGTTTCGGCGGTAAGTTAATGCATGTCCAAGTTAGGATCAATTAAAACTAGGGATTTCAAGAAATTTCTTAAATCTGAAGGACTCAGATATTATAGAACTGAAGGGAGTCATGAGATATGGGGAAAATTGGAATTGACGAGACCAATTACTTTCCGTGGGGCTAAAAAAGAGATTCCCGCTTTCCATATTAGAACAAACCTTAGAACACTTGGAATTTCTGTTAACGATTTTCTCAAAAAGATGAAGAAACTATAGAAATGAAATAGGAAGCAGGGTTATTATCTTGACACGTTTTGTTACCTTTTACTCCAATCCAAATAAAGTTCCTGCTATCAGGATAAATACCAAAAAATCCTACATTTGCATCCTTGAAATCTGTCGCGTACCTGCCTGCCGGTCACTTGTGCTAAAGCTTCAGCGACAGCGTACAGGCAGGGCTCAGCGATTGTAGTTTTTGTAAATGGTCGCGTAGCTCAGCTGGATAGAGCATCTGCCTTCTAAGCAGGGGAGGTATGTATATATATAATTGATTATTAGATAGTTACCAATAAGGACTTTCCATTTGCGTTTCATTTGCGTTCTTTTTAGAGAAATTTAGTAAAAATTCAAGGCTGTTAACTAAGTTGACCAAAGCACCTGGTTTATACGCAAGGGGCTATAAGTTGGAGCTAATAACGGCCTACAGAGAAGCAAGCCGAACGGCTTGCTTTTTTATACCTATTAGGTGTTTATTCCATCATCACACTTTAGATTCTATCATTCTGTTCCTTTTTCTTTCCATTGCATTGATTTATAGCACCTTATGGGTTGTGTATTAGTTACGGCACTTATACATTTGACACCGTTAATTCAATTTATTAATCAACCTGCCTATGTTAAAACTACGGCAGGTAAAAAACAAAAGGAAATTATGGCAAAACAAGTTGGAATAGTGAAGTACAAAGGCTCTATGGGTGGAGTACGACACTTTAAAATTAAGGGACTGAAAGGAGACTTTGCAGGGATGAACGGCGGGCCCACAAAAGAGCAAATCTTAAAAGACCCTGCGTTTAAAAGGACACGCGAGAATATGTCTGAGTTTGGAGGCAGCGCCAAAGTTGGCAAGACCTTACGGGTAGCGTTGGCATCATTGGTAAAAACTATGGGTGATCCCCGTGTTACCGGAAGGTTGACCAGGGTTTTTAAAATGATCAACCTTGAGGCAAATGGTAAAAGAGGTGAACGGCCTATTTTGCTGACACAAAACGAGGAGCTTATCAAAGGGTTTGAATTTGATAAAAACCTTGCCCTGGCAAGTGTTTTTACTGCTCCTTATAAGCTCATGGCTAATGCTGACAGGAATGAAACGACTTTGGCGATTCCTGACTTTAACCCAGGGAACTACATTGACTGGCCAATAGGGGTAACCCATTTCAGGCTGATCAATGGCATTGCTGCTATATCGGATTATCAATTTGACACAAATACCCTTAAGTACGCACCAAAGGTCGATGCTGAAAACGGGTTGAGTGATGTTGCTTATTCGGGTTATATCCCTGTTGGTGTACCCGTAGGAGCAGTAACAACGCTGATCGCAAGTTTGCCCGGCGCTCCAGTGCTGAGTGCGGATGTTGCGTTAGTGAATGTAATTGGTATTGAGTTCTACCAAAAGGTAGATGCTGATTACTATTTGTTTGCGTCTGGTAACGCTCTGCGAGTTGTTGAGGTGTTTTAATTGAGTGGATGGGTAAAGAGCCTCGTATGCAAATATGGGGCTCTTTTTTGCTCTTTTCCTGACTGCACTTATACTGGACTTATCTTGGACTTAACCCTGAAACAAATACGAAATAAAACACAAAATGAAACCTGTGGTAAAAATGATCATAAAACTGAAAATTGATTTTAGGCGATTGGTGATCTTGTTTGAATACTATTTCCTAAGATGGAAAAACAACGAGAAGTCTAATTTTATTGAAGAAAACTTTGATACTGATGATGAAAGTGATCGTACGGAAAATTAATCTGGCCAACTTCAAGTTTGAGTTGATTAACAACGATCTTTTAGAGGAAATGAAAGATTCCATTAAAATCAAAAAGAACCTTCGCCGATTACCTTCCCACAAAGAACCAGGCAATTCCCATGCTCCTGGCAGTAATAACCATGTTCACGCTGAAATGCCGTTAGGGTAGCTTACGCTGATCATACATGCTTCTTTCCTTTTTTGTACTGTACATAAAATGTACAAAGCGATACCGTCGAATTAAATTACTGTACTGATCTGTACCAAATTCATGCTTCAATGCTTTGTTAGCTAAGAGTTCAGCTAATCTTTTCAGTCTTTCCTCTTTTCTTTTGAAATAGTTTGGTTTTATACATGGCTTTCTGGTTTTGTTATCACTGAATTTAAACTGCGCCTTAAAATTTGACTTAGGCGACTAAACAGCCATCATGGTGGCAGAGGCAAGGTTTTTGTGAAAAAAATACTATCCGACGATAGGAGGACTGGAGATTTTTTTTGCAAAATTCATTTTAACCTTGACTGTGCGGAGGGGTATGGCTTAACTTTGCATAAGACAAATTTTGAGTTGGTTAAGCGAAATTTATGCAGTATTATATGATACCAGTTTAATGGTTTATGTGCTTCCATATCATAGATAATAGAACTTTTTGTGTATTAATGCGTTTAAGTACATATCAGAACAGGTAAGGATTGAACATAATTGACAGTTCAGTCAAACGGATTATTATTATCTTTGCAAATAAGAAATCATGAAAAAAGGCAATACTCATATCGTCTTAAAAGGCAATAAGTTGCTTGATGCAAAGCTGAAAAAAGTTCTTTCCAGAAAGGACGAAGTAAGACGGCTTATCCAGTTAGGTGCGTCTATAAGTGAAATCCGGAAAGTTGCCCCGATCTCCTAATTACCTCCTGAAATTCCTATGTATAATGTTGAAATGGGGGATGAAGGATATTTTACCTTCACCACCGGTAGTGGTTCAAAGTATGTTGTTTTGTTTGCATTAGATGAACACGTATTCTCTGAACTAAATCAAGACGGTAAAATTATCGTATATGAAGTGATGGTCAACCCTGAAGAAGAAGGGCAAATATTACCTCTGGATGCAAAAGTTGGACAAACTGTATGCCAGGTAATTATGGATTTTATTGATAAACATGACGAACGGATTATAGTTTACGTGTGTGAAGATAATGACGGTAGAGAAGGTAAAAGACAAAAGCTATTTCAACGCTGGTTTGACAATTATGTTCAAGATGAAACATATTACAAAGTCCCATTGGAAACGGAAACAAGATTTACCTCTGTCATTTTTAAGGAAGGGAATATCCATACAGATGCACTAATGGAAAAAATAGCATACTACTCTGAAAATCCTCAAGAACTCGATAAACTTCTTGACTCTAAAGGGTCAGCATAGATAGCCTGGCTTTAGAACGTATCTATGAATACATAGCAGGTTAAAACAGCCCTGAGCCAGACTACTAAAGTCCATCGGGTAAAACCCAACTATCTACTCATCCAAATGTTTATTAGCGAAACGCGAGCCGTTCGCGAGTGCGAACGAGGTGGGGACAGCTTTGTCAGCGAGGAACGAGCTGCGCTGGACGCTACGTTAGCAAGGGTGGGGTTTTTGGTCCCGCGCGGTGGCTTTGGTGGAGGAGGGACAAAAACCCCATCCCGCAGCCGAGAGAGCCCGCAGGCGAGCATAATTAATAAGCAGCGGGTGGACTTGCAGGTGCTTGCGGAATGAACTGAGTTGCGAAAGAACGGAGTGAATGTAGGGAATGGACTAATCATAATCTGTTTTTCTGAATTAGCAGAGGATCTATAAGATTCGGTTATGATATTGAATAAGACAATGCCATGAGCGTAATGAACGTAGTGATTGAGCAGCGAAGTGAATGTAGTAAGCTCCTGGAAGGACACAGGAGCTGCGAGTGAGGAAGAGAGAGGAACTGCAAAAAGCATGACAAGCTCGGAGCGTAGCGGAGACCCGAAGGGCAACATAGCTTATTTTTATACCATTAAAATAAACACGTCATAAAAATAGGCTGTGTTGGCTTGGCGTGATTTTTTGCGGACGACCGATGACGAACCCCGCTTTAACCTGCGATGCTGATGTTACCACCATACTTCAACGAAGAACTACCAGGCCTATCTCAAATATGTTTCTATTTATTCTTCTTCGGGCACAGGGATAAGATTAACCGGATATTCTGCCAGTTCACCGTATAAAATCCCTGCATCTTCTGCCTCGTCATCATCTTCTTCGTAGTACCAGTTGAATGTAATCTTTTTACCGCTATTGTGTAATGGTGTAAATCTTTCAAGTATATCTAACAGGTACTTTTTAGATGAACTATTATAGTAATCCAGGTGATAATTGATAATTGTTTCTTCTGCCGGATTTTGAATGTAGCTATCTACCCAATCAAGTATGGGTTGATAAAACTTTGTGGTTTGCTCCGGTATGGATCTCCCCTTTATTTCTATGATGCCTTTGCCGGCATCTAAATTTACACCGGGTTGCTTATAATCCCCTGTCAGCGTATAATTTTCCATTAATGTGTTTTTCTTTTTGACGCATCAAGTACAGTGATTCCCACTAATTCTTTCTTTCTATACCTTTTAAATTTCAGTTCCATTTTTTACAAAGATAATATCAAATCCGTATCCCGATAACCGTTATATCATCCGTTTGCTCATACTCGCCCCGCCAGTTCTCAACTTCCTGGTCTAACTTTTCTTTTTGTTCTTCCATACTCAAATCCTGAATACTTAATAAAAAATCCAGTAACCTTTTCCTTGAATATTTTTTATTCTTAATCCCGCCAAATTGATCAGGGTAGCCGTCTGACGACATATAAATTGTATCTCCTTTTTCAACCTTTATCTTATGAGTGGTAAATGTTGGCTCTAACTTCACCTGCACACCCCCTATGCCAAACCTGTCGCCTCTTATTTGTACAAGCTCATAATCGCCCTTTGTTGTTCTCTTGAACTCTGCCGGATGGTTTGAACCGTTTTTTGTTATCAACCACATAGGCCGTATCGCTCCTGAAAACAATATCTCTTTCTTATCCATGTCAATACTGCACAATGCCATGTCCATACCGTCCTGTACCGTTCCCGAAGAAGTTGTATGCTCTGCTTTTTGCCCGAGTGCATACACCACACCATCATGCAGCTTTTTTAATATTTCAGAAGGGTTATCTACTTGTCTTTCAATAACTATCTGATTAAGCAGGTCATTTCCTACCATACTCACAAATGCGCCCGGCACACCGTGGCCAGTGCAATCACAGGCGGCAATGATTGATCTTTTACCTTGCATGGCAAACCAATAAAAATCACCGCTTACAATGTCTTTGGGTTTATACAAAACAAATATCTCCGGCAAATGCTCCTGCATTTCAGTAACTTTAGGCAATATTGCCTGTTGTATCAAGCTGGCATAACGGATGCTTGCAAGCACATCCTTGTTCTGTTCCTCAATTTCTTCTTTACTTTTCCTTATTTCTTCTTCTGCTCTTTTCAGTTCTGTAATATCCGTATCAACCGCTACCAACCGTCTTAATTTTCCCGCTTCATCCAATATTGGGGTTAGCGTTGTTTGCGTCCAAAAATCTTTGCCCTCTTTTGTCGTATTCAAAACTTCATAAACTGCCGATTGCCTTTTTTTAATACATTCCTTTATCAAATCTTCAATTTCAGGGTTTGCACTAATTTCTTGCATTGTATTGCCCTTTTCTTTCTTATATTCATCTAAAGTATATCCGGTCATGCGGGTAAGAGCTTCATTCACCCATTCAATTTCTCCTTTCGCATTGGCAATTATCACAGCATTATCCGTTTTACTGGCTACAATAGACAGCTTTTCCAGTTCAATATTGATTTCCTCAACCTTTTCTTTTTCTTCTCTTAATTCCTTTGTTCTTTCAGCCACAGTCTTTTTCAACAACCTTTGTCTTGCTTTCAGGCCCCGTTCTCTTATTCTAATGTAAGTGATAACAGCACTGATCAAAGCTATAATTGCCGATATTCTAAACAACCACGTTTGCCACCAGGGCGGGGTTATATTTATCGTTATATTCACACTGTTGTCATTCCACACCCCCTCATCATTTGATGCCTTAACCATAAAAGTATATTCACCAGGAGGAATGTTTGAATAGGTTGCCTCTGTCTTTTTCGTTACAGGCGACCAATCCTTGTCTAATCCCTCAAGCATAAATTGGTATCGCACCTTCTCAGGTATCTTTAACGAAATACCTACATACTCAAATGTTAAGTGATTTTTATCATAGGGCAACACCAAATTCTCAGGCAAATGTGACCATTTAGTAACCCCCGTGAACTCTACACCCGCCAATTTATCTGCGCCCCTATTTGTATCAGTAGTGTCAATTCTCCATTCAACATCCTCAAAAAACAACCTGATTGCCTTAATATACGTTTGAGGCTCTAACTTATTCTGCCAATCTGCTTTTGGGTTGAATTTGGTTACCCCCTCCGTACCAAACCATAAATTACCCTTGCTGTCAAGATAACTTGCATTTTGGTTACATTCTATACCTGAAAAACCCTCTAACTTCGTATAAGACCTTACCTCAAACGTTTCAGTATTAATCCTGCTAATCCCTTTGTTCGTTCCGGCCCATACGTATCCCTCTGCATCAAACACCAATGAAACCACGCCATCATCAGCCAAACCATTACTTGTATTTATATACGTCCATTTATAGGCATACTTAGCCGTGTCCTCTTTCTCTCCGCCCATAACGCGCCCGCCATCGTGCAGCACACAAACGCCTTTTCCGTATGTGCCTATCCATATCTTACCCCTATTATCCTCAACCAAGCCGATGGCCGTGTTATGGCTCAGGCCCTCTTTCGTGGTAAAATGGGTAAAGGTTTCGCCATCGTATTTATTAACTCCACCCCCGTTTGTACCGAACCAAAGGTTTCCGCTTTTGTCCTCTAAGATGCTATACACGGTGTTATGGCTCAGGCCCTCTTTCGTGGTAAAATGGGTAAAGGTTTCGCCATCGTATTTATTAACTCCACCCCCGTATGTACCGAACCAAAGGTTTCCGCTTTTGTCCTCTAAGATGCTCCAGACTTGGTTATGGCTCAGGCCCTCTTTCGTGGTAAAATGGGTAAAGGTTTCGCCATCGTATTTTGTAACACCGCCCAGCGTTCCGAACCATACATTGCCCCTACTATCTTCGCACATTGAAACCACCTGAGATTGTATGATGCCCTCATCTACACCGTAATTGCGGAAAGTATAGAGAATACCGGCATCAACAGGTTTAGGTTTTCCTGCTTTAACAATTTTAGGAGTTCCGGCTTTTACTACTTTTGGCTCAGGGAAAGTATCATTTTGTGCGACAGATAAAAGAGGGAGTGAGATTAGCAGCAGACATGCCCACACACACAGAGAGAAGTTATGAATTTTTCCGGACAAAATCAAGAGTGTATTTTCCGGTAAAGATACAAGAAAAAAAGGTCTGAACTTTCATCCAGGCCTTTCTTATTAATTCTTACCTCTTATTCTGATTCTTACTTCTTATTTTGTGGGATGAAGCGATTTAATTCAGTAATTGCAGAATACCTTTGGGTAAAGTTGCCGTATCAATATTTAACGTATTCATAAACTCCTTAAAATCTACTTTGGTCATTGATTTTAAACTCCCTATAACTTTACTGCCCCCTTTATACTTTTCAATGGCTATGTTCTGATCGTTTTTACTGACCATGAACATTTTATCTTCTAATTCTATCCAACCTACGAATGTCATAATATTAAAATGCTCTAAATATGATTCTGTACAATGTAATCAATTACCTGGCCTACTGTTTTCATTTCTTCGGCAACTTCGTCTGGAATGGTAAAGCCAAATTCGTTCTCTAATTCCATTATAATCTCAACAGTATCCAGGCTATCCGCTCCTAAATCTTCCAAGAACCTTGCATCGTTAGTTATTTCAGTTTCATCAACTCCTAATTTTTCCGCAATTATTGATTTTATTTTTGATGCTACATCACTCATACCTTTGGCTATTTAAAAGTACTCTATCGTATGTATCCTGTGATACAGGGATAACAAACCTCTTTTTAGCACAATCTTCTTTTGAACCTATTGTTTAATGACCTTCTTTCTAAAGGTCATTTGGCCGTGTTCCAGTTGTATGAAGTATAATCCATCAGGTAATGCGGATAGGTCAACTGATGGTTTATTTGAATCGTTCAGTTCCTGATTATGCACCAACTCACCCAGGATGTTGTAAACGGTGATCCTGATAGTTTCTTTGGGTAGGTTGGTAATAGTGATCAGTCCGGTTGTGGGGTTGGGATAGATAGTTATGTGTTGTTCTTCCAGCTTATCATCTTTAAGTCCTACGAGTTGATCTAACTTAATAAGGTACTTAGGAACCACGTTGGTATCAACAATCAGAGCAACATAGTACACATCTTCAGGCAAGGTATCACCAACAAAAATTACAGTATGTGTGCCTTGCGGAAATAGCTGTTCTTTAATAGTGCTATCTATTAGCTGTCCCCAACGATCATAAACGACTAAAGAAACGGTATCACTTATTGGTAGAGTGAAAATAAATGAGGTTGTGTCTACAAATGGGTTAGGTACTATATCAAGGGTAGGTTCGTTTTGGGCCAGTAACCCGAAATGTAAGTTGAGTAGTATTACGGCAATTATAATTATCCGCATTTGAACTTACAGTTTTATGATCTTCTTTGTCTGAACATTCCCGCCAATGTTGGCTACCAAAAAATAAAACCCTGAAGTAAGCTGATTTGTGTTGATTTGTTCTTTGTGTTTACCAGCAGGTAAATAGCCATTATCAATCAAAAGAATTTGTTTGCCGGTATAGTCTATCAATCTAAACTGAACAAAGGATTTATTGGTAAGCTCATAGGAAATGTTGAATCCTTGATTTCCCGCAGGGTTGGGATATGTGTTAATAAAACTACTATTTGTTCTACTTAGCCCTTTGGCGCTTACTAAATTAACACAGCTTTGATCCGCTGGCAGTATAATTAATGTTCCTACATCAGTACCCCCACAAGTGGACAGGTCTAAAGTAACCCCCGCTCCTTTAACGACTACATTAATTCCCGCCGTTTGATCTATGGCGGAAATATATCTTCTACTAAATTCTGGTATAGAATCAGCGGGGTCAAACAGAGGCTTATAAAACATAAGATCATCATAATTAACATGCCCAAGTAAAACAGCATGGCCGACTTCATGCAATGTAACTTCAAAAAAATCAGTTTTCCCTGCGGGTAGAGCGTTAATTGTATCAAAGTGCCAGGGGGCTGCACCTATTGTTGTAGGGTCTAACAGTATAGCAATGTCTATTTCCGTTGGCCACACATGCTTATTGCCGCTAAAATCCTCACAAATACCTAATGTGGCTTGGTGCATTTCAGTTTCAGCTAATGTTGTAGGGTCTGTAAACGAACTCACAAAGTGTACCACTGAAACACCGTCGGGAGAAGTACTACTGATGGTAGTTTCAGGACCTATTTCAAACCATGCTCCTGTAAGGCAGGCCCAATCTTCAATCGCCCTTCTTGCGATTGCTTCAACCATAGGGTTAGAGTGATTGGTTATGCTTGTAGATAATCTAAATTCAATAGCAACTGAATCAATTACTTCATTATTCATTAAATCCATTCTTACCTTTTTCTCAGGTAGAGTTGAAAAAAACGCATTTTTAATGGCATAGGGCATGTCAACGGGTGTACTGCTTAATACAGAATCCCCTGAGTTCGTTTTTACATAAAAGATGCCACTACCTGGCGTTGCCGCTTCAAATAGTGGAAGGGGTAATATATTAATAACAGATGGCATTATTATTTGTATTTCATTATCGCTCCATATAATAGAATCATAATCATTTAAAGAGATATAACTTTGTCCCCCGTCATCAGCATTCAAAAAATACACATTCCCATTACCTTGAGTACCGCCAAAATTTGTGCCCTGTATGGTCATAAGGTAATCTGTGTCGGTTGTTCCCTGATAGAAAGTTCCCGGATATACAGGAGAAGTAAAACTGGTTATATTGGGAACACATAATAAATTATTCAGTTGATTTGTTGGAAAAAGAGCGTCATCATAAAAAAGAATAGCATTGATACTATCGGTAGGGTTAAGTGTATAAGCTGAAAAAAATTCTGCAAAGAACGTATTGACAAATAGTAATTGGGAATTGGTATTGCAGGTTTGTATTTCCATTTTTACATGAAATAATTGTTGAGGTATAGCATCAATAAGCGTTCTGTTTAAATTGCCATCTTCAACAGGGTCAGTACCAAAAGGTATCCTTACTTCATTAGTAGCATCATCAATCATCACAGTATTGGCATCAATATAGGTGATGCTATTAAAATTCGCTCCTTTTGTTATGGTAATTTTGCCATTGGCAACAACATTAGTTCCAAATGCCGTTGTATTATATTGGATGCTTAGAACTGTATTGTCATAATATGTTCCACTGGCATTTGTTGAAACTTCAATATCAAATTCTAAAAACTTCGGAGACACTCCTGTTTCTACTGCGTTGGCAAACGAAAAACTAATCTCGTCTAAAGCCGTACTACCGCAAACACTTTGATGTTGTTTAAGGTTGGAAGAGTTGTCTTTTGGATGGTCAGTCCATTGCTGCCTGCATTGTTGCCAGTCCAACTCGCCCTTTCCGATGCTTGCCTTTCTTCTTAAAGTATAGTCTTTAGTAGAACCATTAGTACAAGTCCATCCGCTATTACCAGGATTCACTCCTATTTCTCCTATCTTATCAATTTGTGTTCCTCCGGTTTTTTCTAATACAATCGCATCGTTTCCGTCAAATGTCATTTGAGGGTCAAGCATATCAGCTTTCGCTTTGATATCTGGCTTGGATGCGGGGTGTGCTATTACGAATGTAGATTTAGGAGGGAGAATACCGCTTAAAGGTATAATAAGGGGTGTAAGTTGTCCATTCAGGAATATACGAATAGAAAAATTGCTCAGGTCAATCGCAGTATCGGAAGGGTTAAAAAGTTCTAAAGCTCTGTTCTGTGCAGTACCTTCAATCATTTCAGAAATAAACAGTTCCTTACAATTATTGCCTGTTTTATTAGCAACAATAACAATCCTTGACTGCAAAAACTCCATGTATCTCTCATAGTTCTGTACGTTTTGGGCATACTTAATCTGGTTTTCCTTGCTTATTACATCTAAAGAACCAGAAGTATCTTTTTTTTTAACGGGTTCTTCTTCTATCTTCTTATTTTCTTTTTCTATTGTTTTATGTCCTTGTTTGTGGAGGTAGTTATATAATTCCTGTTTGGTTTTAAATTTTTTGCCCTCTCCAAAACCCATAGGATGAAGCATCGTTATTATTACTGAGTTATCAGCATTTGGAGTAATAGAGGCAGAAGACACATCTTCAGAGTAGCCATTTTTTGTGTCACAAATCCAGGTAATTTCACCAGTTGTAGGATGATCGGAAGTGGTGCAAAAGAAAAGCCCCTTACTTCCTGCTCCATACCAATCTTGCTTAAGAATCACACCATTTTTACCCATTCCTCCCTTTTCAATGAAAGTTATGGTGCCAAGTTTTATTTTATCTCCTCCTTTAACAATTTTATTGATTTGCATTGTGCTTGAGGTGTATATTTTCGGATAACCTGTACCGTCGTCATATTGAAAGAAAACATTTTCAATAACTTCTCCTTCAAAGATGAACTCGGCTTTTTCAATTACATATTCTTCGTAAGAATTGTATTGTTCATGTTGTTGTTTTTCTTCATTCCAGTGCTTGTACTGGGCAAAAGTTGTGGCACAGAAAAAAGCAAGTGCCGCTGTGATGATAATTTTTTTCATACGTTTCTGGGTGTTAGTTACGTTAAAAAATCGGTTTTGAATTTTGGGGGTCTAATGATAGTCAAAATTTTCATTAATAAATAGAGTAGAAATACCCTGTATTAAAATAGGGTAAAAACACGGGATTATTTGGCCAGCTCACTGGCCTGGCCATTTATTTTATCCAACAACTCACCAATACCTACAAACCAACCGATCTCATATTGGAATATCTTATTTAAACCTCCCTTATTGTTCTTCTTATCCTCCAATGCTTTGTGTATCTCTGCCAGGACGCTATACATTTCCAGGGATTGCAGTTGAGTGAATTTCGGTGTTTTAGGAATTATCATAATCCAAAGGTAATAAATAATATCTATCCATAGCGTGTACGCTATTACTATTGCCCTTTATAGTCCTGAATATTGTCCCAATGAAAAATGATAGGGACTACAAAGCTCTGATAGCATTTGGAAAGCACCTAAAGAAAATCAGAGAAAGTAAAAAAATCAGTCAGGAAAAATTAGGTCTTGCTGCTGATTCATACCAATCAACCGTCATTAGAATAGAACAAGGAAAAGCAAACCCCAAGCTAATAACCTTAATCGCTTTTGCAAAAGCGTTGGACATTGAACTAAAAGAACTACTTGATTTTAAAGTTTAGGTAATTATGACTTTTGCAAAGCGCAGGCCCTATATATATGCTTTGCAATTTGCAAAAGTGCGTTTTTGCATGTAAGTGCCTGTTAATCAAGTGGTTTTAGAGAACACATCACCTGCCTGTTTTCAAACGTTTTGCAAAAGTGAAGTGATTGCCTTAAAAACACAGGAAATCCCACAACACCTGATCAACCTTGTCAGGGCATTTGTCAGAGTTCAAATAATCGGTATGTAAAGACCTGACTTGTTTTATGTTTCCACCATAACCAGCTGGTAGTATTTTTTGCTTATCAGTACCCACTACCCAATCGTGTTCTTTGCCCAGATTCTGTTT
>JACZWC010000056.1 GCA_022572355.1 Bacteroidota bacterium | reverse complement strand
GTAGCGTTTTTTTAGGTTTCTTTGATGAAAAGAACATTAGAAACAAACAAATATCAATAAGGCTTAGTCAAAATATAGTGTAAAGGATGTCCCTTTAACTTTGTAAACTATGTCCCTTAACGAACAGCATTAACCAACAAAACGAAAAAAGTTAGTGTTGATAATCAGACACTTACAAATCAAAAATGACTCGAAATGGTAGTTAATACACAGACTCCCGTTCGCAGAAATAATTAATAATTTGAAGAATTATAAATTATAACTAGATACAAACTGTTATGAAAAAATTATTTTACTTATGGCTATTAACTTTTGGGTTTATCCATTCTTACGCACAAGACACCACATATCACCAAAGACTGTATCTCGGAACAGGTGAATATTCACCCAGCCAAGACTGGCATGCAGTAATAAGGTTCGATAAGTCCGAAGGCCTCAACAGCGAGCCCGGAGCAATAACCTATACACCGGATGGAACTATCCCTGTGCAACAGTGCCTTGATGGAAGCGTAATACTCAATTTCGGGCATGGTATTTATATTGACGAATCCAATGACCGAATGTATCTCTCCACCCTATTCACCAACCAAAACAATGTTGTTACAACCAATTCTGATACAGCCGTAGGCTCTATTGCAATATTTGACAACATCAGTACATTGGATGGACCACAGGTACCAACAAGACATATTTTCGGAAGTAATACGCAACTGAAGCAGCCGCATTCCTGCTGGTTGGATGAAAGCCGTGATATTCTTTATGTTCCTAATACGTTCGGCAAAAATATTCTCGTATTTGAAAATGTATCTGCAGCTGATGGTGACATTGTTCCGGACAGGATAATCGATTCTGACAGCCTAGGCTATCCCCTTTACATTTATATAGATGAAACGGTGGACAGAATGTTTGTTTGTGCCATGCCCGGCCCTCCAACTGATAATGAACCCAATTCACAAGTATTGATTTATAACAACGCATCCACCTTAAACGGCAACAATGTGGTGCCGGCAATTCGCATCACTGGTGCTAACACCAGACTGGATCTAATCAATAAGACCGTTCACAATTGCCAGTGGAATCCCAATAATCAACTTTTGGCAGTAGGCCATCACACCAATGAACTGTTGTTTTTTGACCTGAATGGAATAAATTGGAGCCCTGCTGGAACAGATATTCTTGATTTAACACCAAGAGTGCTGAGGGTGGATGATCCGGCTCTGGGATTTGATTCAACCGATGTAAATCTGTACGGCATATTCTGGGATATCAACAGTGATACCATTTATTGTTCCGTTGGCATAGATAACCCAGGTGGTGGCCCAATGTCCGGAAGCCCACCTAATTCAATTAAGATTTATGGTAACGTCAGCAATTCGGCAGTAAGTGGCCTGGTGCAGCCTTCAAGAATCATATACTGGAGTAATGGGAACACATATTATCCACCCCAGCCTATTTGGGTTCAGCAATACTACACTGTTACCAACGACATTCAGGAGAATTATGTTGAGAACGGCGTGCGCATCTATCCCAACCCGGCTTCCGGTGAATTTGTTATTGAGTTTACAGATGAAAATTACGAACACGCAATTATCTCTATAACCAATTTAATTGGACAAACAATTTATTCAGCGGAATTACGTAAAATTAAACCCGGACATAAAGAAACAGTATCTATTCCTGCTAATGCAACCGGCATATTGTGTTTAATGATCTCATCCGGTCATACACAACTTGTGAAAAAAATAATAGTGAATTGATACATCCGCCAACAAAGCATAAAAAAACATAAGGTAGACAGGGGTTTCAGAGACTTTGGTGCTTTCAATTAGCATATATTTAGGTTGACAAATTATAGCTCCGGAAGCCCTACATTTTTTATCCAATCCGGTAGGCGTAATTGAAAAAAATACATGTTCAAAACAATTTTCACATTTTATTTGCTAACTATTCCACTTATAGCATTGGGACAACAGGGAACAATGTTCTTGTTTGTAGGCAATGAAGATGCTAAATACGATAAAATAATCATAGAACTCCGCGATGTACGAGATGATTCTCTGATATTTTTAGGAAAATATCGAACTAAGGAATTTATAGAGAAAGAACTTATTATAGATACAGGAAATTACTATCTTAAGATATATGGGGACAACGAATTGAAAGTAGTTCAATATGGTATAGAGATTCTTGATTCTAGCCAAACAGATTTCCCCGTGTATCTTTCCAAGCTGTTGCCATGGCCAAAAGAAGACACCTTATTAAAAAGGTTAGCTGAAACAGGTGCGAAATTACTTCTCATCACTGATGGAATGGAGAAAAGTGAATACTCCAGGTATGCAATCACTGTAGGCTTGAATCAGGCCTTCTTTTTGATGCTGGATAACCACGTTGCAACCGGATTGATTTTCGGAACTGATTTCCGCTGGTCCGATTTCAAATATCCTTCGTCTGTAAACAATATCCCGGATTTCGATAAGGAGCGATATTTCTACTGGAATTTAAATGCATATGCCGTATTTCGTATGTATCTTTTCAACAAGAGGCGCAATCGGTATAGGGATGGCGTCATCGTGGACTTCGGAATAGGCTATAATTTACCTTTGGCATTTCGTCATGTAATTACTAAAGGAAAAACCAAAACTGTAACCAAGGGGATTCATACGTACAATGATTTTGGCTTTTTTGCCAGAATTGGTAACTCACCTATTTTCTTTACGCTCGAATATAATTTGGGAAATTATATCAAAGATCCACTTCCTGAAGAACCCAGTTTTCGTTTGGGAATTTCAGTAGCATTTGAAGGTCTTTTGTGATCGTTCAATAGTTATCAGGACCCCGCTGCAAGTCCTTGTAATTTCTGAATATATTGCGTGCTCACATTCTGACCTCCTTGCTGGGCTGACAATACATCCTGCAAAGCTTGTTTGTATTGTTTGAGCGATTCATAACACATGCCCCTGTTCATGAGAGCTGATGCATTTGATGGTGTTAGCTTAATGGCAATGTTATAGTCGCCAATCGCTCCAGCAAAATCATTATTTCGCTGTTTAGCCAGTGCGCGATAGAAATATGAATTCGCATCGTTCGGATCGTGTTGAATCAGCAAATTGTAATCAGCTATACATTCTGCATACATGCCGCGATCCAAGTAGGCATATGCCCGCATCGTATAGGTTTTAAATGATCTGGGATTGATCTTCAAGGCGTAGTTGAAATCGGCAAAGGCGTTATCAAAATCCCTGAGTTTAGAATATGAAATTGCCCGGTTAATATAGGCATCTAAATAATTTCTCTCGAGGGCAATAGCCTTGGTGTAGTCCACAATTGAGGAATCTATCAAGCCCTTCATCCCATATACGTTTCCTCTGTTTAAATATATTTTTGACGCATTGGGGCTTATCTCCAATGCCTTGCTGTAGTTGAATAATGCTTTATCAAATATCCCCCTTCGGCCGAAAACATTTCCCCTGTTGATATACGCCAGTGTAGAACGTGGATTTAACTGAAGGGTAACCGCATAATCGAGCAGTGCTTTGTCAAATTGATCAGTATCCGTATAGTATTGACCCCGGTTGAGATATCCTTCCGATGTATTGGGAAACTTGGCTATAACATCCGTCCAAAGAGTTTCGCTGTTCTTCCAAACCTTACAACGCTCATGGCTTAGATAACCCAAGGTTCCGAGAACTCCAATCATGGCGATCATCAATAGGTTTTTGAACTTCGCTATTTTCTGATTCGCTGAATCTATAACGTACATATAAACCTGTCCTATTATAAAAAACAAACCGATATACGGCACATAGGTATATCTGTCTGTCACGATGTTTGGCCCCACAGGAAAAAACTGAAGCACCAAGGCGATGCTGAAGAAGAAAAACAAGGATCCAAATACCACATCCCTTGTGAATTTCACAGATCTGTAAATGAGATATGAAATAGCAATAATTATCACCGGAGCGATATAGTAGATAATTGGTAAATGGCCATCAATTAATCTGGGATATGGATAAAAGCACGACAAATCAATGGGTACGATCAGCTTGTATAAGTAATTGGTCAATCCATAAAAAGCGAACAGGGTCCTTTCGATGAGAGAGAATGTCTCCCCTCCTGCTATACTTCTGGTCGTGTTTATTGTGATGTAACCCCAAATCATGGAGAGCCCAAAAAACGGCAGCTTTTCCATCAAAATGCTCTTATCCTTCATCAAGCGCGATACTATGCCTGTGTTTTCTTTCTCTTCTATGTTCGTTGCCAAGAGCCGAAATTTTAAGTAGTCTATCAGGAGTAACATGATGGGCAATACAACTGCCGCTGGTTTCGACAGCAGTGACAGTAACATCATGAATAGCGCCAGTAAATAATTTCTTTTCCGGTTTTTTTCCTGAAATGCATATGCCACATAGCTGATCAGCGACAAAAGAAAAAAGAAGGTAAATAGTACGTCTTTCCTCTCCGTTATCCACGCCACAGATTCCACGTGCATTGGGTGCAAACCAAACAGGGCGGCAGTTATGAACGCCGCTTCCACCCGCCCAACCAACATCATGATTAGCAAAAACACAAGAGCCGTATTCAGCATGTGAAGTATTATGTTATCACGATGATATACGTACGGCTCCAGATTCACATAAGAAAACTCAACCGCCCAGGACAAATAAGTCAACGGGGCATATAAGCCAGATTTTCTCTCTTCATCCATAAAAATCGCCTTTGTCCTCTCCCACGACAAATCCTTGATGATATGGTTGTCGATGATGTACTTGGGGTCATCCCAATTGGTGAATTCATTATCGAGTGCGGGCAGGAAAGTGATGAAAGTCGCCAGCATAAGCACCCCCAAAGCAATTAACTTGGTTTTGTGCTTTGACAAAAACGACTCCTTATTTATTTCTGCTTTCTTTGACACCTGAGGGTTTCTTTGAAATAAACTTATGAATTTAACTTTAATTTTTCCGGTGCTAAAACGTAATAGGCGCCGAACAATGAAACCAATGCCCTCATACAGTATAGAATCAGGCTCAAGGTTATCGCAACACTCAAATCTATTTGTAGCAGTTGCGAGCCATAAAAGAACACTACTTCCCTGGAGCCCACACCTCCTACCGTCACCGGAATGATAAAGGCGATCCCAGAAATTAAGTAAATAAACCAGTAGTCTTCAAATCCGTCAACGATTCCCAACCCGATCAATATAAGATGAATCGTCATGAGTTGCATTACCTGCAGCATAAGTGATATTATGCTTGTTATAATAATTGACTGGCTATAGTCTTCAAAAAACCTCCTTATCACTGCTATGTAGGCTATATAGGCCAGGGGTATTCCCGTCAACAGCCAGATAACATTGGGCTGCTGAAATGATATAATCTGAACGCTTAAAACGATTAACACACACAGAGCAATTAGTCCATTCACCCGATTAAATATAAGGGATGAAATCACCGATTTTAATTCAATAGAATAATGCCTGTTTAACCAATACGCTTTATAAGAGTCGCCTCCTATCCCTCCTGGAAAAAATAAATTGTAGAACATTCCCAATAAATAGAGCTTAAAATTCAAACCTTGAGATAGCACCAATTTCTTCGCTTTGAAAAAATAATTGAGTCGGACAGCTTCAACATATTTGGAAGCAAAGAAAACGAGGAAGGCGGCGGTCATCCACATTAGGTCTGCCTCTTTTATTGTCGTGAGCAGCACTCTCGTATCAATATTTCTGAATACAAAAAATAGCGCGAGAAAGGTAATCCCTAGCTTTAGAATGAACTTAACCGGCTTTTCAATTTGTTTCCAGTTCATGCTTGCGTACTTGACTTGTCAGCGATTTCAGCTAACATTGTTTCTATTTGCGTGGTTAGCCCGGAGTCGGATAATCGCTGAGAAGATTTATAGGAAAGCCCATCAGCTGTATTGGCAGCGTATGTTGTTTTATGGGCCTTCGACATTTTATCCTTGATCTTTTCCAGATGTTGCACGGGTTCGGCACAAAATTCTTCATATTGAACCTCTATGTACTTGTCCGGTGACAATTCCCCAAGTTGCTTCTGTAGTACTTTTTCCAGCTCAAGGTATTGATTGCAATACGCCTCCAATTTATCGCTGTAGTCGGCAATTGAGAATTCTTTGCTGGGGCGAAGGCCCCACATATAGTCATCACTTCCAAAAAAGTCTTTGCTCGCTTGAATAGTTGATTGAATAACATCAGCCCGCCCTCTGTTTACAACCACAAAAAATGAGTTAGGGAAGATCTCGTGCAATTCGGTTATCATAAGCATATTTCGATTGTTCTTGGCGATGATCGTCTTGCCCCAACTCTTGTTTAAGTATGCAAAATAATCTCTCATTTCATCCCTCTTTTTATTTGAGATTTGATCTGGTTTATAGTAGTGGTTCTTGCCCATCCATTTATCCCAGATCTCATAACCATCTCCAATGGAATAAAAACCACGAGATATTCCATAGTAGCTTTTATAGCTTCTATTTTTGAATCTGCCTTTTTTATAAAATTTCTTAAACAGTAGGTGTATAAAATATTTTGATCTGGGGAAAAGTGTAGTGTGGTTCCCAATCAACGCAAAGGGAAAACAGTCGGCAAGTACCTGTGATATAAAAGTGGATCCCGTACGGTGTATGCCAACCACGAAAACTATGGGCTGGTCCGCAGCATCCAGTTTTGGAAGGGCCACTCTTTCTAAAATACTCAATAGAATATCAAGAGGTAAAAAGAAGAGCTGTAATAATTTAATCCAAAGAACATGATAGGCCGACAGGTTAAAGCTCGTTAAAATGCTAAAAAGGATGAATGCATTTTTTCTAAGGGTCAGATGTAGTTTACTGCTAATAACCTCTGTTTTTTTGATTTGCGCCTGTTACTTTATTGCTCTTCGCCGTTTTTTCTCCTGCAGAATAAGAGCCAGCTCCCTGCCTACCTGGCCAGCCATCGCAGTGTTTTCCTCTGCCCTCCTGATAAGATATGGAATTACCTCCTTCACCGGGCCATAGGGGACGAACTTCGCTATGTTGTACCCCGCACTGGCAAGATTATAACTTATCTGATCGCTCATGCCCAGCAGTTGTGCAAAATAAATGGAGGTGTCGGTTTTGTCAATTCCACGCTCTTCCATAATTTTAATTAGGTCCAGGCAGCTTTTTTCATTGTGCGTACCTGCGCAAGTGGCAACATATTTATTGTTCTCCACCAAAATACGAAGGGCCCTTTCGTAGTCGATATCTGTATCTTCTTTAGATCCATGAATCGGGGATTCGTAGTTCTGCGTAGCAGCACGTTCGCGTTCCTGCTCCATATAAGCTCCTCTCACCAGCTTAATTCCCAAAAAATAGTTTTCACCCTTTGCCACCGTGATAGCATCTTTTAAAAACTGCAGCCGATCGGATCTGTATATCTGTATTGTATTGTAAATCAATGGCTGCTGTACGTTATGCAGTCGCATCGCATTTGTGGCAAGGTCATCAATTGCCTGCTGTATCCAGCTTTCTTCAGCATCAATAAACACCTTTACGCCTAACTCTTCGGCTTTCCCGCAAATTTTCTCAACCCGTTTCTCAACCAATTCATATTCCTGCTTCTCAGATTCCGAAAGATTTGAACGATTAGATACCTTCTCGAGTAAATCAAATCTTGCTATTCCCGTTACCTTAAATACGCAAAATGGAATTTTCGGATTTTGGTATGCCAGATCTATCGTGCCCAGCACCTCGCTCAATGCGCGGGCAAAATCCTTCTCCATTTCATTGCCTTCAGCCGAATAATTTAAAATAGTTCCAATGTTGAATTCTGCCAGATCATTGATCGTTTTGTCACAGGTTTGCAGGTCGGTTCCTCCGCAAAACTGCTTGAAAATGGTCGCTTTTACAATCCCTTCAATCGGAAAACGGAGGCGTATGGCCAATTTTGTTGCTGTCTTACCTAGATTAACCAGGCGATTATTGCCAATGAGCTTAAAAAGTAAGTAGGCCCGAGTTAAGTCGCCATCACTTTTACCCGAAAAGGCTATCGCTGTATTGTCAAAAGAAACCATGAGGCAAATATAATTGTTAATGAAACAAAAGAGGTGAATTTACATTTACGGTGCTCACCGGTTCATGTGTGTTTGTATTGCATTACTTTGTTTATTTGTAATACAAAGGTTTTGCATGGCAAATTCATCCGATAACATATTGGCAAATGGGTACAGCATCTTCCAGGGCTCAGATGCGCTGAGTGATTTTTCACAGTTTGTTGACAATGCAGGCAAGGTGTACTCTTCTATTCACCTGCTTCTGGATGAGAACGTTGAGCAATTATGTCTTCCCGTTTTATTTGATAAAGCACCTTCGCTAAACAACTGCTCCCTTATAAGAACTCCTTCGGGTGAGATCAACAAGAACATCAATACGGTTGTTGATATATGGAAGAGATTAATGGAGGGTGGCGCCAACCGCAATTCCCTGCTTATAAATTTAGGCGGTGGCGTAATTACTGACATGGGCGGCTTTGCTGCTTCTACTTTTAAACGAGGCATAGACTTCGTCAATATTCCCACAACGCTCTTGGGCCAGGTAGATGCATCAATTGGGGGCAAAACGGGAATTGACCTTTTAGAGATAAAAAATCAGGTGGGCCTGATCAAGTCTCCCGTTGCCGTATTTGTAATCCCTGAATTTCTGAAAACACTGGACCATCAACAGCTTAAATCGGGCTACGCAGAGATATTGAAATACGGGCTTATATCAGATAAGCGGCTATGGGAGTTGGCGATTGACAAATACGCTGCTCTATCCAATTACCAAGAATCAACATGGAACGACCTTATCAATAGATCCCTGGTTATCAAGAATGAGATCGTATTGAATGATCCTGAAGAGCAAGGTTTGAGAAGGGTGCTGAATTTTGGACATACGATAGGCCATGCTGTTGAGGCTCATTCCCTTAAAAATGACAAAGTACCCTTAAGCCATGGCGAAGCTGTGGCCATCGGCATGATTTGTGAAGCTTATATTTCATCCAAGGTATTAAATCTTAATTCAGAGGAGCGCGATGAGATTGCCAAGACTATTCTTTCAATCTTTGAGAAATATGATCTTTCTAAAGCGCAGGACACCGAGCTATTGGAGCTCATGAAACATGACAAAAAGAATCAACACGGACGAAAGAATTTTACTTTGCTCAAAAACATTGGTGAAGCAGTTATTGATCAGCAATGTGACGATGTTTTGATTGTGGAGGCGTTGGATTATTATCGAAATTATGGAAAGAGTTGACCGGTGGGCTACTTCCCTCACCTAGCCTTTAAAACCTTCGTAGTCCAGGTCTTGTTGCCCTGAGAAACCTTCATAAGGTAGATTCCCGCCGACAAGTTGTTCAATTCAAATTCTTCTCTGAATAAGCCGCTATTGGTGGGTTGATCTATTGAATAAATATTCTCTCCCATTAAATTGTAAACTGAGATATTGATGTTTTCTGTTGTTGCAAAGTTGCCGTAAATGGTAAGAATATCTTCAAATGGATTGGGCCAAACCACAAATGGAAAAGATTCGTCATCTTCACTTATGTGAATATAGCCGTCCCTAGTAATTGTTGTCCATTCCGTTATCGGCCCACCTCCCCTTACTTCATTATAAGAATAGTAAAACCGGTCGCTTTGCCATAGCTCATGAAGCTCCTGATCGTTGCAATTTAACAGTGATTCCTCGAATTCAGGTGTAAGCACTTCACTTCTTCCCACCATCACTCTTTCCAGCTCATCAGGGCTGGGTACAATATTAATCGGCAAAATATAATCAGTGAATGATCTTGGCACTACCCAAAACACCCTTAATCCCTCTCTTTCAAAATAGCTTTCTTTCCAGGTATTCAGCATGGCCTTCGCTTCATCAAGGTAAAGACCGGCATCTTTCAATGCTAGCTCAAACTCAATGAGCTTTTCTTGTAGTTCATATTCTGAAATGGGCGCATTTGGCTCATGGGCTATTTTCATAAATTTTGCCTCCATTTTGCCCGACCACCAGATGTTGGCTTGTTGATCTTTCTTTTTCTCATACACCAAAACATAGTCGAGAGCTTCGTTTCCGTTATTGGTCAAAACTAAATCGCCGGATGTGTTGAATTCTACTTTGAGCGGTACCTCAAAATTGGCAATCCCTCTGTAGAACAGAAACTTTTCAATTTCTCCATTACCCCCTTTAATTAAATTGCTTTGAGTGGCTCGAGGCCTTACCCACTGGGGAGTTTCATCGATGGGGTTATTCGAATATGCTGTTTGATCTCCGGGATCCAGGATAGTAGCATCCCATTTTATCCAGCCAATTCTCTGCTCTGCGAAATCCAGCATCTCAGCTCCAGGATTTGGCTCACCGCTTGTGCGATTCGGGTACCATTGGCTTATAGAACCCCCTAAAAAGTTCACTTCTACGGATACATTTCTCAACCTGTCGGAGTAAAAATAGATTACCGGTGTTTCCATTTTTACCGAAATATTTTTCAGTTGAGTATTAAAATAGTGCCAAGAATAGCCTTTTGTCGTTTCATACACTTCATAATAAGAAAATGAGATGTCTTTTACAAAAGTTGGCAGCTTCTCTTCATCCACGAATAATCCACTGAGCCTTTCGCCATTGCTTCTTTGAAGCGTAGTGAAGGTGCCCCATTCATGTGCTATATACGTTTGTCCGTCCTGGGCTAATGTTAACGAAGAGATGAAGGCAAGAAGAATAATGGAATAAAATCTGAGCATGGTATTTACAATCCATTATATTTGAATAATGAAACTCTAAAAAAACGACTTTATTGTATATCAAAACTTCTTAAGAAACTAGGCCATTCTATGATATACAGGATTTCAAAAACTGCCAAAGAAGTAAAAGGGGTTATTTCTTTGCCCGCTTCGAAGAGCATAAGCAATAGACTGCTCATTATAAAGGAGTTGTCATCAAATCCGATTACCATTAACAACTTATCCGAATCGGACGACACAAATACGCTGCACAGGTTGATCGCTTCTGACGATACCGCACTCAACACCGGAGATGCGGGCACTGCCATGCGATTTTTAACCGCTTTTCTCGCTACCCGTACAAGTGAATACTCTTTGATGGGTTCTGAAAGGATGCACGAGCGCCCTATTGGTGTTTTGGTCGACGCACTTAGACAGTTGGGAGCCACGATTGAATACTCCGGCGAGGAAGGCTACCCGCCATTAAAAATAACAGGCAACACGCTGCACGGGGGACAACTTGTACTAGATGGCTCGGTCAGTAGCCAGTTTATTACGGCGCTGTTGCTGATCGCACCCGTGATATCGGGACCGCTCTCAATAGAATTTAGCGGTAAAATTTCATCCCGCCCCTATATATCAATGACATTACAGTTGCTGGAAATCTTCGGAATAGAATCTTCATGGAAAAATAACAAGATCAAAATCTGTCCTGGGTCATTCAAAGAGTCTAGCATTGACGTAGAGCCAGATTGGAGCGCAGCTTCATATTGGTATTCAATGGCAGCACTAGCCGAAGACGCTGATATTACCTTAACTGGATTGACTGCCCGATCTATTCAAGGAGATTCTATCGTTGCATTTGTTTTCAACCTGTTAGGCGTACGAACGGAGTTCACTGCCTCAGGAGTACGGCTTACAAAGTCAAATGAAATCGTAGATGAAATTGGATTCGACTTTACGGACTGTCCTGATTTAGCACCGGCAATTATTGTTACGTCAGCTGCCTTGGGGATACCGGGCCTTTTTACAGGCCTGGAAAGTTTAAAGATTAAAGAGTCTGACAGAATCGCTGCTCTTACAGAAGAATTGCAAAAGGTTGGTATTGAACTGGTGAAGATCTCAGAAGGAGCCATTCGAACCAGAATGATCGCAGATTCCGTGAGCCCCGCATCAACTTTTAGCAGTCATAATGATCATCGAATTGCTATGTCTCTTGCTCCGCTTGGTCTCATTCATGAAAGCATTGAAATGGAAAATCCGGAGATAACTTCAAAATCGTACCCTAACTTTTGGGATGATCTTAGATCTGTTGGATTTGAGATTGGATCTGTTGAGTGAACCTTCCTCTTATCGGCGTGTTGTTGTTCTCACCACTGTAACGGTGTTGCCATCGATTACCGGTTTCCAACCATCTCCAAAAATTCGTTCAATATATCTCAGGAACATTCTGGTTCGGGCCGTTATTTGTGTGGTTCCATCACCTTCGTGTTGTCTGTTCTCGCCCGTAAACTCATAGGACAACATTCGGGGATGTTCATTCATATACATCTGAATTACTTTGGATACCGTGGCCATTACCCGATACATTTCACCCCGGTTCACCACCACATATTCTCCCGCTTCATCCTGATCAAATTCTTCATTTAACACGCCAAATACTATTGAAGCCGCGAGAATATTGTCTTGTTTTCTGCCAAACCTGACCTCATAATCCACCCCGCTATCCGTAGAAAAGTAGTACTCTGGCCCCGATGGAATGGCCGGTGCCTTTATTTTATAGGGTTCGTGTGACATCGTTCAATTATACGATTAAAATTTGAATCTAACCTGCGCTTTAATTTCAGAATACTTTCCTCCATTTACCTCGTTCAGTCCGGATCCTATAACGTCCCCCGCTGCTGCAAAGGAAATACTTCCTGCCTGGACATCATAGCGTTGCGAATATTTCACCCAAATATCTATTCCTCTTCTCACTTTATACCTAAGTACAACATAAAATCTTCCGCCTTTCCCAGCAAATGAGTGGATGTATGAAGAATAAAGCACATCGTGTTCATACATGTAAATTCTCGTGTTAGACGACTCTGTTTCAAATAACGCATACCTTAATGTTACCGAAACAGGCCCTTTAAGGGGCTTATAAGTTACGTCCTGCATGATCATATATCCACTTTCTCTTGGGTCGTCTCCAAGTCTATAATATGCGAGATCCACCCTGTTTCTGAGTTTCAAGGTCTTTGTTAATTTATATTTGATGTCGTATCTCAGTAATTGTCTTTTTCGGTCTTCGAGGTAGTCTATTCCATTTACATCCTCCCTGGTATTATACTGTTTCTTTTCATCCTTATATCTCAGGTACATTTCCATTTCTTTGTTGGGTTTATAAGACAATTCTACTAAGAACTCGTTACCACGAGATGGGGCATCTATAGTGCTTCTTAGCCAGGGAAAACTAAAAATGTCATAATAGGAGCGAATGGTCCACCGTCCATTTGGCTTAATTTCAAGGCCAACATAAAGTCCTTTCTCATTCAATGTTTTCGAGGTTTCCCCAAATCCTTTTGCATACGTTGATTGATAATGACGTTGATAATTTCGGTACAATGCAGTTAGCGTGAGCCGGGGGTCCATGCTCATGAGAAGCCCATACAATTGTGCCATCCCTCCGTTCTCACTCAGCGATATCTCCCCAAACAAATTCATATTCTGAAAAACGTAATTATAATCCAACCCCAGATTGAAGTTTTGCCTGGCGGAAAACTCGAATTGGTTATACGTCCTCAAATTCCTGTTCAAATCCGTCGATAATACAGAGCCGACTGCTGTAAAGCCAATATTCAGGCTTCTTCTGCTATAGCCAAGTCGTCCACCGTATAGTTGTTCCACAATAGACTTCTCATCAAATACTTCGGATTCAGTTCTGTGAAACCCGGTGATCTGAATAGAAGACACTTCCTGAATCTCATCGGATAGGCTGTCAATTAACGAAATGTTTGCATCTACTCTTTTTTGAGAGAAGAAGCCAGTTAATTCAATACCCTTAAACATTACTGTAGATGCTACGCCCCTTAAAAAATCACTCTCATTAACTGAAGTATAGGGCCTAAGTATTTGAGCGTTGCGCTTAATGGCAACGACATCATTTGTTTTACTCTTATTTCTGGCGAATCCAGACCAGATGGTCAAACCTTGTCCAATTTGCAATTGATAGTCTCCAATTGCCAAATGCTTTAACGGTCCGATGTCCTTTAAAAATATATGTCCCGAATAAAAATCGAAACCTTTGTAGAATTCATACCAATTGTTAACCGCATTCGTTCCGCTGTAAAACTCTTCTCCTGCGTCCTTTTCACCTACAAATCCCCAGCTAATGTTGGTGGCGTATTTAAACCTGTATCGAGTGTACAATTTATCTGGTGAGCCGAGATACCGGCTCGTTAAAGATCCATCAGAATTGGTGTCAGGAGGGGTGTATCCTTTTTGCTCTTCAATTATCCTTGTGTAACGAATAAATATCTCATGCTTACCATTCTTGAGTATTTCTTTTGGATTTAATCTGGGTTGGTCAAACTCCATACTCACCTTTACGAAAGGAAGGATTTTTTTAATCGTCTCCAGATCGAATCCCGTTACGGATTGTAACTCCAGTGTGCTCATCAGCTTTCCAGCCGTTTCGATATGCAACAACAAATTGTTGATTTGCAAATCATTCAGGATGTAAAGTCCTTCCAACTGATCTTTTGATGCGTGGTTCAAATTCAGTGGGCGATTGTACAGATCAGTGAAGTCATCGTAAAGAGAGGCATAATCTAAATCGCTGTCCTCATTGTTATCCAGAAAAAATTCTACGATTTGTTCAATGAACTCTGTCTCCTCAAAATCACTCTTCTCTTGAGCATAAACAGCATTCACAGAAAGGATCAACAACCAGGCTATTAGTGCTCTCCTCATTTATTCTATAACTTCGGGTGGCTGCTCTTTTGATTTCGAGCCCAATGCATAGGACAGGGATATCTGAGGTGTATACCCTAATATTTGATGTTTGGTGGCTGCAAAATCCAAGGTAAATGTTCCCAGATACAATCCAAACCCAAATGAGCTGCTTACCGGGTGTGAAGACACGCCCCCTCGTAGATAAAGCTGCTCAATTGCTCTATATTCTATCCCGACCTTGAAAGAGGGTTTTGTGTACACATCCTTTTCTGCTTCAGCTGTCAAAATGACCTTCTCTGAAAACGTGTAGCTCAAGCCAAATCTCAAGATGGTTGGTATTCTTTCGGTGGTAACAACATCCTGTATTTTGTACTCAACTACTTTGGCTCGAGTTGGATTGAATATATGAACCCCGATGTCCAGATTGTCGATGAGTTCGGCTTGAAGTCCGACTTCAACTGCAACGGTACCTTTATTACCGTGATCCTCTCCGATGCTCGTCCTTAAATAATCGAATTGAATACCAACAGAATATTTTTCGCCAAGTTTTTTTGCATACGCCAATCCAATTTTCATATCGTTGTACATGGAATATCCAAAATAGGAGAAACTCAATGCAAACACGCTCTTCCCCGCCAGGTTAACTGGAAATACTATCACACCTGCCTTCAATCCCATTTCGGCCACTAAAAATCTGTTCTCGTAATATATCCCGCCTGAAATGCCCTCGATACCGGCGAGTCCAGCCTGATTGTGGTGTGCAGACCAAATATCACTTAGCATTACCGACGAATTCGCCAGTGCCGCCGATCTGGCTCCAATTGCAAAGTTGTCCACTCCTGCAATTACCAGGTTTGGAATAATAAGGCAAACCAATATTAATAAACAGCGCATATCCTATGATACAGGGTTGAACTTATCATCCAGAGGGGAGGTCCTCTGACACAAAATTAGTTACTCTATAATGACCTTCTTCACTGCAATACCACTTTCCGCAACCAGCTTCAGGTAATAAACACCTGCTGGATGACCACTTAGGTCTATCTGCATTTTTGATGTGATCATAACGTCAGATGCTGCATATACAGCTTCGCCAATCAGATTGTAAATCACAATCTTCGCATTTTCAAGATCCTTGTCAACTGTCAGCATGAATTGGCCTCTATTGGGATTTGGAAATACCTCGATTCGATCGTTAAGGCTCAGTTCTTCAAACCCTGGCGCCGTATCCTCAATGACCGTTGTGCTTGCAGTAATGGTATTGCCATCTGCATCTGTTATAAATACCGAATACGGACCAGCACACAAGCCCGTGGCAGTTGCGTTTGTCTGTGCATCAGGGTCATCCCACACATATGTATATGGTGTAGCTCCATCCGTTGCTACAACAGTTGCCGTGCCATCACAATTACTAAATGTCGCATTGGAAGAAGAGGCTGTTGCTGCCAACACCGCACCCATACTAACAGATGTGGTATTGGACTTAGAAGAATTATAATTCTTCGACTTGTCCGCAGTACATCCATTTGGGTGCTTACTGTAAACCCTATACTGTAAATTTCCCGTAGGTGGACTTGGATCAGTACGCGATGTAAGGTTGGATGCCATAGAATCAATGCTAACCCAACCACTCGATGTAGTATACCTCTCTATGTAATAACTTGCAAACGTATACCCTTCGTAGTGATCCCAAATCAGGTTGATTGAATTGTTGAGGCCCAGGTTAATTGTCAAGTGCATCGTCTTGTGATCATCACTCATGTTTGATTCATTACCACAAGAGTCAATAACAGCGATTTTGTATCTCCAAGATCTTATGGCTGGGTCAGAAACTGAATCCACAAATTCGCTTAAGCTGTCTATTGGTACATTTCCAATTAAGTAATAGACATCTAACTGCGTGCTCTCCTTGTAGATGTTATAGGAAGCAACTCCAGCCGTCTGTATTTCTTCCCATATTATTAAGTTCATTCCCGTTAACGTATCTACAGTCAGCATGCAAATTGACTCAAATGTCGGTGGAACTCCAGAGATCTCCAGGCTTGCCGTTGCAATACACGCAGTCGAATCCTCGACCATAAAATCATAATTGCCCGCACTTACTCCTACCAGGTCTTCATCCGTGGATCCATCTGACCAGCTGTAAGTATATGGTGCATTTCCACCAGATATTGATAGATAAATAGATCCTACAGATGTTCCGCAATCCGCATCTTCAATTAAGTCTACATTAATGGTTGGTCCACCAATGTTGCTAACCGCAGATGATATAGAATCCATGCAGCCATTTCCATCTGTTACCAGCACTGTGTATACACCTGCCGATAAACCTGTTGCGATTGAATCAGCCTGAACTGGGTTCGTGTTCCAAGAAAAAGTATACTGTAAGGTTCCCCCGCTAGTACTTACCGAAGCCTCCCCATCAGACGCACCGCAGTTGGCATCCACAGATGAAACAGTAAGCGCCAAGGCGTCTGGCTGGGCAACGGTATTGCTTGCGGATGTGATACAACCATTTCCATCCACAATATTAATCTCGTATGGCCCAGCACCGATTCCCGATATGTCTTCGCTGGATGATCCATTCGACCATGAGAACGTATAGGGCGTTACGCCGCCGGAAACATCAATATCTATCGCACCGTCTGAAGCACCATAGCATGTTGCATCAGTAATTGTGACATTGCTTACAGTTGCACCGCCAACATCGCTAATTGTTGCAGCTGCGGAATTGGAGCAGCCACTTGTATCCACAACGGTTATAATATAAATTCCGGCACCCAGGCTATCTGCCAACGCAGTCGAGTCACCGCTCGACCAGGTGTAAGTATAAGGTATATTTCCACCGGTAGCAGTAACTATTGCGCTTCCGTCCGCCGACCCACAATTAGCATCGGTAATGGTTAATGATAGAACTATAGAGCCTAATTCAGCCAGCTCCACGCTGTCAATCGCGGTGCAGCCATTCGCATCCGTTACAGTTAAGACATGCGTACCTGCTGATAGGCCCGTTGCATTGGCCGCCGTAGCTCCACTTGACCAGTTATAAGTATATGGGGTGGCGCCGCCGGAGACAGTAGATACAGCAGCACCATCCGCCTTGCCACAGCTGCTCTCGTCTATCCCTGTGATTCCGTCAATTGTAGGGCCTGGTGCAGCATTAATATTGATAGCATCACTTCCAGTACAGTTGTTTACATCTGTAACTGTAATAATGTAAGTCCCGGGCGCTAAACCAGTGACATTCTGTGTCGAAGCTCCGTTTGACCAAGAGTATGTGTAGCTGGGTGTGCCTCCTGAAACTACCGCCGCTGCCACGCCGTCATTCGCGCTACATGATGATTCGTCAAAACCAGTAACACTCACAGACGGAGATTCCGGCTGGCCTATAATTACCGTGTCAAAAGCCATGCAACTATTGGCATCAGTCACTTCAACGGTATAGGTTCCCCCAACCAAACCTGAAATGTTCTGAGTTGTGGCCCCATTTGACCAGTTGTACGTAAAAGGAGAAGTTCCCCCGCTCAGGGTAAGAACAGCAATTCCATCTCCGCCGTTACAGGTACTTTCATCACTTCCGATTATACTTGTTGTCGCGGGTGTCGAGCCATTAATGGTAGCAGTGTCCGTTGCAGTACAACCCACTGAATCAGTAACTGTTACAATGTACGAGCCCACAGATAAACTATTTAGGTCTTCAGTAGTTGCTCCATTAGACCAGATATATGTATACGGTATTACCCCTCCGGACACGCTCATCAAAACTATTCCATTAGACTGGCAATTGGTTTCATCAAACTCCGTAATGGTCAATGTCATGACCGCAGCGGCTGGTGATATTGTCACTGCTCCTGTGTCAGTACATCCGTTGGCATCTGTTATCGTTACGATGTAATTATTCGGCGCCAATCCGGTCGCTGTAATATTTGTCTGGCTATTGGGATCATCCCATGAATAGGTATAGGCACCTGTTCCCCCTGAACCCGTCGCTGTTGCTGTACCGTCGTCAACACCAGCACATGAAGGATCTACGCCTGTTGCGCTAGCTGCAAGTATCGCCGGGTCGATTACATTGGCCGTTGCATTGGCTGTACAGCTATTGGTGTCAAGAACTGTAATTGTATAGCTACCTGCTACAAGGCCGGTTGCTATTGTGTCTGTTTGAACCGGTGAAGTGTTCCATGAATAAGTGTACGGTGCACCGCCACCAGTCGCCACACCTGTTGCCGTACCATTATTGCCTCCAAAACAAGAAACATCCATGATATTTGCGATGCTTATCGTTGGTGAACCTAATGCTGTCACCGTTACCGCATCTACCGCATTACATCCAAATGCATCTGTGACGGTTACAGAATATAGATTTCCAATCAGGCCTGTAGCAGTTACTGTTGTTTGTGCGTTTCCATCATCCCATATATATGTAAACGGCGAAGTACCACCGGATACACTTACCGAAGCTGTTCCATTGGATAAACCGCAAGTTTCAGGCGTGCTCGTAGTGGTGGCTACCGGTCCACCCGCGTCATTTACCGTTGCATTAGCCGTGTCCAGGCATCCATTGGCATCAGTTACAATAACCATGTAAATTCCAGATGACAAATTATTGGCCGTGGAAGTTGTTTGTGTACTGGAATCATCCCATAAATAAGTGTACGGTGAGGCTGAGCCAGATGCTGCTACCGTTGCATCGCCATCAGACCCTCCGCATGTAGCGTCATTTGTTGACGTGGAAAGCGTGGGTGTTGCGTTAAATGTCACCACCATGTTATCAGACTCTGCATTGCAATTTCCATTTCCAGTAGTAGTAAGCGTAAGCGTTACCGATCCGGCTATGACGTCTGCTCCACTTGGATTATAGCTTGCATTCAACGCGGTACTCGATGGAATAAAAGTTCCTGTTCCTGAAGTAGTCCAATTTCCGCCAGTAGCAATGTTGACAGCTCCACTTAGCAATATCGGAAAGTTACTGACACATACCGATTGATCTGATCCCGCAAGAGCTGTAGGTGGTTGAGTTATGGTTATAGTCAGCTGATCACTCACTGCGTTGCAGTTGCCATTACCTGTTGTTGTTAGCGTTAGCGTCACCGTTCCGGCCGTGATATCCGCTGGGCTGGGAAGGTACTGCGTAGATAATAGCAGCGGGTTCACAAATGTGCCTGAACCACTAGAGCTCCATAATCCCCCTGTTGCAACAGTCACTGCTCCTGATAATGTGACAGTGGCATTATTGCCACAGACCAACTGGTCGACTCCAGCATTCGCAGTTGGTGCTGAGGTGATAGTTAATACCATCTGATCAGTTTCAGCTGGGCAAGGGCCATTGCCCGTGGTAACAAGTGTTAATGTTACCGTGCCCGCCGTTATATCGGCACCGCTCGGAACATAACTGGCATTTAGTACCGTGTTGGATGGGGTAAATGTTCCACCACCTGAAGAAGACCAGCTGCCGCCCGTTGCAACTGTAACAGCCCCTGCAAGTAATGCTGTCGCGTTATTAGCACATACGGATTGATCAACTCCAGCATTTGCAGTGATCGGCAGTGGATCAACCACTAAATATGAAGAAGTATCAGTGCAGCCATTTCCATCTGTTACGGTAATGATATAAGAACTTGCACAAAGGTTGCTAATGTCTTCAAAAACGTTGGTATTTGACCAATTGTAAGTATACGATGGTGTACCGCCTGTCACAGTCAAGTCAATACTGCCATCACAATCAAGGCTGCAAGTAGGGTTTGTTACTACTGCTGTAGCAACAAGATCCGGAGGATCAATCAGCGCAACGGCGGCTGTCTCGCTGCATCCCGTAAAATCCGTTACGGTAACTGTATATGAACCCGCACAAAGCCCCGTAGCAGTGGCATTGGTTTGTGCAGGCACGGTATTCCATGCATAGTTATATGGAGGAAGGCCGCCACTTACACTTGCTGAGGCTATCCCATCACAAGATACAAGGCAAAGGGGGTTTGTTGCAGACACTGATAGGTTAATGCAAATCACTTCAAAGCCCGCTACTTTCTTTACGTTTCCATCCGCATCATCAACTACCTCAACATCCCAGAATCCCAATGGGTCTGTCGAACTAATCGTAAAGTCTGCACTAATAGAAAGGTCATTGTTAACTGTAAAAGGAAGGGCATTAATTACTGAAGGGCCTTTCTTGAGTTTAACATTGAACGTTCCGCTACCAGCCTGAAAGAAGGTCGATTGCCCCGTTATAGCAACGGTAACCGTTTGGTTTCTTGGGCTAACATTTGGGCTGATGACGGTTAGTTGTGGCGGATTTACGTAAAAGCCATCTACTTTTGTTTTAGGTCCGCCATCATCCATTACGAATATATCATAGAACCCGGTTGGTTTAAAAGGGTCAATACCAAATGTGCAGTTGATAACAGAATCATTCACAACCGTGTAGGGTGATGCAGGAATAATCATCGGGCCCTGACGTAGTTCTACATTCATAACACCACTTCCCTGCAAGAATGTCGTGTTCGAACCATATATCGTCACTGCCATAGGAAGTGCTTGTTTGTTCACCGTGTCTGGATTTGCTCCGGTAATTTCCGGGCCATTGATATAGAAACCCAATTTGTCTACTACCTTACCATCAACATCATCGGTCACTTCGAAGTCATAGTACCC
Source organism: Bacteroidota bacterium (assembly GCA_022572355.1). GTDB lineage: Bacteria > Bacteroidota > Bacteroidia > NORP154 > NORP154 > NORP154. The sequence goes on along the minus strand of JACZWC010000056.1, from coordinate 4,325 downwards.
TCCTGAATTCAATGGCAATGTAAAATCTGCAGTCATCGTCGTATTGGTAAGCACAGTCCATGAAGTTGCCGAAATCGTTGGAGAACCCTGGTTCAGCCACACCGAAAATACCTGGCTGCCCTGAGAAAAATTGGTAAGGTTACCAGTAATAGAAACCGTTAAAATTTGACCGGCATTGGCGTTGTCAGGTGTAAGGCTCGTTATAGAGGGCCCGGTAATATAAAATCCCTGGGGCTTAATCAGCAGGCCATCAACGTCTGTACTTACTTCCATGTCATACCATCCTGATTTGGTGCCTGGAGGAATGGTGAAAAAGGGGTCAACCTGGGTATTGCTAATCGTTGCCCAAGAAGACGCGTTAATCGTTGAAGAACCCTGTACCAGCCTCACATTCATGACACCCGACCCTTGGGTAAAACTAGTTCCTGAACCAAATACTGATACGGTTAAGGCTTGCCCGGCATTCGCGCTGTCGGGGTTAATCGTGGTTAGCACCTGAGAGTATGATACCGTCACTGCCATCATACATGCTAGCAAAAGAAGTAGTGGTTTTTTCATATCGCTGATTTTTTAGAATATATCTTGTTAAAGAGTTATTTAAACTTATCTGAAAGGTCGTTATTACAAATATAAACTATTTGGCTGGTTTTCAAAACAAGGTTTCTAGTGTAAATAAGCAAACTGTTTTTATTTTAGCAGCCCTTTTTTAAGACTCACCAGCTGCTGATTGGTTGCCTTGAATTTGAGCTGATACGTTTGTATCGCCTCTTGGGCAATCAGCTCCTTAAAGTGCTTCATGGTCTTATCCGAATGTGACTGTAAAGACTGAATTTGTTGTTCGTTGGTGGCAATCTCTGATAAAATATTGGCAAGACCAGTATCTTCTGTTTGGCTTCTCATATCTTCCACTATCCGGGCAGAGATGGTAAAGAGGAATCTGTCAACCGTTGCATTACCGGTACTCGAAGAGCATTTGGAAATACTCGCATACGCTTTTTCTACTTCTCCCAGGTTAAAATACACTGCACTTTGGTTAATCAGGGCTTCTTCAAAACCTGGTGATATATCAAGAGCAAGTTGATAATATTTCAGCGCCTGTTCATGATCCTCTTTCAGCTCATAGCAGCTGCCCAGGTTATTAAGGACATGTATATGGTTAGGGTGCACTTTGCTAGCTTCCTCAAAATCTTCAAAGGCCGCCTCCAGGTCATTCATGGAAAAACTGGCAACCCCGCTGTACCATTTCAATGGTGCAGCAGTTGGATCCATGTTGTACCAGTCTGATATGGCTGCGTTAGACAGCTGTTTCAACCGTGGCCAATTTTGCATGGAATGGGCTTTTAATGCTTTTTTAGCTATCGATTCACTCTTTACTCTTGTAATTCCCACATACAAAGAGAATACCGATATGGCAAGCCCAAAGATTAATGGCAACCTCGATGCACTAACGCTTACCTTATTCTGGCCAAAACGATTATTATAAACCAAGAACATCAGCGCGGCCAATAAATAGATAATAACGTTATGATAGATCCTTTCCTTGGGAAATGTAAGCAGAGAAATAAATAAATATGCCACCACTGAAACTGCTATAGTAAATGCAATAGCCTTTTCATTCGTATTGGGTTCCTTAAGAAGTTTATGGCAATATTTTAACACGTAAAAAAACACCAGCAAATAAAAGAGCAGCCCAAGGGGTCCATTTTCAGCGAGCACCCATAGAAAATCGTTGTGTGGCCTCTGATAATGTCTCAATCCTGTGTTCGATAATTTTCCCAAATCACCTAGACCGTAAGTGGGCAGTATAATCTTCCAATTTCCTGCACCTACTCCTAGTATTGGATGGTCAATAGCCATATTCATTGACTTTCCCCACATAATCCGCCTCGCATAAATCGCTCCTGGCTCCATTCTCTTGGCAGCCTTGGCTGCATTATCATCTTTGGCCTGTATAAGCTCCTCAGCTCTGACCGTTAATGCACCAACAAGTGTTCGATCAAAGAATAATTGATATGAGGTTGCAGTGATGATGGTTATTAACAGAATTCCATACAAAAGACTTTTCTTGTCCACTGCTTTTAACCGTGTAATTGGTCTGCGGTAATAGAAGAACAACATGCTTATCGTTAGCAACAGACATCCAAATAGTCCTATCCAAACAGCCCTGCTCTGAAGTAAGACAATCGTTACCAGCACAACATTCGCAATTCCCAAACTAAAAAAACTCCAAAATCCTTTGCACTTAACTACTAAAAAAATTACCGGTGGTAAGAGTATGAGAAGTATGGAAGCAACCAGATTCTTATTACCCAATGTGGACCTTACCTCAGGGAGAAATTCGGGGATACTCATTTCAGTTTTCAAATACTGATAATATTGGTAAAGTGCCATTGTGGAAATGAAAAGCGCCCCTATAGCCAATGTTTTGAATACTTTGTCCAGCAACTCTTGTGTTTTGAGCTTTACTTCACCCGAAAATGTCATTATCAACGAAAGAATAAAGATCAAATACATTACACTTTTTAGTACTTCAAATACAGCCTCAACATAGTTGGTTGCCACAAAAACAGATGCCGCAGCTATCGCAACAAATGCAATCATTGATCTTATAAATCCCGATGTGAAAATGGATAGGTTCAGCCAATATGCTGAAGATCTCAGCATCGATATTCCCAGCATTACTATAACGAAAAGTGAAAGAAAAACAAATCTGGGCAGCAGAACAGGATCAATTGTAGAATCTGAATAAGTGATTGTAAGTGCCAGAAGAAAGGTGCAAAAAAGATATGCGGGCCAATTCGCTAATGTTGCATTGTGTGCTTTTCGTTGAATATCGTCGGTGTTAGCCTTGCGAGATTTTGAAGACAAATTGATTCTGTTTTGAGAGCTTGGTGCTAAAACATGGGCTTATTGAACAAATCTAACTGTTGCTTGCCCCGCTTGTCTCCTTTTTTGTCTTTTTCCTTCCTCTTTATTAAACCCCATAAGTTATATAAACCTTTATCCTTCTTAACCTTTCCCTTTTTTGCATTGTACTTATTTTCCTTTCGGGTATTCTTAAGGTCACCCTTGAGGGCAAAAGTATCTGTCGGGTCTTTTTCTCTTTTCTTAACAAAGATTCCATCGTTTTCTACTACCTGCTTTTTCTTTGCATTGTATTCATACATGGGGGCTTCTTCTTTCTTTGTTTTGGAAGTAAATGCATCTTTGGTTTCCTTAGGCTTCTTTACGAACATTCCATCTTTTTCCTCCATTCTCTTTTTCTTTTCATTGTAAACATACATGGGTTTGTCATCCTTCTTGACCTTGGTCACAAAGGAGTCTTTAGTCTCCTTGGGTTTACCAATGAGTGGGCCACTACCCGTTGGGGTGACCTGTTTCTTCTTGTCGTTGTAGGCATACATGGGCTTATCATCTTTCTTGACTTTCGTGGTAAAGGAGTCCTTACCTTCTTTTGGCTTGCCAATGAGCGGGCCACTACCGGTTGGGGTCACTTGTCGTTTCTTCTCGTTATAGGCATACATGGGCTTGTCATCCTTCTTGACTTTGGTGACAAAGGAGTCCTTACCTTCCTTCGGTTTTCCTATGAGCGGGCCGCTACCCGTTGATGTGACTTGCTTTTTCTTGTCGTTGTATGCATACATGGGTTTGTCGTCCTTCTTGACTTTGGTGGTGAAGGAGTCTTTACCCTCTTTGGGTTTGCCGATCAGCGGGCCACTGCCGGTGGGAGTCACTTGTCGCTTCTTTTCGTTGTAGGCATACATGGGTTTGTCATCCTTCTTGACCTTGGTAGTAAAGGAGTCTTTACCCTCTTTTGGCTTGCCGATAAGGGGCCCACTACCCGTTGGGGTGACTTGTCGCTTCTTGTCGTTGTAGGCATACATGGGTTTGTCGTCCTTCTTGACTTTCGTGGTAAAGGAGTCCTTGGTTTCCTTGGGTTTTCTGATGAGTGGACCACTACCTGTAGGAGTGACTTGCTTTTTCTTATCGTTGTAGGCATACATGGGCTTGTCATCCTTTTTGACTTTCGTGGTGAAGGAGTCCTTGCCTTCTTTTGGTTTACCAATGAGCGGCCCACTACCGGTTGGGGTCACTTGTCGTTTCTTCTCATTATAAGCATACATAGGCTTGTCGTCTTTCTTGACCTTCGTCACGAAGCTGTCCTTACCCTCTTTTGGTTTGCCTATTAACGGTCCGCTACCTGTGGGGGTGACCTGTTTCTTCTTATCGTTGTAGGCGTACATAGGCTTGTCGTCTTTCTTCACCTTCGTCACGAAGCTGTCTTTCCCCTCTTTGGGCTTGCCTATTAACGGTCCGCTACCGGT
>JACZWC010000012.1 GCA_022572355.1 Bacteroidota bacterium | reverse complement strand
CCTCTACCGTTGGGGGTGTCCTGTTTCTTCTTATCGTTGTAGTCGTACATAGGCTTGTCGTCTTTCTTCACCTTCGTCACGAAGCTGTCCTTCCCCTCTTTGGGTTTGCCTATTTACGGTCCGCTACCTGTAGGGGTGACCTGTTTCTTCTTGTCGTTGTAGGCGTACATGGGCTTGTCGTCCTTCTTCACCTTCGTCACGAAGCTGTCTTTCCCCTCTTTGGGCTTGCCTATTAACGGTCCGCTACCGGTAGGGGTGACCTGTTTCTTCTTGTCGTTGTAGGCGTACATAGGTTTGTCGTCCTTTTTAACCTTGGTAGTAAAGGAATCCTTACCTTCTTTGGGCTTTCCGATAAGAGGGCCGCTACCTGTGGGGGTGACTTGTCGTTTCTTGTCGTTGTAGGCGTACATAGGTTTGTCGTCCTTTTTAATCTTGATAGTGAAAGCGTCTTTGCCTTCCTTGGCAGATCCACTTCCAGTTTCCGTCACGCGCTTTTTCTTCTCATTATATGCATACATGGGTTGATCGTCCTTCTTCACCTTGGTTGTAAAAGAGTCTTTGGTCTCCTTTTGTTTCCCAATTATTGGGCCACCTGGTTCAGTAACTCTTCTCTTAGAATCATTGTATGCATACATGGGCTTATCGTCCTTTTTAACTTTAGAGCTGAACGAATCATCCATTTTGCCGGGTTTGCTATCCTTGGTCTTCACGACAAAGGCGTCATCCATTTTTTGTGGCTTATCATCTTTTACCTTAATCGCAAAAGGGTCTTTACTCTCCTTTGGCTTTCCTGAAAGAGGACCGCTACCCGTACGAGTGACTTGCTTCTTCTTGTTGTTGTAGGCATACATAGGTTGGTCGTCCTTCTTGATTTTAGTGGTAAATGAATCTTTGGCCTCCTTGTGTTTCCCTATGATGGGGCCCCCTGGTTCCGTAACCCTCCTTTTAGAATCATTGTATGCATACATGGGTTTGTCATCCTTCTTTATTTTAGTGCTGAATGCATCATCCATTTTCCTGGGCTTGGCATCCTTGGTTTTAACTACAAAAGCATCATCCATCTTCGAGGGCTTGGAGTCCTTGCTTTTAACTGCAAAAGCATCATCCATCTTCGAGGGTTTGGCGTCCTTGCTTTTGACTACAAAAGCATCACCCATCTTTGTGGGCTTGGTATCTTTGGTCTTAACTACAAATGCATCACCCATCTTTGTGGGCTTGGTATCTTTGGTCTTAACTACAAAAGCATCATCCATCTTTGTGGGCTTGGAGTCCTTGCCTTTAACCGCGAACGCATCACTTATCTTTCCTGGTTTTGTACCCTTAGTCTTGACAGAAAATGCATCGTCCATTTTGCCAGTTTCATAATCTTTTGATTTTGCTACAAACGCATCATTCTGCTTTGAAGGTTTGCCGCTCTTCGACTTTGAAACAAAGCTGTCTTCTGTTTTTTTGGTCGCACCTTTCTTATTGCTATTAACAGAAAACCCGCCATCGCCCTCATCAATCACGGATGCCTTGGAGGACTTTGATACAAATGAATCTTTCATTTTCGATTTAGATGGGCCTTTCTGTTTTGATACGAACGAATCGCCAGTGCTACCACCGTGAACACCTGATGAAGCAACCTCAGAATCCCCTCCTAAAGAGCTATTGGGGTGAGATGATTGATTGCTGTTAGATGACTGCTTTTTAGACGAACCGCCCTTGCTTGTTCTCGACTTAGACGACTTATTTTGCTTTGAAGCAAACGCCCCACCACCGTTAGATCCTCCAGATTTTGATTTCGAGGATTTCTTTTTCTTTGAGGCAAATGCATCTCCCCTGCCGGATCCACCGGATCCTGAGGAGACTGTTTCAGAATCTCCTCCCAAAGAGCTATTCGGGTGAGATGACTGATTGTTACCAGACGACACATTCGATGAAGAACTACATCCAGCCAGGAACCAGACCGTACTTATGCTCACTATGAATAATAGTAGTTGTCTCATTTTAAGAAGTCCATCTAACTTTAAACGGAAATGTTATGGAATATGTTTTTATTTCCTGACTTTTACCCTCTGTGTCTCTCCTCAGCTAAAACTCACTTCAACACATCACATGCCAAAACGAAATAAGAAGGCCAGCAAATCGAAAAAGATATCCCTTTCACAAATAGTAAGGGTCTTTAACAAATATCCGAAAAAGTCATTGAATTACAAACAATTAGCCAAACAGCTAGGGGTATCTAACTTTGAGCAAAGAGCTGGGTTAGAAGCAGTCCTTAACCAAATGGTTAACAAGAAACTCCTCATAAAACCAAAGCCCGGTAAATTTCAAATAGTGAAGGGAAAGGAGTCATTCACAGATCAGAGTGCAACCGGTGTAATTGATATCATTGCATCAGGTGCTGGTTATGTATCACTTGAAAGTTCAGATACGGACGTCTACATACCAAAGGAGAAAACCTTTCACGCCCTTCATGGAGACACTGTCGAAGTTCGATTGATCTCTTCGAGATCGAGTAAGCGTGAGGGAAAAGTTGTGAGAATTATAAAGCAAGGCCAGTCGCGATATACAGGTATTCTGACCGTTTCTAAAGATTTTGCTTTCCTGGCTACAGATAGTCCAAAAATGTACACTGACATATTCATCCCGTTGGGCAAACTTAATGGCGCCAAATCAGGGCAAAAAGTGCTGGTCAATATTCAGAAGTGGCCCGAGGATGCAAAGAATCCAATTGGTGAAGTAGTAGAGATCTTTGGAATGGCTGGCGATAATGACGCAGAAATAAATGCTATTCTGCATGGCCATGACTTACCCTCATCATTTCCGAAAAACGTGGCGCTCGTTGCTGCAGAAATAGACACTTCCATTAAAAAGGAAGAAATAGCTAAACGAAGAGATTTTCGAGGAGTAACAACATTTACGATTGATCCAGACGACGCCAAAGATTTTGATGATGCGTTGTCAATTCGTAAAAAGGCCAATGGCCTTTGGGAGATTGGTGTTCATATAGCGGATGTTTCACATTATGTTATACCGGACTCAAAAATTGATCAGGAGGCATATGCCAGAGCAACCTCAATATATTTGGTAGATCGGGTTATTCCAATGCTACCTGAAATTCTCTCTAACCAGGTCTGCTCGCTCAGGCCTAATGAAGAAAAGCTGTGTTTTTCCGCCGTTTTTGATATTGACAATAATGGGGATATTCAGAGCGAGTGGTTTGGGAAAACGATTATCTCATCAGATATACGATTTACCTACGATGAAGCGCAACAAAGAATTGAAAAAAATAAGGGGTCCTTTAACCAAGAAGTCGCCACATTGAATCGATTAGCGATAAAATTGAGAAAAAATCGTTTTCTGCAAGGTTCTATTGAATTTGAAAAGGTAGAAGTGAAATTTGTGTTGGATGAAAAGGGTAATCCAATTTCTGTTGTTCCCAAAGTTCAATTGGCTTCGAATAAATTGATAGAAGAGTTTATGTTGCTGGCTAATAAGCGGGTCGCGGAATTAATTGGAAAACCAGCCAACCAGAAAAAGATTCGGCCATTTGTTTACCGCATTCATGATAGCCCAGATCCAGAAAAACTCAAGGCCTTTCAATTATTTATCGAGCAATTTGGTTACGAAATGAAATTGGGGAGCAGGGAGATTATCACCGCTTCAATGAATGCTGTATTAACTGCAGTTAAAGGAAAACCTGAGGCCAATCTAATTGAAACATTGGCAATTAGAACCATGGCAAAGGCTGTATATACAACCAAAAACATAGGACACTACGGTCTTTCTTTTGAGTATTATTCCCATTTTACTTCTCCCATCAGACGTTATCCCGACCTGATAGTTCACCGACTGCTGGAAACCTATCTAAAGCACAATGCACCTGTGAGCTCTGTGATTTTAGGTCTTGAAGATGACTGTAAGCATTGTTCTGAACAGGAACGAAAGGCCGAAGCAGCAGAGCGTGATTCGATCAAATACAAACAAGTTCAATTTCTGCAAGATCGGGTTGGCCAACAATTTACCGGCGTGATTTCTGGAGTCACAACATTTGGATTTTTCGTAGAGCTTATAGAGAACAAATGCGAGGGATTAGTTAGGATTAGCAGTCTTGATGATGACCATTACACCTTCGACCAAGATAATTTTTGTCTGAGAGGTCGGCGCTACAAGGAGACCTATAATCTTGGGGATCGTGTTGACGTGATAATAAAATCCGCCGATGTGATCAAAAAACAATTGGATTTTGTGATTGCATAATAAAAAAACCCCAGCTTTCGCTGGGGTTTAACCAATTAACAAACGATCAAAATGAAAAAAGCAATCACTCTTTATTCGCAAGATTCCGTTCAAGCGCCTTAGCAGACTTATCAAGCTGCTCGTCAAAAGACACCCCCTGGGCGCCTGAATTGGTATTGATCATGTCATTGATTATATCCATCTCCACAAAGCTTCCGTCGCCATCCTTTCGCATGGCAACCAGCCTATTTCCCACTTTTAAATAGTTCTCGTTCTTCAATTCCATCTTATACATGGTAAGAACAGTATCCAACTTGCTCTTTATAGCCCACTTGCTGTATGGTCCTTCAAATACTGACTCCAGCATGTCCATGGCCTCTGCCGTGTCTCCACTCATTCCACCTTGTTGACTACTAGAGCCACAGGAAGCCATTATTGCGATAACAAATACTGCTATAAAATTTTTCATGTGTGATTTTTATTTGATTGATTCCAATGAATGAGTGCGCAAGTATAGTGGTTCAGTTCGATTTGTTCAAACTAATTTAGACAAGCACACGGTTTAACCCGACCAAAGGTTTCCTTTCTACGCTATAATATCTTGAATTTATAGCTACAGCCAATAAATATTATGTGTTTGGTGAGAATCCAGCTAGATTGTCTGGCAACTACACAAGTTTAAGCTTGTTCATAAGCTCTTCCTTGTAAGAATTTCCAATGGGAATAAACTTTTTATCATGGTCGATAATGATATTAGGAAATTCTATAACCATAATCTTATCAAGTCTAACAATATAAGATCTGTGAACCCTGGAAAAATCTGATGGTGGAAGCTTTTCATGTATGCTCTTCATCGTCGAATGAACAATATACCGATTGTCTATTGTGTTGATTCTGACGTAGTCTTTTAAAGCTTCAATAAAATAGATCTCTTTTGTTTTAACTTTTACTAACTGATATTTTGATTTGACAAAAATGCTTCCGTCTGAATTTTTATCAGACCTGATTATAGAATAATATAAGTCTCTTTCCTTTTTTATTTTAGACTCTTTCTTGTGCTTATAAAGGGCAATTTCTACTGCAGTTCTAATATCAACTTCTTTAAATGGCTTAATGATATATCCATGTGGTTGGGTGATTTTTGCCTTTGTTAATGTATCTCTATCGGCATAGGCAGTAAGGTATATGATAGGCACACTAATTTCTTTTTTCACTTGTGCTGCAGTATCAATTCCCGTCATTTCACCTTTTAACATAATATCCATTAGAATGAGGTCGGGCTCCAATTCCACAATTTTTTCCACGGCCTTTTCACCTTCCGAAGCGGTTCCCAATACGGTGTAGCCCAATTTTTCAAGGGTCTGTTGAATATCTTTTGCAACGATGCTTTCGTCCTCTACAATGAAAATATTTGCCTTGCTATTATTCATAGTTTATCACCCCACGATTAAAAAATCTGATGCTAAGTTATTAATTTATTTAAACACTCTATTGATGTAAATGATTGCTATTCTTCTTCAAATGCCGGCTTTATTTTAACACCATCTATTTTTCTTTCTATACCATTCTCATAAGTAGTTACTAATAATAATTTCCCCTCTTTATCATACTTTTTCCATGTTCCATCTTTTTTACCCATTGTGTATTCGCACTCTTTTCTTATTTTTCCATTACTGTAGTAAAACTTATGCTTTCCGTTGGGATCACCATTAAAGAATTCTCCTTCAAAGCTCACAACATTGTTTTTATAATAGTGTTTCCATAAACCATCTTTGTTTCCGTCTTTGTAATTTCCTTCTTCCCTGGAATCACCGATATCATATATCCACTTTCCTTCCTTTACACCATATACATACTCACCGTAAATAATTACTTCTCCGCTATCTGAATATTCTGTTATAAACCCATTTTCTACACCTTTTGTAAATTCTTCTTTTCTCAGCAGTTGTCCATTGTCAAAATACCATTTCCAAATTCCATGTGGCTTACCTTGCAAATATTGTCCCTCCTGTTCAACCGTTGAATTTTCGTGATAATAAACCCATTTTCCAATTTTAACACCGTCTTTATAGTTACCACTGGCTTTTTTTGAGTAGCCAGAATCAACGTGCATAGGTCTAACATAATAGTCTACCCATTCGTTTTGTCTTTTGCCTTGTTTATCAATGATTCCTTTACCGGTTACAAAGCCATTTCTATATAATTTTGCTTCTATCACTTCCCCCTCCTTTGTGTACTTTCTATATATGCCATTAGGAATTCCATTAACCAACGTCATTTCTGATTTGACTTTTGCCCCTATATAATACTCTTTGTCAATAGTAATATTGGTAAATTCTTTAACATCTTCCATTAATTCTCCATTTACATATTTGAATGTATTCAATAGTTTGCCATCATCAGAAAACTCTCTAAAAAAACCCTCCCTTTTTCCATTGATATATTTACCTTCTAATCTCACTCTTTTACTTGCATAGAACATCTTCCACCGTCCTATTTTAAGCCCTTTTCTATCTCTTCTATTGATATATTCCTGATCCACTAAAAAATCCGACTCATATTTTTGAATGGTAATTATTACTGAATCCCTGTCATATTCATATGATTTACCTTGTTTATTTCCTTTCGAATAACTGATCTCTTCTTTTATATTGCCATTTTTATAGAAATATGACGATACACCATGCCTCACATCATTTTTATATATCTCATCAGACAGCACCACATCCTCATCATTGTATTTTAACTTATGCCCATCCTTCATACCCTCCTTATAGTTGATGACAAGTGATCTGGACCCAACCTTATTGTAAAAAGTCCACACGCTATCCAATTCAAAACTCTTCCGGTTACCTTCCGATTTTAACACATTGTTATCATAATAAGTCTTCCAATATCCGTTCGGATGTCCATTTTCCATAGTTCCTTCGCTGGAAACAGTTCCATTTTCATAATAAAATTTATTATATCCATTTGGATTGACATTCTGTTGACAAAAACCAACAGTCATGCTAGCGCTAACCAAAACAAAAATGAGAGCTGTTTTTTTCATATGGCAAAAATAGATAAGTACAAAGTTTATCATGTACCTGTCTACTCAAGTATTGCTAACAGAATAATATTATATAATTAATTATTTAAATAAAAAAGATATTGTTATTAATGTATTGTTAGTTAGTGTAATAAAAAAATATTGAAATGTTTGGATAATTGGATATTAAAACAAACATAACAATGAATGAACATATTATATTATATAAATATCTAATTTTAAGACCATTAATGTGTTATGAACAATTCGGATATCTAGGGGCTTTTAATAAATATATGCGATAATACGTATGATTAAATGTTTAAAACCCTGTTAGGTAAATTTGAATAATTGCACGAATTATATTTTGTGGATTCATTTTTTTGTATAATCAAACTAGCTCACATATCTTTTTGAAAATACTTTTACTAGTTATTAACATAGATTGTCTAGTTGTTGACAACGATTGTTGAAAACGCAATTTATATAATTATGAAAAAACGGTGTATTGGGATTGGAAGTGATCATGCAGGCTTTTTATTGAAAGAAAGGGTAATAGATCATGTGGAAAGTTTAGGATATACTGTAAAAGACTTTGGTCCTTTTTCAGAAGACAGTGTAGATTATCCTGATTTTGCACATCCTGTTGCTGAATCACTGACCGAGAAAAAGGTGGATTTGGGAATATTAATGTGTGGAAGTGGTAATGGAATAAATATGTCAGCGAATAAACATTGTGGAATAAGGGCTGCTTTGTGTTGGAATCAAGAGTTGGCAGAGCTGGCAAGAAGTCATAATGATGCTAACATTTTATCATTACCCGCACGATTTATTAGTGAAGAAGAAGCTCTCGTAATTGTGAGTAAATTCTTAGGTACAAGTTTTGAAGGAGGGAGACATGAAATGAGAGTTGAGAAGATTGATGGAGAGAAGGTATGTTGAATAAGGCAAGTGTTATTGGATTATTAGCACTGATAATACTACAAATTGGTACAGCAGCAGCCGTAATACCGGGTTTAAAGAATGAAAAGGACACAATAGCCATTCTTTATAGTAAGACCATTACGAGTAAAGACATCAAAGCTCACCTAAGCGTGCTGGCATCGGATGAATATGAGGGTAGAGAGACCGGTGAAGCAGGTCAAAAAAAAGCGGCAAAATACATTTCAAATTACTTTTCTTCCATCGGCATTCCACCATATAGAGATTCCGCTGAAAACGATTTTCAGAATTACTATCAAATATTCCCTCTAATTATACAAAGTCCCTATGGTGCGAAGATTTCATCGAATGGGAAAGATTTTCAATTTATTGAAGATTTTTATTTCTTTTCAGGCTTTGAAGACATAACCACACAGATTAATGAAATATCGTTTTTAGGATATGGAATAGAATCAGATGAATACAATGACTATAATGGTAGGGATGTTGTGGGAAAATGGATCATAATATTGGCGGGTGAGCCATTTGACAAGAATGAAAACTCAATTGTTACGGGCAGTAAAAATTCTTCAAATTGGAGTAGTGATTGGCGCAAGAAAAGAAAGTTGGCCAAAGAGAAGGGTGCGATCGGAATGTTTATCGTTTCTGAGGATTTTGAAGAAAATCTGAATACAAACAGGCATAATGTTGAACGCTCATCGGTTAAGTTGGCAACTGTTGAAAAAGAAGAAAAAGACAGACAAATTCCCAACTTTTACATGAGTGTAGAAATGGCCAATAATATAATGGCGGCATCCAAAACAAAAACTACGGTGGAGTCTGCAAAAAGGAGAATCTCTAAGAAGAGAAAGCCCTATTTTGAGGAGATAAAATCCGAAATTGAGATTGTGGTGGAACGTGAAAAGAGTGAAATTCAAGCGGAAAATGTATTGGGATATATAGAAGGAACGGACAAAAAGGATGAAGTGATAATTATTACTGCACATTATGACCATTTGGGTATTAGTGGAGAAGAAATATATAATGGAGCTGATGATAATGGATCGGGAACCGTAGCCTTGCTAGAATTAGCCGAGGCGTTTGCAAAAGCTAAATCTGATGGACATGGCGCAAGGAGAAGTATTTTGATCATGCCGGTGTCTGGAGAGGAAAAAGGCCTGTTGGGATCTAAATATTACACGGAAAATCCTGTGTATCCCCTGGAAAATACTGTAGCTAATTTGAACATAGACATGATCGGACGAATTGATACAATTCATGAAGGAAATCCAAACTACATCTATCTGATAGGGGCTGATAGATTGAGTAAGGAGCTACATGAGGTTAGTGAGCGTGCAAATAGCAATTATGTGAACATAGAACTGGATTACAGATATAACGCAGAAGATGACCCAAATAGATTCTATTACAGGTCAGACCACTATAATTTTGCCAAGAATAATATTCCTGTTATTTTTTATTTCAATGGAGTTCACGAAGACTATCATAAGCCTACTGATACCGTTGACAAAATCAACTTCAGTAAATTGGAAAAAATAACCAAGCTGATTTACTTTACGGTCTGGGAACTCGCAAACATGGAAAAAAGAATTGTGTTGACAAACGACACTACGGAATAGGTACAATATGTCAGATCAATATCAAAATTTCATAGAACAATCGCAGGCCAAGTCTTTTGATCTGGAACATAGAAGGACATTAAAATTCAATATTTCTCAGTACGACCACTCTGTTGTAATAGGAAAAGAACAATACGCAGATCTTGAGTTGGCAAAACAGCGCGCTTCTCACATTAAAACCAAGGTTATTGATAACCTGGAGAAGCACTTAACCGATTTTGAAACCAATTTCAGCAAGAATGGCGGAAAAGTTATATGGGCGGAAACCGGAAAAGAAGCGGTTGATGAAATATTAAAAATAATGAAAAGTGCTAAGGCGCGCTCTGTTGTTAAGGGAAAATCCATGACAACAGAAGAGATTCACATCAATGAAGAGCTTCAAAAAGTGGACATAGAGCCAATCGAAACGGATCTTGGGGAATACATTGTTCAGCTAGCTGGAGAAGCGCCGTACCATATCGTTACTCCTGCAATGCATAAATCAAAAGAAGATGTTGCAGCATTGATGTATGAAAAAGAAGGATTGCCGCCAAACAGCACACCGGAGCAGATTACCGAACACGTAAGACAGGTACTTAGAAAGAAGTTTACCAGTGCAGAAGTTGGCATAACGGGAGCAAATTTTATCATTGCCGATATTGGCGGAATAGCTGTTACAGAAAATGAGGGAAATGCACTGATGACCATGGCCTTCCCTAAGGTTCACATTGTAGTTGTCGGGATAGAAAAAATGCTGCCTTATATGAAGGATCTGGATTTATTTTGGTCCTTGCTTTCAACTTATGGAACGGGACAAAACATCACAGTATACAATACGATTTTAACTGGTCCAAAGAAATCAAAGGAAGATGATGGCCCTGAAGAAATGTACGTCTTGCTACTCGATAATGGAAGAACAGACTTATTAAATCAGATAGAACAGAGAAGCGCTCTGAGTTGCATACGTTGTGGAGCATGTCTTAATGGCTGCCCGGTTTATAAAGCAGTCGGAGGACATGCATACGGGTCTACGTACAGCGGACCGATAGGATCTATAATTACACCACATTTTAAAGGGATGAACGAATTTAAGCATCTGAGCTACGCCTCTTCGCTGTGTGGTAAGTGTACGGATGTATGCCCGGTAAAAATTGACATTCATAAACTTTTGCTATACAATCGTAATCAGGCGGTACAAAAAAAAATGACTACAAGAAAAGAACGATGGTCAATGTTCCTTTGGAAAAAGGGTATGCTCAGGAGAAGAACGATGAATAAGATCGGCGCAGGGATGAAAAATTTTCTACTGAATGTATTCTTCAAAAGTATGTGGGGTAGTAATAGAGAAATGCCAAGAGTAGCGCCGAAATCGTACAATGAACTCTGGAAAGAGCGCAATGAGAGTTCATCATCACTCAATTAAATCAGGCTTACAAACCCGCAATCACGTTGGCGTAGTGCTCATGCTCCAGGGCGTGGATTTTTTTGGCTAATGATTCGGGAGTATCTGAAGCATGTACCTGACATGTTGCCTGGAAAATAATTTGACCTTCGTCATAATTTTCATTTACGTGATGTATGGTAATTCCAGACTCAACTTCCTTAGCCTCCAGTACGGCACGATGTACATGCATACCGTACATGCCTTTTCCACCATATTTCGGTAGTAAAGCAGGATGAATATTAATTATTCTCCCTTGAAATGTATCTGTCAGATAACCGGGAATCAACCACATAAACCCAGCTAACACGATAAAAGTGACCTTGTGTTTGTCCAGCACATCGAGCAGTCCTCTTCCTTCTGTGAAAACAACCCGGTCTAAAATATGATATGGAATATTGTGATTTTGGGCACGGGAAACAACGCGGTTTTCAACCTTATTAGAAACAATTAGAACAACCTCCCCAGAAGTATCCGCTTTAAAATGATGAATTATTACCTCTGTGTTGGTGCCCGAACCGGAAGCAAAAATGGCAATTCTCTTCATAGGATTATTCCATTGATTGTATTCAAATGTATGTAATGATTATGGTATGACAAAAAATGACCTTGATCAAATTAGTATATTCGCATCAATGTCAAAAGCGAATTTTAAGAAACTGGAATTTACCCCGCTTTCTGAGGTAGAAATGCTGAAGAACAGTAAGGATTATTATGATCTGATGGATCAGAGGAGGAGCGTTCGAGAATTTTCCGATAAGGATGTTCCGAAAGAAATAATGGAGAACATTATAAAAACAGCCGGCACGGCACCATCAGGAGCACACAAACAGCCGTGGACATTTTGCTTGGTAAGAGACCCGAAAATTAAGAGGCAGATAAGGGAGGCAGCTGAAGCAGAAGAAAGAGAAAATTACTCCGGGCGTATGAGCCAGCGTTGGTTGCGTGATCTGAATCCCTTTGGTACCGATTGGAACAAGCCATTTATTGAAGTAGCCCCCTGGATCATTGTTGTTTTTAAAAAAGTATATGAAAAAACTGGAGGTGAGAAGCACAACAATTACTATGTTAATGAATCAGTAGGGATTGCTACTGGCATGTTGTTAGCCGCGATCCATAATGCAGGGCTGGTTTCCCTGACCCATACACCGAGTCCGATGAATTTTTTAGCCAGGATTATGAACAGGCCGGAGAGCGAGAGAGCATTTTTATTGATTCCGGTAGGCTATCCAAAAGATGATGCTGAGGTGCCAGACATTAAAAGGAAACCATTGAAGGAAATAATCTCATATTTCTAAAAAGCATCGCCATTGATCGAGATAAACTATCTTCTTTGAACTACTTTTAAATTTTTAAATAATCATTGGTTTTAAACTATAAATTGTATTTCTTTGCACCTCTTATAAAAAAAATAAACTAGCTTGTTTAATTACAGGTAACAAAACCAATATCATGGCAGACGTAGCATCTCAAGTAAAGGCGATAATCGTTGATAAATTAGGAGTAGACGAAAGTGAGGTTACACCAGAATCAAGTTTTACCAATGATTTAGGCGCTGACTCCCTGGATACTGTAGAATTAATCATGGAGTTTGAAAAAGAATTCAACATTGCTATTCCTGACGATCAGGCCGAAAAAATTAGCACGGTAGGAGAAGCAATCGCTTACATCGAAGATAATACCAAGTAAACCTTCCCACATCAGATGCAGTTAAGACGTGTAGTGGTTACAGGTCTTGGTGCCTTAACTCCAATAGGAAACAATCTAACTGATTACTGGCGAAACTTACAAGACGGAGTAAGTGGCGCCGCGCTGATCACTCGTTTCGACACATCGAAATTTAAGACCAAGTTCGCCTGTGAAGTAAAGAACTACAATATCGAAGATCATTTCGAAAGAAAAGAAGGCAGGAAATTGGATCTTTACGCACAGTTCGCCCTCGTTGCGGCCGCGGAATCTGTAGCGGATTGCGGGATCAACGAGAAAGAATTTGATTATGATCGAGTAGGAGTAATATTAGGTGTTGGAATAGGCGGGTTAGCCACATTCTTTACTGAATGTATAAACTTTGCAAACGGCGACGGTACTCCGAGGTTTAATCCATTCTTCATTCCGAAAATGATCGCTGATATAGCTTCTGGCCATATATCGATAAAGTATGGATTCAGGGGGCCTAACTTTACAACGGTTTCCGCTTGCGCTTCTTCCTCGCACGCATTGACAGATGCCTATAATTACATCAGGCTGAATAAGGCCGATGCGATTGTTACGGGGGGTTCGGAGGCAGCGATAAACGAAGCAGGAGTCGGAGGCTTTAACGCGATGCACGCATTATCGTTGAATAATGAGAATTATGAAACAGCGTCAAGGCCATTCGACTTAAATCGTGACGGTTTTGTTTTGGGGGAAGGATCGGGTTCAATAGTGCTCGAAGAGCTGGAGCACGCGAAAAATCGTGGTGTAAAAATATATGCTGAATTGGTGGGAACGGGTTTGTCTGCAGACGCTTATCACATTACAGCACCACATCCGGAGGGACTTGGAGCAATAAGCGTTATGAAAAGCGCCTTAGCTGATTTCGGGAATAATTTGGATGAGATAGACTATATCAACGTACACGGTACGTCAACGCCACTTGGTGACATCTCTGAAACCAAGGCTATTATAGCTGTGTTTGGCGAAAGTGCTTACAATCTGAATATTAGTGCAACTAAATCAATGACAGGCCATTTATTAGGTGCTGCGGGAGCAATCGAAGCGATAGCATGTATTATGGCAATTGTAGATGGAGTTATTCCACCCACTATAAACCACAGTACTTACGACCCGGAAATAGACTCTAAGTTGAATTTCACATTTAATAAAGCTGAGAAAAAAGAAGTTCGTGCTGCTATCAGCAATACATTTGGATTTGGTGGACATAATGCAACTGTAATTTTCAAGAAGTACGAGAGTTAGCGCAAAATTACTGACCGGAACTCAATCCTGTAATAACTCTGTGGATTTTAGAATTAACTCAATAAACATTGGTGTCTATAATCAAACCAATTGTTATTAGTTGGTCAAAAGACCGAAAGCTATACAATTCTTTAAAAAGAATTATAGGCTTCTATCCGGGTAATATTTCCCTCTATAAGCTTGCTTTTACGTACAAATCGTCATCTACAGAATCTAATACAAACAGCGCTGGAAATAATGAGCGATTAGAGTTTTTGGGCGACGCTGTTATTAATACAGTGATTGCGGAGCACCTGTTCAAAGTCTACCCATATAGAGACGAGGGATTCTTAACGGAAATGAGAGCAAAACTGGTCAGCAGAAATCAACTGAATAAGCTCGGGTTAAAGCTCGGCCTCGACTACTATCTACATGAAAATAATGAATCGAGAAGCAAGTCCATATGCGGAGATGTTTTTGAGGCGCTTGTCGGAGCAATATACCTGGATAAGGGAATAAAGGGGGCAAAGCGCTTTATGATAGATCGCATTATGAAAATACATGTGGATTTGGATGAAATGGAAGCAATAGAGTTTAACTTTAAAGGCAAAATAATTGACTGGTGTCAAAAGAGGAAAAAGGAAATTGAGTTCAAAGTGCTGGAGGAAAGGGGCCAGGGGCAGAATACACTATTCAAAATCCAGGTCTTTATAGATAACGAGGGATTTGGTATTGCAGAAAGCAGATCTAAGAAAAGAGCTGAACAAAGGGCAGCTGAAGCAACGCAAGAAACGCTTCAATCTGATGATTAGAGTTTTTGAGTTAATATGAGCACCCAGATACTAACAGTCGAATATGAATTTGATTTTATACTAATAGGGATAAGTTCTCCATCTAAGGATTATAAGCTCGGCTGGGAATTAAATAAAGAATTAGGGTTAAATCTCTGCCGAATTGATGATGTTTTGAAACAAAATGTGATAAAGTCTGTTCATGAGGAAAGTGAATTAATTGTCCCAGAGGATGATGGCCCGAATCAGTCATATTCTCATTACAGACACAGTGATGAGGAGAAGGGCATTGAATATGATCTTGTTTCGAATAAGAGCGATGGCGGATTACTGATTCCAGAACAAAAGCAAGCGGATTACTTTTTAATAATCAGAGGGGTCTACAACCAGGCTTTCGGTAATAAAATACTCAGCAACATTCGTAAAATGACAAATGTTCAAACGGCCTTTAGCATCGATGCAAATAAACTTAAATCCAAGGAATTTCTAATAATGAACGACTAATATCAGTAATGGTGAAAGCACATGAATAAAACAAAAATTGTTGCAACAATAGGCCCTGCATCCTATGCAAAGAGTACGTTAACCCAGCTGATTAGGGCCGGAGTGAACGTTTGTAGATTGAATTTTTCTCATGGCACGCATGAAGAATATGAAAAGGTAATAAAAATCGTTCGCGCTTTAAATGACAAGTATAATAACCACACCGCAATAATAGCTGACCTGCAAGGGCCTAAATTAAGGGTTGGAGAAGTTGAAAATGATAGTATTGAACTGGTAACGGGTAGGGAATTGATTCTCACAACAGATAAATCTATTGGAAACGAAACGAAGCTGTCAATTAATTACTCAAACTTAGCCAGAGATGTAAAAAAAGGAGACGACATTAAAATAGACGATGGAAAAATTGTGCTAGAGGTATTAAGTACAGACAAGAAGAAAAGCATTAGAGCCAAGATTGTTCAGGGCGGTACGCTATTCTCAAATAAAGGATTTAATTTACCCAATACGAACATTTCCTTACCCAGTGTTACAAAGAAGGATTTGAAGGACCTTGACTTTGCCCTTAAACATAAGATCGAGTGGATTGCGCTCTCCTTTGTTCGTACTGCCGCAGGTATTAAACGGGTAAAAAAAATTATAGAAAAACGAAAAAGCACAGCCAAGGTTATTGCGAAAATTGAGAAACCGCAGGCAATTGACAACATTGATACAATCATAGAAGCTGCGGATGGAATAATGGTTGCTCGTGGAGATCTGGGTGTAGAAATACCAATGCAAAGTGTCCCGTTGATTCAGAAGCGAATTGTGAAAAAAGCAAGACAGGCATCCAAACCTGTGATTATTGCTACGCAACTAATGGAGAGCATGATGACAAGCCTTACTCCTTCAAGAGCGGATGTGAATGATGTTGCGAATTCTGTGATGGATGGGGCTGACGCAGTTATGCTCAGCGCAGAAACATCCTTAGGTAAACATCCCGTTGAAGTGATAAAAGCAATCCATAAAATCGTTAAGGAAGCGGAATCGTTTGAGGACATTTATCACCAATATGCCTACCCTGACCCCAATGACAAAAGATATATTTCAGATTCAATTTGCTTTAATGCGAATACCCTGGCGAGAAGAGTAAATGCCAAAGCAATTGTAACCATGTCATTTTCCGGATATACTGGAAGAAAAGTATCGAGTTACCGCCCCTCCGCCAATACATTTGTTTTTACGGCGAACAGGTCTATACTAAATATGTTAAGCCTTATCTGGGGCGTGAGGGGATTCTACTATGAAAAATTCACAGGAACCGATGAGACCATTGCGGATATTATGAAGCAACTGAAGAAGGAGAAATTGGTAAAAACAGGGGACCTCATTATCAACATCGCGAGCATGCCAATAGGTGAGAAGGGAAAGTCCAATATGCTCAAGCTCAGCAAAGTGGACTAAAGAAAGAAGGACTTATTATGCTGATTGAAATTGTTTCAAAAAGCGGATATCATTCTCGAAAAATAGCCTGATGTCGTTAATTCGGTAAGTCAGCATTGCCGGCCGCTCAACTCCCAATCCAAATGCGAATCCAGAGTATTTGGTACTATCAATATTGCAATTCTCCAGTACTGCCGGGTCTACCATTCCACAGCCGAGAATTTCTACCCATCCACTGTTTTTGCATACGGAACAACCTTTGCCCTTACAAATCAAACAGGAAATATCCATTTCAGCAGAAGGCTCTGTAAAAGGAAAATAGGAAGGCCTGAACCGGGTTTTCGTTTCCTTTCCAAACATTTCTTTTGTAAAGTGAAAAAGAGTTTGCTTTAAATCAGCAAATGAAACATTCTCGTCGATGTAAAGTCCTTCGATTTGATGAAATATACAATGTGCACGAGCAGAAATTGTTTCATTTCTATATACTCTTCCCGGACAGATGATCCTAATAGGGGGCTTGGTACTTTCCATTACGCGTATCTGTTGCGGAGAAGTATGTGTTCTGAGGAGAATGTCAGGGTTAGTTTGCAGGAAAAAAGTATCCTGCATATCTCTGGCAGGATGATCCTCAGGAATATTAAGAGCAGTGAAGTTGTACCAATCTGTTTCAATTTCAGGCCCTTCAGAAATATTGAATCCAATCTTTTCGAAAATCTCGCACATCCTGTTTTTAATGATGGATATGGGATGTCTTGTTCCTAAATTCTGAGCTACTCCAGGAAGTGTAAGATCTAGGACATCAATCAAGCTGCCTTCTTCAATGCCCGCATTTTTTAACGCGGCAATTTTTTGCTCCG
This sequence comes from Bacteroidota bacterium, assembly GCA_022572355.1. Classification (GTDB taxonomy): domain Bacteria; phylum Bacteroidota; class Bacteroidia; order NORP154; family NORP154; genus NORP154. The sequence continues at coordinate 68,048 of JACZWC010000012.1, read as the reverse complement.
CACTCTCCTTGACCTGATTGATCAATTGCCCAAGCTCCTTTTTAGAAGATGCATCAGCCTCTTTCAATTGAGCGAACAGCTCTCTCAGAACACCTTTTTTGCCCAAAAAGCGCACACGGAATTCTTCCACTTCAGCAGCGGAAGAGGCTTGAAAGGATTTTATTTCTTCTAGTAAACCTTCTATCTCTTCGGAACCCATCGCTATTTAACAACCATTAGCTTGATCGTGATCGGAGTAACGGGATTCGAACCGTTTACGGCAACAGATGCAATTTTATCGACAATATCAATTCCATCTACCACTTCACCAAATACGGTGTATGCACCATCAAGGTGTGGAGTTCCTCCGATAGTGGTGTAGGCCTTGCGTTTGGCCTCGGTATATTTTGTCCTCGATCTTTTTTGCATGAGATCAAGGTCTGCATTGGAACTAACCCTGCCATGTACAATATAAAATTGAGAACCGGACGATTCTTTTTTAGGGTTCATTTGGTCGCCCATCCTTGCCGCACAAAGCGCTCCCTTCTTATGAAAGTACTCCGGAATAAATTCGGCGGGTATTGTGCTTCCAATACTCTCCGAGCCATTAGAGCCTGGTTTGCCCCCACCCTGAATCATAAATTGATTAATAACCCTGTGAAATATTGAACCATTCAGATCTCCGGATTCTGCGTGTTTCAAAAAATTGGCTTTGTGAAGCGGGGTTTTGTCGTATAGCCTGACTGTAATTATGCCCAATTCTGTAGTTATTGTTACCAGCACATCTTTGCCTGCTATTGATTTCTGGGCCTGTGACGTAGGCAGAAACACAGTTAATGCAAGGATCAGGCACAAACAAATGGATATGTAATTTCTCATGATGTAAAATTTTAAGGTTTTCCTCAGATGATCAAAGATCAGACCACTTTATAATCACAATATTAGTTATTATTTAGAAGTTGTAAAATTAATTGATTCCGCTGGGTTAAGTCGAAGAAATCAATTAGTATCTTCGCCGCAAGCAGTCTTATTTTGAATGAGCTACATTGATATTGCTATAATCATACCTATACTTTGGGGATTTTACCGGGGGTTTGTAAAAGGACTCATTATTCAAGTAGCTTCGTTAATCTCTCTAATTCTCGGAATATATATAGGCGTTCAGTTCTCTGATGTTGCTTCCTCGTTGCTCGAAGATAATTTCAAATTGGACAAACAGTATCTGGGAATAATTTCATTTATCATAACTTTTATCGTCGTAGTTGTTGGTGTTTACTTTGTTGCAAAAATCCTGGAGAAGATGATAAATATGGTGGCGATGGGAATCTTCAATAAGCTGTTAGGATCTGTAATGGGTGCAGCAAAATATGGATTGATGATCAGCGTGCTTTTAGTGATGTTCAATTTTATCGATTCCAGATTCGATATTCTTTCTGAGTCACAAAAGCGAAAATCGGTTCTATATAAGCCTATGTTGCGGTTGGTACCGGCTATTATTCCGGGGATCAAAAGTTTGACCGGGAAAGAAAAGCGCGAGACCTTAGCCTGAAATAGCTTTGATTCCAGGGAGTTCTTTTCCTTCAATATATTCTAGCAAGGCCCCACCCCCGGTTGACACATAACTCATTCGATCCGCAAGGCCAAGTTTATTAATTGCAGCTACAGAATCTCCTCCGCCCACCAATGAAAACGAACCGGCTGTTGTGGCATCTGCGATCGCCTGAGCAATTCTTTTGGTTCCAGCTTCAAAATTTGACATTTCAAAAACACCCATAGGCCCGTTCCAAAGGATTGATTTGGAACTCCTTATCACATCAGCAAAAAGGATTTGCGTTTCTGGGCCGATGTCAAGACCCATCCAACCATCTGGTATTTCATCAATTTTTACGTTCTTGATAGTGGCATCATTAGAGAAATCATCTGCTATGATTGAGTCTATTGGCAGATGAAGATGTACATTTTTAGCGTCCGCCAGCTCAATGAGTTCAATGGCCAATTCAATCAATGAATCATCAACCAATGAATCCCCTACGTTACCACCCTTTGCTCTTATGAATGTGAATGCCATACCCCCACCGATAATAAGGTTGTCAATTTTGTTGATTAACTGTTTAATGATCTCCACTTTCCCCGCTACTTTAGCTCCTCCTAGAATTGCAGTGAAGGGATGCCTGGCGTTCTGCATTATCGAATCTATATTGTCTATTTCACTCTGAAGCAGAGTGCCAAGGAGCTTATTTTCCGGAAAGAATTGCGTTATTATTGAAGTTGAGGCATGAGCCCTGTGTGAAGTTCCGAAAGCATCGTTGATGTATACATCACCAAGCTGTGCTAGCTCCTTGCTGAAATTTTTATCTCCCTCTGTCTCTTCTGGATGAAAACGAAGGTTTTCCAAGAGCAACACCTCACCCGGCAGTAATGCTTGCACTATTGTTATCGTCTGGTCTCCAATGCAATCTTCTGCAAATTCAATATCTCTCTGCAAAAGTTTGGAAAGATGATTTTGAACGTGTTTCAAGGAGAATCGTTCTTCGTATCCATTTGTTGGCCTCCCCAAATGAGACATCAACACGACACTTCCTCCCCTGTCAAGCACCTTGTTTATGGTTGGTAAGGACGCTCTAATACGAGTATCATCTTCAATTTCAAAGGTTTCATTTAGTGGCACATTGAAATCGACTCGAATAAGCGCCCGTTTTTCGAAAAAATTGAATTGATCCATGGATATCATCGGAACGAAAATATACTTTATTTATTTATCTTTGGATGCAACCCGTTCAGAAGATAAATCATGTTTTTTTCAGAGGTAATAGGCCAGGAATTTGTTAAAAGATCGTTAATAAAATCGGTTAAAAACAACAGGGTGAGCCACGCCCAACTCTTTCTTGGCCCGGAAGGATCAGGCAACTTAGCCATGGCAATTGCTTTTGCACAGTATATTTCATGCGAAGCTAAGCGGGAAGATGATTCCTGCGGGGAATGCCCCTCCTGTGTGAAATACAAGAACATCGCCCATCCAGACCTGCACTTTATTTTTCCGGTAGCTACAAATAAAGAAGTCACCAAGAATCCCAGGAGCGACCTCTTCATGGAGCAATGGAGAACAGCCATTGTGGAAAACCCTTATATGAGCCTTGGCCAATGGCACAGGCATCTTGGAATTGAAAACAAACAAGCGATTATTAATGCTGATGATTGCAACGAAATTGTTAAGAAGTTAAGTCTTAAGACATTTGAGTCTGAGTATAAGGTCATGATAATCTGGAAAGCAGAACGACTCTTTCATTCGGCCGCACCTAAATTGTTGAAAATATTGGAGGAGCCACCCTCAAAAACGTTGTTTCTGCTGATCGCGGAAAATTCAGAACAGATTATTCCGACAATATTGTCAAGAACCCAGATAGTAAGGTTTAAAAAACTCGATCATAAAAGCCTGGCAGCAACACTTTCCAGCAAATTTGCGCTGGAAGGCGACAAACTCAATTATGTCGTTAAAATGTCGACCGGAAATTACACCGAGGCGCTGCGACTTATTGATCACAGCTTTATAAAGGAGTTCAATTTTGTCGAATTTCAAAAATGGATGAGGTTGTGTTTTAAGAGAGATATTATAAAATTGATAGAATGGATTGATGAAGTTAGCAAGATCGGCCGTGAGCGACAGAAAAGCTTTATTGAACACGCGCTGCAGATGGTCAGAGAGTGCCTCATGATCAATTATGGCGTGGGCCAGCTGGTTGTTTTAACTGATGAAGAGCGGAAATTTGCGAACAACTTTTCTCCTTTTATCAACAACAACAATTGTGTAGCTATGACTGAAGCACTGAATAAAGCGTATTTCAATATAGGGCGAAATGCAAATATTCGAATTTTATTGCTGGACCTATCCATTTCTATTTCCGAAATGCTAAAAAAGCGTTAAAGGCGCGTTCTATGAGTTGTAACACATGCAAAATTTGAGATAGCAGCCTCCCGCCAGTTGTCGTAAATATAGAATCACCCCAAATGGTATGATAAAATATTCTTGGATACTCGCTCTATCAGTTATTTCTGTCCTGTGTTCATGCGATAGCTCGAGGATATACGAAGAAAACAAGAACATAGCTGATGGTATATGGAACGTTAAGGATACAATATTCTTTGAGGTAGAGATTACTGATTCTGCCGCCCCAGTAAACATGTATATAAATGTTAGAATTGCAGGAATGTATCAATATGAAAACCTTTTTATGTTTATCACTACCATTTTTCCAAATGGGAAAACTCATAAAGATACCGTCGAGTGTATTTTAGCGGATCAGAATGGTTGGCTGGGAGATGGATTGGGAGATATTTTTGACAATCAGATACTCTTTAGGCGGGGAGTTACGTTTCCATTGAATGGCAAGTACGTTTTTGCATTCGAACAGGCACATAGATTTGGAGATATGCCCTATATAGAAAACTTGCCATTTATTCTGGATGTTGGATTGAGAATAGAATACAGCAAATGACAGGCCAATGAGGAAATACAGGAAGTATATTATATGGCTTTGGGTGCTATTCATTGCGGGCTTGATTGTCACCGGTTCTCTGATATGGACGGTAGCAAGTGGCTATTTTGGAAGCCTCCCAACATTTGAGGAACTTGAAAATCCAAAGAGCAATCTCGCATCGGAGGTTTATTCTGCAGACAATCAGATTTTAGGAAAATACTTCATACAAAACCGCTCAAATGTAGGATACGAAGATCTCTCACACAATTTGATTAACGCACTTATTGCAACCGAGGATATCCGGTTTGTAGATCATTCCGGCGTAGACTTGAGAGGATTAATGAGGGTGTTGGTTAAAACAATACTATTTCAGCAAGGGACAGGTGGAGGTAGTACCATTACACAGCAACTGGCGAAAAATCTGTTTCCAAGAGACAGGCTTTCAAAAATCGAGCTGGTGATCAGAAAAATAAAGGAGTGGGTTATTGCGGTTAAACTGGAGCGGAATTACACGAAGAAGGAAATCTTATCCATGTATCTCAATACTGTTGCCTTTGGAAGCAATTCATTTGGCATTAAATCAGCTACGAAGACTTTTTATAACACAACTCAAGACTCACTGACCATTGACCAGGCCGCAGTATTGGTTGGGCTTTTGAAAGCGCCATCACGGTACAGCCCACTCAGAAATGAAGAGCGATCTACGATCAGAAGAAACACGGTGCTTAATCAAATGCGCAAGTACGATTTCATTAGCCAGGACGAACTGGATTCCTTGGTGGCATTGCCTATAGTTCTCGACTACAGCGCACAAAACCATCAGGCCGGATTGGCCACTTATTTCAGGGAGTACCTTCGGGGGCAGCTTACAGAGTGGTGCCAAAATCAAAAGAAGCCAGATGGCACTACCTATAATCTGTATCAAGATGGCCTGAAGATTTACACAACAATTAATTCTACTATGCAGCAATATGCAGAAGAGGCGGTTGCAGAACATCTGGGTGGTGAGTTACAGGAGATATTTTTCAGGCGCTGGAAGGGTGCGAAGAATGCCCCATTCTACAGGCTTTCTAAGAAACAAATTGAAAACACGATGAATCAGGCCAAAAGAGGTTCGAATAGATACCTGACTTTGACTGGAAAAGCATGTGCTAACTGTGGGCGCAGGGGAAAATATATTCAAAAGATTGAAGAAAATGGGGTTGAATATTATCAGTGCAACGCCAGTGATTGTAAAAATCGCAGCGTAGTCACCCCGGCAGATTCCATAGACGTTATTTTCAACAGGCCGGTTAAAATGAAAGTTTTTTCATGGGCAGGTGATATAGACACCATGTTGACCCCGATGGACTCTATTTTATACTATAAATATTTCCTGCATGCCGGACTTATGTCTATGGAGCCGGGTACCGGATATGTAAGAGCATGGGTCGGTGGAATAAACTATAAACACTTTCAATTCGATCATGTTAAGCTGTCCAGGCGACAGGTAGGATCTACTTTCAAACCTTTCGTCTACGCGCTGGCGATGCAAGAGAAGTGGTCACCCTGCAGGCCGATACAAAACGTTCCTGTTACATTTAATGTGGGAGAGTTCAATATTGAAAAATCCTGGACACCCCGCAATTCGGATAATAAATATAACGATTTAACACTCTCCTTAAGTTTTGGCCTGGCCAATTCAATAAACAGGATGACAGCTTACATAATGAAGCAATTTGGCCCTGAAGCAATTGTGAATCTTGCGCATCAGATGGGAATAACAAGCTATTTAGACCCGCAACCGGCTCTTTGTTTGGGTTCTTCAGATTTAACGGTTTACGAAATGGTTGGCGCTTATGGAACTTTCGCGAATAAAGGAGTTTGGACCGAGCCGATTATTGTGACCAGAATCGAGGATAACAAAGGAAACCTCATTGAAGATTTCATACCTGAACGAAGGGAGGCGATGAGTGAAGAAACAGCAACGTTGATGCTCAACATGTTGATAGGCGTAATTACCGGGGTTCATGATCCGGAAGCGCAAAGAAAGACAGGCAAAAGACGAATTGGATCTGGAGTGAGGCTCGGTGGCAAATACAAGCTGTACAATCAAATAGCGGGGAAAACCGGAACAACACAAAATTATTCTGATGGTTGGTTTATGGGTATAACTCCCAACCTGGTGAGCGGTGTATGGGTAGGATGCGAAGATAGAGCCGTTCATTTCAGGCGTATGTTTTATGGCCAGGGAGCCAATATGGCGCTTCCTATCTGGGCGCTGTACATGAAAAAAATATATAAGAATAATTCTTTGGGAGTTTCCCAATCCGATAAATTTGATCTTCTTCCGGCGCACAAGTTGAACACAGAAACTGATTGCGATAAGTATAGAAGAGATCATTCAAATGACTATGAAGGCGCTCCCCAAACATTTTGATTGGCTCTTTGAACGATTAAGCACATGATCGATATTCAAGTAAATAAGCTCACGGAACTGGGTGTGGGTCAGCAAAGGGCAACGGATCTTCTGTCGGAAATTGAGGAGATAGAAGCGAATCAGTCTGCGGAAGAGAAGTGGAGACACATTTCCCAAAAACTACTCACTCCAGATGATCCCATCGAAGCCCATGAGTATCTCTGGCGTGCCGTGTATGATAAAGCCAAAAGAAATGAAGCTGTTCCTTGCTGGTCTCCCACGGAAGCAGATGTTCAAGAATGCAATGTGACGAAATTCTGCACAGCGCATAACATTTCAGATTATAGAGCGCTGCACAAATATTCGGTACTCAATAAATCAGAATTTATTGATGGTGTTGTGAAAGAATTGGGAATTGTCTTTCAAGAGCCATTCAGCGAATTAGCGGAATACAGCAACCCGTGTACACCCAATTGGTTTCCCGGTGCCAGGATGAATATTGTGCTGAGTTGTTTAAAATCGCCAGAAGAGAGACCGGCAATTATTTATCAGAAAGAAGGTGGAAAAATTGAAGAAATGAGCTATGTTCAGCTGGATGCATTGAGCAGCAGGGTAGCCAACAGTCTGTGCGATCTTGGATTCAAAAAAGGAGATGCAATGGCAATTGATATGGTCATGACCGCGGAGTCCGTGGCTATTTATTTGGGAATTCTCAAGGCCGGATGTGTGGTGGTATCCATAGCGGATAGCCTGGCGCCGGATGAAATAAGCAAGAGGCTCAAAATATCAAATACAGAACTTGTGTTTACACAAGATGTTGTACATAGAATGGGCAAAAAACTACCGATGTACGAGAAAGTCCGGGATTCCGATCCGAAAAGAGTTGTTGTTCTTCCCGCAAGTGATAACCTGGAGGCCAACTTGGTGGACGAAGATCTGGCATGGGAAAGCTTTTTAAGTGATGACGAATATTTTGAAACGGAGATATGTGATCCTATGGCTACGGTGAACATCTTATTTTCATCTGGAACTACAGGTGAGCCGAAAGCGATACCCTGGAATCACACTACCCCTATAAAATGCGCAATGGATGCGTTTTTCCATCATGATATTAAGGAAGAGGACGTGGTTGCATGGCCGACCAATCTCGGTTGGATGATGGGGCCCTGGCTGATATTCGCATCCTTGATCAATAATGCCACGATGGCGCTTTATTACGGAGCACCCACCGGAGAGGAATTTGGAAGGTTCGTTCAAAACGCACAGGTAACAATGCTTGGTGTTGTACCCAGCATGGTAAAGCAATGGAAAACAACGGATTGTTTGGAAGGCATCGATTGGTCCTCTATAAGAAATTTTAGTTCAACAGGTGAAAGTTCAAATGCGGATGACATGTTCTGGTTGATGGCACAAGCTGGTTACAAACCGGTAATAGAGTACTGCGGAGGAACTGAAATTGGGGGTGGTTATTTAACCGCCACTATGGTGCAGCCAGCAGCACCCTCATTTTTCACCACGCCGGCAATAGGGTTGGATTTTGCTATTCTAGACGAATCAGAAAACCAATGTTCCCAAGGTGAGTTGTACGTGATGCCTCCCTCTCTAGGGCTGTCAAATAGTCTGCTCAACAAGAATCATGAAGAGGAATATTATAAGGGTACACCCTCCATCAAAAAAGAATACAATGGTGGGCTTGGTACTTCTTTGCTGGAGCAGGCAAAACAATTCTCAGGAAACATTGCATTACGGAGGCACGGAGACGAAATTGAAATGACGAGCAATGGATTTTTCAGAACCCATGGGCGCGTAGACGACACGATGAACTTAGGGGGCATTAAGGTGAGCTCCATCGAAATCGAAAGAGTATTGAATATGGTTGATGGGGTGAAAGAAACGGCTGCAATCGCAATTTCACCGGAAAAGGGCGGCCCCAGCGAGCTGGTCATTTATGCGGTTTTGACAGATAACAATAATAATGTCGAATCCTTGTTAAGTGAGTTCCAGCTTGTAATTAAAAAGAAATTAAATCCGCTTTTTAAAGTGAAACAAGTGGAGGTAACAGACATGCTGCCTAGAACGGCTTCCAATAAAGTAATGAGGAGAACACTACGCAAAGAGTTCCTTGAAAAACGCAATACAGGATAACTCCTCCGATTCGATCTATTAAATGGACGAACAACGTTCGCTTCGGGAAAATCTAATATTGGCCCTATTCAGTATTGCGGGACTTGCGCTACTGACTTACACTGCTTATAGAGCGTATGCGCTATCCTTTACCCATGATGAGAGCTTGACCTATTTGCGTTACGTTCGGAATGATTTATTCGATACAAGCGATGCCAACAATCATTTTCTGAATACTTTTCTAATGAAATGCACAAGAGCGCTTTTCGGAATCAGTGAGCTTGCGCTTCGGCTTCCAAATGTGCTCGCGCACATTGTATTCCTCTATTACTCTGCGCGTATAGTAATCCTGTTTAGATCTGCAGTCCTTACTATTACGGCGTTTATTCTCATCAATTTCAATCCCTATTTGTTGGAGTTTTTCTCGTTGGCGAGAGGGTACGGAATGTCGATGGCCTTATTGATGGGAAGCCTGTATTATGTTTATCTGTACTTACTAAAAGATGAAAAAAGATCATTTATGCTGAAGGGCTTTGCAATGGCAGCCCTGGCGGTTACCGCCAACTATGGATTGTTGAATTATTTTCTGGTGCTTTGGCTGATGTTTGTGGTTTGTGAATATTTTTATTCCAGCAACTCCGATGTACGCCTGTTTCTACGAAAGCTTCCAGCGCTGATGATTGTCCCTGCGGTTTTGATGGCGTTCGTAGTACCCAGAATCCTGAAACTCAGGGAGGTTGGGGATTTCTATTTCAATAGCATGGGGAGCTGGAGGGACATGTTGGTCAGCCTGGTAGACTCTACTCTTTTCGAGGCCGAATATCCCGAAGAGTTTAAGGTTGCTGCCAGAGGCGCAATATTCATTTTTATTGGAATTGGGATATTGGTTTCAGTATGGAATATTATAAAATCCATGCCCAATGGAGAGATGCGATTCTTGATATTTGTTGTTTTAGCCATATTGTTGAGCATGGCAGCGAACTTTGCACAGAATATGCTGTTGAATGCCAATTACCCTAATTCAAGAACGGCACTATACTATATTCCGCTTATATCACTAATGATTGCTCTTTTGTTTAATTATCTGGGTTCGGAATCAAAGGCTATTCAACTGTGTTTTGCGGTGATAGGCGCATTAAGCTTATCCAACATGGCCCTTGCCATGAATCTATCCCATACGCAAACCTGGAGTTATGACATGAACACAAAATATGCCATGCTGGAGCTTGCGGAGGCGGGAGGCAAAAAAGGAAACTTAAAGTTCAACACAACAATTGCGGCAAATTCGCACTTTAAGCCTGCAATTGACTACTACCGTGATAAATATGAGATGTATTGGCTTAATAAAGCTCGCCATATTGGATCATACGATCTATTTGCTGATTACTATTACATGGGGGTCAATCCTGAAGAACAAGGGATTCATCAGGAACTTACTGTTATTGCCGAATTTCCGGAAACCAGGTCCGCACTATTCGATAACAGGACTAATCCTAAAGGGATATTGATTAAAGAATTACTTGTAGACTTTGAAAAAGAGGGAGAAATTATTTCTTATCCAAATACGTTCAAAAGATCAATTTCCTACTCGGGAGAGGTTTCAAATTTGGCAGGGCTTGCGCCACCATACAGTGCTACTTACGCGGACACGTTTTACAAATCTGAATTTCCCAGCCCCATCATTATTTCGGCAAAAATGATGGTTTATGGAATGGAGCCTGGCTTTTCGGGTGGAATGATAATGACCTGCGAACACGAGGGAGAGTTTTATTTTTGGGAAATGTCTGATATCAGGGCAGACATGCATGAGGCTAAAGAGTGGAAACCGACTTATTTGACGTGCACCATTCCACCCCCTGAGAGTGAATACTTTATCTTGAAAGTTTTTCTCTTTAACTATGGCAATACAGATATTTATATAGATGATTTTCATATAAAAACTATAGAGCCGAAAAAATAATAGCGCCTGCAGAGTAGTCTAAGTAATGAATGATAAAACATCAAGAACAACATTTTTGACACGAAGGTGGTAAAGAAGCAATCTCAATGAAAATCCACTTATCCGAGCGATATCTAATACCTGTTCTACTCTTAGCACTCTTTGTAATGCTGATTGTACTGAGCTACCTTTCTGAGGGCTCCTTCGGCGGTGCCGATAGCTACGTGCATTTTAGAATATCCAGGTATGCATTCAAATATCCTGAGCTTTTCTTAGATCATTGGGGCAAGCCTTTGTTTACCATGTTAAGTTCGCCATTCTCACAATTCGGGTACGAGGGCATTAAAGTGTTTAACATTATCGCGGGCTTGCTTACAGCTTTCTATTCTTACAAAATTGCTCAGGAGCTAAAGATGAAAAACGCTTACCTGGTCATATTATTTGTGTCCTTCACGCCAATTTACTTTATAATGCATTTGACCGGGCTCACGGAAATATTGTTTAGCCTGGTACTTGTGGTATCAGTATATCTATTCATTGCGGAGCGGCACGTTGCAGCAGCAATTTTAATGTCACTCCTCCCATTCGCGAGAACCGAGGGCCTGATAATTCTTCCTGTATTCTTTCTGGCATTCTTGATAGACCGAAAATACAGGGCGCTACTGTACATGTTTATGGGCTTTGCGATATTCGGAGTACTGGGATGGATTGTGTTAGGGGATTTCCTTTGGTTTATTAACAGGTTTCCCTACACTGGCGCAAGCAACATCTATGGAAGCGGTGAGCTTTCTTTTTTTATCATGTCGTATGAAAAGACCGTGGGCAAACCGCTTGGGATGCTCTGTGTCGGTGGTGGTTTACTAGCTCTGTACGAATTCATAGCGAATCGGGGGGTAAACAAGCGAACAACATTAAATTCAGTAATGTTTCTCTTGCTTATTCCCCTTTTTTACTTAGCTGTACATTCTGTGTTGTGGTGGAAAGGAATGGGCGGATCACTCGGTCTATTGAGGGTGTTGGCTGCGGTTACTCCCCTCGCGGCGATATTGAGCCTGAAAGGCATTAATTTGCTTCTCGATAAAATAGAACACAACAGACCAATTAAAATTACCATTATTATGATAGTGTTGGTGTTCGTGGTCAAAACTCCGTTCAGCACCTACACGATCCCCTGGAATTTAGGCCTGCCGGAAAAATTGGTTAAAGAGGCTAGTGTATGGTTGAAGAATTCTGAACACATTAATCAAATGATATATTATTATGATCCATTTTTTTGCCATGTACTCGAGCTAGACCCCTTCGATAAATCTGTTGTTCAGGAAAAGCTATCAAATATTGAGTCTCCGGGCAAAGGGGTTGCCAAGAATGCGATTGTATTATGGGATGCTCATTTCGGACCCAATGAAGGAAGAATGCCTTTGGAGCGGCTGATTTACAATCCGGACTTCAAACTCTTGAAAAGATTCGTTCCTGAAACTAACTTTCAAGTATTGGGGGGATATGATTATGAAATCTATATCTTTCAAAAGAGTAATTAGGAAGTGATGTTTAAACGAGTTCAAATCTTCCAATCCCTTGCGAACAATATGTTGCCAAAGCTTACCATATTGGTAATTGGCTCGGTCTGGTTGTACTCCTTTTTATCTATTGCAAAGTGGGAGACCAAGGAGGTTATTCAACAAGATGTTATCTCTTATTATTCGTACCTGCCCGCAGCATTTATATACAATGATCTCACTTTTCAATTTGACGATGAAATAATCGGAGATAAGGAAATTAGGATATGGTCTAATATAGCGCCTAATGGAAACAGGGTTCAAAAAATGACCATGGGCCTAAGCATTTTTTATTTACCGTTGTTTCTCGTTGCGCATATTTATGCATCGTTTTTTGACAATCCATCAGGCTATTCATGGCCTTATGAGTTTATGATTTCCTTAGGGGGATTGGTTTATGGGATTCTCGGTTTAATTTATGTGGCCTCAGTATTGTTGCGCTACTTTTCTCAATTTGTCGCATCTGTGTCTGTTTTTGTCATTGCCTTGGGAACCAATCTGTTCTATTATGTTGTGGCAGATGGATGCATGTCACACGTATATAGCTTCTTTCTTTTCGCAGCTTTTATTTACCACTTCCTGATATGGAACGAGTCTCCTTCGAAGAAAAGCACAATCATACTGGGATTAATTTTTGGCCTCATTTGCTTAGTAAGGCCTTCCAATGCAGTTATAATGCTGATACCGGTTCTGTACAGCGTCACAGGGTTGGATTCTTTACGTGCGAGACTGTCATTGATTTGGAACCGAAGAAGTTATATTCTACTGGCGGCGATAATATTTCTGATCATTGTTTCACCTCAGCTGATTTATTGGAAAATAATAACGGGTAGCTGGTTTTATTATTCTTACCCGAATGAATCCTTTTATTTTTTAAACTCACATATTTATGAGGGATTGTTTAGCTTTAGGAAAGGGTGGTTGGTATACACACCCGTAATGATATTCTCTCTGGCTGGGCTTTTGTTATTGAGATCCAATTTAAGTGACTATCTATTTCCCCTGATCGCGTTTTTGGCGGTGAACCTCTTTGTGGTTTTTAGCTGGTGGTGCTGGTGGTATGGTGGAAGTTTTGGCGCCCGGGCACTCATCGAAACATATGCCATTCTTGCTATTCCTTTTGCAGCATTCTTTCACTGGACATTTGAATACGGAAGGAAGCTCCTGAGCCGTGCATTAATCACGGTAATGCTTATAGGATTTATATATTTAAATCTCTTTCAGACAAAGCAGTACTTGTCATCGCTAATTCACTGGGATAGCATGAATAGTAAAACATATTGGGCTGTTTTCGGCCGAAAAACATTTCCGGAAAATTACGGTGAATTAATACAGCCGCCGGATTACGAGAAATCACGGAAGGGAGAAGATGAGGACTAGGTAATTGCCTCTCTGCGGGCCTTCTTTTCTTGAATAGACCTTTCGATATCTGCAATCTCACCCTTCGGGATAGCCTCGATGAGGGACCTGGTATAGTCGCTTTGCGGATTGGTATAGATATCATCCGCATCTCCTATCTCTTCAATTTTACCATCTTTCATTACTATCATGCGATCAGACATGAATTTAACAATGGAGAGATCATGAGAAATAAACATGTAGGTAAATCCGAAGTCCTCTCGCAATTCATTTAAGAGGTTCAACACTTGTGCCTGAATGGAGACGTCAAGGGCAGAAACAGACTCATCGCAAATGATGAATTTCGGATTGAGCGTTAGCGCCCTGGCGATACACACTCTTTGTCGTTGGCCGCCAGAAAATTCATGAGGATACCGGTAGTAGTGAGAAGCGTCCATCTTTACCCTTTCCAGAATTTCAATCACCCTCTCTTTTCTTTCCTTTTGTGAACCCAGGATTCCATGAACATTCATGGGCTCTATGATAGCTTCTCCGATAGTAATTCGCGGATTCAGAGATGAATAAGGATCTTGAAAAATAATTTGCATCTCACTTCGCATTTTGCGAAGCTCGCTTTTCGATAATTTCATAAGATCTTTTCCCCTGTAAATAATTTCACCTTCCATGGGTTCTTCCAACCGAAGAATAGAACGGCCCAAGGTAGTCTTCCCGCATCCGGATTCTCCAACAAGTCCTAGAGTTTCTCCGGGGAAGATATCAAAGCTCACATCATCTACTGCCTTAATGTAATCCGTTACCCGGCCAAACAAACCTTTATTTACAGGGAAGTAAGTTTTAATGTTTTTTATCTGAAGCAAAGGCTCTTGTTTATATAACTTTTCATGAGCTTTGCTCCGCTCCTCTTTCGTTATCACAAACTTGTCGATCACCTCCTCAATAGATCTTTTCCCCTCTTTTACTTTTCCGTCTGCACTTGTTTCCATGAAGTCTGAAATCGTTGGAAGCCAGTATAATCGGCGGTTAAGAGGGGGGCGACAGGCCAATAAGCCTTTGGTATAGGGATGTTGAGGGTTGGCAAAGATATCGAGCACATTTCCTTGCTCAACAATCTTACCCTTATACATAACAACAACTTTATCGGCCAATTCTGCAATTACTCCCAGGTCATGCGTAATGAACAAGATTCCCATATCATGTTCTTCCTGCAACTCTTTCATCAAATCCAAAATTGTTTTTTGCACGGTTACGTCCAATGCAGTGGTCGGCTCATCAGCAATTAATATTTTTGGATCGCAGGACATAGCCATGGCAATCATAACTCGCTGCTTTTGCCCTCCAGAAAGTTGGTGAGGATAGGCAGAAAAGATTCTACCGGGATCGGGAAGTTTAACTTTCTCAAATAGTTCTAAGGAAAGCTCTTTAGCCAGGCTGGCCTTTACCTTTTGGTGAAGTTGAATTGCCTCGGCAACTTGATTGCCACACGTGTAAACCGGATTCAATGAGGTCATGGGTTCTTGAAAAATCATTGAAATTTCATTTCCCCGAATTGTCCGCATTTCCCTTTCAGAGATCTGCAGGATATCTACAATGTTATTGTCACGATGGTAAAGTATTTCTCCTCTTACAATTTTACCTGGAGGATAGGATATCAGTCTCATGATCGAGAGCGATGTAACTGATTTGCCTGATCCTGATTCACCGACAATACCGATAGTTTCACCGGCCTTTAAAGAGAAGCTAACATCATTAACAGCTGTTATCGTTTCATCTTCAGTATAAAACCGGGTAACAAGATTTTTAATTTCTAGTATAGTATTTCCCGCCATGCTCCTTAGATCAGATAATAATCTCTATTCATCTACGTAATGATAATATTTTCTTCCTTAATCATGGGCTTGCCCTTAAACTTGAGAAGCAACTGTCCTATAGTTAAGACATCCTTCTGACAATATTCCACTATTCGATCGAGATCTTTCTCTTCCCAATACACCCTTGCAACATCGCTACCCTGCATATCACTTTTAGGGGTCGGGATATCAAAAATATGGGCCAGCAATGCTAATGAAGTATAATTCTTATAATCCCCGAACTTCCACAGCACCATGGTGTCCAGATGTTGTACCTCCCACGGTTTTTTCCCTGCTATATCCAGCAATGATGGCAATTCCAGGCCATTGAGTATTATTCTTCTAGCCAGATAAGGAAAGTCAAACTCTTTACCGTTATGTGCGCAAAGCAACTTGTTTGGGTTTCCATAGTTGGAATTCATGAGAGCTATAAACTCAACTAAGAGTTCTTTTTCGTTGTCGCCATAAAAAGATTTAATTCTGAATTCTTCCCCATTAATAAAACCCAATGAAATGCATATGATTTTTCCGAATTCAGCGTATATGCCAGCCATATCGTACACATCTTCAAGCGATTGCTCATCCTTTTGCAAATAGCTGGCCTTTTTATCCCAAAAAGTACGCATTTCATCAGGCAGGTCGCTGTACGTTGGATGGATAGGTACAGTTTCTATATCCAGGAATAATATATTTTCTAATACAATATGACTTAGCATGAATTCTAAAAGCTACTTAAACATTGAAATCAGTTCGCCTCCCGGGCACTGGCGTGCATTTTGCCATTTTTGGCAATTCCTACCCAATTATATAATTTACTTGAACCATCCTTGCATTTCATGTTACAGGAAAACTCCATTACCTGATCATCGCGAAGTGATTTGATCTCTGAGATAACTTTGTCAGTACCATCTTCTTTATTGATAAAATTAAAAAGCTCACCTCCCCTAACTTCTGACAATTCATAACCTAGTTTCAATTTAAATACAGGATTCAGATCATCGATGGTTAATGTGCTCAGATCTATAATACACATCAAGTCGTTGGAGTAGTTTAGCAATGTTGTGAGATTCTCCAGGCGCAGAGACTTATCCTTCAATTCTTTCGAGTCCCGATTGAACGCCCGGTGTACATCGAAAGTAGACCTGTTTACCAAATAAGAAATCAGTATAGCGAGGGAAAGGACAAATATGATGGAAAAAAATGAAAATGCCGTTTGTAATTCACGGGTTATAATACTTTCTGGAATGAGGCTTCCGTTGATTAGAATCGCAAATATTGTAAAAAATGTTATGGCAGACCAGATAAGGCCTTGCTTTTTGCTCGTCGAGAATGCCGCTACCGGACATATCGTTAATATGAATATAGCCGGACTGTTCAATCCTCCCGTAAACCAAGCGAGAGCCACGATGACACCATAAGAGAGAAAAATGAGTAATTGATAGGTTATAAAAACCTTTTTGTGCCATTCTAATAATAGCAAGTTAGCGGCGGTTAATACCAGAAATCCGGCTGTAATGTTCACCAATGTATGATCAAATCCGAAGGTGTATTTGGCCAAGACAAAAATCAATCCAAAAAACCCCAATATGGCGTATCCGGTGATTTTGGTAACTTTTGTTTGACGATCGAGGAGTTCTTGATAAACGTACTTTGCCATAAATTGAGGTTTGCGAGCTAAATCCGGTGTTTAAGATACTGAAAAATAAAGAAACGCAAAAGTAACCACTTTTTGAAAAGGCTGAAGAATAATGGATGATTAATAACTCCTTCCACAACGAGTATCTACTCATTATTTGAACCCCTTGTAAGCTAAAGTATTATCAGCTAAATTTGCTCCCTTTTAAAACCAATCATAATAAGTTGAAAAATGCAAAAGATAAATCGATCATTGGCCTTAGCTATTTCAGTTTTGTTAACAGCTACACAGTGTAGTATGCCAAAAACGGAAAATGAAACGAAGCCGGCATTGAGTAATAAACAATTAAATAGCACATTCGCAATTGATGAATACACATATGCCCGCCCTGCAGAAGCGGTTATTACCCATCTTGATTTAGACGTTGAAGTTAATTTTGCCAGCAAAATTATTTCTGGCGTGGCTTCTTATCATGTAGTAAACAAGACCGGTACTAATATGATCATACTCGACTCAAAGGGACTGGAAATTGAAAAAGTGACCCTTGGAGATGGTGAAAGCACCGAGTTTGCTCTAGTTGGATATAGTCAATACATGGGAAGAAAGCTCGAAATTACGATTAGTCAAAGCACCACCAGAATCAATATTTATTATGCCTCCAGGCCTGAGGCTGTTGCTTTACAATGGTTGAGTCCGCAACAAACAGCAGACAAAAAAAGCCCTTATCTTTTTACGCAATCTGAGCCATGCCTGGCCAGAACATGGATTCCTACACAAGACAGTCCGGGTATAAGGTTCACATACAATGCCAAAGTGCGAGTTCCGAAAGGCCTGATGGCCGTGATGAGTGCATCAAATCCTACAGAGAAATCACCAGATGGCAATTACACTTTTGAAATGAAACAGCCTATTCCCGCCTACTTAATGGCATTAGCGGTAGGAGACATTGTTTTTAAATCAATTGGCCCCCGAACTGGTGTGTATGCAGAGGCGTCAATTGTTGATCAGGCAGCGTATGAGTTTGGTGAATTAGAGGAAATGCTCACCACCGTTGAAAAGTTGTATGGCGAATATCGATGGGATAGATATGATTTAATAGTCCTGCCACCCAGTTTTCCATTTGGTGGAATGGAAAACCCCAGGCTGACCTTCGTAACTCCAACCATTATTGCGGGGGACCGTTCCTTAGTGAGCGTGGTAGCGCATGAATTATCACATTCATGGTCTGGTAACCTTGTAACGAGCGCTACCTGGAACGACTTTTGGATTAACGAAGGATTTACTGTTTACCTCGAAAGAAGAATCATGGAAGAGCTATACGGCAAATCGTACACTGAAATGCTTATGGTATTGGGATATCAGGATTTGCAAGCAACAATTGAATATATGGGCCACGAAAATGAAGACACTCACCTCAAACTCAATCTTGCGGGAAGAGATCCTGATGAAGCCCTCACGGATATTGCATATGAGAAAGGAGCGCTATTTCTTCAGACTATTGAAGAGGCCGTTGGGCGAGAAAAATGGGATGAGTTTTTAAAAGGCTACTTTGACAAATTTGCCTTTCAATCCATGACTTCGGACAGATTTGTTGAATATTTTAATAAGGAACTCATCGGCGATGACAAAGAACTGGCCGCGAAGGTGTCCGTTAACAAATGGGTTTATGGCCCTGGAATTCCTGAAACGCGAACCATCAATGTTTCCGAAAGGTTTGCAATAGTTGATCAGGCTGTTGCCAGTTGGGAAAATGGCGCATCGCCTTCGGAGCTTGGAACAGAGAAATGGACAACACATGAATGGCTGCACTTTTTACGCCAGTTGCCTTCACCGTTGTCCGAAGAGCGACTTAGGCTGTTAGATGCGGAGTTTGATTTTAGCAACTCCCAGAATGCCGAAATTATCGCCGCATGGTTTATTCATGTTATCAGCAACAACTACAAAAAATCCTACGGTAAGTTGGAAGAGTTTTTGATAAAGGTGGGAAGACGTAAATTTTTAAGCCCATTGTACAAAGAGTTGGCCAAGACTGAACAAAACAAGAAAGTGGCGATTGAGATTTACAAAAAGGCACGAAAAAATTATCATGCAATTTCATATACAACAATTGATGGCATATTGGGTTGGGAGCACAGGTATCTGGGGATGGATTAGCCGAAACTCACACCTTGGCATGAAAGGAAAAAAGTGGAGTACACGGAAATAAATTACCATTATCACGGTTATCTAATATTCAGCAAAGTATTTAATAGATCGAAAGCACTATGAGACTAATTGCATACGCAGCCAGCATGTTGATTTTATTTGTCGGACAAGTTCTGGGTCAAAATTATGTGGTTACGCAGACCGTTGGGACAACTGGCCCTTACGAATTGCTGGAGTCTAATACTACTATAATCATGCAGGCACCAGGAACTGCAGGAGACTCACTTCCAGATCAGATGAGTGGATGGAATGCACTTCCCTTTGCCTGGGCATACTATGGCGTTGCAGTAAGTGGTTATTATGTGAGTGATAACGGGTATATCGCATTTGACAGCACGGCTAGCTTGTCTCTAAATGAGATGCTTCCAACGAGCAACGGGCCTAACAATGCAATCTATGCGTTCTGGGATGACATTGAAATTAAGGAAGGCCTTAATGCGGTCGATAAAATTAAAAGTTGGACTTACGGAAGTTCACCGAATAGAGTACACGTTGTTCAATGGCATTCGGTTACAGCTGGCGACACAGTGGTTACAGGCACAAGTGATCCAACTTTTGTTTATGCAGTAATTAGAATCCATGAATGTGGGGATTTTGACATTGTTCATCCGTATGGGAACTCATCTGGATGGACAGCCACGGTAGGGTGTGAGAATGTTAATGGTACTCTGGCTACAATGATTAGCGACTCGCCTAGCTATGATTATCCGTCAGGAGCCAACAGTTCTGATCCGGCAAATGACGTAGTCTATCACTTCTATTACAATGCTCAACCCAGCATTGACCTGGCTTTAATTTCAGAAACCGGCTTGGGAAATAACATTGCCACCGGAAGCCATACACTTGGGGGAACAATAAAGAACTGGGGATCTGATACTGTAACCTCATTTGATCTTAATTATACAGTTGATGGCGGAGCTCCTGTCACAATCAACATAGGGCCAGTAGCTATATTTCCCACTGGCGGTAGCTATACCTATACTCATGATTCGCTTTTAAGCGTCATTACTGGAGGTTTGTTCCACAACATTAAAATTTGGGCGAGCAACATCAATGGTAACAATGATGATTTACCCTGTAACGACACACTTGAAAAAACTGTTTTTGTTAACAATGGAGATACCACCTCGCGAAAGGTGCTATTGGAAGAATTTACGGGTGCATGGTGTGGATATTGTCCGGATGGGAATTTGGAAGTAGATAATATAGTATCGACAAATGCGAATGTAATACCCGTTATTATCCATGCCGGGTCGGAAGCAGATAGTATGAAAATTCAAGAGGGATTGGATCTTGCCTCTGAATATGGTGTAACAATATATCCAAGGGCAATGGTGGACAGGGTGCTCTATGAAGGGGAGTCTAAATTGCCCATCAGCAGATCATCCAATGCCTGGATGTTAAATTGCAGCGCCCGGGTGAATGTGGGAGCTCTTGTAAACGTTCTTGTCTCTAAATCCTATAACTCATCCACACGCGTTATTGATGCAACCGTCACGGCTAATTTTGTTGACTACGTAGCGGGTGACATGAGAATAAACCTCTATGTTCTTGAGGATCATGTTGTAGGAGATACCGTAAGTGGCGGGATGGCAATGGGTTATGATCAGGAAAACTTCTACAGTAGTCAGAGTGAAGCGGCTGGCGGAACAGCCCACCCTCTGTACAGCCTTACTAATCCAATCCTGAAATATGATCACAGACATGTGCTAAGGGCCGTTCTGTCAGGAGTATTCGGCACAAGCGGGGTGATTGATTCCTTGGTGTTGCCCAGCTCCAGCTATTCCCAAAGTTATTCATACACCCTACCGGCCAGATATAATGAAGCCAACATTACACTTGTCGGATTCGTATCCTACTATGATTCTACGGATTTAAAAGCGAATGAAATTCTGAATGTGTCTACACCTATAATAGTTGGTATAAACGAGGTTCTGGGTTCACAAATTGATGTAAGCGAGATCTTCCCAAACCCTATGAACAGCCTTGGATTTATTAGGTTAAATGTGAAAGATAAGGTAGATACCAAGGTGGTGCTTTACAACATGGTGGGGCAGCAAATAGCAACGATTATTGACAGGGAACTATCTGTGGGAAGTTATCAGATAGCAATTGACGTAGCTTATCTGAGAGCGGGGGTATATTATATCAACATATATGCTGGACAGAACAGGACTACAAAGAGGTTTGTGGTAGTAAAATAATCTGAGAAAAAAGAGACGCATGCTCGAGATCTACACTTTGTAGTCCTTTTTCGTCGTCAATAGCGATTATTCGTCTATTTTCTTTAAAAAAATTATTTAGCGCCTTCTGCCAGAGTCACATTCAAATCTGCCGAAGGAGCGCATGCACTGATGTATTTCGTCAAACAGATTAGACATAAGCTCAAATTCTTGTATATTTATACATCGCCTTTTGGCAAACACATTAACATTTATATTTGAATTGTCATATAACTAAAAAACTCACTCATGAAAAAATCATTACTCTCAATTGCCTTCGTTGCATTCTTATATTTATTCTCAAGCGCTCAACTTCCGGTAAGCACCGTTGCTGAAAACAAAAATGTGGTATTGGAAGAATTTACCGGCATTTATTGCCAGTATTGTCCTGATGGGCACAAAAAAGCCCAGCAGCTAGCCGACGATAACCCCAACGATGTGGTATTGGTCAACATTCATGTTGGAGGGTATGCAGACCCTGGAACTAGTGGGGACCCGGATTTTCGCACTTCCTTTGGTACTCTAATTAAGGATCAGGCTCAAATTAGTGGCTATCCTTCAGGAACAGTTAGCCGGCATGTCTTTCCGGGGTTGGAGTCGAATCCTGGAGGAACAGCGATGAGCCGAAGTAATTGGACCAGCGCTGCAGGGACAATTATGGGGCAATCGTCCTATGTAAATATTGCTGCTGACGCCAGTATTGACTATACTACAAGGGTATTAACCGTAAATGTTGAAGCTTACTATACCGCCAATGGCCCGGCGAGCAATAACATCACTGTAGCATTGTTGCAGAATAATGTTGAAGGGCCACAATCTGGGGCCTCAACATGGAATCCAGGCCAGATACTTCCAAATGGTAATTACAACCATAATCATATACTGAGGCATTTTTTAACAGGTCAATGGGGCGACGTAACAACAGCTACAACATCTGGAACAACTTATACGAGTACGTTTACCTACACAATTCCTGCAGACCTAAATGGAGTTGTGTATGAAATCTTTGATCTGGATGTGGTTGTATACATCGCAGAGGGCCAACAAGAAATCATAACGGGGAACAAAGCAGCTTTGACCTATGTTTTACCTCCCGGAATGAGTCTTACTGACCTTGCTGCATCTTCAAATATGACCATGCCAGCCAATTACTGTGATCCCAATGTAACACCGGAAATTACAGTTACCAACAATAGCACAGCAGTTGTGGATACTTTTGAAGTGGACTATGTTCTTGATAATGGCACGCCGGTTACACTTACAGGGGGGAGTCTGGCCGCCGCCACATCAGTAACAATTGCATTTCCAGCTATAGTTTTAACCGATGCGTCCCATAAAATAATCTATCATGTTAATGTGGATAATAATGCCGCGGTTATTGATAATGTATCGGAAAATGATGAAACTATCCCTGTGTTTATTAATACGATATCTGCCGCAGCGTTTGCAACATCTCATTCCGAGGGATTTGAAAGCTATGCCACATTATCGGATAATATAAATAATGCGATTCTCATTAACAATGATGATGAGAACACTTTCGTTCTAAATAGCTCGTCCGTTAGCGCTACGCAAAACTTAGGTGGATATGGAAATAGTGCCCAGTCCTGGAGAATGCGGTTCCGCTCATGGGCCGTTGGCAGCGAGGCTAGCCTGCTTTTTCAGAACATTGACCTAAGTGGTAGTATTGGAAATGGACTGAGAATCTCATATGCATATGCGCAAGATAATGGCACGGAGAAGGATAAGTTTGAGATTAATGTTTCTAAAGATTGCGGTGCAACCTGGACTAATGTGTTTAGAGAAGGAGGAGCTAATCTAGCTACGGCAGCTCCTGTTCCGGGTAACTGGTTTTACCCAGCTGTTACTGAATGGGATTCAGCAAATATTGACCTCGGTGCTTTTGATGGAGAATCAACTGTTATGATTGAGTTTAAGGGAACATCAGATGGTGGTAACAATCTTTATTTTGATGACATCCAAATATCGAATACGGTCGATCTTTCAAATCCATATGTGTATTCAGGAATTAATGAATCAGAGAAAACGCTTTTTGAGGCGGTGGAATTATTTCCCAACCCAGCGAGTAATTTTGCGTTTGTAAAACTGGAAATGAAAGAATCTGCTGATGTAAAGGTAGAGGTACGAAACATGCTCGGCCAGGTTGTTAAAGTTGTGAGCAATGGTGTGCTGAGCGCTGGAAGCCATTCGCTATCCATAAACACTGTGGACTTTGGTGAAGGGCTGTATTTCGTGAGTGTCTACACGGACGAAGGCTACATCACCAAGAAGTTGGTGGTAACGAGATAACCACCAGGTAGTTTTGACTTAATAGCCTGAAAACCGAACTTATGAAAAATCACTGCTCTTATGTGCACTGTTTGCATGCCGGGTCATCGTCAATACAAGACTTAAAAAATGACCACCTTAATAATTTTAATTGCCAGTAAGAGCGGATTGGTGTGTGATTGTTTCTTTACCATAATTATTTGATCTTACATAAATTATCTGGCTAGAATAGTGGGTAAGCAATATTAGGATATATTTTAGGACCTTCTACTCACAATGGCTTAAACGATAAAATTTGTTCTAATCTCTGGTGTAAGTTCACTTTATCACTACTGATAGGTATATGATTTCACTATCATTAGGTATTTCAGGACACCTTCAAGATCGTTAATTTTGACGTAAATACAATTACGGATCAAATATAAAACCATGAAAAAACTACTATTCTCAGCAACAATAATCTTAGGCCTGACCTTTTCAGGTAACGCTCAATCTTTTGTTAGCACCACTCCCGAAAACAAAAATGTAGTGCTGGAAGTATTTGGGGGCTATTATTGCACGTATAATGCTGATGGCGACAGGCTGGCCCAAGAGTTGGTTAATGACAACCCTGGAGATGTATTCTTCATCAATGTGCACGCGGGTGGTTATGCTAACCCTGGTACCAGCGGAGATCCAGATTTCCGCACGTTCTTTGGCGATGCCCTAAGAATTCAGTCATCCGTAACGGGCTATCCTGCAGGAACGATTAACAGGCATAATTTCAGCGCCCAAGGCTGGTCCCAAGCTGGGGGCACGGCAATGAATAGAGCTGACTGGGACACTGCCACTGCGGTGTCATTGGGAGAACAATCTTATGTAAATATTGCTGCTGAAGCCACTATTAATTTCACAACAAGAATCTTGACAGTAAATGTAGAAGCATATTATACTGCAGATGGTGCCGCTAGTAATAATGTTACTGTAGCATTATTGCAAAATAATGTGGAGGGCCCTCATGTTGGAGGATCCACCTGGAATCCAGACCTGGTACTTCCAAATGGTAAATACAACCATATGCATATGCTCAGACATTTACTAACTGGCCAATGGGGGGATACGACAACAGTTACTGCAACTGGGTCGCTGTACCAGAACACATTTACCTATACAATTCCCGCAGATTTAAATGGAGTTGCATATGAGCTGGCTGATCTTGAGGTGGTGGTATTTATTGCAGAAGGACAGCAGGAAATTTTATCAGGAGCAAATGCAGCGCTTACTTATACAGGAATAAATGAAACAAATAATGCCGCCCTTGTTTCAATTGATGAGCTAGGTTCAGTTTGTGGTACAACGGTCTCACCTATAGTTACAATTAGGAACAAAGGAGTCGCGGACCTGGTTAATTTAGATATTACGTACGATGTTAATGGCGGCACAAGTCAGTCATACAGCTGGACAGGTAACCTCAGTGCTTATAAGAAGGAGACTGTCACCCTTCCGCCTATTGCCTACACAGGTTCAGGAACGAATACCGTGAATGTTGTCTTCTCTAATCCCAACGGAAGTACTGACGAAGATACTTCTGATGATCAGGCTTCATCCAGCTTTACAGATGCTCCTCAAACTGATGTTGTGCTGGCATTTGAATTACTAACGGATGACTATGGTTCTGAAACAACCTGGGATCTGGTTGACGCTTCAGGTACCGTTCTTTATTCAGGAGGCCCTTATGCAAACAATACAACGTATAATGAAACATTTAACCTGAGCGAGGGCTGCCATACCTTCACTATTTATGATTCTTATGGTGACGGAATGTCATATGGTACACCCGGTTATTATGAGATTACTGACGTAGGTTCAAACGTAATATTTACCGGCGCTAATTTTGGTTCATCTGACATAAGTCCATTTGAATCTGTATGTGCTTCCTTTGGTACAATTACCCTGAGTTCAATTGATCCCAATTGCGGCTCGTTTGACGGAAGTGCATCCTGCACGGTATCAGGAACATCGGGGCCATACACCTATCAGTGGTCAAATGGACAAACTACTTCTACCGCTACCAACTTGGCAGCTGGTGCATACTCTGTCACAGTAACTAATGCTTTAACATGTTCTGAGGCTAAATCCATAATTTTAAACAACGTGGGTGCAGCAACTTTATCATCTTTCGCGCCACAAAATGCATGCTGGAATATAGCGGATGGGATAATAAACCTAACGGTAACAGGAGGAACGTCTCCCTTTACTTACACATGGAGTAACGGTGCTACAACATCCAATCTTACGGGACTTTCAACGGGAACCTATACTGTAACAGTTACTGATGTCGGGGGATGCATTTCACTGAATACAACAGAGGTAACTGCACCATCTGCAATAGCTGTTTTAACCACGGTTAATGATGAGAATTTTGGTAACGATGGCTCCATTTATCTCTCTACTTCAGGCGGTGTTGGTACTTATACATACAGTTGGACCGGACCCAATGCCTACACAGCGTCCACAGAAGATATCACAGGCTTAGCTGGAGGCAGCTATTTAGTTACGATTGCGGACGGATTCGGTTGCATATTAACGCAAAGCTTTACTGTAACTCCTGGCCAGGTAGGAATTTCTTCAATAGAAGAAGCACCGGTTGATATGACGGTATTTCCAAATCCATTCAGCGAGAGCACTACGGTACAGTTTACCTTAAGAAAAGCCGAAAAGGTAAGCATAGGGGTTTATAATCTCGCAGGACAAGAAATACACAGAGTGGATGAAGGCATATTGAATGAGGGGAAACACCAATTAACTGTGAATGGAAGTGAGTTGGTTCCGGCAGTTTATTTTGTGATTCTAACGATTGGAAAGCAATCTCAATTGAGGAAAATAATACACACTAAATAAGGATCCCAAAGGGATTAGCCCCGTATAATACAATCCAGCTTGGGTTTAGTGGTACTCTAAAGCGTGATCTAGAAGGGTATACAGCGTCACTGGAAACCGGCCTCTTTTTTCCTTTGTTCTTTTGCTTGCCAACCGTACGATTATGGTATTATTATCCGGGATAACTATGATGTATTGTCCTAGCATTCCCTGAGCAAAGTAAATGTGGTGATCTTTGTAATCCAGCATCCACCAGGAGTATCCATATCTGGTCAAGACAGTTCCGTCATCTTTTTCTATCAGTTTGGCTGGAACAATCGATTTCTCTACGTATTGTGCCGGGATTAATTGCTCCCCAAACCAATTTCCCTTCTTGAGATATAGTTGTCCGAGTCGCGCCAAATCACGGGCATTTGAATTGAAGCAGCAATATGCCTTTTCAAAGCCATCTTCATCATCCAGGCTCCAATAAGCAGGCCTTTTGGCACCCAGTGGTATCCATAGCTTTTCTGAAAAATAGTCAGCAACTTTTATTCCGGTTGCGGCCTCCACTACAAATGATAGCAGCTGAGTGTTTCCGCTCAGGTATTCAAACAGTTCACCCGGTGTTTCAACAACCTCGTATTCGGCAACAGTGGCTTTCAAATCACTTCCAAAGTACGCCTTGGCAGGATAGGCGAAGGGGCTTACATAGCTTTCGTCAAAGTTTATTCCTGAGCTCATGGTTAGCAAATGCTTAATCGTAAGCTCTGCAGCCATGCCTTCTTTATATTCTGGGAAAAAATCACCTACCTTTTGATTTACAGATTCAATCATGCCCTCCTCAATAGCTATACCCACCAGCATACCGATAAAGGTTTTTGCCATTGAGAATGTATTGGTAACAGAAGTGTCACCATAACCACTCCAGTATTGCTCTACTCTAATGGAGTCGTTTTTAATGAGCAAGTAAGCAATGGTGTTGCTGTTTTCAATGGCGCTCAAATGCTTTTCAGGAATGGGCTTTTTATTGTAATCCAATCCAGTTGGCCACGGCCGATGGGTGCCGGCTTTAACCTCTCGGTTATCAAAAATTTGATACTCATCTATATCAGCCCCCATTTTACCCTTCATATACGTATTGACAACCCCCTTATATAGATGTTTGTTTCCGCTCATCAAGATCAATGCATTGAGCAGCGCCAGAAAGATTAAAAAACCTTTTGCGATTTTTATAAGAAGTTTCACAGATAGTTATTTAGCGGTCTCTAATAAATCAATTTTTGGCGTTAACTCCATTTCGAAAAGTTCTTCAAAATGACCTTTGACACTATCTTTCACCTTCTCCATATCAATTTCATTCCCCAGTTCTTTTTTCATGGAGGTTACTTGTTTATCATCAATTCCACATGGGATAATGTTTTTGAAATAATCTAAATCAGTATTTACATTGAATGCAAACCCATGCATTGTCACCCAGCGGCTGCTTCTGACCCCAATAGCACAGATCTTTCTCGCCTGAGCGGCGTTGGAAGAATCAAGCCAAACACCGGTACATCCTTCAAGGCGGCCCGCAGTAATGCCAAAATCACTGAGTGTGCGCATCACAGCCTCTTCCAGAATCCTGAGATATTTACCAATATCCGTGAAGAAATTATCCAAATCAAAAATTGGGTATCCAACAATTTGCCCGGGACCGTGATACGTTATATCTCCTCCCCTATTGATTTTGTAAAAATCGGCTCCCCTATCCTCAAGCTGTTTCTTGTCCAATAACAAATTCCCCTCTGAACCTGTTTTGCCTAGCGTGTAGACATGGGGATGTTCACAAAAGATCAAACTGCTTACAGTGTCGTGTTGTTCAGATTTTGGAAGATTTCTATTATCAATTTTACGTTGCACGAGCTCAGAGAAAATTTTCTCCTGAAAGTCCCACCCCTCCTTATAATCGATAAGCCCTAAATCAATATAGGAAACCTGTTGCATATCGATATTTATTGCTTGGACAGTTCGTTCTTAAGAAAATTGATCACGTCGATTTCCATGGCATCAACCTGATTAATTTCTGAAAGATACCAGGAGATCCAATCGCCGAGATGAATGTGATAAAACGTGTTTTCAAGCGTTGAGCTTCCTTTTGAGTTGATTTCTATGATCGTGGAGGTATACTTAGAAAAAATATCCCTGCAAATCTCAATCCGGGTCTTTACTCTTTCAGGATCATTGTCATTTCGCAGAAGAACTACGGCAATACTTTCGGACTTGTCTCTCCAACCTACCAATTCGTTGTGATTCATCTCCGGGAAAACATGGTGCCAGCATAGCATTTTAGAATTTTCGTTGATCTGTTGTCTAAATCGTATAGAGACCCCCTCAAAGCTTGAAGTGGAATAGATAATCGGTATTTTATTCTGGAGCGACTCAGCAACATGCTTCGCCTCAACTTTAATGCTGTCTTCTTCCTGAACCAGAAGATCAATCGACGCATTCAAATCCTTTCGAAAGTCATAGGATGTTATTCCATAGTGGTCCAATAAATAGAGTAGTTGAGTCAGCGAATAACCCAAACATGACCGCGGAGGCATGCCGCCCGGAACAACAATGTGATTTAAATTATTCTCCTGGGCAATTTTTAGTACTTCGCCGCCAGAGGTAATACAGGCAACTTCTGCCCCTGAGGCCATAGCGTATTCCATAGACTGTAAAGTCTCTTCAGTATTTCCTGAGTAAGAAGAAATAATTACCAGGCTGTTCTTGTCTATGTATTTCGGAATCCCATATTCCTTATTCACGTTTATTGGAACGCTGGCATCTCCAGCTACCAATTGTGAAACAATCGTCCCGCCTATACCAGATCCACCCAATCCACTCACAAGCACATTTGTCAACGTTTTATTGCAAGGCGTTAAATCCGCCGCCTCACCAATGCTAACAGCTTCCGTTAATTGCCCCGAAAAATTTTCTATTAATGTTTTCATGTGTTCATAATTTATTTTTAGTGGTCACATGGAACTCGCCAATAGTCATCCCCTTGTGTCATAGCTTTTGGCATGGCTCGTTTCATCCTATTATTTATTTGTCGCGAAATTACCATTTTTCAGAGAGAATCTCTGATCGTGCATGGGGATAACGCCACAATCAACCCTCTATTGTTTTGATTATCTTTGGGCAAAATTTTTATCAATGACTGTAAATCTTTCAGAACAAGAACTTGTTAGACGGCACTCCTTAGAAGAAATAAGGAAATTGGGGATCGACCCCTACCCTGCCGAGACCTATGAAGTCAATGTTTCAGCCAAGGGTATTCTGGACAATTATGAAAAGAGAAAGCAGGATTATAAGAACGTCAGTATTGCAGGCAGGATAATGAGCAGGCGCGTGATGGGAAACGCCTCTTTCTTGGAGCTACAGGATGTTACTGGCCGGATACAACTTTACATCAGAAGAGATGAAATTTGCCCGGGAGAGGACAAATCATTGTACAACCAGGTCTTTAAGAAATATCTCGATATAGGAGACATTATCGGAGTGAAAGGCTATGTGTTTACAACCAAAGTTGGTGAGATTTCCATCCATGTTTCTGAGCTCACTGTGCTTTGCAAATCGCTACGGCCGCTTCCTATTGTTAAGGAAAAGGAGGGGGAAACATTTGATGCATTTACGGATGCCGAGCAGCGTTACCGACAGCGTTCGCTGGATTTAATTGTGAATGCGGGGGCAATGGACGTGTTTGTAAAGAGATCAAAAATCATCAATTCCATTCGAGAGTTTTTAAATGACAAGGATAATTTGGAAGTAGAGACACCAATTCTGCAGCCACTTTATGGGGGAGCTGCAGCCAGGCCATTTAAAACACACCATAATGCGCTTGATATCCCATTGTATCTGCGAATTGCCAATGAGCTCTACCTGAAAAGGCTGATCGTGGGTGGATTTAAGGGCGTTTATGAGTTTGCCAAGGATTTTAGAAATGAGGGGATGGACAGGTTTCACAATCCGGAGTTCACACAAATGGAGCTCTATGTAGCTTACAAAGACTACAACTGGATGATGGATTTGGTTGAGGAAATGGTTGAGAAGGTTGCACTGGATTTACACGGAAAAACGAAGATTACGGTTGGGGAAAATGAAATTGATTTCAAACGGCCCTGGAAAAGGTTAACCATGTTTGAGGCAATTCAAACCTACGCAGGTGTGGATATTTCAAACATGGACGAAAAGGAGCTCTTCAAAACGGCCCAATCGCTTGGTGTACATGTGGACGAAAAAATGGGGAAGGGCAAAATCATTGATGAGATCTTTGGCGAAAAAGCAGAAGCCAATCTCATTCAGCCAACGTTCATAACGGATTATCCGGTTGAGATGTCGCCATTGGCAAAAAAACACAGGGAAAAGGAAGGCCTGGTAGAGCGATTTGAAGCAATCTGTAACGGCAAGGAATTGTGCAACGCATTTTCTGAGCTCAATGATCCTGAAGATCAAAGAGAGCGATTTGAGCACCAGTTGGAGCTTGGCAAGCGCGGAGACGAAGAAGCAATGGTGTTGGACGAAGAATTTCTTCAGTCTCTTGAATACGGAATGCCTCCAACAGCCGGATTAGGAATAGGTATAGACAGGTTGGTGATGATCATGACCAATTCACATTCCATTCAGGATGTGATATTTTTTCCGCAAATGCGACCCAAAGGGGAGCATTCGCGAACACCGAAAAAGTAATAAAATGGCGAGTAGGTGCAGTCGAAGACAGAAAATATCGACGGCCGATTGTTTTTGTATTTCTTAACTGCCTATTCATCTAAAATATCTGGCAAAAGGAGGCGTTAGTTAGGTTAATATTTCCGTAACAAAGGCGATTTCTTAAGCGTATTAACCATTTCAGGCTTAACCCCAGAAAAAATGAGTAACAACCGAAGGGAGTTCATCAAAAAAGGCGCTCTGCTTATAGCAGCAACTCCTTTGATTGGCATGAATGGTTGCTCAAAGGATAAAGAAATAAACAAGTGCACCACGTCCGACGATATACTGGGACCGTATTATCGGGAAAGCGCACCATTTCGTGCTGACCTTAATGTGAACAATCAGTTGGGAACTCTTTTAACATTAAGCGGTACCGTATACGGCGTTGATTGTGAAACGCCCTTGAGCGAAGCAATAATTGATGTCTGGCACGCAGATCATACAGGAGATTATGACAACTCCAGCGCCGATTATGCTTTCAGAGGAAAAATAAATACAGATTCTAATGGGCGCTACGAGTTCATCACAATTGTTCCAGGTCAGTACTTATTGGGCGGTGGTAGCGATTATCGCCCAGGTCACATTCATTTTAAAATAACGGCGAGTAACCACAACGATCTAGTCACTCAGTTATACTTTGCAGGAGACCCTTTCATATCATCTGATCCCTGGGCTTCCCAAGAAGATGCAGCTGAGAGAACTGTCACACTTGCGGTAGATAGTAACGGAAACAAGACGGGAATATTTAACATTCGATTAACGCCAAGCTGATGATTACCCCTTATTCCAGATGAGCGAACAAATCCCTATACATGATTTCACAAATGACGACGATTCCAGTATCGCTTTTGAGCTGGTGTCATTAGAGCTAAGGGAGAGTTACGACACCTCCGTTCCTCACCGGCACAATTATTATGAGATATTTCTATTTATTAAGGGTGGAGGCACGCATGAAATAGACTTTGAAACTTTTCCAATTGAATCGAACAGTGTTCACTTTGTTTCCCCGGGCCAGGTGCACAAGGTAAAGCGAGAGCTAGATTCATTCGGATACGTGCTCTTTTTCTCAAGGGATTTTTATTACCTAAATCTCCCGAACAAGAACATATTGTACGAGCTTCCATTTTTGAACAACAACACCACAAAGCCGATCTTAAATCTATCGAAGGAGGAATTTCTGATATTCAAGAATCTGGTTGAAAGCATCAAAAATGAGCACCAGAGTGACAATGAATTAAAAGAACCCGTTATCAGGTCCTATTTGAATATAATCTTATTGAAAAGTAAAGGCTTCTTTGACCAGCTAAAAGGAGATAGCAGCTCAGGGGGTAACGTGTCATCTGAGCTCGTGTACAACTTCAAGATTTTGATCGAGAAGAACTACAGAAAGCTTCACTTGGTAAAAGAATATGCGGATTTGCTCTCCACTACTCCCGAACATTTAAATGAAGAAACCAGAAAGATTAGGGGGATAACGGCCAGTGACCTGATCAGTGACAGAATCATCTTAGAATCCAAGCGCTTGTTGATGTATTCTGAGTTCAGCAACAAGGAAATTGCCTATTTCCTTAATTATGAGGATCCTTCGTATTTCAGCCGGTTTTTTAAGAATAAGATCGGTGTTTCCCCCAGTGACTTCAGAGATAACCTCCAGAAAAAGTACCAGCTTTAGCGGTAATTGTCCATTTACTTTGGTAATGGCTCTATCTACCTTTGTTTAAGAAAGGGCCAACATACGCTGTTTTGGTTTCACATCAATTACTAAACTTAAATCATTTGTCATGGAAAGAAGGAATTTCGTCATCGGTTTGTTGTTCATATTCATATTTACAGTTAATATAGCCAGTGCAACTGTTGTCATTATTACTGCCAATAGCACTCCTGTAGAAGGGTTTGTTCCTTCTCTTGCAACCGCCGTTACTGGAGATACGATCAAGTGGGTAAATGGAAATGGACAGCATACATCTGCCTCAACAACCATCCCTTCGGGGGCGGCCTCATGGAGCTCATCAACTATCGGTAGTGGAGGGTTCTCTTACGTAGTAACTGTTCCTGGAACATACAATTATACCTGTCATCCAGGGCCTGGCGCCCACATGGATGCGAGCATTGTGGTAAGCAGTCCTCCTCCTGTGTTTGTCATTAATATTCCCAACGATTTTCTGACAATTCAACAGGGTATTGACGCCGCAAATACCGGGGATACTGTACTTGTTTCACCGGGAACTTATTTTGAGAACATCAATTTCACGGGGAAGAACATCGTTGTTGCTTCTTTGTACCTCACAACTGGTGATGATTCTTATATCAGCCAAACTATAATTAATGGCAGAGACAGCAGCAGTGTCGTCACCTTTACCAATGGCGAAGGCGCCGCTGCATTAATAACCGGGTTCACTATAAGAAACGGATATGGTGCTAGCTGGCTGGATGGTGATGGAGGGGGGATTTGCTGTATTAACTCCTCCCCAACCATTGATCATAATTTAATTGATTCTAATAGGGTCTCTTTTGCAGATGGCGGCGGTATTTATTGTAAAAACTCATCAGCGATCATTACCAATAATAATTTGATTTACAACGGTGGAAACTACGTTGTTATCGGTAGCGGTATTGCCTGCATTGGGGGTTCTCCTTATATAGCCCACAACGTGATAACCGGATCCTATGGGGATTCTCCTAATGGGATACAATTGTCTAATTCATCTGCAACAATAATTAACAATACGATTGTTTACAATGGCGGGTATGGAATATCCATTAACGACGGGTCCCTGGTTACTATCTCTAACTCCATAATTTGGGGTAATACCTCTTCAAGCGTAGTTGTATTTGATCCTTTCGCGAGCTATGCAGGTGTAACATACAGCAATATACAAGGTGGCTATGCTGGAACTGGCAATATGGATTTAAGCCCTGTTTTTACGGATTCCCTCAATAATGACTTTAGATTACAATCGAGCTCACCTTGCATTAATGCTGGTGATCCCGGTAGCCCCAATGATCCGGATGGCTCCATAGCTGATATGGGTGCGTTGTCTTTTGATCAGAACGTTGGGATAAGTGACGATCCGGTTACAAATGCTGGGAATAGCATTAAGATATTTCCAAATCCTTTCAGTGCTTTTACAACCGTAGAATTTGAAAATGAAAATAACGAAAAGCACAGGCTGATCATTTACAATTCAACAGGTCAAATTGTACGTGTGATTGAGAATGTAACCGGAGGAGAAATAATAATTGAAAGAGAGAACTTAAAGAGCGGGCTGTATTTTTTTCAACTAATAGGTAATACTGGACATATTGATCATGGACAAATGATCGTTGAGTAAAAAGTTAGATTATGCAAGGAAAGAATTTCATCTGCTGCTTCGTAGTTCTTATTGGCTGTTTGAGCGTAAATGCCCAGTGGGTAAAACAAGATTTAGGAACAAGCAGCTCCCTTGTGAAAATATATTTCAAAAATGATAGCGTAGGATTTATTGGAGGGGCTGACTATACCATGTTTAAAACTTCTGATAGGGGAAAAACTTGGAATTTACAATCCCTTCCTGCAAGTACCGCTCAATCAGATATGATTGTGGATATCAATTTCCCAACTGAAGACATAGGTTATGCTTTACCCAATCTAAAATCAATAGATGGAGGAAATACATGGGACACCATTACTGATTTTGGATCTTATTCCGGTGGACTTTATTTTATTGATGAATTAATAGGTTTTACACCGGGTTATAAAACAATTGACGGTGGAATGAACTGGGAATGGATAAATCTGTCAGGCGGAAGTCCAAGAACAGATGTCTTATTTATTAATGATAGCGTGGGTTTTATTACAGCAACCTATGACAGTGGGATTTGGAAAACCACCGATGGTGGAAACACTTGGGAAATAAAAGACTGGGGTAATAACATAAGACAAATCACCTTTGCGAGTGACAGTACCGGATATGCAATTGGCAGCATTTGGGAAGGGCTTAGAAAAACTACTGATCAGGGCGAGACATGGGTGGGCTTAAATGTTCCCTATGCTTTTGAAGGCTGCATTACTTGTCCTGATAATGATACATGTTATGTAGGTTCATATTATAGAGGAATAATGAAGACCGTTGATGGAGGCCAAAATTGGTTTGTACAGGATTCTACAGTAAAAAATATTTCATCCATTTATTGTTTTGATGGCAATACTTGCATTGCGGTTGGGGATTCAGGAAAAGTTTACAAAACCACCAATGGAGGCGGGCCGGTAAGTGTGGGTGGAATGGGTGAAAAGAACAATGAGATTAAAATATTTCCGAATCCCTTCGGCGCCTCTACAACAATAGAATTCGACAATAAGAAAAACGAAAAGTATTCACTGCGTATTTACAATACCACAGGACAACGGGTTCGCAAAATTGAGAATATCATAACAGGTAAAATAAAAATTGAACGAGAAAACTTGAAGAGCGGGCTTTACTTCTTTCAGTTGATGAATAATAGACACAGCTTTGGAAGCGGGAAAATGATGATAGAATAAAAAAACGAAAAGAATATTCACCAAGAGCATGAAAACAAAATTTTTTCTTTTGATTTTTTTAGGACAATGTCTCATTATGGATGCCTTTGCACAATGGCAATCCATACAATCTGGTACTCAAGGGAGAAATTATTATTCCGTATTCTTTATTTCCGATTCGGTTGGATTTTTTGCCGATTGTGCGGAACCACCAAATGCATGGTCATATAATAGTTTTTTGAAAACAATAGATGCAGGAAATAATTGGAATGGAACATCTCTCGGAGGAAATTATTGTGCTTCCCCATTTTATTTTGTGAATGAAAACATCGGATATGTTTCATACAAAGCAGATCCTCCTCAAGGGAAAGCTGTTATAAAGACCATAGACGGAGGTGCAACATGGTTTTTACCCAACAATTCAGGAACAACTTCCAATGGTGCCTCATCTATTTACTTCCTAAACGACACGATTGGATTTGCAGCAATGACTCCCGGTTATATTCACAAAACCATCAATGGAGCTGAAAGTTGGATGCCCATTTCTTATAATTCTACAAGTAATATTTCTTCTGTTTTTTTTACTTCTTCTCAAACTGGCTTTGCTGTTGGAAATAATAACCCTGCCATACTAAAAACAGCAGATACAGGTAACAACTGGAATGTCATAGACACCAACTATGCTCTCTTATCCGTTTTTTTCCCCTCTTCCAATATAGGTTATGCAGTCGGTTTCAACGGAACAGTTGTAAAAACTACAGATGCAGGAAATAACTGGACACAGCAAAACTCCGGTCTTTCAAACAATATTTCGCTATTTTCTATATACTGCTCAGATACCAACATCTGTTATGCTGTAGGCGATAGCGGAACTATTCTAAAAACAACAGACGGGGGACTAAATTGGCAAAGAGATAGTTCAGGCACAAACCAAAATTTAAACTCTATATTTTGCACCTCTGATGTCTGCTATGCCGTAGGCGATAGCGGAATAATTCTTAAAACCACCAAGGGAGGAGAGCCCGTTAGTGTGGGTGGAATAGGTGAAAAGAACAACGAGATTAAAATATATCCCAACCCCTTCAGCACCTGCACAACAATTGAATTTCAAAATAAAAACAACGAGAGACACACCCTGTCCATCTACAATTCAACCGGGCAATTAGTTCGCAAGATTGAGAAGATCACAAATGGAATTGTAAGAATTGAAAGAAAAGCCCTTAAGAGCGGGCTCTACTTCTTTCAACTGATGAATAATACAAAGAGGGTTGGAAGCGGAAAAATAATAATAGAAAAGTGAAATACTGAATGTTGAAAACTACTATATCAAAACTGTTGCTTTTTGGCTTAATTACCGTGCTGGGAAGCACCCTAAGCTATGCTCAAAATCCGGAATGGATAAATTACACCAACGGATCGCGGGTTTCTGCTATGGCTGAGGAAGGAAATTATTTGTGGGTAGGAACCAATGGCGGACTTCTTAAGTTAGATAAACAAACCGGCAATACAACTTTTTACAACAAATCCAATTCGGAAATACCAACATACGATTTCACTTGTATTGCAGTAGATGAAAATGGAAATAAATGGATTGGAACTTATGATATGGGCGTGCTTAAATTTGATGGTAGCAATTGGACGGTATTTAACACTGCAAATTCAGGACTGCCCGTTAATGGTATTATCACAATAGCTATTGATAATAATGGAAATAAATGGATTACAACCTACAATGGGGGTTTGGCAAAGTTTGATGACAATAATTGGACAATTTATGACATGAGTAATTCCGGGTTGCCCAGCTATGCTGTAACTTCGATTGCTTTTGATAAAAACGGAAATAAATGGCTCGGTTGCCATAACGGTAAATTGGCATTTTTTGACGATAGTTCTTGGACAGTTTATACAGGTTGTTGGGGCTGTGGTGAGATGAAATCCATGGTTATCGATGTAAATGGGGATAAATGGATAGGAACCGGTAAGAATGGATTAGCTCATTTTAACGGTACAACCTGGACAATCTATAACACTTCTAATTCTGATTTGCCAAGTAATATTATTTATTCTGTTGGTTTAGATTCGGGTGGAAACAAATGGATGGGCACTTCACTTGGATTGGTAAAATTTGACGGAGCTAATTGGACAGTTTATGATACTTCCAACTCCGGGTTATCGAAGGATTTTATCAGATTGCTCACTATAGATGCTGACGGGGATAAGTGGATTGCAGGTTATAATGGGGGCTTGGAAAAATTTGATAACATCAACTGGACACCCTATAATACATCAAACTCCATTCTGACAAGCAATAGTGTTGGGAAAATCGTTTCAGGTACCGGTGACAATATGTGGCTTGGAGTGGGATGGACATCCTATAAGGGAATTTTGGCAAATTTTGATGGCACGTATTGGAAAGCATACACCATCCCGTTCTGGATTTCCTCTATGGCAGTAGATGCAAGCGACAATGTGTGGATGGGCTCCAATGCTGGATTGATAAAGTTTGACCCCGGTAACTCAGGGTGGACATATTACGACTCGTCCAATACGGACCTGAAATCTCCTGATATCAATGCGGTTGCCATAGACCCGCAACAGAATGTTTGGATTGGCGCCTATCCAGTTTGTTCGGAAGGTTACCCCGATTTTTTCGGTAATTGTGATTTTGTAGGTGGAGGTATTGCAAATTTTAATGGAACGGATTGGATTGTTTATGATACTTCAAATTCAGACTTGCCTGTTAATCACATTACAGCCATTGCTGTTGATAATAATGGAAATAAATGGATCGGCACAAATACGGGATTGGCAAAATTTGATGGCGCAAATTGGACCGATTACAATACTTCTAATTTAGGACTGCCGAGTGACTATATTGGTCTTATCGTGATAGACGAAAGCGATAATAAATGGATCGTCATCAATGGAAACTTGGCAAAATTTGACAATAGCAATTGGATGCTGTATGATACTTCTAACTCCGGGTTGCCTGGCGGTTATGTTACCTCGCTTGCAATAGATCTAAATGGCAATAAGTGGATAGGCACTGCCAATGGTTTGGTAAAATATGATGGAGTCAATTGGACGGTTTATAATACTGCTAATTCTAAACTGCCCAGCAATGCGATAACATCCGTTGCTATTGATAAATATGAGAATAAATGGATTGGGACCAGCGATGCTGGTTTGGTGATCTTCAAAGAAGGAGGAGTCATTTTGGATGCTAAAAACGAAGTTTCGGTCCAACAAAATGATATCCTGATCTACCCCAACCCCTTCAGCACTAGCACAACAATAGAATTTGAAAATGAGAAAAATGAAAAATATTCACTGCTTATTTACAATACCACCGGGCAACTGGTGCGCAAAATTGAGAATATTACAACAGGCAAAATAAAAATTGAAAGAGAAAACCTTGTAAGCGGGCTTTATGTCTTTCGATTGATGAATAATACAACACGGATTGGAAAGGGCAAAATAATTGTTGAATAAACTGACAAACTATGAAAACTAAAGCTGTAACCGTCGTCTTTTTATGTTCATTCAATATAGGGATTTACAGTCAAAATCCAGAATGGATAAACTACACCAATGGTGATCAGATTAATGCAATAGCCCAAGAGGGAAGCACCGTTTGGGTTGCGACCTCAGGCGGATTGGTAAGTATCGATAAAAACACAGACAATACTGTTTATTATAACAGAAGCAACTCCGGATTGCCTTCTAACAATGTCAGTTTAATAGTTGTTGATAAAGCTGGCAATAAATGGATGAAAGCCGGATCAGATGGCTTGGTTAAATTTGACGGAACCACGTGGGTTGTCTACGACACATCTAATTCCGGGCTTCCTTCTAATGTGGTTTCTGTGTTGGCATTGGACACGGCTGACAACCTTTGGATTGGAACAGACCCTTATTGGAATGGCTCTTTCATGGAAGGTGGGGGACTAACAAGATATGATGGAGTTAACTGGACTACATATGATACCAGCAATTCAGGATGTGGCAATAACTACATTAGGTTTATTGCTGTTGATGATAGCAATCATGTATGGCTTGGCTATGGTGATTTGGTAAAATTTGACGGAACGAATTGGACCATCTACGATGGCTCGAACTTACCTGGTTATAATATAACCGCCCTTGCCGTTGAAGGAAATACGATTTGGCTGGGGACTGAGGGGCCATTTGGTACGGGAGCAGGCCTTACTAGCTTTGATGGCACAACTTGGACTACATACACAACCGGCAATTCCGGTTTGCCGTTTGATTATATAAGCAGTATTGTCATTGATGGAAATGGCAATAAATGCATGGGCGTTATGAATGCTGCATGGGGGATTGATGGCGCTTTCGTAATACTTGAAGACACCAACTGGACAACTTATACAACTTCAAATTCCGGACTTGTAAATCCAATTGTAAATTGCTTGTTTGTAGATGATGGTGGCGATAAATGGATAGGTACAAATGCTGGAATGGTAAAATTTGACGATGTCAACTGGACAGGTTATGTCACGTCTAATTCAGGGCTGCCTTCCAATGGAATTAGGAGGCTAGCGATTAATGCAACCGGGGATAAGTGGATTACCACATACAATGGCCTTGCAAAATTTGACGATTCAAACTGGACCGTATATGATACGTCTAATTCCGAAATACCCGGTGATCCACTGGACATAATAACAATTGATAAAGCGGGAAATTTATGGATGGGCTCGTATTTGGTTGGCCTGATAAAATTTGATGGTAGCAACTGGACTTTATTTGATACTTCAAACTCTTTTATACCCTCTCATAATATATGGGCGATTACCGAATCCAATAATGGAATTATATGGATTGGAACTTCCAATAGCGGACTGGCTAAGCTTGATGGGACTAACTGGACAACATACACTACTTCAAACTCCGGTTTACCTACTAATAAAATCAGGGATCTTCAAATTGATGCCAACGATAATTTATGGATAGCCACAGGCGACAGCGGACTGATTGAATATGACGGATCAAATTGGACAACACATAGCCAGGTGAATTTTACGAGCCTGTTGTCGCTTGCAATTGATGGAAATGGAATGCTTTGGGTGGGAAGTGCGGGCAGTGGCGGTATTGCACAATTTGACGGAACAACATGGACCACTTATAGTCCCATGAACTCGCAGTTTCCCGATATGCGTGTCAATGACATAGCAATTGATGCCAATGATAGTGTTTGGGCTGGCACCAGAAAAGGGCTTGCCAAATTTGACGGAACAGATTGGATTGTCTATAATACTTCAAATTCTGGCCTCGCGTATAATTACGTCACTTCAGTTGCTATAGACTCAGTTGGGAATAAATGGATCGGAACCACGCAAGCCGGACTCAATGTGTTTAAACAAGGAGGCGTTATATTGGGTATTAATGAAGAATCTATTAAAATACCATCGGACCGTTCGCTGATTATTTATCCCAACCCGTTCAGTACTAGCACAACAATCGAATTTCAAAATAAAGACAACGAAAACCACACCCTGGCAATTTACAATTCAACCGGGCAATTGGTACGCAAAATTGAGAATATCACCGAGGGACAAATAAAAATTGAAAGAGAAAACCTTTTGGCCGGGCTTTACTTCTTTCGGTTGATGAATAATGCAACATGGGTTGGAGCGGGCAAAATAATTGTTGAATAAACTGACAAACCATGAAAACTAAAGCCGTAATCATAGTCCTTTTATGTTCATTCAGTGTGGGAATTTACAGCCAAAACCCTGAATGGATAAACTATACCAATGGAGGTCAAATCAATGCTATAGCCGAAGAGGGAAGCATCCTGTGGGTTGCCACTTCTGGCGGATTGGTAAGTATCGATAAAAACACTGCCAATACAGTTTATTATAACAGAAGCAACTCCGGATTACCTTCTAATAATGTCAATTTAATAGTGGTGGATGATGCGGGCAATAAATGGATAAAGTTTGGATCAGGTGGCTTGGTAAAATATGATGGAACCACCTGGACTGTCTATGACACTTCTAATTCAGGGCTTCCCTCTAATGTGGTTTCTGTTTTTGCATTAGATACTGCAGACAATCTTTGGATCGGAACAGACCCATATTGGAACGGATCGGCTTATGTTGGAGGCGGCTTAACAATGTTTGACGGAACGAGCTGGACAACGTACGATACCAGCAACTCCGGATTAAATGATAATCGAATAATATTTATTGAGATTGACGATAGTAACCATGTTTGGATTGGCAATTATGCGTTAGTGAAATTTGATGGGACGAACTGGACCACCTATGATGGTTTAAATTCGGGGATACCTGGTTACTTCCTAACCGCTCTTGCTGTTGAAGGGAATACGGTTTGGCTGGGTTCGGAAGGGCCATTCGGCTCAGGAGAGGGCCTTACCAGCTTTGACGGCATAAATTGGGTTACGTCTACAACTTCCAATTCCCACATGCCATTTGATTATATAAATAGTATAGCCATTGATGCAAATGGTAAAAAATGCATTGGGATTATTAATGCTGGATGGGCTTCGGATGGAGCTTTTGCAATACTTGAAGATACCAACTGGACCACCTACACAGCTTCAAATTCCGGACTGACAACTGCGATTATCAATAAGGTGTTTGTTGATGATAACAATGATAAATGGATCGGAACTCAAGGAGGGCTGGTTAAATTTGACGATGTCAATTGGACGGGCTATATAACGTCTAATTCAGGATTGCCGTCAAACGGAATTAGAAGGTTGGCTATTGATGCAGCAGGCGATAAATGGATGACCACATACAATGGTGTCGCAAAATTTGATGATGTAAACTGGACAGTATATGATACTTCTAACTCTGGAATCCCTAGTGACCAAGTGAATATAATAACGATAGATAATGCAGGAAATCTGTGGATTGGATCATTTATGGTTGGTTTAATCAAATTTGATGGAAGTAGTTGGACTGTTTACGACACTTCAAACTCTTCCATTCCTTCCTATAATATATGGGCGATTACCGAATCGAATAATGGAACCATATGGGTTGGTACTTCTAACAGTGGGCTGGCTAAGTTTGACGGTACTAACTGGACAGCTTATGACACGTCAAATTCAGGAATACCGACAAATAAAATTAGAGCCCTTGTAACGGATGCCAATGATAATTTATGGATTGCCACCGGCGACAGTGGTTTGGTTAAGTACGATGGAACAAATTGGACAGTGTATAGTCAGCCAAACTTTACGAGCCTTCTTTCTCTTGCTATAGATGCAAGTGGCATATTGTGGGTAGGAAGTTGGGGTTCTGGGGGTATTGCCAGGTTTGACGGAGTAACATGGACTATTTATAATCTTTGGAATTCGCAATTTCCCGATTTGGGTGTAAATGATATAGCAATTGATGCCAACGACACAGTTTGGGCTGGAACGAAAAAGGGGCTTGCCAAATTTGACGGAACGGACTGGGTTGTCTATAATACTTCAAATTCTGGCCTCGCTTATAATTACGTCACCACAGTTGCTATAGACTCAGTTGGGAATAAATGGATCGGAACCACGCAAGCCGGGCTCAATGTGTTTAAACAAGGAGGCGTTATATTGGGTATTAATGATGACGTCCCCTCAGGGCAATCAGAACCCTTGCTGAAAATTTATCCCAATCCTTTCAGCACTTCCACTACCATAGAATTTAACAATGAGAAAAACGAAAAGTATTCAATGCTTATTTATAATACCATCGGGCAATTGGTGCGTAAAACTGAAGACATCACAACTGGAAAAATAATCATTGAAAGAGAAAACCTTTTAAGCGGGTTTTACGTTTTTCAATTGATGAATAATACAATAAGAGTTGGAAGCGGAAAAATAATGGTAGAATAAAACAATGAAAAGACTAAACCTGATTTTAGCGATTCCTTTTGTATGCTGCTGCTTCTCTATAAATGCCCAAACAACCTTTCAGAAAACCTATGGAGGCGGAGATTCTGATTTTGGATATTCTTCTAAACAAACCACCGACGGGGGATATATCATAACAGGGCACACCACTAGTTTTGGTGACGTGGGCCTCAGTTGGGAAAATGTTCTCTTAATAAAAACCGATTCAAACGGAGATACTCTTTGGTCAAAAACTTATGGTAGATCTTTGGTCCAAGAAGGTTACTCAGTTCAGCAAACCACTGACGGTGGTTATATTATTCTTGGCTATACTGCTTATGGAGTGCAGGGCAATGATGTTTACCTGATAAAGACCAATGACAGTGGAGATGTGCAGTGGACAAAGAAATATGATAGAGGATTCGATGACAAAGGTTACTCTGTTTACCAAACGACGGACGGGGGATATATTTTCACTGGCTATGCTCAGGGTCCGGGATCACTATACCTGATAAAAACCGACAGTAGCGGAGTTATACTGTGGACAAACATTTATAATGGGCCTAATACCGAAACAGGCTACTCAGTACAGCAAACCACTGACGGAGGCTATATTGTTGCCGGTGAAACGGACGGTTTTGGAGCAGGTCAGAAGGACGTTTTCCTGATTAAAACCGATAGCACTGGGGTTGTCTTGTGGACCAAGACATTTGGTGGAACTAACTCGGACTTTGGCCGCTCGGTTCAGCAAACCACTGACGGAGGGTATATCATTACCGGAGCTACCATGAGTTTTGGCGCGGGGAA
Source organism: Bacteroidota bacterium (assembly GCA_022572355.1). Lineage (GTDB taxonomy): Bacteria > Bacteroidota > Bacteroidia > NORP154 > NORP154 > NORP154. The sequence goes on along the minus strand of JACZWC010000012.1, from coordinate 23,272 downwards.
CCAGGATATCTATCTAATAAAGACCGACGATATCGGAGATACGCTGTGGACTAAAACATTTGGCGGGCTATTGGATGAAGTGGGATATTCGGTTCGGCAAACAGCTGATGGAGGTTATATCATTACTGGATATACCGAGAGTTTCGGAGCGGGATTGAAGGATGTTTATTTAATAAAAACAAATGGCAGTGGAGATACATTATGGACAAAGGCTTATGGAGGGACGGGAGTTGATGAAGGCCATTCTGTTGAACAAACATCTGATGGTGGATATGTGATAACAGGCAATACAGGTATTGGGATTGGCCAAAGCAGTGTATATTTGATCAAAACCGATGCTAATGGCATTGTTGATTGTAGCCAGTTTCCAACCGCCACAATTGTTGGAAATCCAGCCACCCAGAGCGGAAACACTTCAGTTTCTGGGATAAATTCTGGGATATATGCCGTCCCTACAGGTACACTTGTAACAAGTGCTGCACCTAGCGACTCGGTGATATGCCTAACTGTAGGAATTCCAGAAGCGGGATTTGATATTGAAAACTTGATTGTTTATCCCAACCCCTCATCCGGGCGGTTTACGTTAGAAATGCAAATAACGGAAGCTCAGGATGTAGTTCTGAAAATTATAAGTATCTTAGGACAAGAGGTGTATGTCGAAAAACGGAAACTAAACCCTGGCATATATCGTAAGGAAATCGATATTCGGGCACATGCAAAAGGAATATATCTGTTGCAGATAACTACTAGACGGGGAGTGATGAGCAAAAGGATAGTTTTAGAGCAATAAGTTTTCCATTTATTAATCAGTGCTGGTCGAAGGACGAGAACGGCTCATTCAATAAGATAAAAGAGTGCTGGATATCGTGAATGCCAATATAATAACTCAAACTACCCATTCACCCCTTATATAGACCCGTTCAATAAGTCTTTGTTGCAAAAGTATTTGGCAAGGCATATTTTTTGGTTCCAAAAAAAGGAATGTGCCGGATACGAAAGATACCAGAATCACTGAATTTGTTTATTTGCTGTATTTTTAAACTTATCACATCCCCAAAAACATGAAAAACTTATTTCTCACATTATTAACCGTACTGTGTTCTTGTACAATACTTTTGGGTCAGCAACCCCCAGAAGCTGGTTTGGACAACTGGACTATTGATACCTTGTTTCTAAACCCGAACATCTGGCAATCCTCAAATGGCGAAGTGGAGCCTGGTTTGTGGGATACAACAGCAGTGACTTATTCTTTTGATAAAGTTTCGGGCACCTTTTCAGTCAGGTTGGAAACATTTATCAATGGAACGGACACTGCCACCAACTATTTATTGCTGGGTGATTGGGGCCATTGGGGTGATCTGAGTGAGGCAAAGGGAAACGGAGTAGCATATGCCGGCGGAAAGTCAGATACCCTTGCCGGATGGTGGAAATATGATATTGCAGCGGGGGATACAGGATATATTGTTGCTAAGATTACATCGGGGGGAATATCGGTAGATACAAGCCTTCCAATGGGTATGTATGTTTGGCCGGTTACCGGTACACAGAGTACGTGGACCCGTTTTGCATTTCCTGTAAACGACAGCATGCTATCTATTGACAGCCTTCTCATGGCAGTCACATCAAGCAACACATTGGTTGAGGGAAAAGGGAACCCACTCAATGGATCTTGGATCATGTTGGATGATCTGGAATTTACTTCTTCTGACACCTCTGTTGTACCCGATATAGTTCCAAATGCCGGCTTTGAAGACTGGCACGATCTGATAGTTCAAAATCCCAGCGCTTGGGTCACGTATAATCACAGGGTCTCAGACTTCGGCCTCGCGTCTGTAAGCAGGGTAACGGATTCACAAGGAGGAGCATATGCAGCTGAATTAACCAATTACACAATTACTCAGTGGGCCGGAGATACTATAACGGCCACTTTGCAAGCCCCTGACCTAAGATTGGATTTTCTTGGGGCACATGGCGGGTGGCCTTATACAGACGAGCCGGGAGTATTTTCATTTTGGTACAAGTATTTACCGCTTGGCCAGGATACAGCTTATGCGAACATACAATTTACAGAAAACGGCAGTATAGTTGGTGGCGCAGAGCAGAAAATTTATGGCACTCAAACCACCTATGCTCAAATTACAATGAATACTAATATGACAGGCACACCGGATACGATGGCAATCTGGTTTAATGCCGGGCGATACCCAACTACCCGTTTTATTGTTGACGAATTGATGTTATCATCATTTGTCGGAGAAAGAGAGATCATTGATGGCTTTAACATCATTTCATTATATCCAAACCCAAGCAATAATATCGTCAATATTGACATAAATGGAATTACAAATGAAAAGTTAACCTTAACCGTTTTGAACACATTGGGCCAAATAATGATGAACATTGAAATAGACAACAACGGCAATAGTATCAATTTTGATGCTTCGGAATTAAAGAGCGGGCAATATCTTATTGTAATCGAAGATGTACATGAGTCAGCTGTATATACGAAACAGTTAGTCGTTCACTAGTAATCCTGGTTATAACGCATCAGGTTATTTCCGCTAAATACCGGAATTCTTTCCGCTCAACGCCTTAGCTGAGAAGAATTAGATCCTTTAATTAGATTCCTTTGCAGTAACCAGGTCGGATATACTTGTATCTTTCCAAGATGAAAAATTCATTAGCGATATTCTTTTTTATTCTAGCTCACTTCGCTTTTTATACCTCCAAAGCGCAAAATAACGTTGCTATTGACTCCCTGCAAATTCTTTTAGAATCAACTATCGAAGACCAAACAAGAGTTGCAAGTATCTACAGAACCATAGGCATAAATTATAAATCTCAGGGTAAGTACAACAAGGCTCTCAAATATCATTTCATTGCACTTGAAATAAATAGGGAGATGGGAGATTCTTTAGCTGTGGCGCGCAATATAATGGATATTGGTATTGTCCGCGACCATCAGGCGCGATATGCCAATGCATTGGATTATTTTTTTAAAGCATTGAAATTGTATGAAGCCATAGCTAGCTTACCTGATGAAGCTTTAGCAAAGTCGGGTAAAATAGGTATTGCCAAAGCCCACGGAAATATTGGCGTAAATTACAATTACCAGCAAAGGTATGCTTTGGCCATTGAGCATTTCACCAAATCACTGGAAATCAAAAAACAATTTGAGCTTCAAGACGGAATTGCCATTTCTTACTCAAATCTGGCAAGTTCGCACGTTGGCCTTGGTAATTATTCAGAAGCAAGAGGATATTATCAAAGATCTCTGGAAATAGCTGAGAAGTTGGGGAATCAGCGCGGGATAGGTATAAATTTCATCAAACTCGGAGAGGTTTGCATACAAGAGAATGAATTTGATGAAGGAATGAAATATTATTTATCCGCTTTGGAAATTCAGGAACAAACAGGAGACAGAAAGATGATGTCCAATAGCTTGAATGGCATAGCTGATTTATTTATCCGGCAGGGAAAAACAGAAAAAGCGATTGAATATTTGGAAAGGGGGCTATTGATAGCACAACAACTGGGAGCAAAAAAGGAAATCCAGAACGGGTATTATGGCCTTTCGCAAGCCTACATACAAATGAATGATTATCAGAATGCCTATAAATTTCACAGGCAGTATGCAGAAGTGAAAGACAGCATTTTTACAGATGAAAGTGCACAAAAGTTGGCTGAAATGCAGGCCTTATTTGAATCCGAGAAAAAGGAAAGGGAAATCGAAATACTTACAAAAGATCAAAAACTAAAGGATGCGGAAATAGAATTCAGGAATGCTTTGATTATAGGAATTATTCTCATTTTGGGCTTGCTGTTTTTGGTGTACAATCGCTACAAAGCAAAACAAAAAATTGCCTTAGACAAGCAAATGGCAGATATCAGACAGAAATCGTTAATCGCTTTGATGAATCCTCATTTTACATTTAATTCACTGCAGTCTATTCAAAATGTAGTGATTAAGAGAGATGTTTTGGCAACTACTGCTTTTATATCCAAGTTTGCTGATCTGATGCGAATGACATTGGAGTACTCACAGAAAGATACGATATCGCTTTCTGAAGAATTAATTTTTCTAGAGTTGTACATTGGTTTGGAAGCGCTGAGATTTGAAGGGAAATTCAAATACAGCATCAATTTAGATTCATCGATTGATGGTGATATTGTTGAAATTCCCCCGATGCTCATACAGCCCTTCGTAGAAAATTCCATCAATCATGGATTACTGCATAAATCTTCTAATGGCACAATCGATATCAACATAATAAGAGTCAATTCTTCCATTGTTTGCAGCGTTCAAGATGACGGTATCGGCAGGAAGAAAGCAGAGGAACTCAAGAGCAAACGGCCCAAAAAACATCACTCTTTTGGAATAAAATTGACAGAAGAGCGGTTGGAGCTTTTAAAATTAGGCGGGAAGGCTAAAATAGGGTTTGAAATAATTGATTTGATTGACGGCGATGGCGAGTCAAAAGGGACTAAAGTTGAAATTACTATTCCGATTAAAGATTCGTAATTTGTAGATATAATGATACGTGCTATCATAATAGATGACGAAAAGAACAGCAGGGAATACATTCAAACTGTACTACAGGATTATTGCCCGGATGTTGAAGTGATAACAACAGCCGATTCCGTAGCAACAGGAATTGATGCTATTAAAAAGCATAGCCCTGATCTTATCTTTTTAGATATTCAAATGCCCGGCGGAGATGGATTTGAATTGTTGGGAAAATTTCCTCAGCCCAGGTTCGATGTAATATTTATTACCGCTTATGACCATTATGCTATTAAAGCTTTTGAATTCAGTGCGTTGGATTATTTGTTGAAGCCTGTTGATATTTCCCGATTACAAGAGGCGGTTGGGAAAATCATAGAAAAGAAGGACCAGGACAGGAAGCAGGAAAAATTTGAAGTTTTAATAGAAAACCTCAAGAATGTAAGCAACCAATTCAACAAAATTATGCTTCCTAATATGGAAGGCTTTACCGCTGTGGAAGTCAGGGAAATTATTCGATGTGAGGGAGATGTGAATTATACCAAGCTTTTTCTGATGGATGGCAGCAAGATCCTCATCAGTAAAACCCTCAAAGAACTAGAAAATCTGCTCGAAGACTTCAACTTTTGCCGAATTCACAAATCTCACCTGGTTAACTTGAACAACGTAAAAAGTTATACAAAAGGCCGGGGAGGCTACGTTGTTATGGATGATGGTACCAAAGTTGATGTTTCCAGGAACAAAAAGAAGGAATTAATAGAGAAGTTTAATTTATTGGGACCGAATTAAAACTTCCGTAACTATTCAGTTAACCCTACCAATTACGCATCCCGTACAGCCTGTCCCGTCGATTAGGAGTGCGGGATTAATGTTGTTTGATCTTGATTTAACTTTTTAGTAAAATTTTATACGGGCAAATCAAAATAATTGAGTGTTAACAATTATTCTTTCCTTTTATGTGGAATTAAAGCCAATCACATATAAGATATTGTAAATATATTATTTACCTTTGCACCTTCAAAAATAAAAAGAGTGTTTAACCAATTAAAACTTTTAATGAAATGAATACAAAATCTTTCGGATTGATGGTCGTTTCGGGTACATTATTAGCTACTTCTTGTTCAAAAGACAAGGTTGTTGTGCCCGTCAAACATCAACAAACGCAGCAGACTACAGAAGATCCTGTAGTTGGACATTATATGAGGGCCGGCTATGACTCAACAGTGTATGGCATGAACATATTGGGAACTGAAACAACCCCTTCAGTTCGTTTAGATCCGGTGAATGATATTTTTTACATCAAGGGAAGGTCAATACCAGAAAACTCTTTGGAATTTTACAAACCCATTTTAGGATGGTTGAACGCTTATGCGATAAATCCTAACGAAAGTACAAGGTTTACGTTTAATTTAGAATATTTCAACACATCCTCTTCAAAAATGATTCTGGATGTATTGCTGGCATTGGAAAATATTCAGGTCGATTCAATGCCAAGCGCTAATTCAGGCATGGCTGTTAATCCTGCCGATACATCTATGCCACAGATGGCTGTTAAGTGGTACCACAACAAAGGTGATGAAGTTATAAAACAGGCCGGTTTGGATTATCAATCTATAGTTGCTATTCCCTTTGAAGTAATTGACATTACAGATAGAACAAAATCTATCATTGCCAAAAAGTTTGGTGTAGATGTAAACGTACTTACAGATGCCTATCATTTTACAAATGATTTAGGAGCAGATTCGCTCGGCACTGTGAAGTTGATCATGGAATTTGAAAAAGAATTCAATATTGCTATACCCGACGATCAGACTGAGAAGATCAGTACCGTGGGTGAAGCTACAGCTTATATTGAAGAGAACGCCAAGTAGGCATTACATTAGCTAACCAGGGTAAGATTAACAGCAAAGATTGGGCTCCGTTATTCATTCAGATGAGTGAGTAGCGGAGCTTTTTATTTGTGATGTTGATAAATACACTTCTTTCATCGGAGCTTGTAACGCCTTATAATATCACCAATATTCAGTTCACCCCAATTCTGGAGAATTAAAACTTCCGGGGTTATCCATAAGATAACCCAAACAACCCTTTTACCCCCCATTTCTGCCCTTTCAATAATCCTATCTTGTTAAAGCACTTGGAGCATAATACCTTAGCTCTAAATAATTGCGATTTCACGATAAGCAATTAATTATTCACTAAAATAAGAAGCCATGAAAACCTCAGCGAGTTTATATCAGTTTCGTCAAGTTTTAAGGCGAAAAGAATTCATAGTTCTAATGTTATCCTTTTACATAACAATTAGCAGTTGCAGCTTAACACACGATGTTGTACAGAACGCAAAAGTTACGGGTAAGCATATTTGCCCTGTTTGTGAAATTCAAATTCCTTCTCAAGCCGAATCTTATGATTATAAAGTCAATGAAAAACATTACCTGTTTGAATCTTACGAATGTAAACAGGTCTTCAAGAAAAATCCCGTAAAATTTGCCGTTAACTACATGCAGGGGAGTGGCAACTAAAAGGATCGTCTTAAAATAGTAAATTCCAGATCATGAAGAAAAGGAAAATTGTTGATCTTTCAGTGGTATTGATTACAATCTCTTTCACGGCAGCCCAGGCACAAGTACCCGTCATGGTTAAGGACATTAACCCGGGCCCTGCATCCTCTACGATTTTACAGAGTCCGGTCGCAGCTTGGCAAAACACGTTTTTCTTTTGTGCGGATGATGGTGTAAGCGGATGGGAGCTCTGGAAGAGCGACGGGACCAACAGTGGAACCGTCATGGTGAAGGATATTCATCCTACCATGGGCTCCAGCTGTGTTGGGTTTCAGTACGTTGATAGCATCATGTACTTCAGTGCCAGCAACGGGCTTTTTTTGGATACATTATTTGGCCCCAATGATACGATATTGGGCATATATGAAAGACGAACCCTTTGGAAAACGGATGGAACCGAGAACGGCACTGTAATGATCAAAGATGTACGAATGGTAACTAATATGGTGTCGTTAAACAGTGAGGCCTATTTTCTTGCGTATGATGGATTGTGGAAAACGGATGGAACTGAAAGTGGAACTTATCTTGTGAAGCCCCTACTTATTAATACATCAGGTTATTTTCAGTATTTGCATGAAATTGTAGTTTTTAAGAATAAGCTGTATTTCCATGCAGCGGAAAGTTCTCAGTATAATTATGAATTATGGACCAGTGATGGTACCGAGAATGGAACAATAATGATAAAAGACATTAATGCCACGCCGCAGTATGGTTCTATTCCACAGAACTTTGTCGTATTTCAGGATGAATTATATTTTGCTGCTTCTACCGGGGGAAATGGAGGATCCGGAGGTTTTGACCCGTCAAGTGACCGGGAGATGTGGAAAACAGATGGATCTGAAGCAGGTACCGTAATGGTAAAAGATATCCGTCCCGGCGGAGGAAGCTCAAGCCCAACTTTATATGGCGTTATGGGAGGCTACCTTTATTTCACCGCATATGATTCTATTTATTACCCAGGATGGAACTATAACAGGGAATTGTGGAAAACGGACGGAACAGAAAATGGTACCGTAATGGTTAGAGATATTAATTACCATAAACCCGAACCATTACCCTGGGGAACAGGGGGCAATTCAAGTCCTTCAAATGTGATCTTCATGAACAATATGGTGTTTGCGACCGCAACCGACGACTCGAACAATAACATAAGCAATCCTCCATTGTTCACAAGTAGAGATATTTGGAAAAGTGATGGAACCGATGCAGGAACCATGAAACTCACCAACATCGATACAAACAACACTTTTAACGGCCAGGGTAAACCCAGGGATTTAATAGTTGCAGGAACAAAATTTTACTTTAAAGCTAGTGCTGAATCGGGAAACTATGGGGTAGAATTATGGGAGAGTGACGGAACGAGTTCGGGCACCATGATGGTGGCGGATTTATATCCGGGAAGTGAAAGCGGAGAGCCACAATTAATGACCTATATCGATGGGTATCTGTACTTTACTCTAGACAATGGAACTGAAGGCCGTGAATTGTGGAGAATTGTGAGTCCAACGGGGATCAACGAGCAAATGTTGAATGACGAAACCAATTTTTCAATTTATCCCAACCCATCCATCGGACAGTTCACGCTGGAAATGCGGGTAAAGGAGGCTCAGGAAATAGTCGTAAAAATCATGACAATACTTGGACAAGAGGTATTCGTCGAAAAACGGAAACTAAGCCCTGGTATACATCGTAAGGAGATCGATATTCAGACTCACGCAAAAGGGATATACCTGTTGCAAGTGATGACAAGGGGGGGAATGACAAGTAAAAAGATCCTTTTGCAATAAAAGCACGCACATGAGGCTAAACAAAATCATAGTTACACTTTTGTCATTGTTTATTACAATACCCTTGACTATGACCCAGGCGCAGGTACCCGTCATGGTTAAAGATATTAACCCGGGCGCCGAATCTTCTGCTCCGGGCAAGCCGGTCGCAGCCTGGCAAAATACATTCTTTTTTGGGGCAGATGATGGCGTTAACGGTTATGAGCTGTGGAAGAGTGATGGAACCGGCAATGGAACCGCAATGGTAAAGGATATTAATCCCGATACGAACTCAAGCTGTATAATAAGCATGAACAACATAACGTACTTCTGTGCCCCTAACTGTACAAAGTTTCAATACGTGAACAACACAATGTACTTCCTTGCCAATAATGGACTATTTCTTGACACCACCTTTTACGGTTGGACAGATTCAATACTGTACATTAAAGAAAGAAGTACCCTGTGGAAAACAGACGGAACTGAGAGCGGCACGGTAATGATCAAAGATGTGATACCGGCAAGCGATATGGTATCTCTCGGCGGCGAGACCTACTTTCTTGCAACTGATGGCCTCTGGAAGACAGACGGCACCGAAAGCGGAACTTACATAGTGAAAGATTTTATCGTGCCCGCATCTTCGGAGATAATAGTTTATAAGAACCTGCTCTTTTTTGCAGGCAGCGTGGCCGGCAGTAATTTTGAATTATGGACCAGTGACGGTACCGGGACGGGTACAGAATTGTTTAAGGAGATCAATATTTTCAACAACAGTTATGGCTCATCACCGAGGAACTTCATGATCGCAGGGGACTTGCTTTATTTTACAGCAGATAACATGGTCTATGATAACACGCCACTTCCAAATAGAGAGGTATGGGTTACAGATGGAACAGAAGCTGGGACCGTGATGGTGAAAGATATCTTTCCAGGGGTAGGGAGTTCAAGCCCGACATTATATGGCTCGATGGGAGGTTACCTCTACTTTACCGCTTATGATTCTATTTACTATCCGGGATGGAACTATAATAGGGAACTGTGGAAAAGCGATGGTACAGAAAGCGGTACAGAAATGGTTAGAGATATCAACTACCATAAACCGGAGCCATTGCCCTGGGGTACTGGAGGCAATTCAAGTCCGTCAGATGTGATTTTCATGAACAATATGGTATTCGTAGTTGCAACGGACGACGCTAATAACAATGGCAGCTTTCCTCCATTGTTCACCAGCAGAGATATCTGGAAAAGCGATGGAACGGATATGGGAACAATGAAATTAAAAAACATTGATACAACCAATGCCCTTGCATGGGAAGGTAAACCAAGAGAATTAATAGCTGCGGGCAGTAAATTTTACTTCAAAGCCGGTTATGGAAATTATGGGGTAGAGCTATTCGAAAGTAATGGCACTGAATCGGGAACTGTGATGGTTGCGGATATTTATCCGGGTAGCGAGAGTGGTGAACCACAAAACATGGCCTATATAGATGGGTATCTGTACTTTACCATAGACAATGGAACTGAGGGCCGTGAATTATGGAGAATTGAGAGCCCAACAGGGATAAATGAGCCATTGGTCCATTCGGAAACCACTTTTTCAGTTTACCCCAACCCAAACAGCGGCCGATTTACCATTTCCTTTGATAACCTAATTTCCAAACCGACTCGGCTAAGGGTCTCTAATATTTTAGGTAAAGTAGTCTATACGGAAACAATAGATCATCCTCAATCCATGTCAAAGAAACAGATCGATCTGCATCAGTTGGGAGCAGGCGTCTATTTTGTTACCCTGGAAACGGAAGGGAAATCCTATGTAAATAAAATTATTATCCTGTGACGCGCCTACCATTAGTCTATATACTGTGTTTAGCCTTAGCCTTACCCTTGGCTTATGGTTCTTTGAAGGCTCAATCAACTGTATGGGTTAAATCACTGGGTGGCACTGCTGATGACGTAGGAGGTGATATTGTCGTGGATGCGAGCGGAAACATCTATGTAACAGGGTCTTTTACTGGAACTGTTGACTTTGATCCAGGTTTTGGAATCAGCAATCTAACTTCTGTTGGCGGTATCGATTTTTTCATTCAGAAGCTGGATAATTCGGGCGACTTGATTTGGGTCAAATCAGTGGGCGGCCCAAGAGATGATCAATCTTATTCGATAGCTGTGGATCTGAATGGGGATGTGTTTACTACGGGCTATTTTCAAGACACCGTAGATTTTGACCCGGGAACAGGATCGACCATATTAACTACAGATGGATATCCACCAACACAGCAAGGCTATCAAGATATATTTATCCTGAAATTAGATGCATCCGGGAACTTTCTATGGGCTATTGGCATGGGAGATAATTACACAGCCGAAACGGGCAGGTCCATTGCGGTTGATCAAAGCGGAAACGTGTATACAGCGGGTCAATTTTATTCGCCATTTGATTTTGATCCGGGACCTGGAATTGATGATTTAAATTTAATCGGATCTAAGCAAACTACGTTTTTACAGAAGTTAGATGGGTCGGGGAACTTCCTCTGGGCGGCTTCGGTTTATGGAGAGGGCTTCTCAATTGAAGTAGATCAATACGAAAATGTATACAGTACCGGATATTTCTCAGATACTATAGACTTCGATCCCGGACCCGATACTTTCAATTTGACGACTTCTTATTGGACGGACAAGGACGTATTTATCCAAAAGCTAAACGCTTCGGGTAATTTAGTTTGGGCTAAATCTATTTCGGGAATTGGTTCTTATCAATATGGATACTCAATCGCAGTAGATTTAGATGGGAATGTGTTGACAACAGGTGTATTTGAGGACACAGCAGATTTTGATCCCGATACAAGTGTATTCAATTTGGTATCTGGAGGCTTTGGTGACGCCTTTATTCAAAAATTGGACAGTAATGGCAGTTTTGTTTGGGCCAAATCAATGGGAGGAGTGGAGCATGCCCGAGGGCATTCAATTGATGTAGATGGAAGTGGTAATGTTTATACTATCGGTGATTTCTGGGTTACAGGAGATTTTGATCCCGGTGTAGGGAGTTTCATTTTGAACTCTGAAGGGGGTTCAGATGTGTTTATCCAAAAATTGGATCCTTCTGGCAATTTTCTTTGGGCGCAATCCATGGGGGGTAATTCAGATGATCTTGCAAAATCTATTGCAGTCAATGCTGTCGGCGAGTCATACACCATCGGGCAGTATGCAGAAACCGCATATTTTTATCTTGGGTCCGGCCCCATTAGCCTGGTTTCTGCAGGCCAGTATGATATTTTCATTCAAAAATTAGGTACAATACTGAGTATTAACGAAACAGAGGCCGCAATGGGATTTAAGGTGTTTCCTAACCCTTCCAATGGTCAATTCACCATTGAACTCAATTCCACGTCTCAAGAACAGATAGAGTTAAAAATCGTTAATATTCTTGGGCAGGAAGTATTCGCGGAGAGTGTGAAACTAGTACCGGGTATTTATCGTAAGGAGATAGATATTCAGGCTCATACGAGCGGAATATACCTTCTGCAGTTGATGACCAACCAGGGTGTGAAGAGTGTTAAAATGGTTTTGGAGTGACAGCCAATTGAAACCCACAACAGTACATGATAAGAATCTTTGAGTTCATAAAATCAGCACTGTTGCCCCTAACCTTCATTTACTTATCTGGCATTTCCTATGCGCAAGACTTCGAATGGGCTATCAGCATAGGTGGAGAGGGGTATGCCAGAACCAGATCTGCAGCTGTAGATGACCAGGGAAATTTGTTCGTTATTGGTACCTATTCTTCCACCGTGGATTTTGATCCAGGTATCGACAGTGTTAATATAACCTCAAAGGGAGGCTCAGACATTTTCTTAGTTAAGTATGACATTGGTGGTAATTACCTCTGGGTTAATGCCCTTGGAGGGTTCGGCAATGATGGGGGCAGTTTAGTTCAGACAGATGCCTTGGGCAATGTATATATTGTTGGGAGCTTTCAATATTCCGTAGATTTCGATCCCGGCCCTGATAGCATTGGTTTAACCACTAATGGATCCTCTGATATATTTATGGCCAAATATGATAATAATGGGAATTACATCTGGGCTAAAAACATAGGTGGACCTAAAAGTGATGGGGTGAATTCCTTTGCTTTGGATGGTTCTGGAAACATCTATTTGACGGGTAGTTTTTACGAAACCGTTGATTTTGACCCTGGGAGCGGGACTGCAAATTTATGGTCTAATGGTCAGAATGATGTTTTTATTGCCAAATACGATAACAATGGTAATTACGTATGGGCAAAAAGTGTGGGAGCCAGTTACTATGATTATAGTTATTCAATCGACTTAGACGCCTCAGGTAACGTTTATATTACTGGAGATTTTCACTTGACTGTAGATTTTGACCCTGGGCCTGGTACTGCCAGCTTAACAGCTAATAACAGAGACATATTTATAGCCAAGTACGATAAAAATGGCAATTACATCTGGGCCAAAAATATGGGAGGGGGTAAGTGGGACATTGGTCACTCAATCAGTGTTGATGCACAAGGAAATTTGTACATAACCGGCCTTATGAACGATACGGCTGACTTTGAACCGGGCGTAGGTACAGCCTATTTAATATCAAATGGAAGCTTTGATATTTTCCTGGCCAAATACGACACTGACGGTAATTATCTCTGGGCTAATAATTTTGGAAGTTACTACGCCGATCAGGGTTTGGGCATATGTACGGATGGGAATGGAAATATTTATATTATCGGGCATTACCAGGGCACATTTATTGACTTTGACCCTGGAAGCGGCTATGCGACCATTTCCTCAAATGGTGGCCAAGATGTTTTTGTTGCACATTATGATACCGATGGCAATTATATTTGGGTGGGTGGTTTTGGTGGCAGCGGATGGGAATTGGGGAATTCAATAGTAAAGGACAGATTCGGAAATGTGTACGCCGTCGGGACCTTTCAAGATACAGTTGATTTCAATTTTAATGATGATACGGTAAACCTCATCTCGAAGGGTTCGGGAGCCTGTTATGTTGCCAAATATTCAGGAGGGTTAATTGAGATGTATGAGCCTCCCTACTATCCTAACGAGCTGGAATTTTCTGTCTATCCCAACCCATCGGCCGGCCAACTCAATATTGAAATTAATTCAATGTTTCAAGGTCCGGCCACAGTAACGATTATTGATCTCGTTGGACGGAAAGTTTATTCGGAGTTCATATTTATAGACAAGTCATTTCACCAACAATTGGACGTATCCCATTTGGCGAAGGGAGTTTTCTTCCTGGTCTTAGAGACTGTTGAAGACATACGAACAAAAAAAATGGTTATTCATTAGTACCTATTATTTGAATGTCGTGAAGAAAAGAATAGTATTCTTCCTGGTTTTTTTGATAGTCGCGTTGACCATCAGTGCCCAGACAAAAGTCTTCATTCCGGATACCAACTTTCGAAATTTTCTCAATGATAACTACCCCAGTTTAATGGATAGCACCGGTGACAGCCTCATAACTGCACAGGCTGCATTGGTTGGTGGCTACTTCGTTTGCTATTATTATGGTATTCAAGACCTGACGGGAATCGAATATTTTAAAAATATTGAAGGCCTTATCTGCATGGGCAATCAATTAACCACGATACCTTCTTTAGACAGCTTGGCTGATTTGAGACTTCTTTATTGTTCTAATAATCCACTGACTTCATTGCCGTCTCTCAGTGGAAACTCAGCACTTCAACAGATACAATGTTATAATACACTTTTGACTGCTCTTCCGGATTTGTCTGCCAACACTTCTCTTATGTCTCTGGTCTGTTTTAACAGTCAATTGACCAACTTGCCGGACCTATCTGCCAACACAGCATTAGTAGAACTTAACTGCGGTCAAAATCAGCTAACCACTCTTCCAAGTCTTACGACTAACACCGCGTTACAAAAACTTTATTTTCAGTTCAATCAGGTACTTATTTTGCCAGACTTGTCGGCTAATACAGCCTTGGAATATCTCGATTGTCGAAATAATCAGGTAGCATTCTTGCCGGACCTTTCATCAAATACGGCTTTACAAGTACTGGATTGCGGCAATAACCAATTAACAGCTTTGCCTGGCCTGGGAAGCAACACCCTCTTAAGACAGTTTTTCTGCAATGATAACCAGTTAATCGCCTTGCCTAATCTGTCGGGCAATGTTGCCCTGGAGTGGCTCAACTGCAGCGGAAATCAATTGACTTCATTACCCGATTTATCGGCAAATACGCTTTTATATAATCTGGATTGCGAAAACAATCAATTAACTACACTGCCTGATTTCTCGGCCGACACCTCTCTAAAATATCTCGATTGTAGGGACAACCAATTGACAGCGCTGCCTGATTTTTCGTCGAATGTCAATCTACAATGGCTGAACTGTTCTAACAACAAATTAGATTTTTCCGATGCAAGAGAGTTGAGAATTGCAGACTCAATATTTAAAAGTGTGTATTTCGCACCGCAAAAGCCATTTGGCCAGGCGTCCACCTATAATCTGTTGCCTGGAGATACGCTCACCTTGAGTATCGCCAGCCAGGATTCGGCATTATTCTATCAATGGTTCAGGGGCACCAATGTAGTTGCTGGAGGCCCCACAGACTCAATTTTGATAATCCCCAATATCACATCCGCGGACATGGGGGTATACACATGTAGAACTTATGGTGATGCGCTGAAAAGTCCGCCAATGAGCATTGGTCCTGGAGTCAATGGATTTGTGTCAGAGCCTTTCACGGTAACCCTGCCAGTTAGTTTCCAAGAGAACATTGTTGCCTTCTCGTTGAGAATTTATCCCAACCCCTCCAACAGCCGGATCACCATTGAAATTAATTCGCAACTACAAGGGCAAGCGGAGTTAAAAGTCATCAATCTCTTAGGAGAAGAAGTGTATATCAAGCCTATTCCCACTATCCACAACAGCTACCAACATCAATTGGACGTTAGCAATTATGAGACGGGTATTTACTTCCTAACTTTAACTACGACAAATGGATTGCTCACACAAAAAATTGTAATACATTAGAGGAAAATTATAGTTCAATGCAACTAAAACAGTGGTTGCTTCGTTAAAGCGTTTCTATGTACGTAACAAAACATATTAGTGTCAGGATCGGTAGCGTTGTGATGCTAGGTGTATTCGCCGGTGTCTTCACTGCTAACATCCTTTGCAATCTAGCCCATGTGATAGATGAAATGGGCGTGGAGCACAGTCACCCTTACGGACATGACCATCACCACTCAAATAGCTCTGCGGTTGTAGAACATGATCATAAAGACAAAGGGCATGACCACAAAGATGACTCTGGTGATACTTGCTGCAACAACACTGTTCCGGTATTCTTTGCCGCTTTATCAAATACAATAATCCCTCCAATTGGAGTGAATATTAGTCTTTCACCGACGTCTCTTCAGATTAAAAGCTCCTATAATTGGGTGTATACCAATCTAATATTTCAGGAAGCGGATTATCTTAACAAAGTTCCACCTTTGTTAATACCAGATCTTCGCATTCTTCTACACTCCTTCCTAGTCTGATTCCCACTCCATGCTTACCGAAACCTTAAGGTAAGTTTTCAGGAGGGTTACGCCTTTTCGAGACTGTGTTTCTGTACGTAACTTTCCTGCTTGTTCCGTTATTCCGGGGCATTCCCGATTATATTAACTTATCGATTTATTATGACAGAAGAAACTAATAATTATATCCCGGCACTCAAATACGACTGGCTGACGAGGTTTTATGATCCCATATTAAACTTGACTATGCCTGAGAAGAAGTTCAAAGCCGCATTGATCTTACAGGCAGGAATTGAGGAGCATCATAAAGTGCTAGACTTCGGTTGCGGAAGCGCCACCTTATCCATGATGGCCAAACAGATGAGCCCTAATGCAAAAATATCTGGTGTGGATATTGATCCTAATAATATTGCGATAGCCAAGAGCAAAATCTCAGAATTTCAAACAGACATCCACATCGATAAATATGATGGCGTTGTTCTGCCTTATGAAGACAATAGCTATGACCGGGTAATTTCCAGCCTTGTCTTTCATCACCTGAACGCAGGGCAAAAATCCAATTCCCTCATGGAAATAAAAAGGGTATTGAAACCTGGTGGCGAGCTTCATATAGCCGATTGGTGCAAAGCAAAAAATATGGTTATGCGCGGTGCCTTTTATCTAGTGCAGATTTTAGATGGATTTGAAACCACCACCGACAATGTAAAAGGTTTATTACCAAAATACATTGGGGAAGCAGGCTTTGAAGATGTGCGGGAAACAAGATTTTTTAACACTGCGTTTGGTACTCTCGGATTAATCAGGGCAGTAAATACGGCCGAGTAATGATCAGAGCAGGACATTTACATACCCTTATATTTCTAATTCTATCTAGTTCGCTTTTTGCACAAGAGAGAATAAAAATAAGCGCAGACGAATTGCCTGATTTGGTTACGACAGAATTACAGAAAAGGTATAAGAAATATGACATTGGAACGGTGCAAAAAAGCGAGAAGAAAGAACACGGAACGGTGTATATGGTAAATGTGAAAAAAAAGAAAAGGGAATTTGAGCTAACATATACCGAAAAAGGCATACTAATTAGAGTGAGCAGGATATATACCTATCAGGATTCAAGCTTGCCAGATACATCACCCAACCGTAATCACGATGGACACAATCATCAACATTAAACATTAATTAATTTTTTAACCATTAAAAAATCAAATATTATGAGATCAGTAAATCTAAAATCAATTGGAATAATTGTCATTTTGTTTCTGGCTGGCAACAATATGTCTTTTGCACAAGGGCACAGTCACGGAAAAAGTGGAGACCACGAACATAAAGCACCCCACGGCGGAATTGTAAAATCAGCGGGCAAATACCATATTGAAATGGTAAATGGAGGCTATATATGTCCTATGAAGTGTAAGGGGGGCGAGAGTGCAAAAGCTGGAAAATGTCCCGTTTGCGGAATGAACCTGACGGGCGACGGTAAAGTAAAAGTTTACCTTTTAGATGCTAAAGAAAGAACCATGAATGTTTCAAAGGCCTCGGGGAAAGTTATGTTACAACTTAAGGATGGCAAGATGTCAACGCTTAAATTGAAACCTAGTGGCGATGAATACCTGTGGGCTCAAATCTCTGAAGGGCAAATGAAGTTTCAAAATGCTATAGTTACGATTGATAATGGAGAAGCCAATGTAACGGCAAAATTTAGTGGATCTGTTGAACAACACAAACATGAACACGATCCTGATGACGAACACCATCATTAAGTAACAAATTTAATTAACCCTTGTTCTGTGCAGTAGTTGAGTCGACAGTTTCAGAGAACATCTAAATAAAAGAATAATGAAGAAGTCTATTTTAATGTTAACAGCAGCATCCCTATTTGCTATTGGCTCCGTAACCTTAGTTGGCTGCGGTAGCTCCGAACAAAGCAACTCAAAAGAACACGAACATGCAACTGGTATGTACGTATGTCCTATGCACCCCGAAATTGCGGGAGAGAAAGGCGATAGGTGCTCAAAGTGTAAAATGGATCTGGTACTCAAGGAGCACGGTCATGATGCAAGCGACGGGCACTCTCACGAACATGACAGCCATGCAAGTAGCGGCCATATGCAACACATGAATGAGGTTCGGGAACTGTTAAAAGAAGAATTGGGTGACAAATACGATCAGCCAGCTCCACCCGCTACGGATGACCAAATGGCGCTGGGTAAAGAAACCTATATAGGTGTCTGTGCCAACTGCCATGGAGAAAGTGGGAAGGGAGATGGCCCGACGGTAGGAACGTTAAAATCTAAACCCGCAGATTTTACTGACAATGCTCATTCAAAATTCTATTCTGACCAAGGCCGTATCCACATTATCAAGAACGGTGTTGAAGGAACACCGATGGCAGGTTGGGGAGCTATCTTAGGTGAAGAGAAAGTCTCTGCAGTTTATGCCTATGTCCGATCATTGAGAAGTTCGGAGGAAGTTGAATCAAAAGGACATAGCCATCATGGCGAAGATCATGCCCATGGCTCACCTCATGGTGGAGTAGTTAAGACAGCGGGTGATTACCATATTGAAATGGTTGTGGGTGAAGGCGAAGTCAGCTACTACCTCTTAGATGGAGAGGAAAAATCCATCCCAAACGCTGATGTTACAGGAACTGTCATTCTGCAGTTTGACGATGAAACGCTCAGCGATAAATTAACACCAAAAGGAGGGGATCATTTTACCCTTGAGCTAAAGGAGGGTGCTTCACCCTTTACGAGTATCGTCAGCTTCGTGGTGAACGGTAAAACTGTAGTAGCAAAGTTTCAGAAAGAGAGTCAGCATGATCATGAACAGCCTGAGGAGCACCATGGTGATCATGGGCATCATCATTGATTTATCGGATTTGATTGAAAAGTAGAAAATGAAGGGAATTACGCTTACGTTTTTATTCATGTTCGGTTGGTTGGGGCTGTATGCGCAGACTTCAATCAGCCTGGACAGTGCCATTGCCGAGGCCTTGAAGAGGCACCCGCACTTGCAGGCTGCGCAAATGGAGCTGGAAGAGCAGAGGGCATTGAAGAAGGGAAGTTTTAGTTTGCCAGACCCTCAAATTCTGCTTGAGGCCCCTACCGGTGAATTTTTCACGCCCGGGGTACAGCAAACCGTAGATAACCCCCTGGTATACATTCAGCAATCAAAAGTTGGTAGGGAGAAGATAAAACTGGCAGAAGCTGGCATTGCAATTAGCCGTTCTTCGGTTATTCGGCAGGTGAGTCTGGCATACAACCAACTTCAATATATGGAAGCGAGAATCCGTCAGGCAATCGTTCAGGATAGCATCTTCACAACCCATTATCTGGCTACTGACAAACGACATAAGGTTGGGGATGTAGGACTCCTCGAGCTAACCAGCGCGGAGGCCAGGGCAGGTGAAGCTGCTGTGGAACTTGCAACGACAATATCTCAACTGAATGGCGCTCGCCAAGGACTGAGCTTGCTCACCGGGGTTAACAACGAGGAACTTCGTACTGATAGAGAATATGAAAAGATTGATTGCGATGATGTTGGCTACGATGCCCCTTCTTCAGGACTTTTTGTTGATTATGCTGATCAGAACTCAGCGGTAGCCAGGCAAGAACTGAAATTGGCAAAGTCCGGATTAGCGCCAGCGTTTTCAGTTGGTTATATGAATCAGGCTGAACGAAACTCTGCCACAACATATCGTTTTCAATTTGGATTGTCTCTTCCACTGTGGTTCTGGACCCATAGTTCGCGAATCAAGGCGGCAAAGGCCAATGCCGAGAAAACATCATTCGAAAGCGCACTGGCAGTACAGAACTTCAATTTTAAGTGGTTTAACGCCATTCAAGAGTTTGAGGCCAGCCGGGCATCTTTAGAGTTCTTTGATTCTAAAGGGCTGGAACAATCGGATGTTATTTTGGATGCGGCAACGCGCTTATATGCTGCTGGAGAGATAAGTTACCTGCAACATCTGTTTTCAATTAGTCAGGCATTCAATATAAAAACCAATTACTACGAGGCTTTGAAAAAGTACAATGCCTCAGTTATAGAACTCAATTATCTAAATGGAAAATAATATGGCAACTGTAAAAACAATTCTAATCATTACATTTTTGTCCTTGACAGGACTAGTGGCGGTAGCTCACGGTGGCGAGGACCACGGAGAAGAAAAGAACAAGGCAAAACCGACTGGTAAATCCTGGTTTACTGTCAATAGTGTTTCATCCAACTTTGAAGTTGTGTTGCGCTACGAACCAATTGAGGCGGGTAACAACACCGAGATGACACTGTTTATCTCTGATTACGAAACGAATACTGCGATCGAAAACGCCAAAATCGAGATTACCTGTCTGGAAGATGCTAATTTGAAATTTGTTATTCATGAACATGAACCTGGAATATACCATGTTGGAGCCACCTTCCCGGAAAACAAGTCATACAGCCTGGTTGCCAGTATTTCAGGTTTTGGAAAGGCGGATTTAATGATTTTGGAAAGTGTTGAAGTTGGTAAGAAAATGACACTAGTTACTGATGATCATGCTGAAAGCGGTTGGTTTGATTTAAAGGCAATTCTATTCTTGTTTGTTGGTCTGGCGGGAGGCGCTGTAATTATGCGCCTAATGGGCAGAAACAAGGCCATGTCTCAAAAAACATTTGGCGTTTTAATCGTTTTGCTGACTATTTCAATGCCGGTAAGTAATTATCAAACTGCAATTGCTCACGGTGGTGAGGATCATGGCGAAAAGCAAGAGAAACCCACTAGAGGGAATATGGCCGTGGATGAGTCTGAGATACTGAAAGAAACACAATTTCTTTTCGACATCCGCACAGCTTTTACAGTCTATAGTGATTTTCAAAATGCCCTTAAATTATATGGGAAAATTATGCCTGTCACCAATGGTGAGGCTAAGATCATTGCGCCTCAAAACGCATCGATTGTGTCAATCAATGTTGGTATCGGAGAAAAGGTGAACAAAGGACAAATACTTGCAGTCATTGCTCAGAATTTTGATGCAGCAGAACAAATCCAGGTGGCCACGGCAAATTCTGAGGCGATAGCAGAATATGAAGCTGCCAAGGAAGAATTACAGCGATTGAAGGCAATCGATGACATCGTAGCCAAAAAAGACTTGATAAAGGCAGGCATACGCTACAAGACCGCCCGGAAAAACAAGGATGTTTACGATAAACTCTCCGGAAATTTCGCACGAGGTAAAGTGCTGAGTGTAAAATCGCCTATCTCTGGCGTAGTTGACAATTTTAACCTGTCAATTGGGCAACAGATTGCACAGGGTGAAAAGCTATTCAGTGTTTATGACACCAAAACTTTAAAGGTTGAGGCACAGATTTTTGATAAGGACATGCATCTGCTAAACCACCCGGATATAACAGAGATAAGTAAGGATGTTACCTTTTTTGTTGAGTGCATCCAGGAGGAAAAACACTTCTCTGAAAGTGCGCGTTTGATTGCCTTCGGAAATGTGGTTAATCCGGTCAATCAATCGTCTCAGGTAATTTTGGAACTCGATAATTCTCAGGGCTTGTTCAAGCCGGGGCAATTCGCCAATGTTTATGTGACAGCTAAATCTGAAAAAAAGGAACTCGTGGTACCAACATCCGCGATTATTGATATTAATGGCAAACCAGTGGTGTTTGTTCATACAGATCCGGAAATGTTCAAAGTAAAGTTTGTGCAATTGGGACAAAGCAGTACCAATCAAACAATTGTATTAAAAGGATTGAAAGAAGATGAGCGGATTGTGATAAATGGAACTTATCAGGTGAAGTCTATATACCTGAATCAATAGCCAATATACAATAGGCAACGAGCATCAACTCATATTATGGCAACAAAAAGGGTTCAGGATACCAAGGTATATCAGTTAGCTTTTAAATTGGCAATGGAAGTATTTGAAGTGAGCAAGAGGTTTCCCGCAGATGAAAAATATTCCTTAACTGACCAAATCAGAAGATGCACCAGGAGTGTTTGTGCTAATCTTTCTGAAAGTTATCGCAAGAAACAATACCCGGCTCACTTTGTTTCTAAAGTAAGTGATGCGGACACGGAAAATGCAGAAACTCAAACCTGGCTTGAATTCTCTTTGGATTGCGAATACATCAATAAAAACACCTACACCAATTTAATTGAAAAATCAGAAGAAATTGGAAGGCTTCTTAATCACATGCTTCATAATCCCGAAAAATATTAATCAGGTAAACATTGCAAATTGCCAATTGTCTATTGCACATTGAAATAAGATGTTAAACAAAATAATAAAGTTCTCCCTCACCAACCGCTTAATTGTCATTGCTTTTGCAATTATCCTGATGATAGGAGGGACGTACACCGCATTGGACCTGCCAGTCGATGTGCTGCCAGATTTAAATCGCCCCAGGGTTACCATCTTTTTAGAGGCGGAAGGTATGTCTCCTGAGGAAGTAGAAGTATTGGTGTCACTTCCCGTCGAAACCGCTTTAAATGGAGCAGCAGCCGTTCAACAGGTTCGTTCGAGCTCCTCAATTGGATTGGGGCTTGTGTTCGTGGAGTTTGATTATGGAACGGATATTTACAAGGCCCGGCAGATAGTCAACGAAAAATTACAAACGATTCAGGATCAGCTTCCAGACGGCGTAACTCCGGTATTGGGTCCAATTTCATCAGTTATGGGGCAGATTATGCTGATTGGCCTTTCTGTGGACCTGCCCGACGGAGATTCATCGCAGGCGGGGACTACTTCAATGGCTGACCTGAGATCCATTGCAGACTATGACATCCGCAGAAGGTTATTGTCTATTCCAGGAATCTCCCAGGTTATCCCTACAGGAGGAGATGTATTACAATACCAGGTATTGGTTTCAATGCCAAAGCTTAATGCGACCGGATTATCTATCAATCAGGTTGTGGACGCACTGAAA
>JACZWC010000055.1 GCA_022572355.1 Bacteroidota bacterium | reverse complement strand
TCCCATAGTTAATCAATATGTCCTTTTTTAGTAGATGATGTTGCCATAATGTTTTAATAATGTGTTCTTTTCTCTTCGTCAATCCTCGTGCCAGCGCAGCATTAAAGAGTAATGGACAAGTAAGATGACTGCATGACAGTTTATGTGTCAATATGTCGGAAATTCAGAGGATTAAAAATAACGTAACCTGTGATTCAGATAGTTTCCGAGAAGAGTATTAAGTTCACAATCCGTCTGGATTGCGAAGTCGCTCTTCTTAGTTATAGTTTTTATTATTGAAAATTCGCGGAGAAAATATTGCCCTATGCCCTTTAGGATTTGCTTGACATTCAATTAGCTCAAACGATTCATTTAATATTCGCTCTCGTTTAACGTTCAGTTTTCCCCCACAGGGACAAGTCCCTTTATACTCTACGGTGTAAAGTTCTCATTCATATTAATGAAGAAGATCATAAATACTCAAGTTGAATAAATACTAAAAATCTTATCTTCACTCAGTTAAATTTAACTATCGCATATTATTACCAACCAACACCAACTAAAATGAACGAACCAAACACGACATTAGATGCTATATATTGTCCTCAATGTGGGACGTTAATTCCGCCATCTACCAACAAATGTCCGAATCCCGACTGCCCATCCAACAAACCGCTATGATTTAATCATAATTCTGCAATGGCGATCAAAGAAAGTAAGCCTCTTACCATAAGTGATAAGGTGCTGAGTCTTGAGAATGTTCGGGACTTAGCAAATATTATCTGGGATCAGTACTTAAAACACAACAATAGTACGGACTCAGACACGAATACTTCCAAAGACACTTCCATTATCTTCTCAGTTCAAGCAGCCGAGGGCAATTCCTATGTATCTGATGACATATCAATTTTCAATGATGATTCAGCAATAAATTTCAAAAAGATTAATTCTATCGAAATTAACTTTGAGCACCACGATTTGGCTGGTATTAAGCTTTCTCTGCATCATGGAAATAAAGACGATGATGATGATTTTTCGAGCGGTATTCTGGTGACTGGAGATGATGACATGTGGGTGAACGGCATAATTGGCAAGTTTCAAGATGTCCTGTCCACAATTCCAGAACAGTATCCTATTAGGAGATATAAGCGCATTATTTCATGGGGGTTTGTATTGTTTACTATGTACCTTATTGGGCCAGGACTTGATCTGCTCAATGAAGGCTCTGACAACTATGTACCTCTTTGGACATGGGGAGGGTGGGGGAAATTTATATCTGCAATTTTTGTAGCTCTTCTTTTCGGAGGTATGATAGCTGCTTTTTTCATAGGAAGGATTTTTGAATCTGTGGAGACTATTTGCCCACTAATAGAACTTCAAATTGGGCCAAACCACATGATGACGGAGCGCAAAAAACGCAAGCAAGTTGGCATTTTTATCACGGCATTATTAATACCCGTAGTTCTTGCTATTGCCAGTGTTCTTTTCAGTTAGCTGTATTTTGATAATCTAATTAGCCTATTCAGGTTCCCAAATGTTAGACCCGATGATGATATTGATTCCTAGCTCCATATTGGGGTATTTGTAATCATTTCGAGTGTTTTCGATTCAGTGCTCTTCCCTTTCCTATCTCTAAACAAAGGTATTTCTTAAATCCCAATACAGGTTCGCAATAGTTTTTACTCACCTACCCGTTGTGCGTGCAAGGACGTTATAGTTTAGAAGAGCAAGGGAGTCAAAAAAACTCATAAAAAAGTATGAGGAAAAACACCTTACTTATAAAAACCTGATAAAAAATATAAGGAAATAGGTTAGAACTTGAAACGATGTGAAAATGACTTTTTGGAAACCCCCTACTATTATGGGCTTTTCTTTGCATTTTCTTGCATTTAAGCCATTTTAAACACCCCACTTACTTTCCAATACAAAACCGCCCAAAAATATTTCCAAGCAGCTCATCATTGGTTACTTCTCCGGTTATTTCTCCCAGGTGGGTGAGTGAGTTTCTGATATCTGCAGCCAGTAGCTCGCCAGAAATCTTGTTGTTGAGGCCGCTAATTACTTCCTCAATACCAGCCAGCGATTTGGACAGGGCTTCGTAATGTCGGGCATTGGTGATGATGGTATCATTGCTCTCTACACTTTGAACAGTTACAAAGGATTCTATCTTTTCGGTCAAAGAACTCAGGTTGACTTTATTCAATGCGCTAATGAGAACAACATCTTTTACACTTTTAAATTTTTCTTCAATGCTATCGCCGGTTACCTGATCAGTTTTGTTGATAACTATGATAGTATCCGTATCCGTATCAAGAGATAATTCGGCAAGGTCTTTTTCTATTTGCGGTACGTCCGTTTCCAGGGCTTCGAACATATACAGCACAATTTTAGCTTCATTGATCTTCTCGAAAGTCTTCTCAATTCCCTTAGATTCTATCTCATCGGTAGATTTTCGAATCCCTGCAGTATCTATAAAACGGTAGAGAATTCCGTTCATATTTACAGAGTCTTCCAGGTAGTCCCTCGTCGTTCCCGGTATATCCGATACTATGGCTCGTTCTTCATTGAGCAACGCATTGAGTAAAGTGGATTTCCCAACATTGGGTTTGCCGATGATTGCAACCGGCACGCCATTTTTTATCACATTGCCCAAGCTAAATGAATCGATAAGTCTTTTTAGCATATCGTTTATCTCCAGTATTAATGTGGTGAGCGCCTTTCGATCTGCAAATTCAACGTCTTCTTCACTGAAATCCAGTTCAAGCTCGATCAATGAAGCGAAGTCAAGCAGCTTTTGTCTTAGTTCTTTGAGCTCGTCTGAGAAACCGCCCCTCATCTGGTTAATAGCTGTTTTGTGCGCTGCAGCTGTGGATGAGGCAATGAGATCAGCCACCGCTTCTGCTTTGGTGAGGTCCATCTTCCCGTTCAGAAACGCCCTCATTGTGAATTCACCGGGTTTCGCAGTTCTGGCACCGGCATTCACCAGTAGCTGCAATACCTTCTGCTGGACGTAAATAGAACCATGACATGAAATCTCAATCAGATCCTCACCGGTATATGAATGAGGGTTCCTGAACAAGCTGATCAAGACCTCATCGATAATATCATTATTGTCCTTAATAAAACCGTAATGGATGGAGAAGGCGCTTTCCTTATTAATATCCTTTTTTGTATCTGCCGGTTCAAAAAGCTGCTTGCATATATCGAAAGCCTCATTTCCGGTAACCCTGATTACAGCGATCGCGGAAGTTCCGGTAGGTGTAGATAATGCACATATGGTGTCCGTATCGAATTGCACTTTTGAACTGTTAGTGGTTGAAGTTATTTCCCAAAAATATCTAAATTGTATGGAAGAAAGTATTTATTGCTCGAACATGAAAATAAACGTGCGCGTGATGCCCAACGCGAAGAGGGCCAGAATTCTGGAGGAGGGTGAACAATTGAAGGTTTACCTGGTGGAACCAGCTGTGGAGAACAAGGCCAACAAAGCACTCATTGTTGCAATAGCCAAACACTTCAAGGTTCGAAAATCAACAGTGAGCATTGAGAGGGGAATGAAGAGCCGGAACAAGGTGATACTGATCAATCATGGACAATAATTCGGATAAAATTGTTAGCATTGTATCCTGTTTTAAGGAGGGTCGATCATTAATCTTAAATCAACAATCTAAAATTGAGAAATGAGCATTTTAGTCGGTAAAAATTCCAAGGTACTGGTACAGGGCTTCACGGGAGGTGAAGGGACATTTCATGCTACCCAAATGATTGAGTACGGTACGAAGTTAGTTGGAGGTGTTACTCCTAATAAAGGCGGACAAACACACTTGGATTTACCTGTGTTTAACACTGTTGCTGATGCGGTTACCGAAGTAAAACCCAATGTTTCAATAATATTTGTTCCCCCAGCCTTCGCTGCAGATGCGATAATGGAGGCTGCCGAATCCGGAATTGCTCTGATCGTATGTATTTCTGAAGGTATTCCTACGAAAGATATGATAATGGTCAAGGCTTATTTAAGTGACAGAGAGTGCCGTTTGGTTGGGCCCAATTGTCCTGGAGTAATTACACCTGGTGAAGCCAAAGTAGGAATTATGCCGGCGTTTATTCACAAGCCAGGACGAATCGGTATCGTTTCGAGATCAGGAACACTCACCTACGAGGCCGTTGACCAGGTTACAAAGGCCGGAATGGGCCAATCCAGCTGCATTGGAATCGGGGGAGATCCTATAATTGGTACAACAACTAAAGATGCTATTGAACTATTCATGAATGACCCGGATACTGATGGTATCGTCATGATTGGAGAGATCGGAGGTGGGATGGAGGCTGAAGCTGCCTATTACGTTAAAGAGCATGGTACCAAACCAGTTGTGGGCTTTATTGCCGGACAAACGGCTCCTAAGGGAAGAAGAATGGGGCATGCAGGTGCAATCGTTGGTGGTTCCTCAGATACTGCGGAAGCAAAAATGAAGATCATGACCGAGTGTGGCATCCATGTGGTAGAGTCGCCTGCTATTATTGGAAAGAAAATGGCGGAGGTGGTTGGCGTACTCGCTTAGTGCGGGCGGGCACTTCGGCTTCGCTCAGCGCCCGCAGTTACGAATTCCGCCTGGCAACTCAGTGTCGGAATACCGGTGGTTGAGCGGCGTCCTCTGAGCGGAGCCGAAGAGAGCCGAAACCACCAGAGAATAAATCCAAAAAGAAATAAAATCTATCTAGGAAGCGGGCTGAGAAGTATCCTTCTTTTTACCTGGCCTATCACCAATAGTATAGGTGAGCCCCAGCAAAAATCCGGCAGCGGCAGAATGGGTAGGCTTATAATTACCCTCATAATTGTACCTGGTATCAACGGTCTGATTGAGCACGGTATCGTCCGATAAGTCATTTCCGTAACCATCAACACCTTTAATATCTGTAAGGCTTCCCCAAAACCTGAGCGCTGTGGTCAGTGCAAATCCAGCTCCTAATTCAATATCTATCCCTATGCCGACTATGCCATCTATCGAGTTTTTTGCAAAATGTTGAGTCACATAATAATTGGTGTCAACAGGGCCTAATTTGTATCGGTATCTGGCCTGCGTGATTGAGCTGTATTGCACGCCAATTTCAAAATATGCACCGGTCTCTGATTTGAGTTTGAGAAAGAGGGGGATATCAATTTTTGAAACTGTGGTACGTGCTTCATATTCGGTATCATCTCCAGTATAACCCTGACGATGGTTGGAATAGAAGAAATTCATCTCAATGCCCAGTTTCTTATTAAAAAAGATCGCGGCGCTCAGGCCGTAAGATTCACCAAAAGCCGGTACATAGGTCTGTTTGGCCCTGGGAGCATCGGATACATTTGCATTAATTAACCAGGTAGAGGCAAACATGCCTTTAATGCCCATTACCAAACTTTGGGCATTGCTTTTTACCGTGACAGCAGCGACCAAGAGTGATATTAAAAGAAGTTTCTTCATTTTGATTTAATTAAAAAAGATGAATGCCCTGCGTCCGGTGCATGGCGATTTTGCCATGTAGCCAAGATCGTAGTTCAATTCTAAAACGAACATTGCACTGATTGGTGTAGTTGTAACATAGCTTTCCTTGAAATTGGCTGCATAATCCCGGTATGTTCCCTGATCTGCTTCCCCTCCGTGGAGAATATCGGCAAAGCTGTAAGCAAACCTCAATGAGAAAGACAATCCGAGGTTATCCCAGCCCATCATGTACCCGCCAAAGCTCAATATAGCTGACCAATAGTCTGGTGAGAACCGATAACTGGCGTCCTCTTTAGTACCCTGTCTGTTGGTTTCTGTGATCTTCGAATTATTGGTGTATTGGGCTCCAATCTCAAAGAAACTCCCGTTGTTCTTATTAAACCTCAACAACAGGGGAAGCTGGAACTGTGTCATTGAAATTCGTTTGTTCCAATCGCCATCTGCTTCCTTGATATTGTATTTTTGGTTGAAAAACCCGAACATGCCCTCTGCAACTACTTCAAAACCTTCGGTAAAGTTGAATCCAAATTTGCCACCGAAGTTACCTCCTGCCGAGACCTTGTGAACATAATCTTCGTCAGCAAAGACTTTGGTATTGAGCAACCAGGTGGTTCCAATGCCACCCTTCACAGCAACATCAATGTACATCTGGGAAAATGCGCTATGCACGGAAAAAATCAATAGGACAGCAATAATAATAAATCTCATATCTTTGGCACCTTCTTTCGGTCAATACAAAAATATAATTTTTAAAGGAAAGAATTAACACAGAAACTCGATGAAATTACTCGAAGGAAAAGTCGCAATAGTTACCGGCGCTTCAAGAGGTATAGGCAAGGGAATCGTTCATAAACTTGCTGAGCATGGAGCTGATGTAGGCTTTACCTATATTTCATCAGAAGATAAAGCAAATGCACTTCGGAAAGAGTTGGAGACTTACGGTGGTAAGGTAAAAGCATATAAATCGGACGCATCGAGTCATGATGCAGCGGATGAGTTGATTACCACTGTGCTGGAAGATTTTGGAACCATTGATATTTTGGTAAATAACGTTGGAATTACGAGGGATGGCCTATTAATGAGAATGAGTGAGGAGAATTTTGACGCTGTTATAGAAACCAATTTGAAATCCGTATTTAATACAACTAAAGCGATTCAAAAAACGTTTTTGAAGCAACGGTCAGGGTCAATAATCAATATAACTTCTGTAGTGGGAATTAAAGGCAATGCCGGACAGTCTAATTATGCAGCCTCGAAAGCGGGCGTTATTGGTTTTACCAAGTCGATCGCTTTGGAACTGGGATCCAGAAGCATCAGATGCAATGCGGTAGCGCCTGGATTTATTTTTACAGAAATGACGGAAGAATTAGATGAGAAGCTGATCAAGGAGTGGAATGATGGCATTCCAATGAAACGTAGCGGAACGACTGAGGATGTTGCGAATTTAGTGTTGTTTTTGGCATCAGATTTATCCACGTATATAACTGGCCAGGTTATCAATGTTGATGGTGGAATGCTCACTTAAGATGTTTCAATATAATCAAACACTTCTGGTTAATTATCTACGAATAACGAATTGATACGAATGTGCGAATTACGAATAATACGAATTAGTTCCTTCGCCACTGCAAAAGTTGTCATTCGTTCATTCGAATAGATTCGTGATTCGCTGATGAGTAAATAATATCCTTAACCGAAATTAAGCTTCAATTAACTTGAGATCTTAGAATATGGCGTTAATTACCGAATATTCCATTTGGTTAGTTCTCCTATGCTTTCTACTGGGGTTAGTATACTCAACATTACTTTATTGGCGAGACCGTCATATTTCTGATTTAAAGAAATGGCTGCAATGGCTTCTCGCCACAATACGCTTTCTATTTATTTCTTTCCTGGCTTTTTTATTACTGGGGCCCCTGCTGAAGACAATTTCTAATGAGGTGGAAAAACCAATAATAATAATTGCTCAGGATAATTCGGCTTCCATACTGATCGGAACGGATTCATCCTACATCCAAAATGAGTTCAAGCCACAGATGGAAGGGCTCATAGCTGAGTTGAGGACAGATTTTGATGTCAATACATATTCATTTGGTGAGAGGGTAAGCGAAGAAATAGACTTCACTTTTGGTGAGAAGCAAACAGATATTTCTATGTTGTTTAGTGATCTATACAACATTTACAGCAATAGAAATGTCGGAGCTATCATCATCGCCTCAGATGGTATATTCAATAAAGGTGTAAATCCCAAATATTCCAGTGATCTGAAAAAACTAAAAACTCCTTTATATGTTATCGCAATGGGAGATACAAGTGTAAAGCGTGACCTGGCAATCTCTGGAGTTCGGTATAACCGGCTCGCGTATCTGGGAAATACCTTTCCTGTGGAGATTGATATTGAGGCAAGGCAATGCAACGGTGAAAATTCGAAACTGACAATCACCAAAGATGGGGCTGAAATTTATAATCAAAGAATTGAGTTTGATGGTAAATCGGCATTTCTAAAAGTATCAGTGCAGGTTGAAGCTGAGGAGGAGGGCATTCAGCATTACGCCATATCCCTGAAGCCTGTGGAAAATGAGATTACTGAAAGTAACAACCGTTGGGATATTTATATTGACGTGCTCGATAGCCGGCAGAAGATATTGATATTGGCCAACTCACCCCATCCAGACTTGGCTTCGCTACTTCAGGCAATTGTTGCAAACGATAACTATCAAGTTGAAGAGAAGCTGGTAAGTGAGTACAATAAATCTGTTCTGAGAAATTCCAAACATTTTGAACAGTACAACCTTATCATTCTTCATCAGCTGCCTTCCCGAAAATTTCCGCTCAAAGAATTCTTCAGTTCCATTGCCGGCACAAAGGTGCCCTTACTGACTATTATCGGTAGCCAAACGGATCTGAAAAGTTTTAACAACAGAAAAGCTGGTGTTACCATTTCTGGCGCTCGCTCTAAGTTCAACGAGGTTACTCCAGAGATAGTTGATGAATTCTCCTTGTTTAAGCTTGAATCGAAGCACCTGGCAACATTTAAGAAAATGCCGCCCTTATTGGCACCTTTTGGAACCTATAAAGCTGATGTTGGAACGAGTTCCCTGTTCAATCAGAGAATAGGCGTAGTGGCGACGAAGAAACCACTCATTATATTCAATAGAAGAGGTGAAACCAAGTCAGCGGTAATTACCGGGGAAGGACTTTGGCGGTGGCAGCTTCATGATGATAAAATGAATGGGAATCACGAGATATACAATAATCTCATTTTGAAGATTGTCCAATATCTTTCGGTCAAGGTGAATAAGTCAAAATTTAGAATAATATCCAAGAACAATTTCTATGAAAATGAACCGCTGAGTTTTGAAGCAGAGGTGTACAATGAAAGCTACGATCTGATAAACGACGGCGAAGTGAACATGGCCATCACAAATGAGGAAGGAAATAAATTCCCATATACTTTCAGCAAAAGCTTGAATTCATTCCGGTTGGATGCGGGAATTTTCCCTGTTGGGGAATATGAATACGAAGCGACTACCAGGGTGGGTGATAAAGTCTACCAGGAAAGCGGAGAGTTGAGTGTTAGCCCCATTTTGGTTGAATCGGTGAGTACCATTGCCAATCACAAGTTACTGGCAAGCCTGGCTTCTGCCCATGATGGGGAGATAGTATTGAGTTCTGAATTGAAGACTATAGCCGAAAAGATCAGGGCCCGGGGAGATATCACCTCAATTTCCTATTCGAGTATGCATTTGCGTGAATTGATCAATCTGAAATGGATATTCTATGTTGTGCTCGCATTTATTTCGCTGGAATGGTTTCTCAGAAAGAGAAACGGAACCTATTAAGTCTATTATTATGAGCCCAGATACAATATGGATTATTATCGTTGCAATATTGCTCTTCAATTACGGATTGGAGAGGTTTCTCAGTTATTTGAATCAAAGTAACATGAGCACTGAATTGCCTGAGGAATTAAAAGGGATTTATGAACCCGATAAGTATAAAAAGTCGCAGGAATACGATAAGGCCAACAGCAGCTTTGGATTGATCACTTCTACTTTCTCAATACTCTTGATGCTCGCTATGCTATATTTTGATGGGTTTGCCATGCTCGACGGTTTTATTCGCGGCTATACAACCCATCCTATACTGATGGCGATGATGTTCTTTGGTTTGCTAATGGTAGCTTCCGATATTCTTGGTATGCCATTTTCAATTTACAGCACGTTTGTCATTGAAGAGCGATTCGGATTTAACAGAACAACCCCAAAGACCTTTGTGCTGGATAAATTGAAGGGCTATTTAATCGGAGGATTAATTGGCGGTGGATTACTTGCCCTGTTCATCTGGTTCTATGAATCAACCGGAAGCCTGTTTTGGGTTTATGCATGGATTGCTTTTAGCGGATTTATGCTCCTGATGACATCTTTCTATGCCTCGGTTATTGTGCCCATATTTAATAAACTGACTCCACTTGAAAATGGTGAGTTGAGAACTGCCATTGAAGAATATTGTGTGAAAGTCGATTTCAAGCTCGACAATCTATTTGTTATGGATGGCTCAAAGCGTTCGGCAAAGGCCAATGCGTTTTTCAGTGGATTGGGATCAAAAAAGAAGATCGTTTTGTACGATACGCTGATAGAGAATCATACAAAGGAAGAGTTGGTTGCGGTGTTGGCTCATGAAGCTGGCCACTATAAAAAGAAGCATACGCAAGGCGGATTGATACTGTCAGTCCTTCAAACCGGGCTAATGCTATATATCCTATCGCTCGTTATTGATAGTCCGTTGCTTGCACAAGCGCTGGGTGCTGAAATTCAGAGCTTTCATTTGGGAATATTGGTATTCGGCTTGTTATACAGCCCTCTATCTATGATCATGGATATTGGCATGAATATGCTCTCCCGAAAGAATGAATATGAGGCGGATGCATTTGCCAAAGAGACTTATAGCTCCGAGGCGCTTCAAAGTGCTCTGAAGAAACTGTCGGTAGACAATCTCAGTAATTTACTGCCGCATCCAGCTTATGTGTTTTTTCACTATTCGCATCCCACTTTGCTCCAGAGATTGAGCGCGCTTAAAAAAGATTGAAGCCTCTCCTTGTAAGGGGTTAATAAATGATTACTTTTGCCTCCCCAATTAAAATGAGTAATAAATAAAAATCTATAAAAATGAATCAACAACCACAATTTGACTTAAAAAAACTAAGGCCATTAATTTTTATAATTTTTGGTGTTTTCCTTCTCCTTTCCGTTGGAAAGTTCTGGGTAACTATTCAACCAGGTGAGAGAGGAGTTATCTTTAGAAAGTTCTCAACAGGACTGGACAAGGGGAATATTTATACTCCTGGCTTCACGATTATCGCACCTTGGAACGAGATGTTTATATATGAGGTAAAAGAGCAAAAAGAGGAGGAATCCATGGACGTACTCGATAAGAATGGCTTATCTATCCGTCTTGATGTAACGGTGAGATTTCATCCTGTTTACGATAAAATTGGACACTTGCACGAAGAATTTGGTTCTACTTATGTGGAGAGGCTTGTAGGCCCTGAGGTGAGGTCTTCAGTAAGAAAGGTTATGGGTAGGTATGAAGCAGAAGAAATCTATTCTACTAAGAGAAGTGAGGTGGAAAATGCCATTGTTGAGGAGACAGCGCTTGTTCTTCAGGCCAATAATGTCGCCATGAAGACACTGCTTATCCGGTCCATTACGCTTCCAGATAAGATCAGGATGGCGATTGACGACAAGTTAAAACAAGAGCAGGAAGCAGCCGCTTATAAGTACAGGCTGGAGAAGGAAACGAGTGAGGCAAAGAGAAAGATCATTGCTGCGCAAGGTGAAGCTGAAGCTAACCGAATCGTGAACAGTAGCTTAACAGATAAACTGTTGAAAATGCGTGGCATTGAGGCTACGCTGAAGCTTGCAGAATCGCCCAACGCGAAAGTTGTTATAGTAGGAGGAGGGAAAAATGGCCTTCCGCTAATTCTTGGCAGTAACTAAACATTTTTAGATAAATGATATAATATCCCGCCCCGCACTTACGCGTAAGTACGGGGCGGGTTTTTTATTGAATGATGAAACGAGTTGTAGTTATATTATCCATTGCTTGCACATCCTTGTTGGTTGTATTTCTTCTGCGAAGTTTCATTATGTTGCAAGTTGGGAACTACCTGATAGTAGAAGATCCGATAGAGAAGGTTGATGCCATCTTCTTGTTGGGCGGAGGGCCATTTGACCGGGGGAGTGAAGCGGGTAAGCTTTACAATGCAGGTTATACGCAGAAAATAATATGTACCGGCGGCCAGGTTTCTAATCTCTTGAAGTCGTTGAATATGTACCACAAAGAGGCTGAAGTCGCGAAAATGAACCTGGTCAAAAACAATGACGTTCCGGGAAGACATGTTGTGGCACTTTCAGAGGGAACCAGTACCAAGGAGGAGTCCGAGATTATTCTCCGCTACTGTTTAGAGGAAGGATTCAAGAAAGTAATGATTCTGTCATCTAAGTTCCATACCAGAAGAGTGAACAATGTGTTCAGGTCTCTTTTAGAAGATGCTGGGGTCAAAGTCTTGATAAGAGGAGCACCTAGCTCTCTTTATGATGAGAGTCTCTGGTGGGAGAGCGAATCAGGGCTCATTATGGTAAACAACGAGTACGTGAAGCTGGGATATTATTTTTTGAAGTACTGATTATTCCCGATTCCACTGTAGAGTCCTCTAATACATAATTTAATTATTCTTTCAGTATAGGTAACAAATTCGTTACATTTGCGTAAGCTTAATGAAGATAAAGCAGATATTAAAGATTTTAAAAGAGGACGGATGGAAATTGGCTCGCCAGAAGGGAAGTCATAAGCAGTTCAAACATCCTGTTAAAAAAGGGTTGGTAACAGTACCGGATCACGGGAAAAATATTGATTTGGCAAAAGGAACAGCGAACTCAATATTGAAGCAGGCGGGATTGAAATAAAAATAGGTTTGACAAAAACTAATAACATGGAAATATTGCGCATAATTGTCGAGAAAACAGACACTGGTTTTTCGGCGTACGTCGATAAGGTTCCTGGCTGTATTACAGTTGGAGAGAGTCTTTCTGAGATTAAGAAAAATATGAAGGAAGCTTTAGAATTGCATCTGGAAGGATTGATTGAGGAAAAAGAGGAAATTCCCAAAGCGCTTACGGGGAGATACAAAATAGAAATTCAGTTAGATGTTCGTCAGCTCTTCAACTACTTCAAGGAATTGAATGCCTCGGCAATTGCAAAAAGGATCAGTATGAATGACAGCCTACTTCGTCAATATATAATTGGAAATAAAAGCCCATCTGAGAAACAATCTATGCGCATATTGAGTGGTGTCCGCGACTTTGGGAAAGATCTGGTGGCACTCAGCTAACCTAAATATTGTTGAAACTTGTATTTTGACTTTTTCAATTTGCATTTGACTTTTAATTTTATCTCATGATTTGCCCCATTTGCAGAAAAGACACACGGACTGCTGACCAGATCATATGCGCTGAATGCAAGGAGAAAAATCCATACAACCTCCTGGGGGGATATTCAACCACTAAAAGTATTTCCGAAGAGCTCAAGAAAGTAGCTCCCTACGAGGCGCTAATTGACAAGCAGAAAAAGTTGCTAAAAGCTGCACTGGCTGCCATCGTTCTCTTATTTGTTGGACTCATACTTAGCTTGGTTTTGGGAGCTGAAGATCAATTACCGATTACAGCCCACATGAGCGATGCTACCGAAAAGTTGGAGGCTAAGATCGTGAACCTGGAGAAGCAATTGTCGGATGCTGAACAAGAAATAGAAGCTATTTCTGAAGGCGGAACTGATCCAATCCCAAATACGGAAACGTCATTGCTAGCCGAGGCGAAGCAATCTCCCAGTGCTGGCATGGATAGCGTTGTCAAAGAGTTGCAACTGGTGATTACGGCGAAGGACGCAGAAGTAGAAGCTTTGAAATCCCAGGTTAGTGAGCTGACTACCCTAAACTTGACCAATGCCACGATTCAGGGCAAGACCAGTTCACAGATTCACGTAGTTACATCAGGTGAGAG
The DNA here is from genome assembly GCA_022572355.1 of Bacteroidota bacterium. Lineage (GTDB taxonomy): Bacteria > Bacteroidota > Bacteroidia > NORP154 > NORP154 > NORP154. The sequence continues at coordinate 12,863 of JACZWC010000055.1, read as the reverse complement.
CTTGTCTTCCATTGCCTTAAAATACTATGGTAGCGAAAACAAAATCAACGTGATCTTGTCGGATAATGACATTTCGGATGCCGATAAGATTTATGTGGGGCAGGAATTGAAGATCAGAAAATAGGACTACTTTTTCTTCTTGGCCAGTTTTTCCATGGCGTAGAGTTCATCTCTCAGACGAGCTGCCTCAATAAAATCCAGTTCTTTAGAAGCTTTTTCCATGCTCTTGCGTGTTTTTGCGATAGATTTAGCAATCTGCTCCTTCGTCATATAGTTCATCACCGGATCTGCTGCAATATTTAGCTCATCGCTCTCTATATAGGCCCTTGATTGCGATCCATCTGCGTCAACTACCGAGCTTTGGACCAAAATGCTGTGATGAGATCTTACAATTTGGGTGGGCGTGATGTTGTGATCCTGATTGTACTGTAGTTGCCGCTCTCTTCTTCTCGTGGTCTCATCTATGGTTTTTCTCATGGAGTCGGTCATCTTATCCGCATACATGATAACCTTACCGTTGATGTGCCGTGCCGCTCTGCCTGCGGTTTGGGTGAGTGCCTTTTCCGATCTGAGGAAACCCTCTTTGTCTGCATCCAGGATAGATACCAGGGATACTTCAGGCAGGTCGAGGCCTTCTCTCAATAGGTTGATCCCAATTAATACATCGAACTTGCCCAGCCTTAAATCCCTCAAGATCTCCACACGTTCCAATGTGTCAATATCTGAGTGAATGTATCGACAATTGACATTTAGATTGAACATATATTTCGCCAGTTCTTCTGCCATACGCTTAGTGAGTGTTGTCACCAATACCCTTTCCTTCTTCTTTATTCTCTGATCTATTTCGTCCAACAGATCATCAATCTGATTTAAACTGGGACGAACTTCAATTTCAGGATCCAGCAATCCTGTTGGCCTTATCAATTGTTCTACAATCACGCCTCCACTTTTTTCAAGCTCATATTCTGCAGGAGTGGCGGTAGTATAAATGGTTTGCTGTATGATCTCCTCAAATTCGTTGAAGTGAAGCGGACGATTATCGAGTGCTGCCGGAAGCCTGAAGCCGTAATCAACGAGGTTTTGTTTTCTGGATCGGTCACCGCCGTGCATACCCCTGACCTGTGGTAAGGTTACATGACTTTCATCTATTATGGTGAGAAAATCCTTCGGAAAATAATCCAACAAACAAAATGGCCTTTCCCCGGCTTTTCGCCCATCGAAGTAGCGCGAATAATTTTCTATACCAGAGCAATAACCAAGCTCTCTCATCATTTCAATGTCAAAATTCGTACGCTCCTTCAAGCGCTTGGCCTCTTCATGAAGCTCGATTTCATGCATGTGATCCACCCTGATGTCCAGGTCTGTTTTGATCTGTTCAATTGCACTTTCAATCTTTGCTTTGGAGGTGACAAATAAGGTTGCAGGAAATATTGAGACCTCTTCAAAATTCGCTATTTTCTCACCAGTGTTAGGATAAAAGGAATAAATCTCCTCGATTTCATCACCGAAAAAGATAAACCGGAAGGCGAAGTCACTATAGGCAATATTCACATCCACGGTATCACCTCTGACCCTGAATTTTCCCCTGTCAAATTCGGTATCTGTTCTAGAGTATAACCCTTGCACCAGCAACAGCAGGAACTTATTCCTGGAAATTTTTTCGCCCTTAGTGATGTTTATAACACTTTCGTGAAAATCCTCCGGGTTCCCAATTCCATAGATGCATGATACAGAGGAAATTACAATAACATCTCTCCTTCCTGATAGCAGTGACGAGGTTGTTGAGAGCCTCAATTTTTCTATCTCATCGTTGATGCTGAGATCCTTTTCAATGTAAGTATCCGTTACCGGTAGATACGCTTCCGGTTGAAAGTAGTCGTAATAGGAAACAAAATACTCCACGGCATTGTCAGGAAAGAACTGTTTGAACTCTCCATATAGCTGTGCCGCAAGTGTTTTGTTATGGCTCAACACCAAAGTGGGGCGCTGAACTTGCTCGATTACATTGGCTATGGTAAAGGTTTTACCTGATCCGGTAACTCCCAATAATGTTTGATATTCGTCGCCTCTGTTAAGGCCTTCCACGAGTTGCTCGATCGCGGATGGTTGATCGCCTGTAGGTGTGTAATCCGAAGTGAGCTTGAAATCCATTGCTGATTTAAAATCGGGATCCGATTTTTATCGGATGCAAAATTACCCATAGGATTTGAATTAGCAGTGGGTTTTCCTAACTTTACTGATGTTCACTGACAAGTTATGGGTATCCAATAAGATGAAAAAATTTGCATTTCTGATTCTACTGTTGCCAATATATTTGACGAGCAATGCTCAGGAGCAGGAAGTTGTTGAAAAATTTGAACATAAAATGGTGAACCAACCGGACGTCAAAGTGGAGATATTTAAGGCTGATTCAGGGTGGGGTTACGATATATACCTCAACCAGCAGAAATACATTCATCAGGATATTATTCCCTCGGTACCCAAGCATTATGGCTTCAAATCTGAGGCGGATGCAAAGAAAACAGCTGATTTTGTGGCAAGCAAGATCAGGCGGAACATAATTCCACCCTCAGTTACACCGCAGGAATTGGATAGTCTTGGTGTTTATAGTTTGAAGGAGAAATAAACTCTGTCAAAATGGTTCAGAAAATTACTTCCTTACCCGTATTCACCATATTTCTAGCACTTCTTTTACTGGTTCCAACTTCCTGTCGAAAAACCAGGGCCCAGAGCGAAGCGGCAATAAAGGAGCTCAGTAAGGGGTGTGTACTTGTTAGGCTGCGAACGTCGGCATTACAGATCAAAATTCTAAGGGAAGCGAATAATCTCGTTGCAGCCAAAAAGCTGGAGAAAGACCTTGAAGCCCGGAATATTGAAATAATTGCGGCGTTCCGGGATGAATTTAAATTTTGTACTGCATATTTTTTCTTCAGTAATAACAGCGACCGGATTCGGCAAAATAAACTGGATAGTATTTTTGTGAATGATAAGCTGGAGATTGATCCTCGAATCAAACCAGCGCAAGATCATGTATTCGTTGTGGATGTGGGAAACATCCATTTTCAGGCTTTCAGTGGTTCATCGGAAGGTATAATCGTTATGGACACACAATTTAAACCATTGGAAAGGCCCTTCCCATACTATGTAAGAAGATCTAAACCGATTCCCCTATTGAGCAAGAGAATGGTGGAAATGGTGAAAGAGCTAAACTATAATCTCAATAGATATTATCGCAAGCTGAATCTATGAATTCCAGATATCCCAGCTCTTTTCAGCCTGGATCTTCAGCATATCCAAGCCGTTCTTTGTAGTAGCTCCTGCGAGTCGTCCCTTGTGAAGAAATTCGGTCTCTTCGGGATTGTAGATCAGATCGTACAGTAAATGACTGCTATTCAATAGTTCATAGGGAATATCAGGAGCAGCTTCCGTGTTTGGTTCCATCCCTACCGGCGTACTGTTGATAATGATTGAATGTGTTTCCATCAAATCCTGATTGAGTTTATCGTATCCAATGCTTCGGCCACCAGTTGGTTCTCTGCTCACAACCTGATATTCTATTCCAAGTTTTTTCAGCACAAAGATAATCGCCCTGGCGCCGCCACCGCTGCCGAGAACCAATGCCTTGGTATGTTCGGCATTTAGCAGCGGAACCAGAGAATGTTCAAATCCTTTCACATCTGTGTTAAATCCCTTGAGTGATACCGCTTTTTCATCATCTTTGTCTCTGGTGATGACTATGGTATTGACGGCACCGATATCATTTGCCACATCATCAACCTCATCCATAAAATTCATTACCTCCTGCTTATAGGGTATTGTTACATTGAGCCCAACCAGATTCGGTTCAGAAGCAATCAGCTCAGGCAATAAGCTGATTTCAGATAGCGGAAATTCTCTGTATTCCGAGTCTGTGATCTTCTCCGATCTAAACTTTTCCTCAAAGTGATTTTTGGAGAATGAGTGGGCGAGAGGGTTTCCAATGAGCCCGAATAAGCGGGTAGGTTTCAATGGAGGTATTTTAAACTGATAAAACCAGCAACCAGCAAAATGGAAAAGACGATTGCAAGGATTTCAAAATTCTTATCGATAAATGGTTTGATCTGTTTTCCGAAGAAGTAAAATAACGCACTTACCAGAAAGAACCTGAATGATCTTCCAATCAGTGAAGCCGTCATAAATAGCCAGAAAGGATATTCAAATATTCCAGAAGCAATGGTGAACACCTTGAACGGAATAGGTGTAATGGCGGCCAGTAAGATCCCGCCAAAACCATATTCAATAAACCATCCATCTATTTTTGCAACTGCATTCTTGCTGGGATCAAAGAAGTTGATCATGCTCTCTCCCAAGTCGCCAAAATACATACCAATTGAATAGCCAAGTACAGCACCTGCCAGTGATCCGGCAGTACAAATAAGGGCAAAACGGAATGCTCTCGAGGGGACTGAAAATCCCATGGCAATCAGCAGTACATCTGGTGGAATAGGGAAGAAGGATGCCTCTATAAAGGCAAAAATAAACAGCGCACGTTCTCCATTTGGTTTTTCGGAGAAGGATTCAACCCAGTCTTTGAGTTGCTTTAACCATTTGAATAATAGAAGGTCTTTCAGCCCAGCCATGAATAATCAGATTGCCTAGTATTTGCTAAGGCTATTGTCAACTTCATCCGCATATGCCAGTATGCCACCCGTGAGGTTGTACAGATTCTCATACCCGTGAGCAGATTCCAGTTGCATAACAACCGCAGCAGATCGTTGCCCGCTGCGACAGTGAATAATTACGGGTTTATCCCTCGATATCTTCTCTGTTTGGTTGAGCACTGTGGCCATGGGTATAGATTCTCCCCCGATAGAACAGATGTCTATCTCATAGGGTTCCCTTACATCAATTAATTGAAACTCCTCGTTGGCATCCATTTTTGATTTGAGTTCTACAACGCTGATCTCCTTCATTTGTTTGAATGTTTAATGGGTGTCTAACAAATCCGGGCCTAACTATTCAGTTAGCCTGGCATTATCTTCTTCAGACAGGAATAGATCGAATGTATCTCCACGTAGTCCCAACCTCAGGGTTTCTAATGGAATAATTTCTACTGGTGAAATATTACCCAGATTCACGTTGGTCCCCAACAGATGGATGAACCAGATTTGTTGCGTTTTCTGTGGCGCTTCCCAAAGTATTTTCTCTGCGGGAATTTGTGTAAGGATCTCCTCAACCAAACCCATTCGCACTTCGCCTGAAGCCCGGAATAATCCTACAGTTCCGCCCTCTCTGGCTTCCCCAATTACTTTCCATGCCCCGGCATCTAACTCGCTTTGCATCAGGCTGATCCATTTATATGGAGGAATTATTATTGTCTCATCCTTTGATCCTACCTCTGACATTACTACTACTTGTTCAGTGAGCTTTGAGATGTACTCACATTTTCTTTCGTGCGGTAATATAATAGAGCCATCCGAAACTTCAGCCAACTCCATATCATATTTATCGAGCATTTTTCGATAATCATCGAACATCCCCTTTGCGATAAAGAGCTCAAATAAGGTGCCACCAAAGTATGTCTTAATATTTGCTTCCTTGTACAGCTTCAACTTTTCTTTCAGGTTTTTGGTGATTATTGAAGTGCCAAATCCTAATTTTACAATGTCTATATATTCTCCACCGGAAGCGATCATATCTTCAACCTGGCGCAAGCTTAAGCCTTTGTCCATCACCATTGTGAGGCCATTATCTCGTGGTACTGTAGTTCTTTCCGGTAATCCGGGTATATCGTAATTCATTACTGTAGAAAATTGAGAGTGCGAAAATAAGTAGAAATATCTTAGGAATCCTCTCTGTAAAGAGCAATCAGATCGGTCACTGTTTGCAGTTCGCCGGCCCGGGGATAAAAAGAGAGAAGGGCACTGTGTTTATCGAAGTCCAATTCCAGTCCATTGATCAGATGGGTACATGCCTTATTTCTCTCCTTATTTGCTAAATAATATGCTGTGATCCGGTATTCCAATTCAGCATTTGATGGAATGTTACCTATTCCTTCTAACATTAGTTCGATCGCTCTTTCCAGGCTCCCGCTATTGAAGTAAAATTCTGAGTAATCAAGCCAGATATATTTGTTCACTGAGTCCAGGCATGTGGCTTCATGATAAGCATGCTCCGCTTCATGATTGTACTGCAGTTTTTGTAAATAGTTCCCATACATGTGCCAAAAATCAGAGCTTTCTGGCTCCAGGTCTATGGCTTTTTCGATGTACTTCAATCCCTCTATCGCTCTGTTGTCCAATTCCATCACCATAGCAATGGACAACCAGGCATCTGCCATCTCAGGATCTGCTTCCGTTGCCTTTGTATAATGAATTATTGCATCTTCATATTGCTCTGCATTTTCATAACATTCGCCGATGTAATAAAAAGTTATTGCATCCGGTTCTTCATACTTGAATGTCTCTTCGTACAACTCAATGGCTTCCTTATACCTGTTGAGGTTGGCCAGTGCGTTCGCCTTGTTAAAATATGCTGAAGCGAAATTTTCATCAATTGCAATGGCATATTCATAAGCATCTATGGCCTCGCTATATTTCTTGAGCTTGGAATAGCTTATTCCAAGATTATACCATGCGGCGTGCGAGAAAGGATAGGTTTCAAGGAATTCGGTGTAATAACCGATACTTTCCTCCAAACTGTCATTCAGTTCATAACAAAAGGCGATTTCATAAAGGGCCAGCTCATTGTCCGGATCTTCTATCACTGTCTTTTGGAAGAAGTCCAGTGCCTTCACGCTATTTCCCAGATTTTGATACTCAAAAGCGATGTACATCCAAATTTCTGCTTTGTCCTCTGATTTCTCCAGGGCGGTGCGATAGCAATTTATCGCTTTCTTGTGCTCGCGTAATTGTGCGTAGATGCTTCCCTTTATTGTGAAAAGCTCCGGATTGCCAGGTTCGATGTTCTCTATCTGGGCAATGGCCTTCAAAGCTTTGTGCGGCTTGCGGGAATCTGCAAGAATCTGTGCTTTTTTTAAGACCAATTCGGTGGAGAATGGATGTTGAGAAATGGCGAAACTCACAACATGGCGAGCCTCCTTTAGCTCACCTTTACTTACATAATGGTCAATTATATCCTCAAATTGATCGACATCAAAAAAGTATTGCTTTCGATTTTCGACCATCTCCTCATACCTGACAATAGTCGATAAAGGATTCTCGTTCTTGTCTTTGTATTCTTGCCTGTCTGCCATACAAGTGTCTTAACCCAAATATAACACAAAACTTTCAGTTTATTCTGCTATAGGCTTGATAATTTAATTAACAAAATAATTAACAATTTCCTGGACATACTCGCCTTATTATTTTGACCATGGCGTATAAAAACGAGTATATTTATATCCTAAAATTAGAGCGAAATGACATTGATTAAATCCATATCGGGAATCAGGGGGACCATAGGCGGAACAGTGGGTGAGGGGTTAACTCCAATAGATATTACTCGATTTATAAGCGCCTACGCAAAATGGGTTATAAAGCAGAGCGGGAAGGCGAGGCCTGTCGTTGTGCTGGGCCGTGATGCAAGAATATCCGGAGAAATGGTGACAAAAATGGCTCTGGGTACTTTGCAGGGAATGGGCATTGATATCATTCATCTCGGACTTTCTACAACCCCAACGGTAGAAGTAGCGGTAACCGCCGAAAACGCAGATGGGGGTATCATCCTAACGGCGAGCCATAATCCCAAAAATTGGAATGCCTTGAAGTTACTCAACGCAAAAGGTGAATTTATTTCAGAAGCTGATGGAGCCGAAATATTGAGGTGCGCAGAGATGGATGATTACGAGTATGCAGAAGTAACTGAGCTAGGTGTGATTACTGAAAATTCATCGTATATTGATAAGCATATAGCCATGATCCTGGATTTGCCCCTTGTTGACAAGGCGATTATTGAGCAGCAAAAATATACGGTGGCTGTGGATTGTGTAAACTCAACCGGCGGGCTATCGGTTCCACCTCTGCTAAAGGCACTGGGAGTTGCCAATGTGGTAGAACTTTATACTGAGCCTACAGGAGAATTTCCGCACAATCCAGAGCCATTGGCTGAAAATCTCACGGAGCTTTCTAATAAAATTATTGAAACGAAGGCCCATGTAGGTTTCGCGGTAGACCCTGATGTAGATCGCCTTGCGATCGTAAGCGAGAATGGAGAGATGTTTGGAGAAGAATATACCTTGGTGGCTGTGGCGGATTATGTTTTGTCTAACGGAACGGGAAACACCGTATCTAATCTCTCCTCAACCCGGGCGTTAAGAGATGTTACAGAATTAGCAGGTGGTAATTATTATGCATCTGCCGTTGGTGAGGTAAACGTTGTGGAGATGATGAAGAAAGAGAATGCCGTAATTGGCGGAGAGGGAAATGGCGGTGTGATTTATCCTGAGCTACATTATGGGAGAGATGCCCTTGTGGGGATTGCGCTGTTTCTGACACATTTGGCACAAAGATCTATGAATTGTTCAGAGCTCAGGGCGACTTATACCAATTACTTTATTTCCAAGAATAAGATCGATTTAACTCCTGAAATTGATGTGGACGATGTTTTGGCAAAGATACAAGCCAAGTACAGCGATGAGGAGGTAATTTCGATAGATGGGGTTAAAATATCGTTCGGAAAAGAGTGGGTGCACCTGAGGAAATCCAATACGGAATCCATCATGCGCATATACGCAGAAAGTGATTCAGCGGAGAAAGCAGCCACTTTAGCGAATAAGATCATAGGTGAGCTGAAAGAAATGATACATTAGCGAAGTAATCTGCGAATCGCGAATTTGTACGAATCTACGAATGCTGATTTCTGAGTAATAGCAAAACTCACATTCGTATAATTCGTAATTCGCATTCTTCGCATCTATTCGCCCGCCTTCCTCAGTACGAAGTACGGCGGACAGGTAATTCGTTGTTGAAATGAAAGTATACTTTGACAATGCGGCAACTACAGCCCTTGATAAGGAGGTGCTGGAGGCAATGATGCCATACCTGGAAAATCAGTATGGAAACCCATCATCTATTCATTCATTCGGGAGGGAAACCAGAGCGGGAATAGAACTGGCAAGGAAAACCATTTCTGACTTGCTGAATGTATCGCCAGGTGAGATCTTCTTTACATCTGGAGGAACAGAGGCCAATAATACGGCAATAAAGAGCAGTATAAGCACCCTTAATTTAACGCATGCTATAACAACAGTTATTGAGCATCATGCGGTTTGGCATACGTTGAAGGAATGTGTTAGAACCGATAATATAAAGTTGAGCGAGGTTCCGTTAAAGGAAGATGGACATATGGATATAGACATATTGGAGCAGTTATTAAAGGACAATCCTCGCTCATTTGTTTCATTGATGCATGCGAACAACGAAATAGGCAATCTACTGCCCTTGGGTGAAGTAGGGGAGCTATGTAAGAAATACGACGCTGTATTTCACTCAGATACTGTTCAGACAATGGCACATTATCGATTGGACCTTCAAAATGTCAATATCCAATTTGCAGCCTGCTCGGCCCATAAATTCCATGGTCCGAAAGGGGTCGGTTTTTTGTATATCAGCAGTGACATAAAAATCGACCCTCTTATGTTAGGAGGATCTCAGGAGAGAAATATGCGGGGAGGAACGGAAAACCTCTATGGTATTATTGGAATGGCGAAGGCTTTCGAAATTGCACACCGAAGTATGGAAGAGGATACCAAACATATCACAGCGGTGAAATTTCACATGGCTGAATTACTGAAAGCTAAAATTCCCAATGTAGAATTTAATGGTGATTGTATGGGAGATAGTCTCTATACAATATTGAGTGTGTCCTTACCGCCTACTGACAATTCAGAAATGCTCCTTTTTAACCTCGATATTGCAGGAATAGCGGCGTCTGGAGGAAGTGCATGTTCATCTGGTACTGATATTGGTTCTCATGTGTTGGAAGGTATCAAGAGTGATGTGAACCGCCAGGCTATTCGGTTCTCGTTCTGCAAGCACAATACCATCGAAGAGGTGGAGTATTGTGTAAATAAATTAGCTGAATTTGTTAACGTTCCGCAGACATTAGATTAGTCCAGCGCTTTGTTCAGCGTTCTGTTTAGCGCTTTGTTAAAGCGCTAGACGCATTACCAACGCGTCCAACAAAAGCGCTGGACATTTAATCATCTTGAGGTCTGTCACTTCGAGGTGATGTAACTGTAAATTACCTCATAAGCAATTTGATGGCCGTTTTTATTCCAGTGCATGTCTCCCATTGGCAGGTAAAGATTGCGGTGATTTTTATCGTAGTCATCTTTCATCAGCGGAGTTAAGTCGAGTAGCTCGATGTTATTCTTATTGCAAAATGATGCAATTCGACTATTGGCGATGGTTAGGTCAAAATAGTCTGCATCTAAATCATAATGATCAATGGTTTTTTCCCAGTCGCAATCATTGACTTGAAATCTTTGAGGGAACAAACAAACAATCAACCTCGCTTTGTTTTTCCTGGAAATAGTTTGGTATACTGATAAAACTTGTTCAATTTTCTCATAAGTTTCCTCTATACTCTTTGGTGGAGATTTTAAAAAGAGGCCTAAACCATGCGAAAGATCATGGAGATAGGGAAATGCTTTGCCTCTGGATGAAAAAATGGACTCGCACTCATTTTTCATTCCAATAGAGGACTTAATCAGTTTTATAGAAACCAGCTTTTCAAGTAAATCATCAAAGTCAAAGCTATAATCACAGGCTGCTGTGGGGAATTTTTCTTCGAAAATTGCTGTCAGTTTTGTTTTTGAATAATCTGGATTCTCTTCCAGCCTTTCGTTAACGAGTCGGTATTTTCCATTTCGGCATAGGCTATAATATGTTTGTGTAAGATCATTACCCAATGTCAGGCCCAGTAATATTATATCTGGATTGTAGGCTAATCCGAACTTGTTCAAATACTTAATTCCATAAACAGGGTTCTCAATATTTCCAATAATTACCTCATAATCCATGGAATCCTGTAAGGTGTTCAACTCCTGTTGGAGTAAAAATGAGAATGTTTCAGATTGTGCTACTCGATATCCTACCGTAAATGAATCCCCTAGCGAGAGTATTCGGAATATTTTGGATGGCTTTTCTCTGTTAAATTCCCTGGCGTTTCGGAATCCTTTAGAATTTGTGATCCATCTTACTTTTTCTCCGTAAGAATTAATTACCGTGGTGTCCATGTCAGATATTAGGAAACCACCTTCGTTCATGCCTGTTTCAACGCACAAATCTTTGTAATCCAAACCATTAATTAGAGAGTTGGGCAGAAGCCTGTAGACAACTTCAAAGAGGAAAACGCTCATAGCGAGTGTAAAACCAACCCAGCCCAAAAAGCGAATCCTTTTGTTGATCTTTTCTCTCAAATTCTAATTTAAATATATGCTAATCAGCTTCAGTGGTGTTGCGCGTTTTAAGTGATCTCTAGCATCGCCGACCAGTCCAGCGCTTTGTTAAAGCGCTTTAACAGAGCGCTGAACATTACTCAATTACCACTTTTTTATTCGCAATGCCACGATCCGTGATCACCTGCAGATAGTAAATCCCTGGAGAATATTTGGACAGATCGATCTCTGACTTGTGAGCTTGCAGTTCAAAGTTCAAAATCTTATTGCCCAAAATATTATAAACGTTTATCATACCTTCTGTTGCTGATAATTCGCCTAACTCAACTGTAAATACTCCCTGACTGGGATTGGGATATATTTTAACTGCATGCTTTAGATCATCGTCTATGAAGACGCCAGATACCAGAGTTACATTCACCGATACGGTTATGGTATTGCCATCGGCATCAGTTACAATAACATCGTAAGGCCCCACACATAAGTTGGTCGCTGTGGCATTGGTCTGTGCCGATACGTCATTCCATAAATAGGTATATGGAGCTGTTCCTGCAGAGACGGTAACCGTAGCATTTCCAACGCAGTTTCCTGAAGTATCAGGATTGGAGCTGGTACTTGCTGTTAATGTACTTTGTAATGAAATTGAAGTTGAATTTGACTTGGAAGAGTTATAGTTCTTGGATTTGTCAATCGTGCATCCGTCAGGATGTTTAGCCACCACGCGATAGGATAGATTTCCACCTGGGGGAGAAAAATCGGTACGGGATGTGAGATTATTGGCTATCGAATCAAATTCTACCCAGCCGGTGGATGGCGTATACCTGTGAAGATAATAGGTGAAAAATGTAAACCCCTGGTAATGGTCCCATATCAGGCTGATGTCGTTATTGATATCGAGAAGGATGTTCAGATGCATGGTTTTGTGCTCCGAACTTGGTGTCGATTCATTATAGCAAGAGTCAATTACAGAAATCTTGTATCTCCAGGCCTGTTGCAACGGATTCGACACAGTGTCCAAAAATTCGCTCAATGTATCGAAGGGCACATTTCCAATCAGATAGTATGTGCCTGCCTGGGTGCTTTCTTTATAGATGTTGTAAGATTTTACGCCTTGAGTTTGCGTCTTCTCCCAGGTAATGAGATTCTTTCCAGTTAACGTGTCCACAGAAACCAAACAGATAGATTCAACGCTGGGAAGCACTCCAAATATATTGATGCTCGCCGTTGCCACGCATCCACTTGAATCAGTAACAATAACTTCATGGATTCCGCCTTGAACATTCACAATATCCTGTGTAGTGCTTCCCGTTGACCATGAATAAGTATAAGGTGGGCTTCCTGCAGCAACGCTTATATTGGACTTACTACATTTGCCTGGACAGTAAGTTAAGCTTGTAATCCTTAATTTAGAATTATGAGTATAGAACGAAAACATTACGACAGTGAGTTCAAGAGCATGGCCATTGAACTGGCAATCAATAGA
>JACZWC010000054.1 GCA_022572355.1 Bacteroidota bacterium | reverse complement strand
AGGCGGTTTTATTGTTGCTGGTTATACCAAGAGCTTCGGAGCGGGGAATTTAGATGTCTATTTGATAAAGACGGATGCCAATGGAGATACTTTATGGACTAAAACCTATGGCGGGGATAGCACCGATATTGCCAATTCGGTGCAACAAACTTCTGATGGAGGCTATATCTTAGTTGGCTATTCCGAAAGTTTTTTGTCAGTACCCCGTACATTGTATTTAGTCAAGACAGATTCTTTGGGCAATCTGTTATGGGCCAGGGGCTGTACCTACCTAGGTTGGGATGAAGGTAAATCAGTAATAGTTGATTCCGTAGGCAACTACCTGATTGGCGGTTCTTCTGGGGTCTGGGCTGGCCCTAATGTTGATGTTTTTTTACTCAAAACAGATAATCTCGGCAACAAGATATCGTCCTATGCCTTTGGCGGTGTATTTGGTGATTTTGGGAATTCCCTCTACTATACATCAGATAATATGTTTTTGATGGCTGGAACAACCTATAGTTTTGATAATTTCTCAAGATATCATTTAATCAAAGCTAATGCGCTTGGAAACGGAGGCGGGTGTTACCAGTATATTGCAAATTCTCTTTGCCAGGAAGTTACCCTTCCAACCTCTGTTGGTTCCGGGGCTATTGTCAGTTCAACAGCGTCCATTGTCAACGATACCATGACATCCTATTCGCAATTGCCTCCAGGGATACAAAATTTATGTGATACAACTGCGATAGATGAATTTAGCAATAGCGAACAAAAGATAATTATATACCCTAATCCCACCACTGGGCTGATCACAGTAACCGGCCTGCCGGAAGAACCGGCCAGGATTGCCATTTACAATGTCCTGGGTGAGTTGATGTATGACCAAGAGCTGAACCTGCCTACCGGACAGGCAGGCGGGTCAAATGTACCATCAGTTGACCTTTCGGCCTTACCTGGTGGATTGTATTTGTTACATTTGCAATATGGACAAATAACCCTCAAAAAAAAGGTTGTTAAACGATAACCCCTTAATTATGTACAGATCAGTAGCTTTTATCTTAGCAGTGTTTCTTGTCTTTTTATTCTCCTTTTGTGGTAATAGACCAGAGATACAACCGGCTCCAAAAAAGTTGTCAACCCATTTCCCTGATGAAGATTTTAAGAAAGATAGCAGCCAGGAAATCACTCATAATCCTGATAGTGTGGTGATTGATTCATTTATTATAAAATTCAGGAATCCTTCTTTAAAATGGAGCACGTATCACGGAGGATAAAAGCAAGGCCATAAAATAATAGGTTCAAATGAGAATCCTGATAACTATTGCAATACAATTATACTTACATTTTGGATTACTTGCCCAAAATGAACCTACCCTTAATATTGTACCTAACCCATTTGAGGATACGACCTCATTTATTTTCACTTTACCAACGAGCGACACCGTTTCTTTAGTCGTTTATGATCGTTGGGGACAGCTAATAGATAGCACTATCAATGAACAGCTAATGCCGCAAGGCACACATACTGTAATTTTTGTTGGTGATACCTTACCCGAAGATGTGTACGTAGTCGCTCTGATTGTTGATACCAATGTGATTGGTAAAAATCTTATTAAGCTAAACCAACTCGTAGGATTGAAAAATGATAAGTTAGAAGAACAACGCATAACAATTTACCCCAACCCCACCACAGGGCTGATTACTGTAACCGGCCTGTCGGTAGAACCGGCCCGGATCACTGTTTACAACGTCCTGGGCGGGCTGGTGCATGACCAGGAGCTGAATGGTTCAAATGAACGGTTCATTGACCTTTCGGCCTTACCTGGTGGATTGTACTTGATACAGGTGCAATACGGACAAATGACACTCAGAAAAAAAGTCATAAAACAATAGGCTCAAATGAGAATTCTGATAACCATTGCAATACTGTTAAACTTACATTTTGGCTTACTGGCTCAAAACGAACCGACCCTTGATATAGTGCCTAACCCGTTTGTAGACACAACCTCATTTATTTTTACTGCAGATAAATCGATTGGAGCGAAAAAGCTAATAATAAAGTAAAATTCTCGTTCTAAAGAAAGATGAAACCTTATCTAATTATATTTTTTATTTCTATTATTTGTTACTGTTTTGGCTGCAAGAAAGAACATTCCTGTCAGGATTTAAAAATGAAAAGGAATCATTCGGGCATTTGTACTAATGATTGCCCAGGTATTTGTGGTTGTGACGGGAAAACGTATTGTAATGAATGTGATGCGAATAAAAATGGAATAACTATAGTTTCTGACAGTCCTTGTCAGTAGGATGTAAACGGAGTTTTCATATATTCTTAGTATTAACAGTTGACAAGACAAACTCTTCGCAGCCATCACTCGTGGCAGAGGCCATGTGCTTGTTGTGTGGTAACTATTCCAAAATTCGCAGTGACAAATCGGAATCTGGTAATATGGAGCCCGTCTATCCTCTTATTGAAGTCTCCGGAAAGCATACGCGGCTTTCAAGCTGTTAACTCCATTTTGTGTTACGGAAATAAGTCCGGCCTTTATTTTACCACGAAATTTTTCTGCTCGCAGTTTCTTACAACAAAAAATAAAAAATAAACACAAGTAATAAATCCCCTAATTTTACGGTGTAATTTCAGAAGCATAGCAGATTCAGTGGGTTATAATTTTTTAAAGTACTTAGCGGGTTTCATAATTGCTTTCTACTACCGGGTTAACTACCGAAATATCGACAAGTTGCCAAAAGGTGTAGCAATGATAATTGTGGCGAATCACACAAATGCTTTTCTCGATTCATTAATATTGGGCGGTCGGGTTCCGCGAAAAATGTACAGCCTTCCCCGCGGAACAATCTTTTTTGATCAATCCAAATTTGTGCTCATGATCTTTCGTTGGGCAAGAATGATACCTGTGTTCCGGCAGATGGAAGGAGATGAATATCTCAAGCGAAACTTTGAATCTTTTGAATTCTTAAAGGATGCACTCGGGAAAAAAGAGAGTTTGCAGATTTTTCCAGAAGCTATTTGTATCCAGGAGAGGCGATTAAAGCCTTCTAAAAAGGGAGCGGCAAAAATTATGCTCGGTGCTGAGAAGAAGTTCGGCTATAATTTGAACATCCAGGTGGTTTTTCTGGGAATGAATTACAAACATGCTCCTTCATTTGACTCTTCCCTGTTTTTAAATTACTCCAGGCCCTATGTGATACGTGATTTTTTTAAATTGTATCAGGAAAATGAAGGTCGGGGAATAAACGAACTAACTACGTTTATTGACAAAATGCTAAAAAACCAAGTTATTCATATTGATGACAGCTCATTGGATGAGTTGGTGGAGCAGACAGAGCTGGTTTATAAGCCACACTTGTTTCAGCAGTATAGTCTGGATAAGCGTAAATCGCTACATCAATTCATTATTTCCAGAGAGATCGCTAAAGCAGTAAATTATTTTCATAAAAATCAGGATGAGCGGCTAGTATCAGTTAAAAATAAGCTCAGACAATATGTAAAACAGCTTGATGAGCTGGGAATTAAAGATCATTGGCTGATCAATAAAGTTTATCCACTTAGCATATTGACTCTGCTCGTTTGCCTTACTCTAACGTTACCACTCCACATATATGGATTATTAACCAATCTAATTCCGGCAGGAATTCCAAAATATCTTGCGAATAAAATGGTGAAGAAAGACGAGTTCTACAGCTCTGCTGTGGTCTTAACTGCCATGACCACATATCTGGTAATGATTCCATTATATGCGCTGGTAGTTAGTTTAATCTATAAAAGTTTGTCTATGGGGATTCTCTTCGCTGCATCAGTCATTCTATTTGGGAAATTTTCGACTTATTATTTTTCATGGCAATGTACTTGCATGGAAATGATCGACGCGTTACGAGTTAAAGTAAATGAGAAGGAAAAGCTTTTCGGTCTCTTAGTATTGCGTGCGGATATTGTTGATAACCTAAGTGAACTAAAAGTTAGCTTCAGAGAAAGACATAAGTCATAAATTTGTTAATTTTGCGGAAATATTGAACTGAACGAAAGAGTATCTAAATTGACAATTTATGTTTGAAAAAACCATAAGCGACCAGACCGTAAAATTTAAGAGCACGCCCAAAAAGGATGAGTTCGTAAAAGTGCTGCGTAAAAACATCCATAATTATTTTGAGGAAAACAATATCTCAAGGCACGCCAATGGTGAGATGTGGTTAAAAATGGTAATTTCCGTTGTTGCCTGGGGCTCCGTTTATGCTTTGATTATGTCGGATATATTGAGCCCTTATCCGTATTTGCTCATTCCTGCATTTTCACTTTTAGGATTTACAAGCGTTTTCATCGCTTTTGCAATTGTTCATGATGCCGTACACAACGCCATTTCTTCCAAGAGGTGGGTAAACAGGTTCTATGCACGCTTCTTCGACTTTGTGGGAGGAAACTCCTACCTGCTGCGTCAAATGCATGGGGAACATCATAAGTGGGTGAATATCCATGGAATTGATGTTACACTTGAAACACACGGCCTATTTAGATTCACTCCACATGAGCCTTGGAAGCCTATACACAGGTATCAGAGTTATTACATTCCTATACTTTACGCTTTAGGGCAGTTACATTGGGTTATGTTCAAAGATTTCAAGTGGTTCATTGGAGAGGCGCATATTGGTAACAGAAAGAATATTAAACACCCCTTTATTGAGTATGTGGTGCTCATTGTATCCAAAATTGTATTCTATACAGTTACTCTGGTGTTACCTATGATTTACTTGTCGGTATCCTGGTGGTTCGTGCTTATTTGCTGGATGTCAATACACCTTTTATCGGGATTTGCATTCGTGGTGGTATTTCAGTGCACACATATATACGATGGAACGACTTATCCAATGCCAGATGGAGAGGGAAACATTGAAAACAATTACGCATTACACGTCCTCAACACCACGGCTGACTTTTCCAGAAAAAGCAGAATTGGCAGTTGGCTCATGGGGGGCATCAATATACACGTTGTTCATCATATGTTCCCGAATATATGCCATGTTCATTATCCGGCTCTTACCGAGATTTTGATTGAGACGGCAAAGGAATTCGGAATTGAGTATCAGGAGAATGTAAAATTTAAGGACGCCTGGAAGAAACATTGGGATATGATAGCACACCTCAGTAAGCCCGATTCAACAGTCCTTGAGTACAATGATGGTAATGACCTAAGCGTGGCTGCTGCCTAGCCTGCCCACTATAAGTAAGCCGCCAGATCTAATCCTTTACTCTGTTAAAGGAGAGCATTTTAAGTATCCAGTTCGGAAGTGGTTTTTTGGGATCCTTATTTTGAAGGGATAAATACCAACCTATTTTTTTGATTATCGGTATTTTATGCGTTTCTACAAATTCTATTAGCGTACCATCAGGGTCTTCTATGTAGCTGAATCTACCGCTGGCCTCTCCCATGTCAAATGAATTGCTGCTATCAACTGTAAATGGAAACCCGGCCTCCGCACATTCCTTTTCAATGTCATCCATTCCGTATATGTCGAAACAGAGATGTATAAACCCACGATCCCCCCACAATCTGTTTTCAAATATTTTCCTGGGCTCTCTGTCGAGCACCTGAACCAGTTCCATCACTCCCGGCCCCAATATTCTGCTAAAACTTCCTTGCACCGGTTGTGACCGATTTAGCAATATCCTTCTAAATTTGTTGCCTCCACCAGGCAGATTGCTCAGGTCTTCAAAACTTCCTTTCTCATCATAAACTACTTTGTCGTAGCCCAATATATCTGAGTATAATTTTCTTGCATTCTCAATATCCGATACTCCTATAATACAGCCACCTATGCCTCCGCTGATTCCATTTCCCTTTGAGAACCAGTTGTCTCCCTGAATGAGTTCAAATATATTTTGGTAGGGGTCTACAACAAAAAAATGTTCATTTCCATCTGGCGATTTCTTCGGTTTATTCAATATCTCAACACCATTTGAACTCAGATGATCATATATTATATCTACGTTAGGAACTTTGATTTTCGCAACAAAAATTCCTAAATCACCTAATTGAATCTCAAATTTTGGCAATTCGGGAGTCCTGCTGGTATATTGCCAAATTTCAAATCCCCCACCGCCCATCATGTTCACAGCAAGTGCTGCGGTTCGTGAATGTACCTTTCCTCCTGTATATAGCGTCATTAGCGGGGCATCCGCACTTTCTTCAAACATCCTGATATCCATTCCAAAAGCCAGCCTGTACCATTTCCAGGCTTCCTGCATATTCGGGATTCCAATTCCTATTTGTTGTATGCCTGAGATAATCTTTGCCATTGGGTTTGTTATACCGATTTTACGTTAGCAACAAGTTTATAGTAAATACTAGGGATAAATTTCCTTAGCCACACAAGATATTTTTCGCTACCGGCAATAATCACTTCTTTCTTCCTTGCAGCAATAGCGCGAACGATAAGTTTGGCGCACTTTTCAACGGTCATACCTTCGGCGGTTCCCTTGTCCATTTTATTGTGTTTTGATCCATCCTCTGTCATCGCGTTGATTGAGACATTGGTTTGAATGCGGCCCGGACAAATTATAGTGATGTCAATGTGTTTATCAGAAACTTCAGCCCTCAAAGAATCAAAAAATCCATGCAGAGCGTGCTTGGATGCTGCATATCCTGATCTGAAAGGGAAACCGAATTTTCCAACCACACTACTTATCACTGCTATCTGGCCACTTCCACTGCTTATCATGGATTTAAGAACTAGTTTAGTTATTTCGATGGTACCGAAGTAATTCACATTCATTATAGTTTTGTACACATCTATATTGGTATCCATCGTCAGTGATCTTTGGCTGATACCCGCATTGTTAATCAGAAGATCAATTTTTCCAAAATTTGAGAGCGTTTCTTCAACCAGCTTTTTACAATCTCCAGAATTGGAGATATCAGTTTGTACAACAAGAATCTTATCGGTTTTCTCTTTTAGTGTAGATGCCAGCGCATCGAGTTCTTCTACATTTCTGGATGCCAGAATCAAATGGGCGCCCTTATCTGCATAAAGCCCGGCGATGGCCTTGCCAATTCCCGAAGATGCTCCAGTAATTATTACGACTTTATCCTTCAAAATAATGTAGTCACTTGAAACGTTCTTGGCGCAATATTAGAGTAAATTCATCAATTATGTATGCATCTAATACTTAATTGATCTTCGATTAAATCAAATCTATATTCCATCCGTTTATTGGGTATGGTTCTTTACAATTCTATATTATTCATATATATTTGCACTCCGAAAATGCAGATGAACGCTTGTCAGCATTTATGGCTGATCTGATAGCTCAGTAGGTAGAGCATCTCCCTTTTAAGGAGAGGGTCCTGGGTTCGAGCCCCAGTCAGATCACAATAAAATTAGAATACCCATAAATCATTCATTTGGTTTGTGGGTTTTTTGATGGAACAAAATTGGGGCGAGAAGTTTACCCTGAGCGCAACGGAGTGGAGCCGAAGGGAGCCCCAGTCAGATCACAAAACAGTTTGGAGTGTGAGTATTGAGCAACAGCGCGATACTCAAGTGTAGAGTTGTTTTGTCCCTCAAAACTCCAACTCCAACAGAACAGTTTGGAGTGTGAGTATTGAGCAACAGCGCGATACTCAAGTGTAGAGCTGTTTTGTCCCTCAAAACTCACACTCCAACTCCAACTGAAAATATGTTCGACTTTGAAAAGCTAACGGTTTATCAAAAGGCAAAGGAATTCAATTCACACGTACGAATATTCATTAAAACATCGGATCTTGACCGCACAACTAATGATCAGTTAAGAAGGGCAGCTTTTAGTGTTGTACTTAACATCGCTGAAGGGGCAGGCAGATTTACCAACCCGGATAAGAGAAACTTCTATATCATTTCAAGGGGATCGGTATTTGAGTGTGTGGCAATATTTGATGTTTTGCAGGACGAAAAGGCCATGCCACAAGAGCAATACAAACGTTTCTATACCCAAGCAGAAGAGATCTCTAAAATGTTGTTTGCTATGATACGTAAGTTGGGGTAGTTTTCTCTAGTTCCTAACCTATGTAACCTTCACAAAACAGTTTGGAGTGTGAGTATTGAGCAACAGCGCGATACTCAAGTGGAGAGTTGTTTTGTCCCTCAAAACCCCACACTCCAACTCCAACTGCAATGTTAAGCACTAATTTAAACGGCCGATAAGGCTATGGCACTGTGGTTGGGCAAGCCTTGGCATAGTTGATAGCGTAGGTGGGCATGTATATTGATACCCACGGACTGCATTAGCAGTTTGTGGGTTTTTTAATTCCAAAAATTAGGGCGAGAATCCCGCCTGATCGGAAGGACAGGCATGTGAAGTAATTATCCACACTTCATTATCATATATCAGATTTCTTTCTACTTTTATTTTACGTATCTTAGTTAAAGCTAAGGTTACAATTGTATACTTTGGACTGATATTTGTAAATGGCAGATTATAACAATCTTAGAATCATTTACGTACACGGATGAATAGGATTTATAAATCGGGTTTGGCGTTGATAATTCTGGTATGCTCCAGTTTTAGTTACGTAAGTGATGATGATACCAATGCCCACATCAAGGCCACGTTCATTTATAATTTCACCAGGTATATTGAATGGCCAGCTGAGTATAAAAAAGGAAGCTTTGTCATAGGTATTTTAGGTGAAACCAGAATGTTGCAGGAATTGACGAGCATGAAGCAAAAGACATCAAGAGGAAATCAACCATTTCAAATAACTAAATTCTCATCGGTAAATTCCATTAATAAATGCCATATGATCTTCATCGCAAGATCGAGAAGTCATGAATTGGGATTGGTAGTGAAAAAGATGAAAGATTTCAAAACGCTCATTATAACCGAAAAACCTGGCCTCATAGAGAAGGGTGCTGGAATCAATTTTGTGATTGACAATAATAAGCAAGGATTTGAAATAAATCGCGGTAGTATTAAAGACCATGGATTGAGCTTGAGCTCAAATCTGGTCGCATTTGCAACAGTGGTAAAATAATCAGATTATAAAAATGAAGAATTCTTTGAGTAGTTGGCAATACGTATCCGGGATAAATAGTATCCGTAACCCGAGCGCTGTTATTTTGAAAACACTCAGGTTTGCATTATTTGTAATGGCATTATTTATTACCACTTCGGTTTTTGCCCAGGTTACTAAGGTAAGCGAGGCCTTAACATCTTTAAAAGATGGTGATCTGATAAATGCAAAATCTGCGATAGACGCTGCATCAGAGCATGAACAAACGAGTAAGCAAGCTCAAACGTGGTATTATAAGGGATACATATATCGTGAATTAAGCAAGCAAAAGAACACAGAATCTTTATCCTATAGGCGAGGTGCAGTTAAGTATTTCAAGAAGTGCATGGATCTGGAACCTGATGGCAAATTTTCAGCTAATTCTAAACAGCAGATTGTAAATATCGGGAGGGCCTATTATAATGATGCTGTGATGGCTATTAACTCAGGCAACGCTAAAGAAGCTGAAAGGAACTTTGTCATATTTCAGGCTGTGTCTAAGATTGCAGAGCCCAAGGTGAATTTAAAGCCACAGCAGATCAATGTATACCTTGCCCTGGGCGGATTATATACTAGCTTATATGAAGAGAATAAGGAGCGCAACAAAGATTATTGGACTAAGGCGAAATCTTATTTTGATAAGGTGTTAGCCCTAGATCCTGATAACTTAAATGGAAATTACAATATTGGCATTCTGTACTATAATAAAGCGGTTAACATTATTAACAGAACCGAATATGACATTGATCTTATTGCCTTGAGCGATATTCAAGATGTGAGTATTACTTTGTTTCATCAATCACTTCCTTATATGCAAACTGCATTGGAACTGGAACCCGATAATGAAAACACGCTAATTGGACTTTCTGGAATATATTTTGCTCTTAATGAAATTGAAAAGAGCAACGAAATAAAGAAGAGACTTGAGGAGATCAAAAACAAGAGGAAAAACTGACCTACTCATCAACTCAAGGCGCATTTTCTTTTTATATTTCATCACGTTATACCTTCCATAACTTAATTTTCAACTCATATTCGCGAGTTTGTTATCTTTAGCACTCGCAGGATAATAATTTAATTTCATTTTTTACAACCTATTACATCAAGTGTTCGTAATACGGCTAATCATTCGTCTAAGAGGTAAGAATGGCATTTAAATTTACGATAGGGAAAAAGATAGGCTCCGGATTTGGAGTGCTGCTGTTACTGACTTTAATAGTATTTGGTCTCACTTATAAAACACTCTATGAAAGCCGCAATATTAATAGGCAGATTAACGAGGTAAACAACCCGTCGTTATCGATGTTGAAGGATTTAAACCTTCTCATCGAAAAATCTAAAATGCTTATCCTAAGGTGGACCTCGGTCGAACTTACCGATGACCCAGACAAACAGAGGCTGAGAGATTTAATTGGTGTGGAATACCCAGAACAAAGAGGAAAAATACTGGAGTTAGCCAAAAGTTGGACGCCAGATCAGGAAGGGGAGATCAAGGCAGTTTTCAGGCGAGTAGAAAGTCTATTCATTTTGCATCAGGATGTGATGGATCAGCTCAATTCAATGGAGAGCTACGACGACCCAATGGTAGTATTTATGATACAGCCCATGGTGGAGAATGGTGAAGTAGATGAGCAAACTAACAGAATACTTGGAAATTTAGAAATACTCATTGAATCTCACGAAGAGAATACGCATGATGTAAGTAATCAGATGTTGGGATCATTTGACGAGCTTGAGTTTGTAGTTAGAACCTTGGGTATTGCGCTCTTAATAGGTGGAATACTAATTGCGTTATTTACCGTTAGATCTATTGTACGCCCGATTCAGGAATTGAAGAAGTTGCTGACGCTTCTTGGGAAAGGTATTATACCTGAAAAGCGGATTAACATTACCGCAGATGAAATAGGCGATATGTCCCTTGCCCTGAAGGATTTGGTGGATGGATTTAAGCGGACTACAAATTTTGCAAGAGAAGTTGGTTCTGGGAATTTTCAATCTGAGTACAAACCGTTGAGTAAGGATGATACCCTGGGATACGCATTGTTAACGATGCGCGAGGACTTACATGCATCCGAGAAGGTGCTCGAAAAAAAGGTCGAGGAGAGAACGCAAGAGGTGGTGAGACAGAAAGAAGAGCTCGAACTAAAAAACATTGAGATTACCTCGAGTATCCGATATGCCAAGAGAATTCAGGAATCTATACTGCCAGCCAAGGATCAGGTCGATAGGATACTGAAGGATCATTTCATTTTATACAAGCCAAAGGATATTGTAAGTGGTGATTTTTATTGGGTGGGTGAGGCTAATGGAAAAGCATTGGTTGCCGCAGTGGATTGTACTGGACATGGCGTACCCGGAGCATTTATGAGCTTAATTGGAAATGCATTGTTGAAGGAGTCGATAATGGAGCACGGCAAAACCAGGCCTGCAGATATCTTAAATGAGCTGAATAAATTGGCAGCAGAAACGATGAATCAGACTTTTGAGGAATCTCAGGTGAAAGACGGTATGGATATTGCTTTTTGTAGTATTGATTTTGATAAACAGGAAGTAGAGTTTTCCGGGGCCTACAATCCATTATATATAATTAGAAGGAGAGCTGGTGACGATATTTCGGATAGTACAAAAAAATTGATTGAGCAAGATAACATTGGCCTGAGAGAAAATGAAAACGGATATGATCTCATTGAAGTGATTGCAGATAAATTTCCGATTGGAGTATTTATGGGGGAAAAGCTCAAATCCTTTTCCAATAATGAGTTAAAATTGGAGAAGGGTGATACTATTTACATCTTTTCTGATGGGTATGTAGACCAATTCGGTGGCCCCAGGGGAAGAAAATTTATGTCACGAAGGCTGAGACCATTGCTACTGGCTATGCAAGGAATGAGTATGAAACAGCAAAACGAACATCTCAATAAGGTAATTGAAACCTGGAAAAACCCTGTGAAGGGTGACGAAGTCTTCGATCAAATTGACGACATGCTTTTGATTGGAATAAGGTTGTAGATCTCACTTGGTTCTTACTTTACCTTACCTTCGATCTATCTTCATGTAGTCCTGCCGTAACACCTCAAATGCGGTTCTTCTATTCTTCTGATGTTCTTCCTCAGTTTCCGCATTCTCAATTACAGGTTTGGATTTACCGTAGCCCATTGGTGTTAGACGTTCAACGTCAATACCTTTCACAATAAGATAATCTACGACAGATTGAGCTCGTTTTTGTGATAGTTTCTCGTTGTAATCGTCCAGTCCCCGACTATCGGTGTGTGAACTCAATTCTATCGTTATATTGTTGTTTACGTTGAGGAAGATTACAAGGCTGTCCAATGTAGTTTCTGACTCTGGCCTAAGATCCCACTTGTCGTAATCATAGTATATACCTTCAATGGCAATTTCTCCAATTGGAATTTTGGGTAGATAAAAATCTTTCACCAAATCAGCGGATTTGGTCAGGCCGACAGTTGTAACGGTGCCGGCATCTGCAAAATACCGCACTTTTTGTGCTTTAATGTAATAGGTTAGTTCTCTTCTAAGGGGCGTAAAATAATGTCCATCTTCATCAGTAACTATAAAGAAGGGTTCATAATCGTCACTCACATCCTTAAACGTAATCAGGGCATTCGGTATGATCTTCTTATCGAGCTTTGTGTAAACATATCCGCTCAGGGTGAATTTTGGCGGCCCATAATTTACTGCATAAATAGAAGGGCAGCTACCTGTTTCGCAATCTACGCACTCAGCTCTATCTGAGGTCATGTAGCCGAAGGCCTCGTTCTTGTTGAGTATAAAATAAAGATCATCTCTGCTGGAATTGACAGGTACGCCAAGATTTTGAGGACGCCCGAGGTTTTCAAGGGCTCCAAATGACTCAAAAATGTCAAGTCCTCCCATCCCCGGATGTCCATCTGAAGCAAAGAACAAGGATTGTGACCCGGAAACATAGAAAGGTGAAACTTCATTTTGCCTGGTATTGATCATGTAATCAAAATTTATGGGCGTACTGGCATTGCCGAAATCATCGATTTCGCAATACCACAGGTCCATTTTCCCTCTTCCACCAGGTCGATTACTTGAGTAGATCAATATATCTCCATCCCGAACCAAGAATGGGTGCATTGACTTATATCCAGCTATGTTGACGTTATCATTCAGCTTCTGTGGCTGTAGCCACTGGCCATTAAAGAATCTGCTCACAAAAATGTGACAATCCTTATTTTCCTCGCCACCTCCCCATCTGGTAAAGAACATCTTTGAGCCATCGGCGGCCAGGAATGGCGAGGCTTCATGCAATATGGTATTAATTGGATTTCCGAAGTTTATCGCTTTAAGCCAGTGGGTAGAGTCTAACGAAGCAGAATGATATATATCGCAGGAAGAAGCCTTACTGTCTGATTTTTTAATTGCCCTCGATCCTGGCCTGGATGAGGCAAATACTATAATTGTATCGCTGTCATAGAAGGAAGCAGCAAAATTTGAACTTCCTGTGTTGATATTAGAATCAGCTTTATAGACTTGAATGCCCGGCACCGGATCTCCAATTAGGTTTACAGCTATTCTGCATCCTGACATTTCTTTTCTCGCCCTTCTGATAAAGTCCTCACCTAAAGTATCAAGCGCTGGATTGCCGGTGTTTTTCTTGATAAAATCATTGTACTCATGCTGGGCAACACCGTATTTCATGTTCTTTTTGAGACTGTTCGCATACCAAAACTGCGCCAGTGGGTAAACCAAAAGATCCAGGTATTGGCATTTCTCATATGCAGCCTCTGCATTGAGGTAGTTGTAGGACAGTCTGTATGACTCCGCCAATCGAAAGAGTGCACGCTGATACGATTTATTTCCTTTGAATAACTGGGCAGGTTTGGTAGTATCGCTACTATCAATGGTTTCAGACAGTTCTTGTTGAACTCTCTTTTCAGTTTCCGTTGAATCCGACTCAAGATCAGATGTATCAGCAACCTCTGTTTTTGGTAAAGGCCTGTTCCAGGCAGAGAAGCCATGAGGATAAACTCTATCCTGCTCACCAGATACAAAACTCCCTACAATCTTACCGTAGAAATATGCCGCTGCAACATAGTTTTCATTCTTGAACGACTCGTCACCATATATCAACAACTCCTTCTTACTTTGACCGTGAGAGTAGCCGTGAAAAACAAAAAGTATGGAGGCTATGGTGAGTAATCTACGTAACATTTCAAATTTAGAATATTCTGGAGTTAAAGTCTTGGACAACCTGGCTTTGGAATATTGACCTTGCTTGCTATATATGTTAGTGAAAGTTCAATGCCTCCTCTTCCCTTACTTACGCTAGTTAATGAAGAGGTGTTGATATCGTAACTGATTCTGCCCGTGAAACGAGCATATTTCATTCCTACTAACAGAATATACGCATCATTGTTGCTAAATTCCTTGAACTTAAAGCTTCTATAGGTTATACCTGCAAATACCCACGAATCCTGAGATTTAAGATAATAACTTCCTTCCATTGAAATAGTTTTCTCATTGGCGTTTACCTGATTCATAATGAACAATTGCGGTGTGATTTGAACGAGAGGGGAAACATTTATTTTTGTACCTAAATGAAATACATATCTTCTAGGAAGCCTCTCTTCATTTTCGTAAAAAGACTGTTTTGGCTGGGTAATATGAAATACCGAAAAGCCAATAAACGGATTGACCACAAAGCGGTCATTCGAATAATAATACATTACTCCGGCATTGAGGTCAGGAAGGATTATGCTGGCATTGCTGGTTATTTCTCCATTGGGTAATCCTGGATCAAATCCACCACTGTTAGAATTGGTGTACTGATTATGAAACAATAACTTATCCATGTTCACACTTTTGTGAATAAATCCAAGTTGAGGCCCTACAGAAAAATGATGGTGCTTGGCACTGTCTATTGCAAAGTCGTATGCACCTCCCAAATTGAAATTTAGCACATTGTAATTACCAACACCAGCACGGTCATTCAGTATCATTGCGCCTATGCCGAATTTCTTCCAGGGCATGTCAAATGAAACCATCGCGGTAGTAAAGGGGCTCGCTACACTTCTCCACTGATTTCTGTAGTGAATATGTGCCCGGTAGGAGCCTTCGAACATGCCGGTCATGGCCGGATTCAAATACAATGGTGCGGCATTATACTGAGAGAGGTGAAAGTCTTGTGCATGCGAATTTGATGGAGCTACAACAAGCATTACCAAAACGCCTCCTGTTAATAAGGTGGTGGCACAAAATGTACGGATATGATCAATAATATTCATTTCTCTCTAGCTCAATAGTTTACCGCAACAATGTTACGTCACCCCACAAATGATATTCCTTGCCATCAATGCCCGTTGCATGAACATTGTACACATAAACCCCCATTGGCTGCTTAATTCCGTCCCTTGTGCCATCCCATCCATCTGATTGTCTTACAGATACAAAAATTATTTCTCCCCATTCATTGTAAATAACAAAATCCAACGTACTAAAGGGTCCGCCCAGAACATACAGAATGTCATTTTCAAAATTTCCGTCAGGGCTAAATCCCGAAGGCACTAAGGGTTCCAAATGAACTTTTATATCAGAATAAACGGTATCAGTACAGTTATACTCATTGGTAACTACTAACTGTATTACATACTGGCCAGTGTCGCTGTATAAGAATGACGGGTTTTGCAAGGAGGAAGAACTATCAATTCCTGATGATTCGTAATAGAAATCCCAGTCCCAGTTAATAAGTTGAATGGTATCGGGAATATTTCCTGATCCTGATGAAAGGTCCGTGAAGGTTACAGATTGTTCGGTACTGACTATATCATAATCCTGGCTAAAATTGGCCACCGGCGATGGACTTACAGTCACCACTTTTTGGATAGTATCCTTACAACCAACACTCGATTCAACAATGAGTGTTACCAGGTATGAGCCAAATGTACTGTATAGGTGAGAAGGGCTTTGAAGCGTGGATGAGCCCGCATCACCAAAATCCCACGTGTAGGATACAATAAAATCCGGGCTTAGTGCTGTTGATTGATCAAAGAAATATACTGTATCCACCTGGCATACATTATCAGCTATAAAGTCAGCAAACGGTGCCGGATTAACAAGGACAGGCTTTGTTAGCGTATCCGTACATCCATTTAAAGCGGTTACAATAAGAGTTACATTGTTGGTACCAGAACTATCAAAGACAAATTGTGGATTTTGTAATGTGCTTGTATTTCCATTTCCAAAATCCCAATCCCACGAAACCAATGTTCCGGATGACTGATCAGTAAAATCTGTAATTGAGTTGCGGCAAACTTCAGTGTTTGTGAAACTAGCGATTGGAGGCGGGGTTATACTCACTTGCAGGCTGTCCATCAAGAGCATACAACTACCCGTCGTCGTAAAAGTTAACGTAATTAGGCCTACCGCCGTGTCTGCATCACTGATCAGGTACACTGCATTAATTGTAACAGAATCAGGATAAAAAGTACCCGTGCCGTTTGTACTCCAGACACCACCGGCATTAGTGACAGTTCCGTTTAAAAAGACCGAATCTTCATTCGCACATATTATCTGATCAGGGCCTGCATCAATTACCGGGGGCGGAAGAATGGTTATTGTCATTACATCAGTAACTGGTGGGCAGCCGGCCAAGTTGCCAGTGGAAGTTAAGGTGATAATCACTCCTCCGGCAGCACTGTCAGCAGTACTGATGATATAAAAGCCGTTTAACGTTGTATCATTCGGATAAAATGTTCCGGTTCCTGAGGTTGCCCAAATTCCTCCAGCAGCACCCGTAACTACTCCGTTTAATTGTATCGTATCAACATCATTACAGACAACCGTATCCGGTTCAGCATCAACCGTAGGAACAATTTCAATTGTCATGGAATCAGATACGTTATTACAGCTTTGGTAAGTTGTTAATGTTAAGGTAACACCCCCGTTAAGAATATCAGCAGCTGATGGCACGTACGCAGCACCGACTATGGAATCGTCAGGGCTGAATGTTCCGGAACCACTGGAAGTCCATACTGCGCCTCCGGCATTTGTAATGGTTCCGACAAGGAAAATTGTATCGGCTGTATAGCATACGGTAGTATCAGGGCCTGCGTCAACCGTAGGAGACGCCAAAAATCCTACCACCAAACTATCTGACAGGCCTGCGCAGCCGCCATTGCCCGTTGTTGTTAATGTTAGTGTTACAGAACCCAATACGGTATCAGCTCCACTTGGAATATAGATGGCATTTAATGAATCAGCATCGGGTACAAACGTACCACTGCCGGAGCTTGTCCATGTTCCGCCCAACGCGATCACAATGGTACCGGCAAGCTGAATGCCACTGGTATTGTTGCAAGCTGTCATATCTGGCCCGGCATCGACACTAATTTGGTTAGGTGTATAAGTAATGTACATCGTGTCCGTGTGAACATTGCAACTACCGTTACCCGTTGTCGATAAGATGATCATGATCGTACCTGTGGCAGTGTCAACGGCTGTGCCATTGTAGGTAGGGTTCAGATTGGTATTGGAAGGTGTAAAAGTGCCTGTGCCATTGGTGGTCGACCAAACGCCTCCCGTTGCGACCGTAACACTTCCGCTTAACGGTACATTGGGGCTTGTGGCACAAACCGAAGTATCTGGTCCTGCATCTACGGTAGGGGCAGGAGTGACCGATAGTATAAGAAAATCAGATGCGTTATTACAGCTTCCTGTAGTTGTTAATGTGATGGTATCGTTCCCGGCTGAGTCGGGAATGTAGATAACATTCAATGAATCCGGAGAGGGGATAAAAGTACCTCCGGCTGAGCTGGTCCAGATCGATCCAAGCGAGTTGGTGAATGAACCGGATAATGCCACCCCTGCGGTATCGGCACAAACGGTTTGATCAGGGCCTGCATTGGCTGTTGACGGAGGAATAATAGTTACCGTCATCGTATCAGATGATGAAGGGCACGATCCGGTGTCTATAGTTGTCAAAATGAAATCGATCGTTCCGGCTGCAATATCGGCGGCGGTGATATTATATTGAGCATTGAGCGTGGTATCATTGGGAAAAAATCCTCCCGTGCCTGTGGTTGTCCATTGGGCACCTAAAACATTTTCTACTGTACCGTTGAGTTGTATGGTATCAGCATTGTTGCACACAATGGTATCCGCACCTGCATTCACCGTCGGAATTATGGTGATCACTATGCTGTCACTGACCGGATTACATAAACCGGCTCCCGTTGTTGTAAAACCTAAAGTAACCGTTCCAGTTGCAAGATCTATTGCACTGAAAATATAAGTTGTATTCAGCAAAGTGTCAGATGGCGTGAAAGTACCACCGGTATTGGTGGACCAAATACCTCCGGTAGCTACCGTAACTGTACCGGACAGTGTCACCTGCCCGTCGACAGAACAAATTGTTTGATCAGGTCCTGCATTGGCACTGATTGCGGCGGCAAAGCTGAGTACGAGACTGTCGGAGATGGCCGGACATCCGCCTGTTCCGGTAGTGGTGAGTGTAAGAATAATAAAGGGCAAGGTGGTATCTAGTCCGCTAGGTATGTACGTAGTGTTTAAGCTATCTGCGCTCGGAACAAATGTACCCGTGCCGCTGGTAGTCCAAGTGCCTCCGGTAGCAATCGTTATGATACCTGATAAAACCACTCCGCTCGTGTCACAAGTGGTTTGATCCGGGCCGGCCTCAACCGTAGGGCCCGCAGTGAAGGACACTTGCATTGTATCAGTGATGGAATCACACCCTCCGATGGCAGTCAGAATAATATCAATGGTGCCGGCTGCTGAATCCGCTGAACTTGGCGAGTACGTGGTAATGAGCAGGCTGTCATTGCCAAAAGTTCCTGAACCTGTTGTAGTCCAATAACCCCCAGTTGCCTCGGCAACCGTTCCAATTAAATTTATAGATGAAATACCACCGCATACACTTTGATCCGGGCCCGCATCAACAATTGGTACCGGAGATGCATTAATTTGAATTGTAAAGGGGCCCACAATACAACCGCCCCTGTAAGCCAATACAGAATATTCAATAGAATCCAAGGGTGTGGCAATAGGATTTTGCGAAGTGCTGTCATCCAGCCAGGTACCGGGACTCCACTGGTAGGTAGCATCATTAGGCCCTGTTGGGTTGCCTCCTAACTGAACAGGATATCCTACGCACGAAAAAAGTGTATCACCCGGGTCGAGGGTGAACAGCGTTGGCC
The DNA here is from genome assembly GCA_022572355.1 of Bacteroidota bacterium. Lineage (GTDB taxonomy): Bacteria > Bacteroidota > Bacteroidia > NORP154 > NORP154 > NORP154. The sequence continues at coordinate 7,262 of JACZWC010000054.1, read as the reverse complement.
TGCCGGATGGTATCAGTGATGCATTTAAATAGACACGTGCAGCATTCAGGGTTGGAATAGTATTAAATGGTGAATAATCATGGCCCCCGAGATAAAATACATTTCCGCCTACGGAGTCAGGTGAAACAATATGTGCACCGCTTGCAACGATGGTATCAATATTTGCATCACTTATAGCATAATAAAAACCTGGCCTCCAGGATGAGCTGTTCTGCAATATCCAATTCCTTTCAGAACCGCCTTGATTCTCAATTAAGTCACCCTCGAACTGCATAAACGCCAGATCGGGGTTGGAATATTGATGCGAAACGGTTTGGTTTATGATGCTTATTCCATTTGTCGATACAATATTTATTTTAGAAAAATTTTCATACGTGTCAACACCCCGGCATTGGGCAAGAAAGTTACCGCCTCGCGAAACAAAATCCCTGATGTTATCCGTTATACTACTGTCCGCGAGGGTTCCGGCCCAATGGGGTTCGGAGCAAAAGGTGAAGCACTCATCTATTCCTGTGAACAGACCCGCACCCACAGTGACATAGCTTCCCCCGGCTAAAGGGTTTGCAGTGTCGATGGGGGTTAGTCCCGCAGCATTTAAGATGGCTATATGAATGGCTTGGTTACCTCCATTATCAAATACAGCTATTTTGGGTCGCTGGTCCAGTTCATACCTGACGTCTACAGTTTTATCTTCATTTAATTTATAAACGGCAACGCTGTTTCCGAAATTGGTGATCACCTGGGTTGCAGATTGAACCCATTGGCTGTAAGGGGTATTGACCCAGGCGGAATCGATTATGAATGCGCTTGCTATTATCGAAATGGTGTCAGGCGCCAAAGGCGTGGGGTATAACCTTTCAGCGGCAACTGTAAAGTCAGTGTCATTGCGCGCTTTACCAGATCTAATCGCCCATTTTACCGGAACGTCATTCAACAAAAGATTGTGTATTAGTCCATATGCATTTAGGTTGAAAGGAGCTATTAGAGATTGGTTGGTAATGTCCATTGGGATGATCAATGACCCGGAGGGAATGAGCTGCATATTGGCACTGGGATTCGGCATGTCAGGCTGGAGACAAATGGTGTCAATGATAACCCGAATACCGGTTGGATTGGGCGTTGCCAAGTTTGCTATGGTAGTACCATCAAATACAAAAGAATCCAATCGGGCATCTAAACCTTCTCCAATAGTGGCCGTAGCCGGTACATCATAGCTCAGATAAAAATAATGATCCCCGGATGAGGTTAAGAGCTGGGATCCGGAGATGGTAAACGCACCATTCGGGCTTGTGAATGAGCCAAAGAGATTTGTGGGAACGAATCCCTGGGTATTTCCGGTATAGAAGAGATTGGCCTGAGTTATATTAGTCAAAGGATTTTGAGAGTAGCCCACATCACCGGTTGTATTAAAATTAAACTCCGTAACCGGTGTGGGACATGAATTTGTAACGCTCACTTTTATTTCGAGGATCACACTGTTGTCTCCACATGATTTTCTGATGGGAAGAACAGTATATTGACTTACCCGGCTCGAATCGTAAATCATGGGCAAATCGGCAAATAAGTAGCCCAACGACTGATCAGGTTTCGGGTTTCCATCACCCGGACAATCAACACTGCCATCAATGCGGAAATCTCCACCTGTTCTCAATACACTTCCCGAAATACCCGGGCTCATCGCCCTTATTTCAAAATTATCGAAGAGTATAGAATCTATATTATTGTAGCTGTTTATGGTGGTCAATGTAACCGCTATTTGGGTTACGGAATTAAAGACGAAAGTGCATGCTGAAATATCTCCACCGACTGAATTGGCCACAGTTGCGGTAACGCTTGCCATGTTGAACTCGAATCCGGCAGGAAGATCGACAATAATGGTTTTATCCACTTCATTCTTTCTAAAAGCATCATCGACATCTTCCAGAATCCCAAAGCTTACCGTAGCATAGGACGTAGGGTAGGGGGCTGTTTGGCACCATGATTGATTAAAGCTGTTAATGGAAAAATCGGTACATGCTCCTCCAGCAACCGACTCAGTTATCGATCCAGACAATACAATGAAAGTCAAGAGAACAATTTTTTGAAATCTACTCAACATTATCTACAAGATTTCCCATCAGGAAAGCCTTATATTGAAGTTATGGTCAAAATTAATAAAAGCTTGGTAAATAGGACGCAAGGGAAATTGATGGTTGCCTGATGTTTATAACTATTTTTTAATGGGTTACACCTGATTTGGCTTCCATAAGTGTGAGTATTCCTTCCTTTCTTATCTCCTCGTTATCAGCGCACTTGGAGTTATAAGTAACAACCCACGTGTATTCTCCTTTCTTTATTTCCTTACCTTTTGGGGTAGTTGCGGTCCAATTTAAAGTCACATCATTCGATTCATACTTGAGTTTTCCACCCTTGTTGAAGATTTGAAGGTGATAATTGGTTACATCAGTGACAGAATAATAAAAAGTCGTATTGTTAAATCCCTTGTATGCAACTGAATCCCTTAAAGGTGTAAATACCGTGGTTTTTCCCGCGAGAACAAGATTTATATCATCTTCGTCAACACATCCTCCTTTATCGACTTTGACGCTGTAATTACCGGATTTAACAACCGTGATCTCTGAGACAGTTTCGCCTGTTGACCATAAGTACTTGGCTCCATTAATTCCGGCGGATAACACAATACTCTTTTCGCAATTTGATACATCAGGGCCAAGATCTACGGTAATAGGAGGAACAATGGAGACGCGTATTGTTCCAATTTCCAACCTTTGAGTCAGTGCATTAAAAATTTGCACGCGATATGTACCTGACTCAGTTACATTGATAGCCTGAGTAGTTTCCCCCGTTGACCACCTATAGCTGGCATCGGCATAGGCGGGTGCCCTCAACTCCAGGGGACCGTTGCACACGGCAGTATCATTTCCAATGCTTATTTCATAGGAACTGGTAACTATATTTGGTAATCCATAGGTGCTGTATCTATCTCCTAAATTAATGGCCTCCAACTGATACTCACACGCTGTACCAGCTGCATTTGGATTATTAATTACGTCAAGATAAGATCCGACACGGGCAACGTATATCTTTCCATCCGGTCCTGTTTGCAAAGCACCAAACGAGTAATCCTCATTATTAGGTGTAATTTTGATTCCTGAACTAGCTAATTCTTCCTCTGTTTTCGACGATAGATTTGTGATGTCGTATTGCACAATACCGTTATTCCCCTTTAAAAAGGAAACATATAATTTTGAGTTGTCTGGAGAGAATGAAAGGCCATATGCATATCCTTCGGCCGGAATCTTAAAGGCTTTGGACAGCGTCCCCGTTTTATTATCAAAATCAAAGATCTCAATGCCATTATTCATCCTGTAGCAAATCGCTGAAGCTAGTTTCTTTCCGTCTGAAGAAGACTTCAAATAACCGATTGACTCGCTGTTTTTAGCCCCGGTTGTTTTGCCGTGAAAGAGGCCTATTTTGGTTATTACCGGCTTACCAACTCCATGGGAGGTCAATGGATACACGTAGTATTCATTGGAATTCCATTTATGGGATATTACCCAATAATCCGTTCCATTACTTTGCTTAACAGCAGTGAGTTTTTCTGTGGCCTGGGTGAGTAATCGTTCATTTTTTAACGTAATTTTCCCATTCCCCTTATTGATCTTAAGATCGGGAGCCAAGAAGTGTTTGTTGTTCTTAAACTGATCAGAGCTCTCTGCAACTTTTAATCCCATATCCACTTTGGTATAGGACAATCCATTATAACCCGCATCTTCTCCAACCGTAAAAATGTAATATACCGACAAATTGCCTGGTGCGGGAACAATTAATGCCGACTGAGTCGATGATGCGCCACCATTTAAACCGGATCCATTTGTCATGGGGTTGTGTTCTCTATCCCACACCGTTATTCCGTCTGTGTAAAACAACAGATTCCCATTATTGTCAGAGATTGAAGCACATCCTTCATTGGTATATAGGTTACCATTTGTTAGTGCGGTAGCTTTTCCGGAGCTGAACGAGATTCCTGCTCCATTTCCGAAGTACCAGTTATTGGCCTCATACTGAGCCAATACATCCAACGAAATCGTCAAAGTAATTGCCAATAATAAAACACCGAGTCTTTTCATAATCAAGTAGATTTAAAAGGGTAATACCCCCGTAATTTCTGATATATCCCCGTTTTAACGGTTAAAAATTGAAAAAGGTTATGAAAATTGACTATTGGAAAGAAATACGCCTGAGTAAACAGCTGGATTACCTGATGATCTTAATTTCGGTTCTTCTGTTCATTTCACGCCCGGAAGGATTATCCGTGCCATCTGGGAACACGTTTGGCGCAATCGGTTTTGATTCGCCATGACCTATAGAAATGAGCCGTTCTTTATCGATTCCCTTATCTATCAAAAACTTAACTACAGAGGCTGATCTTCTTTCAGATAAAAGTTGATTATAGCTTACAGGTCCCTTATGGTCGGTGTGTCCGGATATCTCCGCTTTAATATCAGGGTTGTCTTTTAGTAATTGAGCAAGCCGCTCAAGTTCCGGGTATGATTCATCTTTTATTGTTGCACGATCAAAATCAAATAAAATATTTTTCAGAAGATATTGCTGGCCAAGTTCTAGCTTTTCGGCCGCCGCAGTGTTATCCATAGGGTCATCACCTTCAAATAGAAACTCGGGTTCTTCCGTTTTATCTTTATCTTCAGTTGCAACAGCAACTTCCTCAACTACTGTTGTAGCTGGTGTCGTTATTCTATAGACCTCATCTGCACCTCTATTGGCCTCTATAAGATTTATTTCGCCGTTTTCGTCTGTATATTGAATAACTACTTTATCGAGTAGGTCGTGGTCGGATTCTTCAAGTGTAAATAGATAATTTTGATTTTCTCGCAGGTCGTTGAAAACGAATACACTTTCCTTATTGATAAAGGAAGTCATCAGTGTATCTCTGTTCTCACCAACCAAATGAAGCGTGTAAGGAATATAATCATATCTGAAATAGCCGCTGTCATCACGTCTTGCAAATATGGTATGTATTTTACCATTTTTATCTGTATACCTTATCTTTATTTCTTCCACCTTGTCGATGTTAAAGGCATCCAACATGAACATATGACTTTGTTTATCACTGAGGTTTTTGAATTCAAATACCCCCTCCAAATTCTCAATTGCGTAAGTGAGCGTATCGAGATTCTTGCTCATCAAATATAATTTGACAGGACAGCCAAGATTTTTCAAGCTTCCGGCTTCGTTGGGGCATTTATCTTCTATATCAGGTACGCCATCTTTGTCTGTGTCCAGAAGAGGATCAGGTACATTTTTTATTTCTTCAACAGGCGTCGTGCTTTCTAGCGCGATTTCTTCTGAAAGTTCGCTGATAGCTAGAGCTAATTCGGCATTTAGCTCCAGCAATTCTTCTTGTTTTTTGATAATTGCTGTACCTAATTCTTTTCTCTCTTCCTGGGTTGATGCATTATTAAGCCGTTTATTGAGCGTGGCAATTTCCACTTGTGAGTTTTTTACAAAGGTCTCAAGAGAGAGTTTTCGCGCTTCTTTATCATCCTTCCAGGCATACGTTACTGCCGACGTATCCGGTAGTTCAATAACCGTTGCCAAACTTTGTTCTATCAACTCGAGTTCTCTTTTTGTGTCCTCAATAATAATTACCAGCTCGACAATTTCGTCAGGAGTACTGGATAAAAGCAATTTTGCTTCAAGATCAGTAATCGCCATTTGGGTTTCAACCAAATCGCTTTCCAAATCTGCCACGCTCCTATCTGAGCTTACCTGCTGCGCTGTATTCAACTCTTCGCTGAGGTCAGACATCTCCCGTTTTACATCTTCAATTTGAGTAATCAAGTCCACTATTTCGTCTGGAGTAGCTGAACTTTTAAGTCGTTTATCCAGTTTCGCGACAGCTTCTTTTTTAACCTGGATGGCAGATTCTAAATTGAGAATATTCTGAAAGGACCTATCCACTTCCATATTTGTGGTAACCTCTATATTTCCTACCTCCAACTCCGCAGTTTGATTGAAGGCAAACGGATCAGATTCTAACTTCTCCTGTTCAACCAGAGAGTTCAATTCCTCTTGCTTCTGATCTAATACTGCCGTTAAACTGTCTATTTCTGTCTGGCTTGAGGCGTTCTTTATTGCCTCTAGTAATTGATTAATCTCGGTATTCTTTGCGCTTATTTCTTTTGCGAGACTCGTTGTGACTTCAGGCAAGTCAGATACCAGGGTCTCTTCGGTTTCAACAGAATCTGCTTCTTCAGCCTTTATGATTTCTTCTGTCTCTGCTTGTGCTATTTCTTCGGAAATGGCGGTGTCTAATTCCTCAAGCGTATCAATTTGTGTTGTTTCAGTTTGGGCTATCTCTGCAACCGTTGATGTATCAACCTTCTCTTCTGTTACAACTGTTTCGATTTCAGTTTCTGCATCGTTTAATGCTAAGGAGGAGTCGGAAGTTTCAGCGGTAACTCCTTCTTTAACCGTTGCTGTGAGTTCATATCTGGCTATTTTGTCATTTACTTCAGTTAAGTCCTGTTTCTTCTCCTCAATTTGGGCCTCAATGACTGCAATTTTTATTGAATCTGTGGCTAGCTTCAGGCTCTCCTCCAACTGAGAAATATTATTTTCAAGAGTAGAAGCTTGAGCTTGGGCCAGAAGGTTGGAGAGACTCTCCAGTTCACCAGAATCCTCTACTGCGGATGCCACTGCTTCAGATTCAAGATGATTAATTTCATCGTTAATAGTGGACAACGTCGCTTCTTTAAGATCTATTTCCTGTTGAAGATTGGCGATCTCTGTAGAATCTGTTGCCAGCAGCACTTGTTCTTTTAAATGCACAAAGTCTTCTTCCAACACGGTTGCTTCAAGCTGAAGTGAAGAGATCTTATCTTCATTGCTCATCTTGGCCTCCATTTCTGAAGCTAGTGTTTCAGACTCCATCGCACTTATTTTATCATTAATACTTAACAGAGTTTCTTCCTTCAGATCTATTTCCTGATGAAGATTGGCGATCTCTGTAGAATCTGTTGCCAGCAGCAATTGTTCTTTTAAATGCACAAAGTCTTCTTCCAACACGGTTGTTTCAAGCTGAAGTGAGGAGATTTTTTCCTCAGGGCTCATTTTGACCTCTATTTCTGAAGCTAGTGTTTCAGACTCTATCGCACTTATTTTATCATTAACACTTAACAGAGTTTCTTCTTTCAGATCTATTTCCTGATGAAGATTGGCGATCTCTGTAGAATCTGTTG
>JACZWC010000093.1 GCA_022572355.1 Bacteroidota bacterium | reverse complement strand
ACCGGTGCCGTTAGCAACAGTAACCGTTCCTACTGAATAGGTAAGGGTGCCACCTAATTCCACAGTAACTTCATCATAGGTTACAGTAGCTGCAATCGTGACATTATCCCCATCCCTTATCTGTATGATTCCGTCGGTACTGGTAGGCGTTCCTCCCGGAACAGGTGTAGTCCATGTTATGCCATTATCCGTTGAATATTCCCACGTGCTCGTAGTAAACCAATCACCGGTAGTAATGGACCTGTACAAGTTCGGACAACCAACATCAATAGTATAACTTGAAAGGGAGCGTGTTGTTTCATCACAGGTGCCATCAGTAACAGTAACATAAATATTTTCAACATTTCCCGCGCCGCCGGCATTAGCAAGGCTGTAACAAGCAGCTGCACCAGTTTGCAACGGAGCACCACCTGTAGCAGCAGCATACCAACTATATGTGGCACCGCTGATGGGTGATGTTACGCACATGGATTCCGTCCCAACCATACATATAGTAATAGACGGTATTGTTGGTGGGGTATCTGTACCGGTAACAACTGATTCATCTCTGGTCGCACTTGTACAACCTATACTGTTTGCAGCTTCTGCATAGTAGCTGGTAGCTCCCGACAGTACCGGACTTACCGTGTAAGTTATTGCACCGCCCAAGTTGGTGCCTCCAGAAGCCGCATCATACCATACATAATTGAATCCGGCTGTGGTAGGAGAAATTACCAGATCTGTACTGCCGCCGATACACACTGAAACAGCAGCAGGGACTATTACCGGTTCTGCGGGAAGATTTGAGACTGTTACGTTGTAGAGAACAGGATTTAGCGCTCCACAGCATCCTGAAGTAATGGTTAAGGTTAGCGGGAAGACCAAAGGCCCGCCTGTTGAGTTGGTAAAAGTTACATCGGTAGGTGACGCAGCAGGAGTAGCAATTGATGAGGTCCCCCCGGCAGGATCAGAGCAAGTCCAGGCAAAAGTAAGACCTGGCACTCCCGCCTCACTACTTGTATAGCTATAGGTACCTGGGCAGGTATTGTTGGTTCCTAACACTGAACCCGTGGCAGGAGGGTCCATCACTATATTTTGGAAACCGTTGTATGTGGTGCCACTGTAAACGATATTTTTTCTGCCCGTTGAGCCAGCCGAATATTGAGTTGTAACAGCTGATCCGGTGGGGGTAGGGTTTGTGGCTCCAGTTCCGAGGTTCCACGTGGCGGAAGAGCCGGCATTGTAATTGACATCTACCTGCGTGCACGTAGTATTATCTTCCGTAATTACGGAGTAGCCACTTATTGCTATGCTGCTATAACCGCCATCAGCTGGATCACAAACCAGGCAACCAGTGCCTCCTGTGCTTCCTCCCGTAGCGGTTATTTCACAATCCGTGATGGTACCAGCGCCATCAGGTGAATAAAAGCCATATGCATCTCCAACAGGGCTGGTGCCTGTAATATTGATCGTATAATCCTCTGATTCACCAAAAGTTGTACTTACACAAGGGCCACTAACAGCGCTGTACTGTTGTATTACACGCATTCTCGTATTTCCGCTCGTTGCACCGGCGGGTATGGTGATGCTTATCTCAATATCATCATCGCCCGCGCAGCTCGTGGCATTCTGAGTTCCATTTTCATCTATGGTTCCATCACACCTCACTTTTCCTAAAATAAATTCTTCTCCGGCATCTCCAAAATCAGCGTCTTGGTTCCAGTCGAAGTATGCCCTGCATTGCAGTCCTGTAGCGCCGGGACTAACATCTCCATGAATGGTCACCGACAAAGTGTACGAACTGCCTTTGGATACAGTGGTTGTTTGTGAAGTGTAGTCTCCATAGCTGCAAGCACCATCCTGGCCCGAGTTATTGTTGATCGTATTAAAAGTCACGTTCACTGTCCAGTCATTAGCCGTATTGGTGTGGCAAGGTGTACAGTAGGGAGCTGTAATTACCTGTATGCATGCAGTTGCTGTTTCCTCGCATATTCCGCCTGTCAGTATCCAATAAGTATTACCCGGTGTTAATCCAGTTACTGTAACATTTCCGCCCCCGTCAAAATCAAGATCATTAAAACATGCAACTTCAGTGCCCCCGCAGGCGTCAAACACTACAACATACGGGTAATCGCTGCCAACCGTAAAAGTTGAAGAGGAAATATTGATTCCCTGGTTGGACGCAGATGCGGTAAAAGAGTACCACACACCTAAAAGGACCTTCGGGCCTCCGCAATTTCTCGTGCAGCCAATACTGTTTGCGCCTCCGTCATCTGTAGCAGTTGCTGTATTGAAAGAAGTACAAGCCGCGTCAACCGTTAAAGTGATTGCACCGGAACAGTCATCATTGGCCGGCTGAGCTATCGCACTGGGAACAGAGTAGAGATTGAGTATCCCCACCGTTACAAGTCCTATACAATATGTAAATATATTTTTCATTTAACCTTATTGATTTGATCCCACACCTGCATCTATATGACACCTAACCAGCGCATAACCGGTTGATCCCGATCCATCCAGCCGAACTCCATAATTGGAAACATCGCTGCCGTTTGCGTGCGCCGTAACACTAGCTGAGCCGGGCAGTTCAATTCTCAAATCCTGCAGCCGCCAGTCATCGGCGCTCGCTTGTATTTTGAACATTGTGCATTTGGTGGCGTCATCGCTGTCCGCTGTATTGTCTCTTCGCAAAGTAGTTGAATTGGCGCCCCCTGACATATCGCTCGTTTTGGTAGTGTAGGTGGCGTCGTACCCACCTTCAATCGTTACGTAGTCTTTGACCAAAATGAAATCACTGAAGCTATAAGTACCCGTTTGCAATTTGAGAATTGAAGCAGTGCACTCTGCTGCGGTGAGCGCTGCGCTGAGCGTTGTCGGGTTTGCTTTTGTGAGGCCGTCGCCACCGCCGCCGGAGGAAACGTAATATACCATGCAAGCACCCGTTGATCCCGTAGCAGCGAGTGTAACTGTAGAGGAAGCCGTGTTACTGACGCATCCGTCAACAGAGGTTGCCTGGACCGTATAAGTAGCCGCGGACCCCACTGAGATAGAGGCGGTCGTTTCGCCACCGCCCCATAAGTACGTGCACGTTCCGCATGCAGCACCCCCAAGCGTACTGGAAGCCGTTAACGTGGTTGGGAATGAGCACACCTGTGGATCAACAGGAGTAATAGACACAACCACGTCTTCTACGGTAATCGTTTGAAAAGCTATTTTTGTGCATCCGCCAAAAGTAACTGAAACTGTGTAGGTGGTGGTTACAATCGGGTTAACCGTAAAAATACCGTCTGTGGTATTGGTAAATCCTCCCGGGTTGAGCGTATAGGTAGATGGCGCTGGAGTTCCATCCATTCCATCTGCATCAAGTGTAACTGCAGTAGCGGGGACACAGATGGCATTGGTGCTTGCGCTCATGGTGATCGCTGTCAACAAGTCAAAGTTTTGAGTGCCGGGAACGTTTATGAGGTTTCCGCATTCATCAGCCAAAATCCTGCCACTCTCGATCTCTAAGGCATAAGATCCGGTCGTTAAGCTACCATTATGGGTTAACAGGATTTCCTTTGTTTTGTTACCTACGCAGCCCAGTGCACCGGCAGAAATAAGCGCTGGGGTGACAACTACAGGCCCGGGGTACTGAAGCAAGATAAAATCGGCAAGCAATACAGTACTGCAATCGATCCATTCATCTGGTACAAGGGTTATTGTATTGGCATTACAATCGGCTGTTGCGCTTGCAGTTGAAGGGGTAGTTGGGTCAGATATTGTTGCGGTGCCGGTAAAGTTCAGGGTATAACCATTCGTACTACCAGACCAGTTATCAATGATCAATACATAAGTTTGTGGCACTGAGCTTGGCTGCCAGCCGGTCATCGTATTGCTGCCCATAGCTCCTTCGGATAGTTCGGGTGTTTCTGAAGTTGTAGATGGGGTACAACCTGTGGTTCCAGCAGTGGCAGACCAGTTGCACCTGATAGGGGTTGCAGTGGGAACTGAACCGCAACCACCGCTGGTGATGTTGTAAACTGCAAAATCATAATCGTCGTTTGGATCATTGGGGATAATATCAAAACCAATAGTGCCAATAGTAGTTGCCTGAAATGTATACCACACAGAATTGGTTTCACCACCTAACAAACAGGTACTGTTTACCTCTTGTGTAAGGCCGAATCCGGTGTATGAATTTGCCTCCGCATAAGAAACATTACAAACGCCAATTGCTCCGCTACAATCCTGTTCAACACCGGTAATTAAAAGCTGGGGAGCAGTACCTCCTTTTTGTAAAAGAGCATTTTGCATTAGGGCCAGCTTGGCATTTTTTGCATCAACCTGGGCCTTTGTGGGGTAGTTGTTTTGAGCAGTGGCGTGTACGGTAACAAGCAAAAAAGCCCCAATAAACAGTAAGTAACTAATATGTTGCTTTCTTTTTTTCATCTGTCCTAATCTCTATAACGCAGCGTGTTTATTTCGGTTTCTGCTTTTGTGTCTGTTTTTTACTATCAGTGTTCTTGTCCTCTGCCTTTTTAGAGGAATTTCCCTCGGTGACTACAAGTCCATCTTCTTTCCTGGTTTTAGTTTGATCATTGTCCGCCTCGCCAGTAAAATTTGGATTAACATTTCTTTGTCTTTCGTATTCTCTATCAGATTGCTCTTTCTGTTTAAGAACTTCCGGATCCGGGTATTCTACAGGCGTATCACTGCTCTTAATAACCTCTTGTGTACTTAATTCCTTGTTGCTATTCTCCGAATTACTTTGTCCGTAACTCGGGTTAAACGTGCACAAAAGGCAAAGAATGGCCAAGTAAGAGAGGGTGAGCCTGACTAAATATGTTTTTTTCATGTTCATTGTGTTCCTAACTCCTATTGTTTTGATAATGTATAAATGTTTTTACGAAATATTCCAGATAAAGTTTATCAGTTTTACAATAAAGTTTATCAGTTTTACAATATTTCAATGTCAATCTCGCCTAAATCTTTTTCATATGACCGATTATTGCACTCCAACCGCCCTAGCCTTAATAAATACAATATTCTGTATAAACTCTAAAAAACCGAATAAACTACCGTATTTAGCAGCAGTTTCAACACATCAGTAATTCCGTAAGTAAAATTGCAAAATTATGTATTTCCGAGATTCAATTCTATTTCTGAAAGGTACCGATAAATGAAAACATTTACTCTGTATGTACGGAAAATTAGACGAATAGGGCAAAATATTCGCTCAACAACTTTACACAACAATTGCGGTATATAATGATAGATTGGGAGGATGTTAACACGATAGATAATGGAAAATGCCTATTATTCCTTCACAAACTTGGCAATGTATTTCTCATTGTTAGCTATTAAGGCTACCAGGTACATTCCCTGCTGAAAGCCCGAGATATCTATGTTGAATTTGTAGAAGGTTCCATCAAACCTCTTCTCGTACACCAATTTACCTCGAGTATCATATATTTTGATGGCCGCATTGTATTCAGGAGTCATTACAAAAACCGTATTGTTCTTCACATTACCAAATATGATTTGCAGCATATCTCTTGCCGGGTTGGGCCTGACTGAAAATTCCAGCCCTTTCAAGATGTTTACAGCAACCAGATCGGAATATGTATATGTTCCGTCATAATCTGTTTGCTTTAATCTGTAATACGACAAACCGTAGTAAGGATTTTCATCCACAGCTTCATAATACAGCGTCTGATTACTTGATCCTGCTCCAGGAACTTGTACCACAAGATCAAAGTCAGTGGCATCACTTCTGCTCTTTTGGATGGTGAAGTAGTCATTGTTTTCCTCAGATGCAGTAGCCCAATCCAAATCAACATTCTGGGTCTGGCTGTTGTATGTAGCATTGAACTCGAGCAAAGATATAGGTAATGGTAGATCGCCGCCGCCGCCGCCGCCGCCGCTGAAAGAGCTCCATGTGGTGTTGGTGATACTATTAGGTCCAGCATAGGTTCCCACAATATTGTCCCATGCGCTGCCATTCCAGTGGTAACTTCGAGGATCGTTAGTAGGATCAACAGTGCCTGTTTGTTCAGTAGCAGGATCCCAGCGGAAGGTGAGTTGGGCGCCATCAGCAGAAAAGTCCCCAGTAGGAGTAACCTGCCACCAGCGGTCAACAAAATTTGCGGTTCCCCATGCTGTAGGTAAAGTAGTACCGGTAGGCAGGTTTGAACTATTGTCAGTATTTGTATGCCAAGTAGAAACGGCTATATCGCTGGCAGGGTCGGGGCCGTCCTTTATAAAATCAAATGCAATAGAGGTACCATTATATACAAATGGGAATACCCAAGTGTCAGTACCTGCTGGTGTGTTTTTCCAGTTTACTATACTGGCTTCATTTTCACTATATATGAAACCTCCTGGTGCACTAATATCCGTAATTGTAGCCGTCCCTTTAGCCATGGTCAGTGTATTCGCATTAAGCTTTAGAATTCCATTGGTCAGGGTCAGGTTATTGTCCACAGTTACGGAAACATTCATCTGCACAGTATCCGCTGATTTATCCAATATCATATCATATATGCCCAGTGTTCCTGCGCCCGAAATTCTTTGTTCTATTCCTCCACTGAATTTAAGTAACCTGTCGTTTGACCCTCCATAGGCAAGGGTTCCCGATCCTAAAACAGACAAGCTGTCTCCTTGAATCTCAAAACCCGTTCCATCATTATTCAGGATATGAGCAAAATCTCCTCTTATCGTTATACTTCCCTTAACCAGTACTGGACTGCCATTGGTGTTAGAACTTCCGAATATTACAGCAGCATTACTGGAGCCGCCAACATCCAAATTTCCTTCAACTGTTGGGTAAAATCCACTCCCAATGAAACTCATACCTGCCCATGCACCGCCTGAGGTATTTTCAATTATAAGGGTTGGATAGCAATTTCTTCCTGAGTTAGTTGATGTGATAGAGGGTGTGCCTGCTCCAGTATATCTGAAAACCCACTCGGCAGTTGAAGGAATATTTCCACAAGTGGTTCCCCCGTCATAAGCATCCATCCAGCAATTGTTACAGGTACCGTTGTTTGCACGAATTAGTACACCTTTATTACCGTATTTCCAAGAACCCGTAAAGGAATGGCTTGTTGAGCCTTCGTCTACATAGGTATCGTTAATGATAAGGTCTACACCGGTGCCGTTAGCAACAGTAACCGTTCCTACTGAATAGGTAAGGGTGCCACCTAATTCCACAGTAACTTCATCATAGGTTACAGTAGCTGCAATCGTGCCATTATC
>JACZWC010000011.1 GCA_022572355.1 Bacteroidota bacterium | reverse complement strand
AAAAAAAAGGGATTTCGTTGAATTTTTGGGGAGGGCGGTGCCCGGAAACCGGCAGGTTCCGTCGGCCTCCTTCCCACGGCGGCAGGGGCCGCCCCTCGGTCGGGTCCGGGCATGTCACTGATTGTTGAACACGACTCCCCGTGGCGGGAGCATTACGAGGAGGCGCTACGTACCTTCGGGTTCGTGGCCGCAGACTCCCCGGCAAACAACCAGCGGGAACACCTCCGTTTCCAGTTCCTCAAGGAAAAGCGGGTGTGGGCCCACGCGAATTTTCTTTCCTTCCCCATCAAGACCATCTCGGTGGGCGGCCTCTCCTTCTATTCCGAACTGCAGATCACGCTGGATATTGAACTCCCCCTGAGCATCGAGAAGAGCTTCAGCATCTCCGGCCGGGTCATGTATTGCGGCATGGAGCAGGTGGATTCGGTGTTTATGGAATGCAAATACCGGGTGGGGGTGCAATTCCTCAGCGATGAGGACGGCTACAAGACCATGGTGCTGCTCTTCAACACCTTTCCCAATCCGCAGGAGGAGCTGGCGGTGGCCCAAACTGTTGCGCGAGCAGCTACGGTGGTAATGGCGGTAATGGAGGGCCCGGCGGCAACGGAGGTAATGGCGGTAATGGTTCAACTGGCCAGTCAATTGCGCTTTCAGAAAATGGCGGTCCGTCGGTCACTAATTTGGGAATAACCAGTGTTCCAGGAGATCCGCCAATCATGTTTGTTCAAAACTATGGATGCATTAACAGTGAAGTAATCTTTACAGGGGATGTGAACGGAAACTGGATTTTTGGAGCTGGCGCTACACCTTCCACGGGATTTGGGAATGGACCTATTTCCGTTATCTACACCACCATGGGGCGAAAAACAATAACTTATAACGGAGTTGCATTTACAGAATTTGTAGACATTTTTAGAACGGGGCCTCCGTTGCCATCCATTACAGCGACCAGCGATACAATTACGCTTGGCTGTCCCACAACATTTACCTCTTCAATTGTTTCGTCTAACTATGAGTGGATATTTGGAGGGGTTGCAACACCAGACTCGCTCAACGGGCCGGGCTACCAAACCACTGATACAATCTTTTACACTACACTGGGACCTCATACAGTTACACTTTGGCTCGATGATTTTTGTTGCGGAAGAGTTCGAGATACCTTCAATATTTTTATCGATACCAGCATACTAAATGTTTCATTGGTGGCTTTGTATGACACCATCTGCCTTGGAGATACCCAGGTTTTTACCGCAGGATTGGGATACACGAGCTACGACTTTTATTTTAACAGTGTGCTCGTTCAAAGTGGGCCGAGCAATGTATTTACTACAACCACGATGCAGACCGGGGATATTGTGAAGGTGATAGCCTTTGACGGAACCTGCTACTCCAATCAAAGTGCTGCTATTACACCCATCGTAATTCCGATTCCTCCGGTTAATATTACAATTTCAGATCCAGATACAATAATTTGCCAATTTGAATCAGTTACATTCACAGCCAACCCGTCAACCTATTCCAATTATGAGTTCTTTGTGGCTGGAGCATCTGTTCAGAATGGGCCGAGTAATATTTATACTACCAGTTCACTCAACAATGGAGACAGCATAATATGCGTATCCTATTTAGGATGTCCTGGGCCTCCTAGTAATACCATTTACTTCACTGTCAATCCGCTGCCCGTGATTACGCTGTCCAGTTCGGATACAGTATTTTGCCAGGGCGATACTGTTACACTTACTGCGTCACCTCCAGGTATGGCCGATTACGAGATAATTGTGAATGGAGTTTCTGCTGGATCCGGATCTTCGAATACCGTAACTACAGATCTATTTCAAGATGGTGATAGCATCTTTGTAATAGCGACCAGCACTGCGGGATGTGTTGGTTTTCCAAGCAATGATTTGGTATTGACGGTTAATCCCATACCGGCAGTTACGCTAGTTGGATCTGGAGATACGGTTTGCCTGAATGCTACAGCAACGTTCACTGCCTCACCTTCCGGTTATGATAACTATGAATTCTTCGATGGAGTGGTTTCAATTCAATCAGGGCCTGGGAACCAGTTGGCTACAACCACACTGAGTGCGGGAAACCATACGATAACAGTTATCGCAACGGATTTGGGCTGTGCATCACCGCCCAGTACGGGAATAATCCTCACAGTATTGTCAGGGCCCACTGTAACTTTAACGAGCTCAACTGACACCTTATGTCTCGGAGATACCGTGACTTATACGGCGGCCCTGAACACATTCGCGAGTTATGAGTTTTTCAATGCCGGAACGTCCTTGCAAGACAGCACTTCCTTTACCTATATGACTGGAACATTGTCTGCAGGAGATAGCATTTACGTAATCGCCACGGACCAAGGTTGCCCGGGGCCTTGGAGCAATGTCATTGTTCCATTGGTCAATCCATTACCATCTATTATCCTAACCAGTTCTGACTCTGATCTGACAATATGTGATGGAGATATTGTGACCATTTTTTCTAATCCTTCCGGACTGGCCAACTATGATTTCTATTTAAATGGAACTTTAATCCAGTTCGGCACTGATAGCAACTATGTTACTTCTTCTCTGGCAGATGGTGATTCGATTGGCACAATAGGTTTGAGCACTGATGGATGCACAGGCCCGCTGAGCAATACACTGGTTTTCACGGTAAATCCTATCCCTCCCATCAGTTTAACTTCAATGGATGATTCTATATGTTATGGAACCACAACAACATTTACTGCCACACCAAGTGGTTATGACAACTATGAATTTTTCAATAACGGTAACTCCGTTCAAAGCGGATCATCCGACACTTATGCGCCAGATTCCCTGGACAGCGGAAATGTGATAACGGTTATTGCCACGAACCTGAATTGCCCTTCTCTTTTGAGCAATGATACGTCGGTAACAGTTATTTACGGACCTACTACAATTCTTATAAGTTCTGATCCGGATAGTACTATTTGTGCAGGGGTTACGGATACATTTACAGCGGGACCAAATATATATGACACTTACAATTTCTATATAAATGGAGGGCTTGTGCAATCAGGATCAACCAATGTATTTTATACAAATGGATTGAATGATCAGGATGTGGTCACAGTAATTGGTTCTAGTTTAGGATGCTCTGGACCCACGAGTAACGCGATTACAACTACGGTAAATCCAATTCCCGCTTCGGCCATTGTGAACAATAACGCAACAATTTGTTTTAATGATAGTAACACATTTACGGCAACACCTCCGGGATTAGATTCTTACGTGTTCTATGTCAATGGAAATCTTATGCAGCAAGATACACTCAATGTGTTCATAACTGCACCGATTTTTGATGGAGATACTGTGACTGTTCTTACTGTATCTCTCGGTTGTGTAAGCGATACAAGTAACATGGTTTTTGCATCCGTGGATCCCCTGCCTAAACCCGGTTTTGTAAGCGATACGCTCTGTCAGGGAGAATTTACAACCTTAACAGATACAACTTCAGGAAATATTATTACACGATTATGGGCATATGGTGATACGGACCCACTAAACGACACGAGTTTCGGACAACCGGCAGACCCTCACGTCTATTCATCCTCCGGATCATTCACGGCATTCTTAATGGTAACGGATAACAATGGTTGCAAGGCTAGTATTATGCAAACGGTTATTGTCAACCCACTCCCGGTGGCTGACTTTACGGCAAACCCTGATACAACGACAATCCTCAGCCCTGAAATCACCTTCACGGATATGTCATCACCTCCAGGCACGGATACAATTATTTCGTGGATGTGGGATTTTGGCAATGGAACAGTAATTGGACCGGATACTGGAGTGGTCAACAATGTAAACTGGACCATTGGAACACATCAGAATCCAACCCATGAATATCAGGATTCAGGCGTATATGGAGTAATATTAACTGTTATGAATCAATATATGTGTACGGCAAACACGCTGTTGGATGTTTTTATTAATCCTGAATTCATTCTTCACATACCCAACTCCTTCACCCCAAACGGAGATGGATTTAATGACTTCTTTGCTCCGGTAGGAATCGGTTTAAATAAGGATTTTGAATTCTATATCTACGACCGTTGGGGAGATTTGATCTTTAAAACATTCGATGTTGATGTAGCCTGGGATGGAAAAGCCAACAACGGCAAAAATATCGCCAGACAAGAGGTCTATGTTTGGATCATCTACCTTCGCGATTACCTGGGGGAACAGCATGAGTTTGTTGGGCATGTTACCCTGATAAGGTAAATCTATTCTTCGATTTCCTCTTGAAGTTTTCTCGTTATTTAGTATGCAAGCATAATAAATTGTGTTATTTTTGAGGAACACTCGTCGAGGATTACGCTGTATTCATCGAAGTTTTATGTAAGAAGCAACTTAAATGTTGTTTAATCGTCTAAACATTAACATAGCCAATTCCGTGAAACCGATTCGCAGCATCTTTCTTCTTTTTGTTCTTCTTTTGTCTTTAACAATCAAGGCACAAGAATGCGGCATTATTTACGTGACTCCTACTGGGGCAACTAGCGGTGCTGCCGGAACAAGAGCCAATCCAGCTGATCTGTTGTATGGTTTGAGCCTCGTCTCTCCCACAGACACAATTGTTTGGCTCGCGGGCGGGATTTATAGTATTTCAAACACGTTATCAATACCCAACGGGGTCACTATAGAAGGGACTTTCAATGCTGGCATCTGGGACAAGACAAATGCCAATACATCGCTTATTGCCAGAAATGCACTAAATCCTGACATGGCAAACCTCGCACTAATTGGGCTGGAAGGAATTGGAATTTCAAATTTTAGGTTACAGGATCTGGATATCTCAGTAGCACTAGCCCCCTCACCCCAAATTACCGTGTATGGAATAAAACTAACCGGGTGTTCAAATTATAATATAACAAGATGTGTGGTTACAACAGGGGCAGGAGGCATCGGTATTGACGGTACTCCTGGCACAAGCGGCGTTCAGGGAAATACCGGCCTTGGAGGTGTTCAGGGAGATGACGATAATATAATAACAGTATGTGGTGGTAACGGTGGTGCCGGTGGAGGAACAGGCGCAGGAGGCGCTGGTACCGGTGCATGTACAACAGGCGGTGGTACTGGTTTTACCGGTGGAGCTGGCGGTACACCCTCCACACAATGTGGAGGAGGAGGAGGAGGCGGTGCCGGTGGTGGCCAAAACGATAATACCGGTGGAAACGGAGGTACTGGCGGAGGATGGGCAGGTTCAAACAACGGAGTGGGTACTGGTGGTGATGGTTCAGGAGTACTTTGCAATAGTACGAGTAGTTGCGGTTCTTCGGTGGACGGCACAGATGGAGCCAACGGAGCTGCCGGAGCCAATGGTACTCCAGGAGCTGTGGGTCCTGCCGGAACCAATGCAGGAGGCTATTTTATTCCTGGGGGAGCTGGATCTGCAGGTGTTTGCGGAACTGGCGGCCAGGGAGGAGCCGGAGGTGGCGGAGCTGGAGGAGAAGGCAGTCCTTTTTGTCAAAACGGTACTGGTAGCACTGGCGCCGGCGGCGGCGGCGGCGGCGAAGGAGGAAGCGGTGGTACCGGTGGTACTGGCGGTGGTGCATCTTTCTGTATTTACTTATTTAACAACGGCGCAAACGGAGTCGTACAGGATTGTGCCCTGAATCCCGGTGGTGGCGGTACCGGAGGCCTGGGAGGAGCCGGTGGAACAGGAGCAACTGGAGGCGTCGGTGGCGCAGGCTTTCCCTGGTTCGACTCAGACTTGGGATGCAGTGGTGCAGGAGGAGATGGTGGAGCAGGCGGCACAGGCGGTACAGGCGGAACTGGAGCAACCGGAACAAACCTTCCAATATATGAACATCCGGGAGGCGTTTTAGTTGGTCAATTTGGAATTGCCAATGTACCTGGAAATCCTCCCGTCATAACCGTACTGAATACGGGTTGTTCATTTTCTGAAGTAATATTCAGCGCAACAACCTCCGGAAACTGGAACTTTGGAGCAGGCGCTAATCCTGCAACGGGGTCTGGAACTGGGCCGATTTCTGTGATCTACAGCTCGTTAGGTAGAAAGACAATCATATTCTCAGGAACTACCTTCACTGAATATGTACACATTTTTAATATGGGTATTTCTGGAAACTTCATAAGTCCACAGGATACCACTGTTTTACTCGGATGCCCGAATACCTTTACCTCAACATTGACCGGCACATTTTATGAATGGTGGTTCAGCGGAGGAACTACCCCAGACACATTAGCAGACAGCACCTTCCAAACGATTGACAGCATTTTCTTTGATGCAGCTGGGATTTACACGTTAATACTCAAGGTAACTACCAACGACTCTTGTTGTGGTGTAGCCTTCGATACTATAACTGTAACCGTAGACACCAGTTCCTTTAGTTTGTCCTTGACCAGCTCCTTAGACACAATTTGCCAGGGAGACACAATGATCTTCACAGCTAGCGGAGCTTATTCGAGCTATGAGTTCTTTGTGAACGATACCTCCGTCCAGGTTGGTCCTTCGAATATATTCACAACCACAACCCTTAACCCTGGTGATTCAATTGTTGTGATCGCATTTGCCGGTTCCTGTTTTACAAATCCAAGCGATACGCTTACACCGGTGGTACTGCCCGTGCCTACTGCTAATATTACCAGTTCTGATATCGATAATATTATATGCTCAGGCGACACGGTGACATTTACAGCTTTACCAACAGGTTTTACCAATTACAATTTTACAGTCAATTCGATATCTGTACAGTCAGGGCCAAGCAATGTGTTGGATATTTCAAACTTATCCGATGGTGACTCTATTATGGTATTGGTTCCTGGTATCGGATGTGCAGGCCCTTCGAGCAATGTTATTGTCATGACCGTAGATATAACCCCTGTGGTAACCATGTTCAGTTCTGATCCTGATACCACGATTTGTTTTGGTGAAACAATAACTTTCAATGTTAGTCCAACTGGGTTTCCCTTTTATGGATTTTTTCAAAATGGAAATTTGGTTCAATCCAGCGCAAGTGAAATATACATTGCAACGGGGCTTGCCAACGGTGACACTATCTACGCAGCGGCTGTGAGTGCCAACGGATGCATTGGGTTAACTGATTCCATGTACATAACTGTAAATCCTCTTCCTGTTGTTGCTATTTCTGTCGCAACGGACTCTATTTGTATCAACGATCCACTCTCATTCGCAGCATCACCAGCAGGATTTGACAATTATGAATTTTTCATCAATGGTGTTTCGAGTCAGAGCGGAGCTAGCGCTATTTTTACCACGTCTGGCATCTTAAACGGTGATCAAGTCTCGGTTATAGCAACACAGTTGGGTTGCTTTTCAATACCTGATACATCAGTTGCAATTACCGTTATTTCTGGGCCGTCTTCAACGCTATCGGCCTCAGCTACAACCATCTGTCCTGGAGATAGTGTTGTATTCACTGCAGCTCCGGGAGGATTTACGAATTATGAATTTTTTGTTGGTTCCTCCTCCATGCAGTCTGGAACTTCCAACACGTTCACAGCCTTCGGTCTAAATGACGGAGATACCGTTTATGTGGCCGCTTCTGATTTTATTTGCCCCGGCCCGTATAGCGCTTCGGTAGCCATAACTGTTGATGTACCCCTTTCAACCTTAAGCAGCACAGACACAACTATTTGCGCTGGACAGCAAGTCACCCTTACAGCATCCCCGTCCGGTTACCAGAATTATGAATTCTTTGTCAATGGAGGAAGTGTTCAAACCGGGCCATCAAATATCTACATCACATCTGCGCTTGTAAATGGAGATATTCTTACCGTGGTATCTACAAGCGTGGGAGGGTGCATAGGTCCTGCAAGCACCGGTCTAACCTTTACGGTTAACCCAATCCCAGTCCTGGCAATTACCAGCAGCAGTATGTCTATTTGCTCAACCGACAATCTCACATTTACGGCTACACCCTCAGGACTAGACACCTATACATTTATGGTTAATCAAACGATTATTCAGACCGGAACCTCAAATACCTATTCAACCACCGGAATTTTAAATGGAGACTCAGTTACCGTTTTCGGAACAAATCTGGGATGTCCATCCCTACCAGTGACCGTTGGCCCTATCACGGTAATATCGGGGCCGACCGTTACACTTAGTTCATCTACTACTACAATTTGTGCCAACCAAACGGTAGTATTTATTGCGACACCGAGTGGATTTAATAATTACGAGTTCTACGTAAATGGAGCGTCCGTTCAAGCGGGATTGGATAGTGTATACACCGTTTCCACATTGATTAATTCTGACACGGTTACGGTAGAGGCTTCTGATGGCGCTTGTGTAGGATCCGAAAGCGCCGGTATTGTAATAACGGTCAACCCCATTCCTTCCGTTACATTGAGCAGCTCCTCTGATACTATCTGTGAAGGGGAAACTGTAACATTTACGGCATTGGTCAGCGGTTTGGACCAATACCAATTCATCGTTAATGGCGATACGCTGCAGGGTGGTGGCTCCAACATCTTTATTATTGACACGCTGGCAGATGGTGATGTGATTACGGTACTGGCCACAGATTTAGGTTGTGTAGGCACAATGAGTTCTGGTATAACAATAAAAGTAGAGCCTAAGCCCAATGCTGATTTCACTGTTGATACTGTATGTCAAGGTACCACAACTACTTTTTATGCGGATACGGCCGGCAGCAATGCTACCAGCTGGATTTGGGATTTTGGTGATTTCGCAACAGACAATGGATCGAACACAAGTCATTTGTATACGGCTTCTGGAACGTATAATGTATCGTTGTCTGTTATGGACAACAACGGTTGTACAGATACAATCCTACTACCCGTTGTGGTGAATCCGTTGCCTACCGCCAGCTTTTCGGCCACCCCACAAATAACCTTAATTCTAAGTCCTATTGTTGTCTTTGTAGACTCTTCATCACCACCGTCGCCAAATACATTGGTAAGCTGGACCTGGGATTTTGGCGATGGGAATAGCGATACTATTCAGAATCCTACTCACGAATATTCCGATACAGGTTTATTTACAGTGGTGCTTTCCGTATTGAATCAATTCGGATGTGTGAGCCAGACAGTCAGAATTATAGAAATTAAGCCTGAATATATTCTTCATATGCCAAACACCTTTACGCCCAATGGTGATGGAATAAACGAAGTTTTTCCACGAGCGATTAATGGTCAGTTTCCCGGATTGGGGCTTGAGAAAGAATTTGAAATGTTGATTTATGATCGTTGGGGAGATTTGATTTTCAAAACGAATGATATTGAAGTACCTTGGGATGGCAAGGTGAACAAAGGTAAAAAGCTGGCCCAGGAGGATGTATATGTGTGGATAGTCAATGTCACGGATCATGAGGATATAAGGCATCAGCTTGTTGGACATGTAACGCTGATTAGATAATGTTAATAATATTAATAGGATAATGAGCTTCCCTTGTTCATCAGATCAAATAATCTTCGTGAACAAGTTTAAACGCATAACTCTTATCTTGTTAACGGGATTCAGCCTCTTGTTTCCCGCAAAAGAATCCGTAGCATCCCACGCAATGGGTGTCGACTTTTTCTACCAATGTCTCGGAGGAAATAATTACTCGTTTACACTGATCTTTTATCGAGACTGTGAAGGAATATCTGCTCCATCCAGTGCTACCATAAACATTTCCTCTTCCTCTTGCGGGCAGAGTACTTCTATCAGTTTAAGCCAGCAAGGCCCACCTATAGAATTGACATCTCTTTGCATCGGCAACGATAACAGCACCTGCAATGGAGGTACTGACCCTGGTGTAGAACAATATACTTATTCCGGCACATTTACCCTACCGGCACAATGTTCTGACTGGACTTTTAGCTGGACTCATTGTTGCCGAAACGCCAATATCACAAACCTCCTGGACCCAGACAATGAGGACATGTATATTGAATCCACGCTGGATAATTCATCAGGGCAGTGCAACGATTCTCCGATTTTTACGGAACTGCCGGTACCTTTCATTTGCGACGGTGTACCTTATTGCTATGATCATGGTGCGACTGATGCAGATGGAGATTCTTTGGTTTATTCATTGGTAAATCCACTAACAAGCGGTGGCGCGGCCATTGGTTATGTTGGCGGTTTTAATCCTACCTATCCTCTTAGTACATTTTCTGGTACTGTAAGCTTCGACAACGCAACCGGCCAAATGTGTTTCACTCCAGTGGGTGAGCAGCAAGCGGTAATAACAGTATTAATAGAAGAATACCGAAACGGCGTATTAATAGGAACAACAATGCGCGATCTTCAAATTATTGTGTTGGATTGCACCAATGATCCTCCACCTGTTCAGGTTTCTGTTCCTTGCGGCGCTACTTATATCTCTCTTGACATTTTAGACCCTGTCTTATGCAGCTCCATAGCTACTGATGGATCTGATTTCACACTCACCGGCCCAGGCGGGCCATTCACAATTACCAGTGTTGTAGGCGTGGGATGTGGCACCAATACAAACCAGATTCAAATATATATCACGCCATCAGTTATAATGGGCGGCACATACACATTAACGATAACAACAGGTTCTGACGGCAATACACTGCTGAATGATTGTGGTGGCGAGATGGACGATCCTACAACCTTGGTATTTATTGCTCAACCCCTGCCGGCAACCATATATGGAGACAACCCAATTTGCGAAGGAGCTTCTGTTAACCTCACCGCTTCTGCCGGTACTGCCTGGCTTTGGAATACCGGTAGCACCAATCAAACGATTAATGTCAGCCCTACCAGCACAACCACTTACTCAGTTACTGTTTTCAACGATTCGTGCAGTTCAAATGCTTCATTTACTGTTAATGTGGATCCGGCGCCAGTAGCCGACTTTACGGCAAGTCCCAATCCCGTGTGCGTGGGTGACCCCATTACTTTTACGGACAATTCTACGAGGTGTTGCTCCGGATTTGGTTGTATTTTTCCGGAGATCTACACGTGGGATTTTGGAGATGGTGGATTCGCGCTTTCATTGGGTCCATCAAATCAAACGTACACTTACAACACGGTTGGAACTTACACGGTAAAGCTAACAGTTGCAGATCCTGCTTGTGGTTGCGATAATAGCATGACTTTGGTGGTAACCGTTATCAACTGTAATTCACCATGTTCTCTAACCGTTTCGTCTACCGTCATAAATGCAACTTGTAATGGTGGGTCAGATGGCTCTGCTACAGCAAACCCTTCAGGGGGAACATCGCCCTATTCATATCAATGGGACACCAATGCAGGAAATCAAACATCCCAAACTGCGACTGGGTTGAGTGCCGGCAATTACTTTGTAACTGTTACAGATGCCAGTTCTTGCACTGATACGATAATGGTTACAATCAATGAACCAGGGGCCTTAACCGCAGCTACAACTTCTACTCCTGTGAGTTGCAATGGTGCAGCGGATGGAACTACGTCGGTGACGGCTTTTGGAGGTGCGAGCCCATACCAATATGCATGGTCAAGTGGTCAACTCACGTCTACAGCCACAGGCTTGCTTGCAGGTGCATATTCAGTGACGATAACCGACAACAATACCTGTACCGTTATTGTAGGGGTTATGGTAAATGAGCCATCGATGATATTGTTAACCATAAGCTCATTGCCAGAGAATTGTGGTGCAACAGATGGGAGTGTGACTGTAAACGTATCCGGAGGAACCAGTCCATACATCTACCTGTGGTCTACTGGTGCTGCTACTTCAACCGATACTGCTTTGGTCACCGGTTCATATTCTGTTACCGTTACAGATTCTGCAAGCTGTACCGCAGATTCTTCGGTAATCGTCAATGGCATTGGTGGCCCGAGTTTAACATTGTTAACCACCGATGTAAGTTGTTTTGGTGATAGCAATGGCACAGCAACTGTAAGTCCTTCGGGAGGTACATTACCATACACATATCTTTGGAGTGATTCACAAAATCAAACAACGGCAACAGCCACTGGATTACCCCAAGGAACTTACAGCGTGACGGTAATAGATTCGAGCAATTGCTCGACAATTGATGTTGTGAATATCATCGAACCCACTGCTATTTCTCTAGCGTTGGTATCATCCCCGGCATCATGCGGTATCCCGGATGGCACAGCTGATGTCACAGCCACAGGTGGCATGGGTGCGTACACGTATTTATGGTCACCAAGCGGTGGAACGGCAAGCCTGGCAACCAATTTATCTTCGGGGATGCAGACAGTTTTGGTCACAGATTCAGCGGGGTGTTCACTTAGCGACAGTATCATGGTCGTAAATGTCGGTGGGCCAACGATTTTGATAACTGACTCAACAAGTGAAAGTTGCTTTGGCGCCAATGATGGTTCAGCGACTGCTTTTGCCACTGGAGGCTCGGGCCCTTATACATACTCCTGGTCTCCTATGGGTGGTACCGATTCGGTTGGTACTGGACTAGGCGCTGGAAATTACACCGTTACGATTGAGGACGCAGGTGGCTGTATTGCCAGCGACGTGGTATTGATTACTTCACCACCCGATTTGGTTATTGTGATCACCTCCAGCTCTGATATTTCCTGTGCAGGTGCAAACGATGGATCTGCTGTAGTTAGTGCCGTAGGTGGTTCGGGCGGGTATTCTTATTTATGGTCCCCAAGTGGTGATACTGTATCGGTCATCATTGGCCTTTCTGCCGGAACTTATGTGGTTACTGTCACAGATATTAATAACTGTTCGAAAATGGACAGTGTGGTTATCAGCGAGCCAACATCAATTATACTGAATCTGTCTTCATTGCCTGCAGCTTGTGGCGCTAGTGATGGTTCAGCGATCGTTTCAGCATTGGGAGGTACTGGTTCTTACAGTTATGCCTGGTGGCCTGCAGGAAGCACGAACGATACTGCGTCAAGTGTTGCCGCAGGTGTTTATACTGTTACTGTTACGGATGCAAGTGGATGTTTTGAGGTCGATTCGGTAATTGTCAGCAACAGCGGCGCACAAACTGCTACAATCACATCGAGTTCTGATGTAACTTGCTTCGGAGATAGCGATGGGGTAGCTACTGTCGGCGTGAGCGGAGGCACCATGCCATACACTTACTTATGGAACTCTCCTCCACCACAAAACGATTCTGCTACTGTCACCGATCTATCAGCAGGGAATTACAATGTTACTGTTACTGATGCTGGCGCATGTATTGCCATTGTTGGGGTTAGCATTTCCGAGCCCGATTCTATACAAGCAACTATTTCTCCCGACATTACTATTTGTATTGGGGATATGACCACCCTTATAGCCACTGCTTCAGGTGGTACGGCTCCTTACAGCTTTTTTTGGGACAACGGACTGGGAGTTGAAGTGGATACGATCAGTTCACAGAATGTAAGTCCTTCCTCGTCTACCACTTACACGGTTATCATTTATGACGCCAACTTTTGCAGTGGGCCAACACAGTCGGTAACGGTAAACACCAGTTTACCCCTCACCCTCTCTGTTTTTGGGGTCGATACCTTCTGTATTGGTAACAGTGCATTTATTTTCGCGCAGGCCAGTGGTGGTGATGGTACTTACACATATCTGTGGTCAAACGGCTCTACTTACGACACCACTACAGTTTCTCCAACTCAATCAACTACTTATGCTGTGACTGTAACAGACGGTTGCGGTACACCACCTGTCACCGATTCCGTTACCATCACGGTTACCCCCGGTCTGCAAATCCAACCTCCCGCTCCTGTAATATGTCCCGGTGAATCGGTCACAATGTTGGCTACCGGCGCGGATCTTTATTGGTGGGTGGATATTGTAACCGGTGATACACTCGCAATTGGAGATACCTACACAGCCTCTCCTGGCAATTTCACCACAAACTATCTCATTTATGCTGCCGATACTACCGGGGGCTGCCCAACAATTTCTGACACGGTCACGGTTACAGTGACACAAAGCTTAGCAGCTGAATTCAGCTTTTCACCTCTTATAACTACCATTTTTGAACCCACCTTTGATTTTACAGACCTCACTATGCCAGCGGCTATTACGTGGGCATGGGATTTCGGAGATTCGACTTCGGCCAACATTCAGAATCCATCTCACACCTATTCCGACACCGGTTCATTTGAAGTAAAGTTGGTAGTTTGGGATGCGGACGGATGCGTGGACTCAATCACTCACATTGTTATCGTCAAAGGTGTTTATACTCTTTTTGCTCCGAACACCTTTACGCCGAACGACGATAATATAAATGACTATTTTCTTCCAATAGGACTTGGTATTGTTGGCGAAAATTTCACAATGCTTATATATAACAGGTGGGGAGACATGATATACAGAACATCGGGTATTTATGGCGACTACGACACCATGGCTCCTCTCATCGGGTGGAATGGTATAGCTAATTATGGCAATAAACCCGCTCAGGAGGATGTCTACATCTGGGTAATAGAAACTGCTGAAACAAGTAACAAGAAACATTCGTATATCGGGCATGTCACGCTTATCCGATAACTTTTCGGTGCCGATTTCTTTTGAATCTTACAAATTGTTAACTTTGAGTGATTCGCTTTTACTCGTATCAAAGTGAAATTCAAATTACTTCTCATATGGATTATATTGGTTCTGATCTGTCCAGGTGTATTGCGTGGCCAAAACCTTGTACCTAATGGGGATTTTGAATCTTTTACTACGTGTCCGGCTGGTATAAGTGAATTCGATAAGGCCGCGCCATGGTTCAACGCCGATACGGCTACCCCCGACTATTATAATGCCTGTTCTCCTATTATAGGTGGAGCCAATGTACCAGATCTTTTACTTGGTTATCAACAGGCTCGTTCAGGTGTAGGATTTGGAGGGTTCATCGCTTATGAAGATGCCGGGTTCTTTGGCTGCCCTGACGGATTGGGAGGCAGCTGGAGGGAATATATGGAAGTACAACTTACTTCACCCTTGGTAGCAGGGATAACCTATTGCGTTGAATTTTATGTTAATCAACCCAATGATATTAGGTATTCCACTGAAACTTTTGGCATGTACTTTTCGGACACAATGATTTTGGTAAACAGCACTACGGATCTACCATACACGCCGCAGTTTGTAAACAACATAGGGTTCATTACAGATACTGTGAATTGGTTACTTGTATCCGGAACATACACTGCACTCGGGGGAGAAGAATATATACTCATTGGCAACTTCAATTCCGATGGAGGAACAACTGTTAATTGTTTTAATAGTGGTTCTTTTAATGCTTTCGCCTATATTTTTGTTGATGATGTATGCATTACACCTGATAGTATTTGCTGCTCAACTTCCTGTAATATTGTTGCGACCACAGCCTTTACAGATGAAGTTTGCAGTGGGTCTAATGGAACGGGAACAGTTACGGTAACAACCGGACTTACACCTTTTACTTATACGTGGAGTACTTTTCCGATTCAATCCAATGCGACTGCAACAGGCTTATCGGCAGGCACTTATTTCGTAACTGTTACAGAGGGAGGAGGATGCATCGATACATTGTCAGTGACAATAACAAATATCGCGGGGTCATTGAATATTACATTCAATTCTACAAACGTGAGTTGTAACGGCTTGTGCGATGGTATTGCTACCGCCTTTCCGTCAGGAGGAACTGCACCTTATACTTATCTGTGGGATGACCCTTGTGGTTCGACAACTGCTTCCTTAGCTTGCGGTGCATGCGCATTAACTTATACGGTATTTATTATTGACGCAAATGGCTGCATGGGCAACTCCCCTGTTGTTATTACGGAGCCTCCGGTTCTTGTCATAAATATATCCGCGATGGTTATCACCAACGCCTCCTGCTCAAGCAGTGATGGAAGCATTGTTGGTATAACAGTGAGTGGAGGCACATCGCCGTACACCTATCTATGGCAAGATTCCCTTTCATCAAGCGTGGGAACAGGCATTGATCTAATAAATGTTCCTTCGGGTAGTTACACGCTGACGGTTACCGGCGCTGATTCTTGCAGTGCTTCTACGGGTCCGCATGTCGTTAATGCAGGTGGAAATGCCAATGTAGTGCTGACTAAAACGGATGCGGCATGTGGAGGTGGATGCACCGGTACCGCCACCGCAACAGCTTCGGGAGGAACGCCTCCGTATTATTATACCTGGAATACAAGCCCGGTACAAACAAATGCGTTAGCTACAGGACTTTGCGTGGGAAATTATACGGTAACGGTGACTGATGATGCCTGCACAGCCTCAGGTACGGAACTCATTATCAATGGCGATTTTGAATCGGGAAATACAGGATTTACCAGTAGTTATTATTTCTGTAATTCAAGCGGATGCTTAGGGCCTGCTGGGGGATACGGTGTTGGAACCGATCCTAATTTTTACAATTCCGGGTTTTCGGGTTTTGACCATACTTCGGGCAGTGGAAATCTGATGGTTGTCAATGGAGCCACCACCGCTAATACAACTGTTTGGTGCCAGACTATCACCGTCACACCCAATACTATCTATGAATTCTCTACTTGGTTGAGTTCCATTAACCCATCCAATCCTGCAATTCTTCAATTTTCTATTAATGGTGTCAATTTGGGGAGTACATTCAATGGCCCGGGTACCACCGGTACATGGGTGCAATTCTTTGAGACTTGGAATTCCGGATCTAACACAACGGCAGTTATTTGCATTGTAAATCAAAATACAGCAGGTAGCGGCAACGATTTTGGTTTAGACGATATCTCATTTCAGGAGTGTGTTAGTACCTGTCCGGCGATCAATACTATTAGCATTATAGCGCCTTCAGGAATTACACTAACCGTCACAAGCAGCGATGCAATGTGTTTTAACAGTTGTGATGGTTCTGCAATTGCTGTTGGCATGGGAGGTACCGGAGCCTACACATATTTATGGTCTACGATGGCGGCTACCTCATCTATTTCAACTCTTTGCATGGGAAACTATACTGTTACGATTACCGATAGTTTGGGTTGTGATACTTCCGAAATAATATTTATCAATCAACCCCCGATCCTGTCGGCGTTTGTAACAGCTCAACCCGCTAAATGTGGAAGCGCTGATGGAACTGCCACCATTACTGCTTCTGGAGGAACGGGAACGTATACTTATTCATGGGACGACAGTTTAATGCAGTCAACGCAAAGCGCCGATAGTTTGTATACAGGCACGTACATTGCAACCGTGATCGATGCGAACAACTGCACGACATCGGTTCCAATTAATGTTCTGTCGGTTGATGGCCCTAATGTGGATAGCGTAGCCAGCACAAATCTTTTGTGTTTTGGAGATAGCAACGGAACCGCGAATGTATATGCGAATGGAGGAAGTCCTCCGCTCACTTATGCGTGGAACCCATCGTCAAGTACAACAGACAACGCAACGAATTTAGCTGCCGGAACCTGGTCTGTTACCATCTCGGATCTATATGCATGTGATACAATCGTTACGATTACGCTAACCGAACCACTTGAGCTGGAGGTTGATATTGGAGGCACCGATACTGTGTGCCAGTTAGCCGTGGGGCAGTTAACAGCTAATATCACCGGTGGATCGCCTCAGTATTCCTATTCCTGGGATAACGGACTTCCCTCTACCAGTACCGTAACGATCAATCCGGGAAATCCGGGAACGACCACTAGTTTTTCTGTTACGATAACCGATAATAATGGCTGTACAGACAGAGATACAATTGATGTATATGTTCCGCTCCCGCTCAGCCTGTCTGCCTCTGATACTTCTATTTGCGAGGGAGAAACAGTCACCCTGGTCCCAACGCCGTCAGGTGGAGATCCCTCTGGTTATGTTTTCTTATGGAGTGATAATTCTACAAATTCGACCTTGACAATATCTCCACCAAATGACACGGCATATTCTGTTCAATTGTCTGATGGTTGTTCAAATCCAGTAAATATTCCTATCCTTATTGTTGTAGTTCCAACACCGAATGCAGCTTTTGAAGTTGCCTGCAATCCCGATTCTTTTTTAAATCAGTTTACTGATCTGTCGACGCCGACAGGTTTAATCACAAGTTGGCTTTGGGATTTTGATGATTTATCGAGCTCAACTGCTCAGAATCCGACTCATGATTATGCACTTGCGGGAAATTATAATGTGTCGTTCACAGTGTCAACTGTGGAGGGGTGTTCTGATACCTATACCGACAGTGTAAGTGGAGCTCCGAACGCGGATTTCACCGTGTTTCCAATTGAGACTACCACAGCCAACCCGGTAATTGATTTTACAGACGCAACCAGTGGTGATGCTGTTTCATGGTCTTGGTTTTTCGGCGATGGTAACGATACGACTATAGTTGCACCTGACTTTGTAGCCGGCAATATCATGACTCACACTTACGATTCTGCCGGAACTTACACCATTTTGCTTCTAACCAAAAACCTGGATGGATGTGTCGATACCGCAATCAGATATCTGCATATCATGGAAGAGTATATTGTGTTTACTCCCAGCGCATTTACTCCAAATAAAGATGGCATCAACGACGCGTTTATGCCCATTGGAATTGGTATTGACCCTGACAATTTCAATTTGTCGATTTACAATAGATGGGGTGATAAAATTTACGAAACTGAGGACATTAATAAGCCCTGGGATGGTAGAGGTAATGGCGGCAAACGCGCAGCGCAAACTGAAGTCTATATCTGGGTGCTAAAGACCGTTGATCCAAATAAGGCAAAGCATGAATACATAGGACATGTTACGCTTATACATTAATGTTATTTTCTGGATTATTATCTTTGTCACCGATGATGAGCAAATATTATGATTTAGTGTGCAGGGCAGTTACGATTCTCCTGGTTTTCTTTTGCCTATTCGCTCAAACACCAATGTGCCTTGCACAGGAAGCTGATTCGAATGAACCGGCAGAGAAACAATCCTATGTCAAAATTGAGATCGGATACATGGGCTTACATTGTCCTTTTTTAGGGACCAGCCTGAAAGATAAATTGAAAGAGGAGGAGCGGTTTTCAAATTTGTTTATAGACAAGGCCGATACGTATCTCACCTTCTCCTTTGACAAATCTCTAAATATAACGGAGTCTGATCTAATAAAGATTCCAAAGGACGTAGGATTCTCCGAAGAAATTATCTCCATCACCATTTCTGATATTCCCTTTTCAACAGATCAATAAGATGAGGGGCATGCGTAATTCAATTTCCCGAAATGTTTTGTTTTGCTTCGCCACTTGCTGGCTTGGCATTTTTGCGGAATTTTCCCAGGCGCAAATTACATTTCAGCAAACCTTTCAAGCACCGTACATGAATGGAGGAACTTATGTTGAGATTACCAGTGACAATGGATTTATCGTAACTGGTCAGCATCAAAGCAGCGGGGCTGGAGCATGTGATATCTACGTGTTTAAAAGAGATGCTTGCGGCAACACCGTCTGGTTCAACACCTACGGCGGTGGAGGTGATGACGGCGGAATGTGTATCAGGGAAACGTCAGATGGAGGCTTCATACTGACCGGATTATCTCAGCAAGGATCCGGCGGTTATGACATGGCTCTTCTCAAGATGGACATCAACGGTAACGTGACCTGGTTTCAGGATTTTGGTGGGCCAGGAGACGATCGCGGTCTGCAAGTACAGGAAACTGCAGACGGAGGATATATAGTTTCAGGGCATACGACGAGTTTTGGTGCCGGAGGATGGGATGCCTATCTCATCAAGACTGACATTGCTGGAAATTTACAGTGGTCGAAAACTTACGGCGGTGGCGGTGATGATTATGGAAATTATGTAGAACAGACAGCTGATGGCGGTTACATTATTATGGGAAGCACCTCGAGCTTTGGGTCGGGCGGATGGGATCTTTGGATGATCAGAATTAACAGTCAGGGAAATATTATTTGGAACAAGACCTATGGTGGAACAGGTTCTGAAGGTGAGCATTGGCATACAAAAGGGTTAATTACCTCTGATGGTAATTATGTGATTGCTTCCTACACTTCGAGCTTCGGCGCCGGTTCGAATGACTATCTTTTAATAAAAACAGATACCACCGGGGTCGTTTTATGGTCTAAAACCTATGGAGGCACTGCCGATGATAACCTTCGATTTATCAGGGAAACATCTGACCAGGGCTTTATAATGACAGGGTATTCCACAAGTTTTGGTTTGGGAGGAAATGACTATTATTTGGTAAAAACGGATTCTGCAGGTGAAGTTGAATGGTCTTGGGTTTATGGTGCGGGAGGTGCAGAGAAAGCGATGGGTGTACAGCAAGCATTAGATGGCGGATACGTGATGTGCGGAAATTCATCGAGTTTTGCACCATCAGCGCCAGGTGATCCATATGACGCTTATTTTGTTAAAACTGACAGCCTTGGAATGGTTGGGGATACCTGCTACATGGACACGGCAGCAACGATAATGGATACAGCCTTGCCGATCGTCACTTCGCCATCCCCAACAGAATTAAGTGGCGCAACAGTAGTTAATGTGACGGCCATTGTAATTCCCTATACTCCGCAATCGCAGGTACTGTGTCTGGATTGCGACGTTAGCTTCGCCAGCTTCAAATATTGTGATAATGGCTTAACCGTAAATTTTATAGATTCTTCGCTATGTGCAACAGCCTGGAATTGGGATTTTGGAGATGGGTTTACGGACACAATTCCGAATCCCACGCATACGTATTTGGCGCCGGGCACTTACAACGCCCAGCTGGTGGCCCAAAATGTTTCTTATGGATGTGAAGACACACTAATCATACCTTTAACACTGGATACTGCTCAGGTAGCTAAGTTTAGCAGTACTACTGTTTGTATCAATGACAGCACACTATTTACAGACCTTTCGGATACTTCTAAGGGAGATATAATAGGTTGGTGGTGGGACTTTGGTGATGGCGATACTTCAGCGCTCCAAAATCCCTCTCATCTTTATAGTGCACCCGGAACCTACACCGTTAGCCTGGCTATTACCCTGGATCAAAATAACTGTACAGATACAGTTTCGAACTTTGTTGTTGTCACACCTCTTCCGGTAGTTGATTTTAAAGCTTACATTGTTTGTGCCGACATCGCCAATCAATTCACGAACATCTCTACTATAAACTACGGCACCATTGCTTCGTGGTCCTGGGATTTCGGTGATGGTAATTCGAGTACGGGAATCGCGCCAGCACACGTTTACGATACCGGCGGAACTTATGTAGTGACTCTAATTGCCACATCAGATAACGGTTGTGTGGATTCCATTTCAAAGAATGTGATTATAAACTACCTGCCCACCGCTGACTTTGATTTTGATACCGTTTGTTTTCTCGATACTATGCCTTTTTATGATCTTTCAACGGTACCATCCGTTTTTAATGATGGCGTATCCTCATGGCTTTGGGATTTCGGTGATGGATTTTCCGCTACAAATCAAAATCCAGCCCATCTTTATAAGACTCAAACCAATTTTAACGTAACGCTTTCTATAGTAACAGACAGCGGATGCCTGGGCACTATTAGCAAACCAATTGGTTTATTCAACCTGCCAGTGGCAGCATTCAGCAGTACGACTATTTGTGTTAATGAACCTCCGACTATGTTCACCGACCTCTCCACTATTACACCCGATATTTTAACGGTCTGGGAGTGGGATTTTGGTGACGGTTCGGCGCCAATAAGCGGCCAGGATGATAATCCTTCCTATATATATGGAAATGACGGATTGTATAATGTAGAACTAATTGTAACAACGAACAATGGATGCATGGATACGGTGAACCAAATAGTGCAAGTGGACTCGTTGCCGACCGTGAATTTTGCTGCTGACACACTTGCGGGTTGTGCACCATTGGAAGTTACCTTTACCAACAACAGTTCAAATGATGTTTCCTATCTGTGGGACTTAGGAGATGGAACAAATACGACCGCAGAAAACCCTGTACACTCTTACGTAGAGCCTGAACCAATTGGAGATACGAGTTATCATGTTCAATTGATTGTAACTTCTCCTGATAACTGCCTGGATACGGTGACCTATTGGAATTACATTAATATCTGGCCAAACCCCATTGCTAATTTTACCCTGGATCCTGAGAGGGCAACAATATTATTTCCGTATATAACATTTACAAATACCTCAGCAGGTGATTTGACCCCTCCAGTGATACATACATGGAATTTTGGAGATGGCTCTCCTGATTTTATTGGATTTGACACCACACATGTTTACAGCGATACTGATACAGGAACATATACAATTCAGCTAGTCGTTGAAAATGGTTACCAATGCAGAGATACTATAACAATGAAATTGACTATTGAAGGAGATTTTACGCTTTTCATGCCCAATGCATTCACTCCGAATGGCGATGGTATCAACGATACATTTTTCCCTTTGGGTATAGGCCTTTCAGACCCGAAATTTGAGTATACAATGTATATTTATGACCGCTGGGGTGACATGATATTCAAATCAAACGATATTGACAAACCCTGGGATGGAAGTGCAAACAATGGCCGCAAACAAGCCCAAGCTGATGTCTATGTATGGATGATAAAAACCACGGATACCAAAGATGCGGCAGGTCAAAAACACCAGTATATTGGCCATGTAACCTTGTTCCGCTAGTAATTAAAACGGTCCTTCAACTTCCTCTACATTTTTAAAAATAATTTAATCAGGCAACCTTCCAAGGTGAATTACGTCTGTCTGTTAATATGTTCCTGAAGGATTATGTTGACATTTTGTCTTTAATTACTTATACTTGTAGTAACTTACAGGAACTTTTGGGGCATTATTAACGTAGCAAGACATTTCCAGTTAAAACATGACTATGATCAAAGCAATTATCAATAGGCTAGCTATATCAGGTAGCTTAGTACTTTTTTCCTGTTTTTGTTTATTAGGGCAAAATCAACAAGTACAAGACGCTACACAAATATGGATAGGCGCATATCTGAACGCCGCGGGTGCCAATCAGATAGATGGGGTGGAATTATCAACCCAACTATCAAAATGTGGTAATACGGAGGTGGTTTTGCTGAAATTCACCAATCACAACAGTTATCCTGTGCAGATAGAATGGGCAGATGCGATATACACAACCGGAAGGAAATGGAAGCATGACGAAACCCAGGCGAAAGAAAAGATAATTACTGTAAAGGGGGGCGAAGAGAAAAAGGGCAATTGTGAATTGATAAAAGATGGAGGTAGGCAGTTGGTAGTTGAGGTAGGTAGCCTTATCAATAACGCAGACGAGTTTTCCAGGTATACTCCATCGTATTTTGTAGTAACCAATACAAGTAAATAACAGCAACGCAATTTAGATGAAAGAACCGCTTAATATTCGCTTTGTTAAAATTCTCTTAACAGGTATACTGTTTTCTTTTATTTCATTGACTCAGCCGAACACGGCAAATGCCGCTTCCTGTACCATAACGGTGAATTGGAGTACAGGACATTGCGCTATCTGTGGAGGACCAACTGGAAATTACGCATGTAACCCTCCATATTCAGGAAGTGGTGACTGGGGGCCAAAGAGCTTTTTTGATTGTGTACCTGCCGGAAATATTGTCACACAAGTTTGTTTTAATATAAAGTGGGTGGGTTGCACCGGATCGGTAACACTTCAATTAAATGGAACCTCGATAGGAACTACTGTTACTCAGTCATCTTGCCCATGTGGAGGCTGTGCTCCCAATCAGAATATATGCAAGAGCTTTCCTTGCCCTGGGGGTTGGCCTGGATACAACTATGGAGGAACAAATACGATCAATCCTATTAATAATGGAACTGTTTGCATTGACCGGGCAACAATCACTATAACTTATTCACCTGCAGCGCCTCCTGCTCCGGGCGCAATATCTGGTCCTACCAGCCCCTGTGTTGGATCTGTGCAAACCTATTCTATTGCCGCTGTTGCGGGCGCTACCTCGTATGCCTGGACAGTTCCAGGAGGGTGGACTATCAATTCCGGACAGGGATCCACATCTATTAGTGTAACTGTCGGTGCCACCGCTGGCAATATTTGCGTTAGTGCGAGTAATACTTGTGGATCAGGTCCGCAACAATGTTTAGCAGTAACTCCAATAAGCGGTCCAGCTGCGCCGGCAACACCCACGGGTCCGGGTACTCCTTGTGAAGGAACCAGTGTTACCTATAGCACTACCAATGTTCCAGGACTTACCTACACCTGGACGGTTCCAGCAGGTTGGACAATTACTGGCGGTCAAGGTACAAATTCAATAACCGTAACCGTTGGAAGTGCTACCGGTAATGTATGTGTGAGAGCTTGTAACACATGTGGGTGTAGCGCATTCGTTTGTTTCCCAGTAAACCCGACTCCGTCTCCCGCAGCACCGGGAGCTATCGCCGGGCCGGTTTCGCCATGTTCGGGCACAACACAAACCTATTCGATATCTGCCGTATCTGGCGCGAGCTCCTATCAATGGACAGTGCCTCCCGGTTGGGTTATACTTTCAGGTAATACAACAACATCAATTTCGGTGCTGGTCGGAGTTGCTGGCGGAAATGTATGTGTAAGGGCCTGTAATGGCTGTGGATGCAGCGCATTTACATGTAAAGCTGTTATTCCGGGAACCGCGCCTGCAGTTCCGGTATCAATCTCTGGGCCGACATCAGTTTGTCCGGGTGCTACCAACACCTACTCCATCACGGCAATTCCCGGAGCTACGAGTTATAGTTGGGTAGTACCAGGTGGATCTACAATCAACTCGGGCCAAGGAACTACTTCTATTAGTGTAACTGCTGGTGGAACCTCTGGAAATATTTCTGTGCAAGCATGCAACTCTTGTGGCTGCAGTGCGGCGCAAACGTTGCCTGTTATTGTGTCAACATTATCTTTATCTGCTTCAGCTACAAACGAAAGTTGTAATGGTGGTTGTGACGGAACAACCAGTGTTACAGTTTCGGGTGGAACGTCTCCCTTTACTTATATATGGACAGGTGGATGCACAACTTCTTCATGTTCCTCTTTATGCGCAGGGACATATAGTGTAACAGTATCAGATGCCGGAGGTTGCACAGCAATAACATCAACAACAGTATTGGCGGGGCCTCCCGTACTGTCAGGCTTCTCCTATAATGGAAATCAATGTTTGAATGGAAATAGTTATTGCTTTGTAAATACAGGATCAACAGGTGCGGGTATCAGCTTCGATTGGGACTTTGGTGACGGAACTCTTACGGGATTGGGATTGGGAACCGACCCGCTTCCCGGACCGAATCCTTCAGGAACTTACGAGGATCCATGCTATGTATATAGTACTTCAGGCAGTTTTACCGTTACCCAAAGCGTTACAAATGGAGTATGCACTGATGTTGCCTTCTTTGGTATTGTTGTGTATTCTGAACCAACCGTTAGCATTATAGGAACGGATATGTCTTGTTTTGGCGTATGTACAGGTGCCACGAATATAACGGTGAATGGTGGCCAGAGTCCCTATAATTATTTATGGAGCAGTGGGCCAACCTCATCTAATCTTACTGCTTTATGTGCGGGAATATATACAATTACCGTAACCGATGCAAACAGTTGTACAGTAACTGCTTCATACACTGTTATTGAACCACCGTTATTAACCAACACACCATCTGGTACGAATGTAACTTGCAACTTATTATGCGATGGCACTGCCACGGCAATAGCTGGTGGTGGGACTGGTACTTATACATATATATGGAATGATCCGAGCCTGCAAACAACATCGATCGCCACTGGTTTATGTGCAGGGACATTCAACTCAACTGTCACGGATGCCAATGGATGTACTGCAACGGCTACGCAGATCATCACGGAGCCAGCTGCCATGGTTCTAACTTTTGTAACAGTAGATGCCACTTGCGGTGCAAGTGATGGAAGCGCCTGTGTAACAGTGACCGGGGGAACGTCTCCTTTTACATACAGCTGGGATGATCCTGGAACTCAAACAAATAATTGTGCAGTAACACTTTTTGGTGGCGGATACAATGTGCTTGTCACTGACGTCAATGGTTGTACAAATACAGGTGCCGTTACGGTGAATACAACTGCTTCGGTTACCGCCAGTGTCGTAGTTGACAATATGGTATTCTGTAACGGGGGAAATAATGGTTCGGCAACAGTATCAGCCGTAGGCGGATTGCTACCTCATACTTATAGTTGGAATACATCTCCGGTGCAAACCAATGCTACCGCTACTGGTCTTACAGCAGGAACATGGACAGCTACTGTATTTGACAATGCCGGATGTACCGATGCCGTTACTGTAGTAATTACAGAACCGCCATTGTTAAGTGCTGCCATTCTCACATCCAGCGATCCAAATTGTTTTGGAGGATCTGATGGAACGGCTACTGTTACCGTCTCCGGTGGCTCTGGAAGTTATACCTATTCATGGGGACCTACAGGAGGCACCCTGGTTACTGGAACCGGTTTATCCGCAGGTATTTTGTATACAGTTACAGTTACAGATTCACTGAGCTGTGTCGCTACAGCCACCATTACATTAGGTGAGCCTGCTGTCTTGGTTCTTTCCATTGCAGGTACAGACCCAAGCTGTAATGGCGGATCAAACGGTTCAGCAAATTTAACAGTAAGTGGTGGTTCACCTGGATACAATTACCTCTGGTCAAATGGGCCTATCTCTGAAGACATAACCAATGTTGTTGCCGGTACTTATACCGTTACAGTCACAGACCTCAATGGCTGTACCGATAATATAAGTGTAGTACTTGGCGAGCCAACCGCGATTACCTTAACTACTACAGTTGTCGATGCCTATTGCGGTTTAGCCAATGGATCTGTATGTGTTACTGCCGCTGGTGGAACAGGAACGTATACATACGTTTGGAACGATCCAGGTACCCAAACCAACGACTGCGCCACAGGTTTGTTCGGAGGAATTACTTATAGCGTAACAGTTACCGATGCAAATAATTGTAGCGCCACTGCTACTGATGTGGTCAATGACCTGCCGGGAGGTGTTACCACTGTGACCCTGATTAATAATGCTTCGGGATTTGGATTGTGTGATGGAGCTGCAATAGGAACGATGACAGGAGGAGTCGGCCCGTCATATACGTATTCCTGGAATGATCCACTTTTACAGAGCACAGCAACAGCAGACAGCCTGTGTGCCGGTACTGTGTGTATCACAATTACCGACAATGCCGGTTGTGTATCTACGGATTGTATTACGATAACCGAACCGTCGGCTATTAGCGACACTATCGTCGGAACTGATGTGAATTGTAACGGAGATTGTAACGGAGAAGCAGACCTGACTGTGAGCGGCGGTGTGCCACCTTATACGTTCTTATGGACGCCGGGTAACATGATAACTGAAGATCTGATCGGTTTGTGCGCCGGAACGTATGTGGTTGATATTACAGATGCAAATGGTATTACATCATCCAACTCAATTGTAATTAATGAACCGCTTGTATTGGCGGTTAACATGGCTGGGAATCCAGCCAATTGCAACAATATTTGTGATGGGGATGCTACAGGCGTAGCTAGCGGTGGGACACCTCCTTACACTTATTTATGGGATGATTCCGGAACGCAAACTACCTCAACGGCCACCGGATTGTGCGACGGCACCTATAATATTACACTAACTGATAGTTTGGGATGTACTACTTCTAACACATTCACGGTAACAGAGCCACTGGCAGTGATCGTTGCAACAACCGTGACAAATGCCACTTGTGGGCAATCAGATGGAACTGCTACTGCCAACGTTACAAATGGTGTGGGCCCTTTTACTTATTCATGGGATGATATCAATACGCAAACAAACCAGACAGCTACAGGAATACCTTCGGGCCCTTATGTAGTTATTGTAACTGATGCAACTGGTTGTATTGGTTCGGGTTCTGCTGCCATATCAGATGATGCAGGAGCCGTTGCCACGATAACGGGCAGCAGCGGCACAAGCTGCTTTGGCGTGTGTGACGGCGGTGCTACTGTAGCGGCTACAGGTGGAACAGCTCCTTATACCTATTTATGGAGTCCAACAGGACAGATCACAGCAGTTGCTGTAAACCTTTGTGCAGGAATTCATGTGGCTGAGGTAACTGATGCAACCGGATGTACTTCAACTGCCACGGTTACCATCGTTGAACCCGGTCAGTTGATTGCAACCGCAACAATATTAACCGATCCAAATTGCAATGGTTCTTGTGACGGCGTTGCAATTGTGGTAGCAAATGGTGGTACATCACCGTATTACTATCAGTGGGATGATCCAGGTACAGGAACAAATGATAATGTCACCGGCTTGTGTGCTGGTGCACTGAATATTGTTGTCACTGACACGAATAATTGTACCGCATCGGATAATCTTTTGTTGGTGGAGCCTCTGGCTTTGAGCTTGACGCTCACAACTGTGGATCCCGGTTGTAATGGTGACGCTACTGGTTCAGCAACTGTTGTGGCAACAGGGGGAACTATTGCCTATACTTACACATGGTCAAATGGTGACAATGGACAAATTGCCGACAGCCTGAGCGCTGGAACTTATAACATACAAGTTACAGATGCCAACCTCTGTGCGGTGATAGCCAGTGTTACAATCAATGAACCGAATGTGCTGATTGCCTCGATATTTGCTACACAAGACGTGGACTGTAACGGAAACTGTACTGGCTTCGCAAGCGTGACGCAATCCGGTGGCACATCTCCCTATTCTTGGGTATGGAGCGACGGACAATCTTCGCCAACAGCGGTAGCATTATGTCCTGGAGTTTATGACGTAACTGTAACTGATGATAACGGTTGTTTGGATGTAACATCCGCTACAATTACTCAGCCTAATGCCATGATACTATCGATATCGAAATCAGATGTATTGTGCAATGGGGCTTGCGATGGTACTGCTACGGTGACAGTGAATGGAGGGTTTCCTCCGTACAATTATGAATGGAATGATCTGTACTTCCAAACAACCGCCATGGCTGACAGCCTGTGTGACGGGGTGTTTCAGGTAATCGTAACGGATACTGCGGGTTGTAGCGCATTTGCGAATGTATTGATCGTTCAGCCGAATGCACTGGGCATAATACTTGCCAGTGTCGACTCTTCCAATTGTGGAAATCAGGATGGCGGTGCTTGTGTGAATATTGCAGGCGGTGACGTACCCTATTTTGTGCAATGGAGCGCTCCGGGGCTTCCTATTGGAACCTGTATAGACAGCGTATTTGCAGGTGTATACACAGTATATGTGGTGGATATAAACTTCTGCTTCGATTCTATGCTTGTTGCTATCAATGATATAGGTGCTGCTATAATTGACAGCGTCGCCACTGTTGATGACAACTGCTATGGCGATTCAATCGGATCTGCAGAAGTAACCTCTTTCTCAAATGCATCTGGAGGAATCACCTATTTATGGAAAGACGCCAACGGGGATACTATTGCCTTTGGTGCTGGAGCCAGTTCTGTTCCAAACCTTGGTGGCGGCACTTATACAGTGACTATTATCGATGGAGGCAGTGGTTGTCTGACTACAGAAATAGTAGTTATTAATCAGCCATCTCCGGTTTTTACGGCCATAACATTAAGTAATACAATCGATATTAGCTGTAACGGATTATGTGATGGTAGACTAACAGTTTCACAATCAGGTGGAACATTACCGTATACCTATAGCTGGCTGCCCACAAGTACGGATGTTACACCAATGGCAGATTCTCTCTGCGCAGGGAATCATATTGTGGTGGTAACAGATGCAGACGGATGCCAGGACTCAAGCAGCGCCGTAATAACTGAGCCTGCTGCTCTCACTGCAATAGCAACGGTTACCAATATTAGCTGTTATGGTGGCAGTGACGGAATTATTGACTTGTTGCCAACGCCAACCGGTGGAACGGTTCCTTATGCCTTTACCTGGTATCCTCCCGGAACGGCTGGAAATGTGCCTACTGCAACGAACCTGCTTGCGGGAACAGATACAGTAGTGATTACTGATTTTAAAGGATGTACTGATACTGTAATCGCCACAGTAACCGAGCCTTCAGAATTGATCATCGATACAACTGTAACTGTAGCTGACAATTGTGGTAGTCAACAGGGTTCAGCCACTGTTACACCTGCAGGAGGCACTCCGGCATATACTTACTCATGGAACACAAGCCCTCCCCAAGCTGATTCAATGGCAACCGGTTTATTGGCAGGTGTGTATGATGTTACTGTCACCGATGCCAAAGGTTGTACATCAAGCGGACCTGTTACTGTTCCAGGTACTCCTGGCCCCATTATTGACTCGGCAGTTGTGGTAAATTTAATTTGTAATGGCGGTGGTACAGGTTCAGCGACCGTACTTGTTAGCAGTGGCACCACACCTTTCACTTATA
Organism: Bacteroidota bacterium; assembly: GCA_022572355.1. Classification (GTDB taxonomy): domain Bacteria; phylum Bacteroidota; class Bacteroidia; order NORP154; family NORP154; genus NORP154. The sequence continues at coordinate 57,390 of JACZWC010000011.1, read as the reverse complement.
CTTGGAATACTACACCAATACAAACGAATGCAACTGCAACCGGGCTTTCCGGAGGGCAATATATTGCCACAGTTACGGATGCAAACGGTTGCCAGGATATTAAGATAGTTACGGTAACTGAACCTGCACCCATGAATTTATTGCCCTTTCAGTCTGCATTTTTGATCTGTGATGCGGAATCTGCACAAATTACAATAGTCCCTACCGGGGGAACTCCACCTTATAACTATAGCTGGAATAATGCGCTACCTAATCTTGCAACTCATTCAGTTTCGCCGGATGATAGTACAGCGTACATTGTGATTGTAACAGATAGCTTTGGATGTTTTGCTTCAGACACAATAATAATTTTAGCCAATCCCGCATTATCAATTACTTCAGCCAGTGTGGAAATTTGTGATGGGCAAACTGGAACATTAAGCGCTTTCCCAACTGCCGGAAATGGCGGACCTTATACTGTGACGTGGGATGATGGAACCAATACTACTTCTGGAACGGTGCTGGGTGGTGATTCTTCTACTGTTTCTCAATCGCCGAGTACAACTACAAACTTTATGATTGTAGTAAGTGATGGTTGCTCGTATAACGATACGACTTATGCCTCGATAATTTTAAGTCAACCGCCTGTTGCGGCATTCTATACTGTTAATACGGTTGGATGTTCAATCACTTTCATCGACACCTCCAAAGGTACTACATCTTTTAGTCCAATACCCAGCGATACATTGATAGACTTCTGGGAATGGAATTTTGGAGACGGTACAATCATAGGCCCTGGAAGTGGATTAATTACAGGTTCTACAAATACAACTGGTATGTATAATAACCCAACGCATTTTTATGCAACGGCAGGGACATACACTGTAACGGTTACAGTTACGGACTACAAAGGCTGTACAAATGCATTGACCCTCACAAATTACATCACGGTTTCACCACCAACTGCAAATTTCAGCCAATCGCCTGATCCTGCAATATTGAGTGGAACTCCGCCAAATGCAACGGCGCCAGTGGATTTTACGGACCTTTCATTTGATAATGTTACGGGCTGGTTCTGGAATTTTGGTGACCCCATCTCTGGAATAGATAGTACCAGTATCGACCAAAATCCAACTCACGTGTATTCCGATTCCGGAGATTATAATGTAACTCTTGTGGTCACGGATGTAGATGGCTGTGTTAGTACCATTACAAGGGTAGTATCAATTTCCAATAGCCAGGTACTGTTCATACCGAATATATTCGCTCCAAATGATATAACAAAAAGCAACGTCTTATTTGTCAGCGGAGTTGGTATCAAAACGCTGAGCTTGGTAATTTATGATCGATGGGGTGAGAAAATATTTGAAACTTCTCACTCAGCTGGAGACCAGCCTGGTGAAAGGGCTGATGGTAACGGCAGCACTTTCGGTGAAGGATGGAATGGAACAAAAGCAGGTAGGGAACTATCGCCTCAGGTATTCGTATACTATTTGGAAGCAACTTTTCAAGATGGTGAAGAGGTTGTGAAGAAGGGAAATATTACGTTAGTTAAATAATATCTCTTTGCCTGCTGGGAATGCTAGTTCTTATTTTCTGAGAATCAGAGGAAAATGAATAAGTATTTCGTCAATTTAACCCTATTTTTATTGATAAGTCTGGTTGCTGTGGCTCAGCCCGATTTGTGTACACAAAACTTAGATTTTGAGGGAACTCCGCAGGCTCACGTCGTTCCTACCCCCTGGGGAAATTGCGGTGGGTCTCCAGATACTCAACCTGGTTTTTGGGGTTTTACTCAGCCAGCCTCAAGCGGAAGTACATACCTTAGTTTTCTACAAGCGGGTGCCTCAGCAGGTGGTTATTTCGAAGGTGCCACCCAAATATTAGATAACTGTATGGTGGCAGGCCAGACTTACACGATCAGTTTAGATCTTGCCCATAGCGACGTCTACAATACGGCTTCTCCGGGAGACTGTTATAGTTCATTCGCTATTTACGGTGGTAGTGGATTATGTGATGAGGGCGAACTTCTTGGCCAGGTGGGGCCCATCATGCACACCAACTGGATTACATATACCTTTACTTTTACCCCCACATCAAACTGGTGTTACATTACTTTCAGGCCAATTTGGATAACCTCGTGTAGCGGCTATATCAATATCATGGTTGATAATATGACCTGTGCGTCATTGGTTACCGGATTGGTGGCCTCTACAGATGTTACTTGCAATGGTGCTTGTGATGGAACGGCGATTGCAACACCTACCAGTGGTACAGCTCCTTTTACTTTTCTATGGAGCAATGGTATCACGATAGATTCAATTTCAGGATTATGTCCGGGATTATACAGTGTTACCATTACGGATAATACCGGCGCTACAACAACAGGAGATGCAACTATCATTGAGCCGCTGGCGCTTGCGTTAACGGTCACTTCTACCAATGTTTCATGTCAAAATGGTACGGATGGAACAGCAACTGCTAACGTCACTGGAGGAACGACGACGTACACCTACCTCTGGAGCAATGGCGGTACAACATCTATGATATCAAATCTGGTTGACAACACATACAATGTAACAGTTACAGATGCCAACGGTTGTCAGATCACCGGAACTACAATAGTTTTGGATGGGGGAATTGTAGCTGCAAATATTTCCAATCAGGTTAATGTTGCTTGTTTTGGAGGAAATAATGGTACCGCTTCAGTGACCGTTACCGATGGTGTACCCAACTATACTTATTTATGGAGCAATGGCCAAACAAGTACTACCGCTACATTCCTGACGGTGGGCCAGTATATAGTCACTGTGACGGATATGCTTGGATGCACAACGACGGTTTCCGTCAATATAACTGAACCTCCCTTATTTACTGCTAGCATCACGTCAAGCACCAATGCCACTTGTAATTCTTCTTGCGATGGAACAGCAACGGTAACGCCTGTCGGAGGAATAGGAGCATATACCTATTTGTGGCCCAATGGGCAAACACTTCCAACTGGCACGGGATTGTGCGCTGGTTCCATTACAGTCGATATATTTGATTCTGCTGGATGCCAAACTACAGCAACGGTCATCATTACAGAACCCGCTGTATTGGCACTTAACACAACCGGTATTAATCCGGGTTGTGTAGACAGCTGCGACGGTAGTGCATCGGTTGTGGCCATCGGAGGAACCACACCTTACAGTTACTCATGGAATACATCACCGATTCAAAGCAATGCCACAGCGGTGAATTTGTGTGATGGATCGCATACAATTACGGTCACGGATTCCAACTTTTGTGTTGCGGTGGCCACCGTCGTACTCATTGATCCACCGCTATTTATTGCTGCAATTTCTTCTACGATCGACGTAGATTGCAACAATAATTGCAATGGATATGCCCAGGTAGTGACCTCAGGAGGCGGAGCGCCTTACACCTACCAATGGATTACCGGCGACACCACGAATCAAGTTGTGTCTCTCTGTCAGGGAAATTTTGATGTTACTGTTACAAATGCGAATGGTTGCCGTTCTGTAGCCTCAGGAATTATCAATGAACCGCCACCTCTCACTCTGTCCATGGCTTCTACCAATGTAACTTGTTTTGGTGCCTGCGACGGGAACGCTACGGCGACCCCATCTGGTGGAATAGGAGCATATACTTACTTGTGGGATGATACCAACTTGCAAACCAATCAAATGGCTGCGGCCTTGTGTTCACAACCGGGGGGCGCAATAATAGGGGTCGTTGTAAGAGATTCGAATAACTGTTCCATATCTGGCAGCGTACTCATTACACAACCTACGCAAATAGGCCTTACGCAAAACATAGTATCGCCCACCACCTGCAGCGATAACAATGGAAGCGCCTGTGTAAATGCTTTCGGCGGAACATCACCGTATGTAATTGCATGGAGTGACTCTGCGGGAACAGTGGATTCTTGTGTAACTGGAGTTTATGCCGGTACGTACTATGCGTATGTCACTGATGGCATGGGTTGTAAGGATACCTTGCCCATTGTGATCAATGATATTGCAGGGCCTGCGATCGATTCTATAATTTCACCGCCCCTGCTGTGTAACGGGGATAATATTGGATTTGCAATCATCTATATATCTGGTGGCACCCCCTCATTTGACTATTTATGGTATGATGGTGGAGGTACTCTCATTGCACAGAGCCTCACTTTTATCTCTGGCCTGAGTGCTGACAATTATTCAGTCACCGTTATAGACAACAATAATTGCACCATATCGGATACGTTTGCGCTTATTGAACCGGCATTCCTTGCCAGTGCAATTGATAGCTTCGCCAATACCAGTTGTTTTGGTGTTTGTGATGGTACTGCCAGCGTACTGGTTACTGGCGGTGTGACTCCTTACACTTATTCCTGGACCAACGCTCAAACTGCTAGTGTTGATTCGTTAATGTGTGCAGGAGCTCATAATGTATCTATCATTGATAACAACGGATGTAGCACGATTAGTTCCATCAATATTAGTGAGCCACCATTATTGCTGACAACTATTGATGTAATTGACGTGAGTTGCAATGGTGGATCAGATGGCAGCATCTGCCTCACTCCATCAGGGGGAACGCCAGGTTATACTTACTCATGGATTGCTTCCGGTGGAAGTCTGAGTTGCTTAACAGGCCAGGCCATGGGTATATATACAGTAGACATCAGCGATCTTAATGGCTGCATCCGAACAGAGAATATACAGATCAACGAGCCTACCATGCTAATGGCTACTGCTACGAACAGCCCGTCAAAATGTGGTTATGCGAACGGAGAGGCTACTGTGAACCCAACGGGTGGAACACAACCCTGGTTTTATAGTTGGGACGATGCATTGTTTCAGTCTACTCAAACCGCAACAGATTTGCTCGCCGGTACTTATAATGTTACAGTCACTGACGCCAACAACTGCGTAGTTGTAGTAACAAATATTGTATTGTTCGATATTCCTGGGCCGGTAATTTCGGGTATTGCCACAGATAGTGTAAAATGCTATGGTGATGCCACAGGAAGTGCAACGGTGTCATTTACCGGAGGAACACTTCCGTTCTCCTACCTTTGGGATGATCCCGCTGGCCAGATTGGCCCCACGGCCACTGGTTTATCTCAGGGTGATGTGACCGTGGTGATCACTGATTTAAATGGATGTGTTGCTACAATGACTGTTACGGTTAAAGAACCGGTACAACTTTCGGCAATCGTCACAATGAATGCTACCATCTGTTTTGGAGAAAATTATACCATATCAGGATATGGGAAAGACGGTACAGCGCCCTATATCTACTATTGGGACAATGGCCCGACTACATCTGCCCAGCAGGTCGCTCCAACTACGACAACAACCTATTTATTTACAGTTGAGGATGCCAATGCTTGCCTTGCAAATAATTCTGTGATTATCACTGTTTTGGATCCAATTACAATTGTCCTTGATGGAGTAATTATTTGCGAGGGAGATAACACGACCATTTCTGCATTTGCATCGGGAGGCAATGGTGGCCCCTATACCTGGGTTTGGAATCCGCTATACTCTTCAGAGACAATTGCCATTTCACCTTCAGCCACCGAAACTTACAATGTTACCGTAACAGATGCCAATAACTGTTCTACCCCTGCTACAGCCTCTGCAACGGTTACTGTAAATCCGAAGCCATACCCATTTTTTGTAGCTGGATGTTATCCTGATCAATTCAATTCTCAGTTTAATTCTGATCAGTCCACGGTTAGTTCTGGAACAATAGATACATATACATGGGATTTCGACGATCCTACAACTGGGCCGCTTAACACATCTAACTTGACAAACCCTATGCATGACTTCTCAAGTTCTGGTGTATACAATGTAACTTTAACTGTTGTCACAGATCAAAATTGTTCGGCCACAACACAGCAATCGGTATTTGCGCCACCATTGGCGAACTTCACCATTACACCGCTGGAATTGTCTGAGTTAAATCCATCAATAACTATCGTGGATAATTCAACATATACGGATCCATCCACATCATGGCAGTGGGATTTTGACGATGATATTATTGCGGGCCCTGGTACCGGAACAATTAACGGTGTTGATTATACAACGGGCATTTACACAGAATTGGAACACGAGTATCAAGATACAGGCCGCTTTTTTGTGTTGTTGACCATTGAAGAGCCCAATGGCTGTAAAGACACTATGGGCATTTGGGTGGATGTTAAAAGCAACTATATATTGTTCACCCCCAGTGCATTTGCACCAGCGAGCAGAATAGATAAGAATAAATTTTTTAAACCTTCTATTATTGGTATTGACGAGGCGGAATTTGAATTTATCGTATTTGATAGATGGGGAGATAGAATCTATAAATATGATGGAGAATACTCGCAATGGATGGGATGGGATGGCAGGGCCAACAATGGCAGGAAAGTAGCCCAGATGGATGTCTATGTCTACCTGATAAGGACTACCGATTTGAATGGTAATGACCACGAATATATTGGGCACTTTACCTTAATAAGGTAAGTGAATATAGCTTCTGCACAGAATCATCTGGTTAGTAACTTTTATTTTCTTGCCTTTTTCAGTTTTCAGAAATTATTATTTTTGGATTGTCCAAAAGATGAGATTCCCAGCATACATACTTCTACTGATTATACTGTTATGCAGTTCATGCGCAGAAGATCCTGATGAGAATATAGATTCCAGAACTGTATTTCGGTATAACGAATCTGCAGGTATTAGTTCGCTAGATCCATCGTTTGCGAGAAATGTCGAAAACATTTGGGCCATTAATCAGCTTTTTAATGGCTTGGTTCAAATGGACGACGAGCTCAATATAATTCCCAGTATTGCGAGCTCCTGGGATATTTCAGAAGATGGAATGGTGTACACTTTTCATCTTAGATCTGATGTATACTTTCATGATCATGAATTATTTCCTGAAGGGGAGGGAAGAAAGGTCATAGCGGAAGACTTCGTGCACAGTCTCTTCCGTATCGTTAACCCAGAGGTTACTTCACCCGGAGCCTGGATCTTTAATAATTTGGATAAATCCAAGGACCTTGGATTCAAAGCACTTGACGATTCTACTTTTCAGATCTATCTTAAACAGCCCTTCCCTCCTTTCCTCGGCTTACTGACCACTCAATACTGCTCGGTAATTCCCCATGAAATTGTAGAGCACTATGGCAGGGACTTCAGAAACCATCCGGTGGGTACCGGCCCGTTCAAATTTAAAATGTGGAAAGAAGGTGTTCAGCTAATTTTTGTTAAGAATGATAATTACTTTGAAAAAACTCCGGAGGGTGAATCGCTGCCTTATCTGGACGCCGTTTCCATATCATTTCTCAGCGAGAAACAGGTTGTATTCCTGGAATTTGTTAAAGGCGATCTCGATTTCATATCCGGGTTGGACGAGATGCCAATAGATGAAGTACTCTCTCATACTGGTGAATTGAACCCTAAATACGAAGGTAAATTCATTTTGGAATCACGGCCCTATCTCAAAACAGATTATCTGGGAATCCTGGTAGATAAAGAGTCGGCATTGGTGAAAGCAAGTCCACTCAGCAACAAGCTGGTTAGGCAAGCTATGAACTATGGTATAGACCGTGTGAAAATGATCACTTACCTGAGAAAAAACGTAGGAACTGCTGCTCATGCAGGTATCATTCCCAGGGGGATGCCCTCATATGACACGTCGATAGTGAAGGGATATAAATATGATCCGGATAAGGCCAAAGAACTTCTTATAGAAGCGGGATATGGAGGAAGTGTTACAATGCCATCAATTGAGATCAGTACATCATCTGATTATCTGGACATGTGTGAGTTCATTCAACATCAGTTAGGAGAAATAGGATTTAATATTACGATCGACGTGAAAGCTGCTGTTACCCTTAGAGAACTGGTTGCAACATCGCGCATTGTCCTTTTTAGAAAAAACTGGCTTGCGGATTATCCTGACGCGGAGAATTACCTTGCTTTATTTTACAGCAAGAATTTCGCTCCGATTGGCCCTAATTACACTCACTTTAAAAATGATGAATACGATGCCTTGTATGAGACTGCCCAATTGGAAACAGATGATACAGCGAGATATAAGATCTACCAGCAAATGGATCAGCTGATTATCGATGAAGCACCTATTGTACCGCTTTACTACGACCAGAGCATCAGGCTAATACAGAACAATATATCAGGGTTAAAATCCAACCCAATGAACCTGCTAAACCTTAAAAAGGTCAGGAAACTCAGTCAGTAGTAGTACGGGACCTTTCTAACTGAGGATCCAATGCAAAAGCACGGTCGTAATAAGGCTTACTTTCATCCTTACGTCCCAGATTATCAAGTGTTATGGCCATGTTCAAATGCAATTTCGCGCTGTTTGGGTTATACTCTACACCCTTTTGGAAAATTTCCACTGCATTTACCAGATCACCATTCATAGCATACGCTATTCCAAGATTATCATACAAGTAAACAGTGCGATAGTTTGAGTTCAACAACTTGCTAAAGTAAAAGATGGCGCTGCCATAGTCATTCTTTACTTTTCCGTATAGCAATCCTATGTTGAGGTTGGCCTTGATATGTTGAGGTTGCAAGGCTAAGGTGTTTAGATAATACGCGATGGCATCATCAAATCTCTCCGCTTTTTCATAGGCTACTGCCAAGTTATAATGGGCATGGTGAAAATCCGGATTGATCTTCACAGAACGACTTATTTCCTCAATAGCCAGATCTATATATTCCTTTACACCAGATCTTCCGTGCTTTCCAATTAGCTCAATGCCATAATACAGATGAATTCTCGCGCTATTGGGTGCGTTTTTCACATCTTCCTCATAAAGTGCAAAGTTGCTTTCCCAAACTGTATTTCTGGCTATGGTTTTATAGCTTCCAGCTAGCATCAGGAGCACTACAGGAGCAACCCAAATGAATTTGAAACTTATCAATTCATCGCTTTTTATTTTAAACAAGAGAGCCATTACGGAGGCAATACTTATACAAAAACCCAGGGATGGCAAATACATGAACCGGTCTGCCATGGATGTGCCCACGTTAAATATTGTATTGGATACTATTGAAAATGTGATGAAGAAAAATAAAATGCCATATGAAGCAACTGTTTTTTTCCACAACCCCTTAAGGGCATATCCAAGAATTCCTAAAGTAAGGAACCCTGAAAGCAGTGCCTTGGCGCTACTCCATCCGATTAAAGGAATTTCGTTGTAAGAATAATCAGCTGAAAGTGGATGGGGAAATATCAGTAAGCCTAAGTAGCGTGAGATGGTATACGTAATAGTTGCATATTTTTCTGAAAAGGATGCCCTCAAATACGGATCATCCATAATATCAGTCGTAACCCTATCCCCTACCACACCAGCAAAATTGGCCCTCATTACAAGGTAAACTACAGATACGAGAAGCAGAGGAATCATGTTCACACCAATCTGCTTGATGGACTTATCCGTAAAAAACCAGAAGGATAGTGGTATAATGGCCATGAACGTGATAGCATTTTCCTTAGATAATAAGGCCAAAAAGAACAACAATGGAGCCAGCACATAGGTGAGAAGCTTCTTTTCCTTCAACATCACCCAAATCACTGACAAAGACAGGAGCAATCCCAGAATTTCATCTCGACTTTTAATGTTGGCCACTACTTCTGTATGAATGGGATGTATGACAAACAAGGCGGCTGCTATCAGGGGAACCCATATATTTTTGGTTCCCAATAACCTGATCATAAGTAAAAAAACCAGTACCCCGGTTAATGCGAACAACAATGCATTCATTATATGGCCAACAAGAGGATTGCGCCCGAAAAGTTGATATTCGACTGCAAACATTACAATCGATAAGGGCCTGTATCGACCTCCGGTTAATTCCAAGGCCTCGCCATAGGTGCCTATAAACGCGTCATGGGTCAGGATATCTACAATACCTGAGAACCCCTGTTTGGTAAAGTTATTACCGGTTATTACAATGTGATCGTCTAAAACAAATTCATGGGTGAATGTGTTCGCGTACAAAACAAGTGCTAAGACGAAAAGCAATGTGGATATTTTCCTGATCATATCTTCTACTTAATTGTAAACCAACAGCTCAGCGGATAATGATCAGAAAGCTCGTTAGAAATAATGGTTTGAAAGTCATGGGACTGAAAACTCTTGTCATGCAAAATATAATCGATACGATAGGAGGGCAACTTACCTGAATAGGTGCTGCCTATGCCGCTACCGCTATTTACAAAAGCATCTACTCTATTCTCAACTAACTTACTATATGCATAAGAAGTAGGGGTGTCATTGAAATCACCGGCATGAATGTTTTTATATGGCGATTGACCCATGTGTTCCGCAATCTGCTCAGCCTGTCTCGCTCGTTTTTTGAAAGCAATTTTTAATCGTTCTATCATTTTCAAAGAGACATCTATAAAACTTACATCATCATCTGATATATCCTTTATTTGTTGGGAATTCCCCAATTTACCTGATGAATCTCTGGATTGAGCATCATTCCCTACCCCTCCCATTTTTTGAATCAGATCGTATTCTTCATAGTTGAAATGAATAGATGCAAGGTGGGAATTATACACTCTAATTGTGTCTGTATTGATTAATATATCTGTGTAAATGCAAATGTTATTGCTCTTTTCAGAAAATTCCACTTTACCGCGATTCACTATAGGAAACACACTAAAAGTAGCTATTCCCCAGTGGTTATTTCCCCTTAATGAAGTGGTATACTCTACGTGATAGTTTCGTGCTTCCAGAAATAATAGCATGGTATCCAGGGTCCGGAAGTATTTGGTATCGTCCACGAAAAACTCCTGCAGTAATAGCACGTCAGCTGATTCCGCATTGATAAAATCGAAGATCTTATCGCGCGTTACTTTATTCTTATCACTTCTCCAATTGTAAAGGTCAAAAAGTCGAACGTTATAAGACATTAATTTAAACCTGTTCTCTGCTGACGCAAACTCCTGCTCTTCACTCTCACTGATTTTATCCCAGTGTAATATCCGGGAATGATGTGTCCATCCGATGGCTATGAAAATTATAGAAATCCACACATATTTTTTTCGCCTGAGGATCCAGTATATTACAAACGCGATGTTAGCCAGCAGCAAGCCCGGATAGAGCAGACCGAAAAATGCAACCGGCCAGAATAATTCAGGACTGATAAATGATGCCAGATAAGAGATTAGGAGACAAAGAGCAGCCAGATAGTTCAGAATTAGAATTACTTTTTGCATAATCCCATGGTCAGCTTAACAACAAACCTTTAGAAAAAATGTAAGGTAATAACCCGTTGACCAATTTACTATATTTAACGCATTGACCAATTTGATAATAAAAATCCACCTTCTAAGAAGGTGGCATTGAATTGCCCCCAAAGGGGGGCTTCTGAACATTTGAACAACTGAACATTTGAATTACGAATTATGAAGTATTATATCTGATTGGTTAATAAATTTCTTCATTCTATTGTTCGGTTGTTCTATTATTCAACTGTTCATAAAATAGTAAATGACAAACAAGAAGGCATAGCCAGCAGAACATGCCTGGCATACCGGAGTGTCGGCATTACGGCACGCAGGCATGACCGCGCCCAACCGCGTGCGCTGAAGCTATAGCGGTGGCGCAAGGACGTGGGTTTTTATGTTAAACTAAAGTTGCCGCCTGAAGGCGTGGGATTTCTCCCATCCCACTAACTAGAATTTAAGTATCACGTCCCTAACGGGACTTACTCGACCAAATTTGTTGCCCTATTACCGCTATCCGGTTCCTCGGAACCAACTCCAAACCCAGCTCGGTGATATTTATCCACAACAATTTAAAGTCTTCTATTTTTTATTGCTGATTCTAAACAGGATGTCCTTTTCCTCCTTTGTAAGGCTATCATACCCTGATTTTGAAATCTTATCCAATATAAGATCCATTTTATCCTGCTGAGTTTTTTTTTCACTATTGAACTCTTCATCCGATAATCCCCTACCCGATTTCCCTCCTCTTGAATGTGCAACGTGCAATTTGCTCCCTGAGCTATAGAAGTAAGAAGTAATTTTGTCCAGGATGCTCATAAAGCCCGTGGATAAGTCTTTGCCCTTATTCAACTGGCGGACGTAGTAAAATCCAAAAATAGCACCTCCCAGATGAGCTATATGGCCACCAGAATTACTTCCCTGAATACTCATGATATCCAGGAGTACCGAAAAAATGGCGATATACTTAATTTTCACGGGACCGAGAAACATAAGATGTAGTGTATAATTAGGTACGTAAGTTGCTACAGCGATTACAATAGCCAGTACGGAGGCTGAAGCTCCGAGGGCGTAGGACATAGGTAACGCGCCTTGAAATACCGGAAAAATATTAAAGGCAAGGATATAAAGAACAGCACCTGATAATCCACCCAAGACATAAGTGCTCAAAAGCTTTTTGTTGCCCATATACTCCAGAAAGATCTTTCCAAACCAATAGAGCCATAGCATATTAAAGAGGATATGGAAAAAGTCCTCGTGGAGAAACATATATGTAATGAGAGTCCAGGGTTTGAACAGAAGTTCGTTGAGCGCTGCGGGTACAGCCAACCATTTGATGAAGGCCCCTCCAATTCCAACATTTGTGTTTAGCAGAAAGAAGGAGAGTAATATCAATTTTACCCCTACCCACACGATTAAATTAATCATGATCAACCGGATCAGCGTACTACCCTGGTTAAACGTATTCTTTATTTCGTCAAGTACAGAATTGCTCATTGTATTAGGGGTTCTTTTTCCAGTATTTTATAAGAAAGAAACCAAACAGCATTCCACCCAGGTGAGCAAAATGTGCTACATTATCACCTGGATTGCTCTGAAAACCCTGATAAAGCTCCAATGCACCATACAGCATTACGAAATACTTGGCTTTGATTGGAATGGCAAAATAAAGATAGATGACGCTGTTGGGAAACATCATTCCAAAGGCCAGCAACAATCCAAAAACAGCACCGGAGGCGCCGACAACCAGAGGTTGATTGGGTATCCAATCTTTAAAAAGATAGAGGGATTCGGTAGTATTGGCAGCTGCTCCTGTTCTGTACAAAAATGCACCATACTGCTCCTTTAGATTCATTGAAGGGCTAATACCTTCAGGGTTCTCAATAAGTTGGTCAATCTCTGCCAACAGGGGAACCACATCCATAGATATAACCAACGTATGAAGAAGCGCAGCTCCAATTCCTGTTATCATATAATACATCAGAAAACGCTTTGCTCCCCAATAATTCTCCAATGCGTTGCCAAACATCCACAAGGCAAACATGTTAAATACCAAGTGCCCGATACCCCCATGCATAAACATATACGATACATACTGAAAGGGGCTAAATGATTCGCCCATAAAAAAGTGCAAGCCCAAAATATCATTCAGATCAATATTAAAACTGAAGCCTAAAGCCCAATAGGCCAGAAAGCACAGCACATTAATGATGAGCAGGTTCTTGACAATCGGCGGTAAGAGCCCAAAGCCACCCGGTCTATGCTCTTGATAACTCATTTTATACTACCTAACTGATCAGTCGTATTATTTTGTAGAATCATAACAATTGCCAGCAAAATGATAAATATCGAATGTCAAATTTAAAATGTTGAAGTTAAGATCCGTTTTGTTTAATAATCTCTCTGTTCCGTTCTGCCGTTTCTATGGATTTCACAAAGATGGAAATCAATTAACCGCATTCTTTAAGTAAACGTTCAACTTCTTGTTCTGATGTTGTAATTTTTAAACGATGGATCATTTTAAGTCCAACTTGTGTTTCTCGCAATTCTTTAAGACAGACCTTCATTTTATGAATAAAATCTTTTCTTGATTCAGCACTCTGAGCTTCTCCATAATTAAATGCAGGAGAGGTTCCTGAACGAAGAACTTGTCCGCCAATGTGATTTGCCGATTTGGTATTTGACAGAGTTTCTATCAGAAGAATGATAGCAATTGCAAAATCAATCAACCGTTCTTGTAAATCATACTTTGTCATTGTGTAATACTTTGAAGTTTTTCATTTGATATTCATTATTTATAATTTGATTCCTAAGTGATCACTTACCGACTAATTTTCAAACTTAAGATTCAACTCCTGTAAACTCAGTGTGGTAAGCGTAGGCTGTCCATCTGCATTATAATAAGGCATGCTGCAAGCAAATAACTGATCTATTAATGCGCTCATCTCCTCATTTTTCAATGAAGTTCCTCTTTTTATTGCTGTATTCACAGCCAAAGACCTTGCCAAATTATCTCTTTTATCAATTTTCAGGTCACTTACGTTGTTTTTATACTGTTCCAGCACTTTTTGAATCAGAATTTCAGCGTCTTCTGATTTTATGTCAGCTGGGATACCCTCAATAGCTACAGTATTCTTTCCAAATACCCTTACATCGAAACCCAGCGCCTGGATATCCGATTCAATCTCTTTATAAATTTCAAAATCACTTAATGACAGCGTAACTGTTTCAGAAAACAATTGTTGTTGCGTAGATCCGCTACTACTCTCAAAAACCGCCAGGTATTTCTCATAATTGATTCTCTCGCTTGCGTTTTGCTGATCAATAATTATCATCCCCGATTTAATCTGGGAAATTATATACGAATTATGCAATTGATATGTTGCAGGTTGTCCTATACGCATCGCGCTCGAATCCAATTGCTTTTGCAATGCTACAGACTCCATATCATTTTCATCACCTGCCAACTCTGACGATTTGTCAGCATGAAGATTCATAACCACCTGAGGGTTTTCCACCTCGGGAGGAAAAATGTCCTGCCAATTCTTTTTGTTAGACAACTCCCGTTTATCAAAACTCTCGTGCCGAAACGGGTCATAGGATGTATCAACTCTGATGGACGGCGCCTTGACGGATTCCCCCGGTGACAAGGGCGGGATATCAAAGCTATTTTCCCGATTAAAATCTATGACTGGAGCAATATTATACTTACCCAAAGATTGTTTGACCGCAGATAATAAGATGGCATATATCATCCTGTCATTTTCAAATTTTATCTCTGATTTTGTAGGATGAATATTGATATCGATGACCTTGGGATCCAGCTCAAGAAAGATAAAATAGGTTGGATGGCTATCGCTTTGAATCAATTCCTGAAAGGCATTTTGAATTGCATGATGCAGGTATCCATTTTTGATATAGCGATTGTTAACAAAGAAGAATTGCTCTCCCCTCGTCTTCTTAGCAAATTCAGGTTTTCCAATAAATCCCTTGATGTTTACGATTGAAGCATTTTCTTCTACAGGTACCAATCGCTGATTGTATTTCTTCCCGAAAATCCCTACCAAGCGTTGGCGAAGTGGCCCCTCTTTCAGATGAAAAACTTCATTATCGTTACTGTAAAGCAACATTTTAATACCTGGATTAGCGATAGCAATTTTCTGAAATTCATCTATAATATGGCGAGTTTCTACGGTGTCCGACTTCAGAAAATTTCTTCTCGCCGGAACGTTAAAGAAGAGGTTCTTAATCGCAACTGAAGTACCATCCGAACAGTCGCTGACCTCCTGGCTTTTCACCTCAGAGCCTTCAATTGTAATTACAGTACCTACCTCGTCGTTTATACGCTTTGACTTAAGCTCCATATGCGAGATTGCCGAAATTGATGCCATTGCCTCACCCCGAAATCCCATGGTGCGAATCTCAAAAAGATCATTAGCCTTCCTGATCTTAGATGTTGCATGCCGTTCTAAACACATGCGTGCGTCCGTAGCTGACATTCCACATCCATTGTCTATTACCTGTATAACAGTTTTACCTGCATCTTTAATGATCACCTTAATCTCAGAACTACCGGCGTCAATGGCATTCTCCAGCAACTCTTTTACAGCTGAAGCAGGCCTTTGAATAACTTCTCCCGCCGCAATTTGATTGGCTACTGAATCAGGTAATACATGAATTATATCTTTCAACTGTGTTTTATAAATATATTATGTAATACGCTATTGCCACTAAGGCTACAATAATCAAAATTAGCCTGATATTGGATTGCTGTCTTGACTTATTGCCGACATTATACACACCTGCTCTCGCTTTACTCACCTCCATCTTCATTCGCCTTTTCCTCATCTCCTTCTCATCTTTCGTCGGCTTATAGTATATGGGGGTGTACTCAAAATTTTTATAGCCTGCTTTTCTGAAAAATGAAGGCAATTTAGGTGTTAACATTTCTGAAATTCAATTACTTGAAATAAAATGATTGCGACTGATTGCACCAATCCTATTACAGCCACATAAATTTAACAACATTGTGGGACATACTGGATTCGAACCAGTGACCCCTAGCTTGTCGAGCTAGTGCTCTGAACCAACTGAGCTAATATCCCATCTAAAATAAATGCGGATACTCTAAACCCCCCGTCCCGATAGCTATCGGGAGATATCGGGGTGAGCTAATATCCCATTTCACATCAGATATGGAGACAATAATCAAGTTCACTTCCACTCCGATTTATATCAAAGCAAAATTACTCATTCCGAAGCATTTCTAATTCAACAGCAGGGCTTATTTCTGCTATTAACTAAAACTTTTAGGACTTATCCTTGTTGAGAATACTGCCAAGGATGAATTTGGCACCAACACCCACCACCCACAACACGAGCATTATATAGCGATCCGTCTTCCAGCCATACCCCGCTAAGGCGAGTGTAATCACTATAAAAAACAAGATTAGAAAACGATTTTCCTTTTTTATTCCCATTAGGGGTGTGCAATTATTGCGATAAAATTGGTGAATTTGTTAGCGTGAGTTGTTGAATTTGATCAAACCCTCAAACCCATGACGAGCACGTCGTCAATTTGGTCTTCGTCGCCCTTCCATTTACTGAACGTCCTGACCAGGATTCGCTTTTGCTCTATCATAGTCTTATCCTGAATAGACAGCAAGAGTTCTTTGAGTCGATGGTATTTGAACTTTTTTTCCATTGGGCCACCAAATTGATCTGCGTAGCCGTCGGTAAAAAGGTAGATTGCATCTCCCTTTTCCACCGGCACAGTGTGGTTGGTATAAATATCCACAACCCCATCGAGGTTAACCCCAATCGGAAGTTTGTCAGCTTTGATTTCAAATAAGTGGTGATCCCCCAAGGACATTGCCGGATGATTTATTACTTCTTCTACTCCCCCTATCCAATGGTTATTTTCGTTTTTCGTAACAACACTCACTTCGACTCCAGCTTTCTCCTTACTCGCTTTAACAAGCTGTTTTTTAATTTCTCTAGGATGTTCTACATCGATCTTTCGCTCCTTTTTAGACACGAAGCTCTCCACCTTCTTAATCACATACAAGGGGTTATATGCTCCAGAATACTGCAATTCCTTCTTTTTCGCGTTGAATGTACACATGGCCAGGTCCATTCCATCTTTCACACCGCTTTCATCTGCGGTTTGCCGAAGTGTATCATTTACTCCCTCATCAAGGAAGCTTAATATCTCACAGGGAACTGTCATATTCAATTTGGAAACTGCCTGATCGAGGCAATTGAACCCGACCACCGACATTAAAGCACCTGGAACACCATGTCCGGTACAGTCCACTACAGCAAAGACAACCTCGTCCTTAATTCTATGTACAAAGTAAAAATCCCCACTTACTACGTCTTTGGGTAAGTACAAAATGAAACTCTCCTCCAGCAGTTTATTAACAACATATCGTGGCGGCATAATAGCCATCTGTATCCTTTTGGCATAGTTTACGCTATCTGTAAGATCTCTGTGGTGAGCAGCGAGTTGAAAGTTCTTTTCTTCGAGTTCCTTGAGCGTGGAAGTTAATTTTGCCTTCTTTCGCTTCAATTCTTCGAATAACTTTATATTCTCGACTTTTAGTCTTTCTATTTCTTCTTCGTCGTGTGACATATACCTGATAAAATGGCTCCTTACAGGCTAAAATAATAAAAATCGCGTTATGATGCAATCCGCATTAGCTGGGCACAAATCCACGCTCCATAAGTACCCAGCACATAACCCAATACGGCTAATAACACACCAACTGGTGCCAGAGAGGGATGAAAGGCTGATGCAACAATTGGAGCGGATGCGGCGCCACCGATGTTTGCCTGACTTCCAATAGCGGTGAAAAAGAAGGGTGCCCTGATAATCTTAGCAACAATAAGCAATATACTGATGTGTACCAGCATCCATACCAATCCGATCAATATGAAATATTTATATACATCCCAATTCTCCTTCAGTTCATGGATATCCATTTTCATTCCTATGGTGGTAACAAGCATATACAGGAATAAACTACCAATTCTCGAAGCTCCATATCCCTCTAATTTCCGCGCCTTCGTAAATGATAGGATGAGACCTATAGTGGTGGCAAATACGATTAACCAGAAAAATTTTGAGGCCAAACTGAATTTTCTCAGCTCAGGAGCATTTTCTTCTATCCAGGGAGCTATTGTGTCGCCAGCCCAATGCCCTACAGCCACAACCCCAAAACAAACCGCCATCAGCGTAGTTAGCTCCGCCAGAGTAGGTATTTTCATAATACTCTTCTGATAATCGATAATTTTACCCTTTAGTTCTTCAATCGCGGAAGAATCTGCTTTGAAAAATTTATCGATCCTTTCAGAGTGTCCCGCACCATATAACAAAACAGCCATCCAGAGATTGGCCACAAAAACATCGACGATAATCATAGCCGAAAAAATACCGTCATCCACTTCGAACACCTCTTTCATAGCCGTCTGGTTAGCTCCACCACCTATCCAACTTCCAGCCACCGTTGATAAGCCTCTCCATATCTCCTGTACACCATCTACGCCAAATGCCTCTGGCGCATAAGCTACCACGGTAACCATTGCAATTGGCCCGCCAATGATAACACTTGCCGTACCCGTAAAGAACATGATAAGC
The DNA here is from genome assembly GCA_022572355.1 of Bacteroidota bacterium. Lineage (GTDB taxonomy): Bacteria > Bacteroidota > Bacteroidia > NORP154 > NORP154 > NORP154. Next base: position 38,513 of record JACZWC010000011.1, on the reverse strand, counting down.
GCTTTGGATCCCAGGTTCAGAATACCCTTAAAATCCACACTTAGTGTTAATAAAACCAAACTGGCCGGTAGCAAATACCTGGATGCAATGAAGTACAAGTTTGAATCCTTGGGGGATATGAGACCCAAAGGGTAATTTAAAAATGCGGGAATAAAGTAGCAAAGTAGCAGAGCCGGAACATAGGTATAGAATTTCTTCCACCTGGGGTTCTCGCTGCTCGATGTTTTGAAAATAAAGGCTAAAACAGCAAGCAGGATGCCCAATACAACGGCATCATTGGTAAAAAATGGTGTGGACATGAATCAATTGATTACAAATACGTGCAAATTCAGGTTATTCTAATGTAATTCACTCTTGAAGGATGCCATATATTCCTGCCATTTCTGACTGACATACTTATCCTCTCCTATGAATTTGAGCATCGGCTCAAATTGAGCTGGTTTCTGATAGCCCTGTACCGGTGTTATCACATTCAGCTTCTGATCTATAAAAACAATAGTAGGATATGCAATTCTACCATTCACATTGGCAATTGCCTGCGTTAACTGATGAGTGCTGTTTCTACCGCGTTTATCCTTCACATAACCAGGATTTGAAAATGTCTTTCCACGGAAAGTTATTGGATCTGGCCCTTCGGCATTGAATTTCACCGCATAATAGTTCTTATTGATGTACTTGACGATCCATGGATCGGTAAAGGTGTACCTCATCATCATTTTGCAGGGCCCACACCAGTGCGTGTAAACATCCACGAGTATCTTCTTTGGCTCTTTTTTACTGAGTTCCACTGCTTTTTCAAGACTCATCCAACTGATACTCTGCCCATCGACATAAAGTGTATTTAAGCAAAACACAACCGTACAGAACAAAGTAAGAATGGCCTTCACCGTGGGGTTTATTTATCAGTTTTAGGAGCAGCCACTTGTTGCTGGGTACCTTTCGATTGCTGTGACAGTGTTTGTTTGTAGGATAAATATTGGTTCGTGCCAAAAAAAGACAGTATGCCCACGAATGCATCTGTTTGCTTGTATCCCTTGTAGATGACCAACCTGTTGGTATTCTCATCCATGATAACATATGAAGGGTAGGATAGCCTATTATCCAAGAGTGAAGCCGCCAATTGATGGGTTCCCCTTCTTCCCCTTACTAATTCCGGCCTGGGATTTATAAAATCGTGTCCGTTGTGAGAAATTGTTTCAGTCATTTCTGCATCCAGTTTAATGGCATAGAAGTATTTATTCATGTACCTGATCACCTCTGGATTCTTGAACGTGGTTTTATCCATCTTCTTGCACCACCCGCACCATCCGGTATAGATATCCAAAAAAATCTTCTTGGGAGCTGGATTTGCCTTCTTATCCTTGTTGTAGTTGTCCCTGTCGATCTTCTGCCTGTCGATTGCCTCTTCCCATGTCATCCATGCTATTTGTGCTGGTGGGGCCACAGTTTCCTGTGCAAATCCACACATCGCAATGACAATAAAAAGGATAAAAGTTAAGATATACTTGCTAAATGACATGTTCTTCGATTCTACCATCAAAGTTACAAAAATCGCACCACTCTTGTATTGTGCCATGATCTTTGGTAGTATATAGTGAGACGTAATGAGACGGTGGTGAGACGATGGTGAGACCTAGTGTGACGGTGGTGAAACAATTGTCTAACGATTGTTTAACAATAGTATACTGACAGCAATCGCAGTCAACACTATAAATTGTTAATACAGTAAACCTATTTAGAAATCACTACTCTAATGAATACCGTGCATCAATTTCTTGATAGCCGGGGATAAGATAAATGCTCCCAAAGCGATGCACATGGCCACCACTCCTATTTGGGCGAATACCGATGTGTAAACCGCCAGGCGTTGTACACCTTCAACAACGGAATCTGTAGTGCCATTTGCAAATCCGGTAACATAGCTTACAATATCATTCATAATGCCAGGCTCCATGCCTTCCTGGTCCGCTCCGGATTTTGCGGTGAGCTTGGCTATTGCTCCAGCAACATAATGAGCAAATGAAGATGACATATAAAATACGGCTACCATAAACGAAACATATTTAGCTGGTGATAGTTCTGTAGCTTTTGATAGGCCAATAGGTGAAATGAACAACTCTCCAGTTGTCAGCAGTAAATATCCCACCAGTAAGAAGAAAAAAGGCACATTTCCATCTGCATCCATAAAATTCGCGCTATAGGCAAATATGAAGAAACCAAGGGCTAATTGCGCCAAACCCAATGCCGATTTGATTGGAGTATTTGGATTCATTTTGAATTTGGTCAGATATAACCAAAGCATTGAAAATGGAAAGGCAAGAATTATAATATAGAAGGGATTGATCGCATTGGTTTGAGCCGCATCTATCCAGAACAGGTTTACATTTTCATTGGCGAATAACGTCAATGAGCTACCCGCTTGTTCAAAAAACGACCAGAAAACCATGATGAAAAATGCCAGAATCACCACAACAACAAGACGATGGGCTTCAACGCGCGACACCTGTGTACATCTGTAAATAATGATTCCAAGTACGCCTATCAGAGCCGTTATCAGAATAAACGACATTAACCCCTGTCCGAATATTATCATATTGTTGGAATATACCAGCATTGCAAAAATCGGGACTACCGCAAAACCTGCCAGGTAGGTGAACTTGTCTACTTCCAACAGCCCTCCAACCTTTTTCCCTCTGTACTTCTTTGGTTGGTATCCCCTATCACCCAATATACCTTTATTCAGGCCCAACTGAAAAATTGCCAATCCCAACACCATTCCAAATCCAGCGAGTGCGAATCCGTAATGCCAGCCATAAGTATGTCCCAGCCATCCGCACAATAATGGAGACAACATGGCGCCCACGTTTACTCCCATATAAAAGATGGTAAAGCCTCCATCTCTTCGGGAATCGTTCTCTCCGTAAAGCGTTCCCACCAGTGCTGCGATATTGGGTTTAAAAAAACCATTTCCAACTATCAGTAATCCCAAAGCAATATAGAAGGTTACCTCATTCTGAAATGCCATGGTGAAATGCCCCAATGCCATAATAAAACCGCCAAGAAAAATGGATTTTCGAAAACCGATAAACTTATCAGCTATCATTCCCCCAATGATGGGCGTAGCATACACAAGTGATCCGTAAGCACCAAATATTCCGAATGCCAGGATCTTCCTGTCTTCAACTGCCATGTCCAGGAAGAACTCATCGACGATATACAGGACAAGCAGGGCCCGCATTCCGTAGTAGCTAAAGCGCTCCCAGAGTTCAACAAAAAATAGGTAGAACAACCCGATGGGGTGCCCCATAAAAGTTTTTTCTTCTGGCATAATTTTTAGATGGTTATGCTTTCAAATCTTCTGCGCCGTGTGTGAGTCGTTTCAATGGTTTCAACATCAACAAGACCAAAAGGCCAAATACAATACAAAAAACCGCAATACCCGTGAAAATTGTAAGCTCACCATATTCTTCAGCGGATTCTCCCAATATTCCTGCAACTTTATTACCCAATCCCGTTGACGCAAAATAAACCCCCATCATTAGAGAGGCGTATTTCACAGGAGCAATTTTAGTTATAAAGGATAAGGCAACAGGTGAAGCACAGAGTTCACCAATTGTATGAAGCAAGTAAGCAAGGGCCAACCAAATTAAAGCAGATTCTCCTACACGCTCATATTCAAGTGACGCGGCGGTCATAAACAAAAATCCACTACCCATGATCATAAGTCCTATAACCATTTTAAACAAGGAGGATGCTTCTTTTCCCATCAATTTCCATCTATACCAGAAACCTGCAATTGGAACGCCCAATAAAATGATATAGAGGGGATTGAAAGCTTGCATAATCGCAGCTGGAAATTCCATACCCCAAATCATTCTGTTCGTTTTTTGTTCTGTGTAAATGTTCATTAATCCGCCGGCTTGCTCAAAAGCACCCCAAAAGACTATCACCAGAATAAAGGAGAGGAGCAGCACCACATATCTGTCCTTTTCGATCTTATCTATATCCTGATAAATCATGAGCATCATTCCTGTAACAAGGGACAAGAACATGAATAACAGCCCGTAGCCCATACTTTCGAATGCCAATATATAGACTGAACCAGCCATCAAAACCCCGGTAATTAACAATTGTAATGGCGCTTTAAATAAATTCTGAAATAACTGACCGATGGATACATCATTAGGGTCTGCAATATTCGAAGGTTTATCACCAACACCCGTGAGATGCTTTTGACCAGACATGAAAATTATCTGCCCGCAAGCCATACCGATACCAGCCAAACCAAAACCATAATGCCATCCCCATTTGGCGGCAACAAGTCCTACTATGATGCTGGCTGCTGCAGCCCCAATATTGATACCGATATAAAATATCGAAAATCCTTTATCTCTTCTTTCGTCACCCTCTTTGTAAAGCCCTCCCACCATGGTGCTTATGTTAGGCTTCAATAAACCGACACCGAGAATAATAAATAACAGGCCAATCATGAATGCTGTTTGAGAATCAATAGCCAACGTACCATGGCCAATACACAACAGAATACCACCAATCAATACGGCTTTTTTCTGCCCTAATACTCTGTCTGCGAGTATCCCGCCTGGTATTGATGCAACGTAAACAAGCATGGTGTACCATCCATACAACGCCAGCGCTTCAGTACTCGTCCAACCTAATCCCGCATGTTCTGTTGTTACTTCCCCTATAAGATAGAGAACAAGAATTGCCCGCATGCCATAGTAGCTAAAGCGCTCCCACATTTCAGTAAAAAATAAAATAAATAAGCCTTTGGGGTGTCCAAATAATGTTTCTTCGTTTTCCATAGTTTCAGATAGGTTTTCGTAAAGGTTTGGATTTGTAATTACAGATTCGCAAGAATAAAATTCGTCATTTTAGTGTATAGATGCAGCCTCGCATTGCCCCCAAGTAAACTGTGTGCTCTGTCCGGATATATAAACAGATCAAACTGCTTGTTTGCTTCGACCAGTGCATTGGTCATTTCGAGGGTATTCTGATAATGTACATTATCATCAGCTGAACCGTGTATCAACAAATACTTGCCCTGTAGGTTTTTCACATGATTTATTGGCGAATTATCATCATATCCACTCGCATTCTCCTGAGGGGTTTGCATATATCGCTCGGTGTAAATCGTGTCATAAAACCGCCAGTTTGTTACAGGCGCCACAGCTATTCCCATCTTAAACAACCCCTCACCCTTAGCGAGACATAGTGAAGTCATATAGCCGCCATAGCTCCACCCCCAAATTCCAACTCTTTCACTGTCGATGTAAGGCAATGACCCAATATACTTAGCGGCTTCAATTTGATCAACCGTTTCGAGTTTGCCCAACTCCTTGTAAGTACACTTCTTAAAGTCAGCTCCTCGTCCACCGGTACCACGGTTGTCAACTGAAGCGATTATATAACCTTTCTGTGCAAGCAATTGATACCAGAAAATATTTCTAACGTCAAATATATCGAGCACTGTCTGGGATCCCGGACCGCCATATACATATATTAAAACGGGATACTTTTTTGAGGCATCAAAATCAGTTGGTTTGATCATCCAGCCATTTAATTCTACCTTCTCTGAAGTTTCAAAACTGAAGAATTCCTTCTCCGCCAGATTGAATTCACCCATAGTCTCTTTCAACTTCGCATTGTCTTCCAGCACCCTGATCTCCTCGCCATTCGACTGATGCAAGGTGACATAGTTAGGGGAATTGGCACTCGAGTGATAGTTGATGTAATACTTAAAACCGTCACTAAAAGTTGCTGTGTTAACCCCAACTTTGCTGGAGAGCTGCCTCTTTTTAGTGCCTTCCAGATTTGTTACGAATAAGTGACGTTCTAATGGAGCAGCGTCGGTTGATCCTATAGTGAGATGATGCACTTGATAGTCAGCTCCTTTTTGTTCTCTGATCCGTGTTGTATTTTCAATCATTGAGGCGGCCGCGACGTAATACAGTGAATTGCTCTCTTCATCATATCCTTTAAATTCAGTTACCTCCCAATTTCCCACCGTCACCTGATGTATTAATTTACCCTGCAAATCGTAATGATAAATGTGATTATACCCATCCTGATCACTGGTCCAGATGAATGTCTTGCCATCTTTGAGGAAAGTGAGATTATCAGTAACCTCGAAATATGTTTTGCACGACTCAGTCAGTATTTCCGCTACAGCCCCGGAAGTAGCATCTAAAGTCAGCAGCTGCATTTTGTTTTGGTGCCTGTTTTTTATCTGAATTGAGAGCAGGTTCGGATCATTGGTCCATTTGATTCTCGGAATGTATTCATATTCCTCATCCAGCTCATATTTCACTTCTTTGGTCGATTTCAAATTATAAATATGAATACTCACCGTGGAGTTCTGTTCCCCGGCTTTAGGATACTTGAATTTATATTCAAAAGGATAAAGACTTCCGTATTTGGCCATGGAAAACTCCTTGACTTTACTCTCATCAAACCTATAATAGGCAATCCTACTTCCATCAGGCGACCAGAAAAACGCTTTGTCAAAGCCAAATTCCTCTTCGTAAACCCAATCCGTAGCTCCATTGATTATTTTATTGAACTCTCCATCTGTAGTGATCTGTGTTCTCTTGCCTTTTCCCAAATCCATTATGAAGACATTATTGGATTTTATATAGGCCACTTTCAAGCCACTTGGAGAAAATGTAGCATATCGCTGTTTTCCCTCAACATCTAATACGGAAAGCTTCTTTTTACCGATGTCCCAGATATAATTATTCTCCCTGGAAGAGTGCCTGTATATCTTCTCGGTACCCGTGGCAATCATTATTTTGCTTTCATCCGGGCTAAACTGATATGCATCGATAGTCAAAGTGTCTTTAGAACCATCCGGAATTAACCACGAAGACCGAAGCATTGTATCTATTACCTGACCCGTTTTGTACTCGTATCGCACAATAAATGACTCTCGATCATCCGATTCCTGCGCCGTGTAATGTACCCCGTCCTTCATAGACCTCAATCCGTAAACAGTTTCTGAAGTGAAAGTGAAATCCTTCCAAAGATCATTCAAAGTAACGTCCTTGCCAACCTTCTCGGTCTTGCCAGTTGGTTTGTTTGGAGGACCTTGCGCAAAAGCGTAATTGGCACACGCCAGCAGGATTAAAAAGGTAAATTTTGGAACGTCAATTGCAAAGCTGCGCATCAGATTATATTATTAAATTTGTTTGCAATTGGGGAGTATGGAGTTTTTCTCTCAAAACGATCGCCAAAAGTAATTAAAAAATACTTCTTCGTGACTCACGCACAACCATCAGAATCTACTATAATTAAATTCCGGAAACTACTGGGCGAAGGAGCCGTAATTTCTGATCAAGAGCTGCTTGCCAAGTATGCCCACGATGAAACAGAAGACCTTGAATTCTTCCCTGCAATTGTCCTGATTCCGGAAAACGAAAAGCAGATCTCTGAAATACTCAAGATCTGCAATACGGAGAAGATACCTGTTACGCCCCGGGGAGCCGGAACCGGCCTTAGTGGAGGAGCCCTGCCTATTTATGGTGGTGTGGTTTTATCAACTGAAAAGCTAAACAAGATCATAGAGATCGATGAACGAAACCTTCAGATAAAATTAGAACCCGGAGTAATAACACAAGTCTTGCAGGAAGCGGTAATAGAGAAAGGTTTGTTCTATCCTCCTGACCCATCCAGCAGGGGTTCCTGTTTTATTGGCGGCAATGTGTTGGAAAATGCGGGTGGGCCCAAAGCTGTAAAATACGGCGTTACCAGTGACTATGTCCTTAATCTCGAGGTAGTTTTACCAACAGGAGAAATTATTTGGACAGGCGCCAACGTACTGAAGAACTCCACTGGTTATAACCTCACTCAATTAATAGTCGGTAGTGAGGGCACATTGGGCATTGTTACCAAAATTGTATTGAAATTAATTCCCTATCCCGACAAACAACTGTTGATGCTGGCACCGTTTTTCTCTGCAGAAAAAGCTTGTGAGGCCGTGTCGGCAATATTCAGGGCCGGCATCACTCCTTCGGGATTGGAATTTATGGAACGAGATGCCATTGATTGGACCCTCAAATTTGTGGACGACCTGAATCTTGAAATCAAGGACGGGATTGAAGCTCATTTGCTGATCGAAGTTGACGGGACTGACCAGGACGTGCTTTTTAAAGAATGTGAAAAGATCACCGAAGTGCTGGAAAAATTTGAATGCGATGAAATTCTTTTCGCCGAAAATAGCAGAGAGCAGGATGAGCTTTGGAGACTGAGAAGACTGGTGGCGGAAGCTGTAAAATCCAATTCTATCTACAAAGAGGAAGACACTGTTGTTCCCAGGGCCGAATTACCTGCGCTCCTGAAAGGAGTCAAGGAAATTGGTGCAAAATACGGCTTCAAATCCGTTTGTTATGGACATGCCGGTGACGGCAATCTCCACGTCAATATCATCAAAGGGGAAATGGACGACGACAAATGGGAAAATGAATTGCCCAAGGGTATCAGAGAGATATTTGAACTCTGTGTAAGTTTGGGCGGCACCCTATCTGGTGAACATGGAATTGGGCTGGTTCAAAAGGACTATATGGACATCACATTTAACCCAGTTGAGCTAAAAATTCAACGTGATATAAAGCAGCTTTTCGATCCGGAAAACATCCTGAATCCCGGTAAGATTTTCCCATAACCAATTCAGCTTTCCTTCGTATAATATTGACGTTTAAGTGTATTATATATATATTTAATAATATATAAACGTGTGCTCGCGAACTTTTCAGCAGTGTATTTTGTGAAGATCAGGCCAATATTAACCGTTTGTGTGCTGGTAATACTCAGCAATGCCAGTACAGGTCAGTATTGCACTCCGGGTGCAGATTGCAGCGATGGCGATGAAATAGACAATTTTATTTTCAACACCATTTCTAACCTCAACACAGGAGGATCGAATTGTAATACAACCAGCTACATCAATACTGGTATATCCACTACCGTTACCATCGGCACAAAATATGCAATTGCCATTCAAGCCGGAGCTGCGTGGCCTCAGGGCTTTGGAGTTTGGATCGATTACAATCAGGATGATGATTTCGATGATGTAGACGAATTTATTTATGCTTCGCCATCTGCCGGTAACAACTGGTTCAATGACTCTGTTCTCATTTCATCGGTGGCCATACCTGGTTCTACCCGGCTCAGAGTTCGATGCAGGTACAACCAAACAATGGGTGCAACTCAATCCTGTACTGGTTTCAACTTTGGAGAGACGGAAGACTACACAGTTAACATAGTTGCCAATAATTCACCACCGATAGCCAATTTTGATGCAAATACAACATTCACCTGTAGTGGAACTATTAATTTCAACGATCTATCAGTAAACAGCCCGACTACCTGGATCTGGGATTTTGGCGATGGATTCGGAGACAATGTGCAAAATCCCACTCACACTTATGCAGCGGATGGAACCTATTCCGTTTCACTCACTGTCACCAATACCAATGGAGCAGACTCCATTACACTTACCAATTATATCACCGTTGCCCTGGGTGGGCCCATCGCAGCTTCCTGCACTCCCGCCACCACAGGGTATTGCTGCCAGATGGGTATTTACAATGTGAGCTTTGTGAGCATCAACAATACCACTCCAAACGGAATTGACGGCTATCAGGATTACACCTGTTCTTCCTCTGCCAATATCACCATGAGCCAATCCTATGCTATCGCAGTGACGACAGGCCCTAATTTTGAAGAAAATGTCCGTGTTTGGATTGATTATAACAATGATGGCGTGCTATCGGCCGGGGAAATGGTATTCGAGTCGCTGAATACACTTACCAACCATGCTGGAACTGTAATTGTGCCCGGCGCTCCGGTTACCGGAACCCCGCTTAGGATGCGGGTAGGATCAGATTGGCAAGGCAATTCCGCACCGGATCCATGCACAGATGTTCAATTTGGACAGTTCGAAGATTATTCGGTTACGATATTGCCGGATACTGTTCCACCGGTGGCAAACTTCAGTGCAGATGCAACCATCACCTGCAATGGTATTGTAAACTTTACGGATTTATCTACAAATAACCCTACCAGCTGGTATTGGGATTTTGGTGATGGGAATAGCGATACTATTCAGAATCCTACGAACACATACACAATTGATGGAATTTATACCGTAACGCTCATTGCGACCAATCAATATGGATCAGACACGTTGGTCATCAGCAATTACATCAATGTTAATGTATCAGGTGGAGGTCCAGTACCTGCAAGCTGTACACCCACTTCGCTCAATTATTGCTGCGGTTTCGGCATAATCAATGTGACCTTCAATACCATTAACAGCACCACACCGAACGCCTCAGTGGGGTATGAAGATCTCACCTGTACCCAGGGAACAATTGTAACAGAAGGCGAGACCCACGCCATTTCGGTGGATGTGAGCGGAGCTTCACCAGGTTTACAGAATGTTCGTGTTTGGATCGATTACAACAACGACGGTAATCTGAGCAATTCTACGGAGCTTGTCTTTTCTGAGAATAACACGCTCAATGCTTCAGGCAACATTACAATATCTTCAGGAGCAGTTTTAAATACTCCCCTGAGAATGCGTGTAGCTTCCGATTACGATTTCGAACCTGCTCCGTTGCCCTGTGCAGATCTTGAAAGAGGGCAAGCAGAAGATTATTCTATTACGATCTTAGCAAACACACTTTCTCCGATTGCCTATTTTTCAGTTGACAACACCGTTTCTTGCTCTGGTACTGTTCAATTCACTGATGAATCGATCAATGTGCCCACTTTCTGGTATTGGGAGTTTGGAGATGGCAACACAAGCAACCTGCAAAATCCATCTCATACGTATGCGGCCGATGGAGTTTATACTGTATTGCTCTATGTGGCAAACGGCAATGGTGGCGATACACTCATCGATAGCAACCTGATCACAGTTGATCTGAACGGGGGGCCCGTGGCAGCATCTTGTGCTCCTTCAACGTTGGGTTATTGCTGCGGATATGGAATTTACAACGTGACTTTCAACGCAATCAATAATTCAACGGGAAGCGGTATTGAAGATTACGTGGATTTCAGCTGCTCTCAGCAAACCTATTTGACAGAGGGACAATCATATGCAATTTCAATAAGTACAGGCCCCAGCAATCCACAGGACACGCGTGTTTGGATAGATTATAATAACGATGGTGTGTTTGATGACGTCACTGAAAGGGTGTTGACTTCTGATGACAAGTTTAATCCCACCGGATTTATAATCATTCCTTTTACGGCAGTTAATGATACGCCGCTGCGAATGAGAGTATCCTCTGATTATTCAGGAAGCGCTCCGGTTCCCTGTCAAGATCTGTGGTACGGGCAAGCAGAAGATTACGCTGTTTACATTGGGATTCCGCCCACGGCCAATTTCTCTTCCGGCGACACAGTATTTTGCGAGGGCTCCTGTATATCATTCAACGATTTAAGCACGGATAGTGCAACCGCGTGGAGCTGGTCGTTCCCAGGAGGAACTCCCTCAACTTCCACCGATCAATTTCCCAGCAATATCTGTTATAACAATCAAGGTTCTTATAGCGTTTCACTTACTGCTTCCAATAATTATGGATCCAATAGTACGACGGTGAGCGGCCTGTTAACGGTGTTATCCTGTCCTGTTCCGGTCGCAGATTTTACAGCATCGAGCAATTCCTTTTGTGAGGGGATTTGCATATCGTATACCGACATAAGCAGCAACAATCCCGACACCTGGTTATGGTCATTTCCAGGAGCCACGCCAGATACCTCATCAGTTGAAAATCCATCCAGTATTTGCTATCCCGATTCTGGAAGCTACCTGGTAACGCTTATCGTCAGTAACCCGAACGGAATAGATACAATTACCAAATTGAACTTCATCGATGTAAATGAATGCTTCCCGGTTGCGGCATTTTCTGTAAATGACTCAACTATTTGCGCAACAGGCTGTGTTTTGTTTACTGATTTGTCAAGTAACAATCCCACGTCCTGGAGCTGGTCGTTTCCAGGTGCCAATACACCTACCTCCCCAGCGCAAAATCCTACGGGTATTTGCTATGACACGCCAGGAACTTATGATGTAACGCTGGTTACATCAAACATTAGTGGTTCAGATTCGATTACACTATCATCGTTCATGAATATTCTGGTTTGTCCTCCACCAATTCCAAATTTCGCTCCAAGCGATTCAGAAATATGTGAGGGTGACTGCATCAACTTTAACGATTCCAGTGTTGATGCCATTACCTGGAGCTGGACTTTTGATGGGGCTACACCATCATCGTCTACGGATCAAAACCCTTTAAATATATGTTACAATTCAGTGCCGGGTACATACAATGTAAAACTGGTTACAGCCAATGCTGCCGGAAGTGATTCGATTACAAAGACAATCACGATAGATGATATGACTGCGCTCATGACCATTCCCGACACATTGTTGAAAGGGATTCCGACTGTATTCACTGAATCAAGTACGCCAAGTCCTGTAACGTGGACCTGGTATTTTGGAGACGGCAACTTCGCCAATCTGGAAGCGCCAATCTACACCTACTCCTTCAACGGTACATACACGGTCACCCTGGTGGTAATCAATTCAAATGGTTGCAAGGATTCTATTAGCAAGGACATAATCGTGATAGAATACTTCGGAATTAACAATACCGCACTTGAACTTGATATTGGCATTTTCCCTAATCCTACATCTGGAATATTCACGCTGAATTTGGGAGATAACTTTAGCGGAGCGTATGAGCTAACCATTAAGAACATATTGGGACAAGCCATTCAGGCCAAATCCCTCAATATAAACGGAACCCACTCGGAGAGAATTGACATTTCACATGAACCGCCAGGTATGTACACACTCATAATCAGAGGATCACAAGGCCAGGCTTCTCGAAAAATAATTAAGCATTAACCTTGAGGCGTAACAGTTACAGGATTCTCATTTTCTTATTGGTAGCGATTGCTGCTTTTTCGCACAAGGGCAATGCAACGCACCTTATGGGTGGAAATTTAATTTATGAATATTTACTTCAAGTAAACGATTCAACATTTAGGTACAGAATTATTTTCAGAACATACACCAATTGCGGACCCAGCTCTAATATTCCATTTCCGGAACCTACGGTTACCCTCGGTATTTATAGTGAAACCACGAATCCCAGTTCTAATAAACCCCTCGATACAACGATAGTAGTAAATTTAGTGGATACGACCCTGATAGAGCCTGATCTACCGAATTCATGTACTGTTGGCTCCACTGTTTGCATTATTGAAGGCATATATATTACTGAGGTTGATCTACCCATAAATTTTAATGGCTACCATTTATATTATAATCGTTGCTGCAGAAATGATGATATATTCAATCAGGATATTCCGGGAACCAGGGGAATGGTCTTTCATGCTTTTATTCCTCCAACCTTAGTTGAAAATAGTTCTCCTGTCTTTTCCGATCTCCCGATGCCCTTTCTCTGCAAGGACGATACAAGCACCATACTGAACACTGCTTTTGACCCCGATGGCGATCAATTGTTCTTTGCCTTTGTGGATCCCTATGAAAATGGCCCTTACCCACCTTATGAGCCTGCACCACCAGCTACCTTAAACTGGACCATTCCCACTGTTCCCTGGAAGAACGTGAATTACAACAAGAACCAGCCATTTGGAGCCAATGGATATGCATACATCAATGGGGCAACGGGATATTCTGAATATATGTCACCGGATACAGGAAAATTTGTCGTTGCGGTGGAGATCAAGGAATATCGCAATAGTCAGCTTATTGGTATTACCAGGCGAGATATGCAACTTCTAATACTTGAGTGTCCTTCTAACCCCCCTCCAGGATTATCAAACATCGGTGGAAGTGGACAAACATCATATACAATAGAAGAGGGCGACAGTCTCTGCTTTCCAATCACATTCTCAGATCAGTTCGGTGACAGCCTCACGATGGTAATTGTGAGCCCGATATTCGATACTTCATTTACAAATCCCGCTGCAACTGTCACAACACCAGTGATTGGTGACAGCGTGGTAACAACGGAATTTTGCTGGAATACTTCCTGTGATCAAGGCCAGGGACTTCCTTATCTATTCACCGTATCGGTACAAGACAATGGTTGCCCTCCAAAAACCAAAGACGCTGTGTACGAGATTACTGTTACCGAATTTGTGGGACCGACCACAATAACCGGAGTTACCAGTGTTTGTCCTTTTACGACCGGACTCAACTATTCGGTTCCCATCCATCCAGGAGCTACTTACACCTGGACAATAACCGGTGGGACGCAAGTTGCCGGCGGAAATACCAATTCAATCACGGTGGATTGGGACAGCGCAGGAATAGGAATTGTGGAAGTCATTACTACCAGCTCTCTGGGATGCCCGGATGGGCCTATCAATTTGAATGTAACGGTTAACGATTATCCGGCAGCGGATGCAGGCGTTGATGTGTTTTTCTGTTCCGGAGATACTGCTCAATTAGGCGTTCCAGCTACACTGAACTACATTTATTCATGGGCTCCGACAACAGGCCTCAGTGATCCGGCGGCTCCCGACCCTTCTCTCACGCTTACGAACGGTTCGAGTACACCTGATACTATCCAATACATTGTCACAACAACAAATATTCTTACGTTTTGTGTACAGACAGATACAGTAATTGCAATCGTGTATCCATTACCACTGCCTGATGCTGGGTCTGATGTAAATTTTTGCTCGGGTGATACTGTAGGAATTGGCTCCGCAGCCATTGTAGGCTACACTTACTCGTGGAATCCCGGTACAGGATTGAATGATTCGACCTTGGCAGATCCCACCATTACACTGATCAACTTTGGTCTGGTACCTGATACCTTTACCTACATTGTTACTGCTACGGATACTGCACCGGCTTGTACTGAGTCAGATACAATACAAGTGATTGTAAGTCCGTATCCCATACCAAACGCCGGACCGGATCTGGCCTTCTGCTCCGGGCTATCGGATACTTTGGGAGCGCCGGTTACTTCGGGGTACACCTATTTATGGTCTCCTGTTACCGGTTTATCTGATCCGAGCTTGTCGGACCCAGTGGTGACATTGACCAACCTGGATACGATTACAGACAGTATCAATTATATCGTCGAGACAAGCATATACGGTTGCACAGATTATGATACAGCAGAAGTGCTGGTATACGCGTCCCCTATTGTGGATGCAGGACCGGATAAATACCTGTGTTCCGGTGATATTGACACAATTGGCTCAGCCACCATTTTAGGATATACATATTTATGGGATCCGACAACCGGCCTCTCGGATTCAACGGTGTCCAATCCGGAGATTACCCTTACCAATCCGCTATTACCCAATGATACCACCTATTATATCGTGAAGGTTACGACGGTATTTGCCTGTGAGGATGAAGATACGGTGCGTGTAATCGTAAATCATTTACCCGTTTCTGATGCCGGCAATGATACCAGTTTTTGCTCGGGGGATACCGCCGCATTGGGAGTTGTTACAATTCCCGGTTATAATTACGGTTGGAACCCTGGAACCGGGCTCAGTGATTCAACAGTTTCTAACCCGTCCATATCTCTGATCAACTCAGACACTATTATTGACACTGTCATGTACTATGTAACCACAACGCTTGACAGTTGCTCAACAATGGATTCTGTTCAGGTTATCATCTATCCATTGCCAATTGCAGATGCGGGCCCCGATCTCTACATCTGCTCCGGAGATGCTGATACGATTGGATCGGCCAACGTTGGAGGAATCACCTACTTGTGGACTCCTGGTACCGGCCTGAGTGATTCAACGATTTCCAACCCCATTGTAACATTGACCAATCCGTCAATTCCCAATGACACCACCATGTACATTGTATCGGTGACAACAGGGTTTTCATGCATCGACCAAGACACGGTGCTTGTAATTGTAAATCACCTTCCCACATCGGAGGCAGGTGCAGATGTGAGCTTTTGCTCAGGAGACTCGGACACTATTGGAACAGCAACAACACTCGGATATACCTACTTATGGAACCCTACAACAGGCCTTTCGGATTCAACAGCCTCCAATCCTCAAGTGACACTTTTTAATACCGACACCATTTCTGACACCTTGGTTTATTATATAACCACGACAGTAGATAGCTGCTCAACAATGGATTCTGTTCAGGTTATTGTACTTCCGCTTCCCGTATCTGAGGCAGGCCCTGATATGGCATTGTGCTCTGGCGATACTGTTACCATTGGTGCAACAGCAAAAACTGATTTGATCTACGCATGGTCGCCGGATACCGGACTTAGCGATACAAGCATTTCCAATCCAACAGTTTCGCTGATAAGCACTGACAGCGTCCCGGATACGCTATATTATATAGTCGTCACCACGGATACGATCACTTCATGCATCTCTTCGGATACGGTCAGGGTAATTGTATACGATGTACCCGCAACACCAGAGATCTTCGGTAGTATTTCCGTATGCCCTGGTGTGGACAGTGTGAGTTACTGGGTTGAAGGAGATTTAGGTTCCACATTTTCCTGGTCGCTCGTTGGAAACGGCACCATCATTTTTGGCCAGGGCACTGATTCGATACTCATAGATTGGGACACCACCATCCTGTGGACGATAACTGTCATCGAAACTGATTCGAATGGTTGCGCAGGAGATACTTCCACGATGAATGGAAAGACCAACGTGTTGTTGGAGCCTCCGGTACCTGAAGGACCTGACACGCTTTGTGATGATAGTCTAACAGGAATCGTTTACCAGATAACATTCACCAATGGTTCCATATATGCATGGAGCATCAATGGAGGTACTATCACCTCTGGCAATGGAAGCAACTTAGTAACTGTAGATTGGGACAGCACGGGTTTTATTTGGTACGATGAAACAAGTACAACAATTGATACGGTATGTACTGGAACGTCCGACACGTTATACGTATCCATTTTTGAAGCGCCAACTGCGAGTTTAATTGCGGGTAATATGGCGGTTTGTGAGAGTCCAACTCCCGAATCCTATTCAATTGTAGGGTTGAACGGCTCCACGTACACCTGGTACGTAGATGGCGATACAATCGCGAGTGGAATTGGAATGGATACCATCTCGTACATCTGGGATACGGCCGGTGTTTACGAAATATCGGTTACCGAGACGGCGATTGGCAACTGTGTTCAGACGCTTATCGATACGGTAACCGTTTATCAAAAACCGACTGCGGCCAGCATTTTCGGTGATACAGCGATTTGCTTCAATATCGCCGATACGTTTCTGTATTATGTAATCGGGTTTTCGGGATCAACTTATCAGTGGAACGTTATCGGTGGTACCATTACAAGTAGTCCGCTTGACAATGACAGCGTAATGATAATGTGGGATTCAGTCGTTTCTGGAGTGATAACCGTGATAGAAACTTCCAGCGACTCATGTGTAGGCGACACGATCACACGGAGCGTCGATGTATTCCAGGTTCCTCAGGAAACTGCAATTAACGGCGGGTTTACATTTTGCGAAGACACAGTCCAAAATATGTATTGGGTGGCCAGTTTACCCGGGTCCATGGTGACCTGGTGGTTGGATGGTGATACGGTTACTTCCGGAATTGATGCCGATACTATCAACCTGGTATGGGATACTGCGGGAACCTACACAATTACAGTTGTAGAAGTAACTGTGAACAGTTGCGCAGATACACTAACGGACACAGTAACCGTTTATTTAAAGCCACAAACTTCCCCTATCAGTGGTGATACGGCTATTTGCTATGATTCCCTGGCTGATTACCTCTACTACGTTTCAGGATTCAGTGGATCTTCTTACCAGTGGAGTGTTACAGGAGGCACGATAATATCAGCTCTCAACAATGACAGTGTAACTGTTCATTGGGATTCAGTTGTGTTTGGAATTGTCAGCGTGGTGGAAACTTCGGCTGACTCCTGTATAGGAGATACTGTGTCACTCAATGTAAGTGTATATCAGGTTCCACAGGATTCGACGATTGAAGGCAACTTCGTATTCTGTGAGGATTCCCTTTCATTCGAATATAGTATTTCGGCTCTTAGCGGCTCATTGATTACCTGGTTGCTGGATGGGGATACAATTGATAGCGGTGTGGACACCGATACCATATCCCTGATCTGGGACAGTGCCGGAGTTTATCAACTAACGGTTATTGAAGTGACAAGCAATGGATGTCCGGATACCATCACAGAAAGCATTACGGTGTATTCAAAACCTACGGCTGACAGCATAATGGGTGACACAGCCATTTGCTTTGATTCAATTAGCACCTATTTGTATCATATATCGGGCTTTGCTGGATCTACCTATAATTGGGTGGTTGTCAATGGGCAAATTGTATCAACCCCGATTGATAACGACAGCATTACTGTATCCTGGGATTCGTTGGGTACTGGATTGATAACGGTTGTGGAAACCTCTCAGGATTCATGCGCCGGTGATACGATTGTACTAAATATTCAGATAAATGAAATTCCATATACAGATTCAATTGTCGGGGATTTTGAAGAATGTCAATATGCTGCTGGCTTTTCTTATACCGTAAATGGTTTTGGAAGCTCCACCTACTTATGGAGTGTTCCCGGAGCAACCAATGTTATAGATGACAGCAGCGCTACCATTACAGTGGATTGGGACAGTGCAGGGAGTTTTATCATCAGCGTAGTAGAAATCAGTGCAGCCGGTTGTGTTGGGGACACCATAGATACCGCAATTACTATTTTCCCCTACCCTCAAACTGTTACAATGGCAGGGGATACCAATATTTGTCCGCCCAACAATTTGGCACAACTATACTCAGTAATTGGATATGATTCCTCCACTTATGTATGGACAGTTACCGGAGGTGTTATCGATACAGGACAAGGAACAAACTCGATTTTAGTGGATTGGGATACCGTTGGAATGGGTGTTGTAACAGTAGTGGAAGTGACCAAAGATTCCTGTTGGGGAGATACGCTGGGTTGGGCAAATATTATATTGGATTCCCCAGGAATCTTGATTGAGGTGGTAACGGATGGTGAATTTAATGATGAAGAGATAGAAATTAAATGGAGCATAGTGAATTCTATCGGATTTCCCGACAGCATTACCATTATGAAGCGGCTTCACTTCACGAACAACGTATGGGCTACACTGACAAAAGTCCCTGCTCTTAACCAGTCGTATATAGACCAGGCCGTTACCACGGATGCTTTCACTTATGAATATCAGATAACAGGATTCAACGCATGCCTGGATGCGGTTGCCTCAGATGTGCACAATAGTATACTGTTGGAAGGAAGTAAAAAAGAAAGTGATAATAGTATCGATCTGGTGTGGAACAAATATCTCGGCTGGAAGCAGGGTGTTCAACGCTATGAGGTTTGGAGAAAGCTGGACGATGAAACGAGTTATACATTCTATGCAGACCCGGGATTGGATACGAGTATCTCATTTGAAAGCGGGAAAGATGGATTTAAGCATTGTTACCGGGTGCTTGCCTATGAGGATTTTGGCAATCAGGAAATATCATGGTCAAATGAGTTGTGTCTGGAATTTGAACACCTGCTCGTAATTCCGAATGTAATTACTCCCAACGGAAATGGCTGGAATGACACCTGGCATATAGAAAATATAGAGTTCTATCCACGCTGTATTGTGGAGATCTATAACAGGTGGGGAATGAAATTATTCAGTTCGGTGGGTTACCCGGTTGAGTGGGATGGAACTTATCGT
The DNA here is from genome assembly GCA_022572355.1 of Bacteroidota bacterium. GTDB lineage: Bacteria > Bacteroidota > Bacteroidia > NORP154 > NORP154 > NORP154. The sequence goes on along the minus strand of JACZWC010000011.1, from coordinate 18,749 downwards.
GGGAAAGACTTACCTGTAGGAGTGTACTATTATGTAATTGACATATTTGTAGAAGGTGTGGAACCTTATACTGGGGCTATATCTATTTTGCATAGAGGTAAATGACAAAAGTCATGAAAAATTTAATTTGTCACATTATTTTAATCTCATAAGTTTTGGGAAGCATCCATTTATCATAAGGACAAGACATGCTGGAACAATAAGGGTGCATTTACGTATATTAGCTGTAACCTCAATTAGGAGGAAACAAAAATGGAAGTTACTTTACCTTTAGAGAAAATGTCCACTGAAGAAAAATCCAAACCATGGAAATAATTTGGGGTGATTTGTGTACAAAAGCAGATAGCATACCATCTCCTCCCTGGCATAAAAAGGTTTTACAGGAAAGAGGGGATAAAATTAAACAAGGAGATGAGGATTTTGCAGATTGGAGCAGCGCTAAAAAAGATATTGGAGACAATCTCTCATGAAAATCAAAATACTTGCCAATGATTCCATTTGCTTATTAAGCACGGCACAACTGAAATGAAGCTGCCCTCAATAATAGAAAATAGAATCGACCAACTGGGTAAACTCTGTCAAACATACCGGGTTGAAAAATTGTATGCCTTTGGTTCAGTTGTTTCAAATCACTTTAATGCTGAAACAAGCGATATAGACTTTATTGTTGAATTAGGATCATTACCCCCTGTTGAAAAAGGTGAAAATCTTATGAACTTGTGGAGCGCTTTAGAAGAACTGTTTACAAGAAGAATTGACCTGCTTTCCGACCAACCCATTAAAAATCCGTTTCTCAGGAAAAGAATAGAAGAAACAAAACAATTGATTTATGACCGACAAGGCTAAAAAATACTTGTCTGACATACAACGAGCAATTAATTTGATTGAAGAATTTCTGGTTGATATCAAGAGTTTTTCAGATTACCAAGCGGATTTAAAAACGAAAAGCGCCGTTGAAAGACAATTGGGAATAATCGGTGAAGCGGTAAGTAAATCCCAAAAGGATAATGCAGATTTTGAATTGACCCATACTCAACAAATTGTCAATTTCAGAAACCGAATAATTCACGCGTACGATAGCGTAGATGACACCATCGTTTGGGCTATCCTGAAAAACCATTTGCCAATAGTGAAGGCGGAAATAGAAAAGGGATTAAAAGAATGAAAAATGTAGCCTGTAATATAGTTTACTACTTTTTGGAAATGCTCAATAGAAACGAAGACAAATACTATGATGCCGGTCAATTGTACAATGACATGAAAATACCGGTAACCAATAATTCTGATCAAACTCCTTTATTGCAACCCGTTAAAAACACGGGCGATGAAGGGGGACAGTTTATATTTATAAGGAAGTAATTTAAGAATAAAATCAATGACACCGACTATAGAATAATAAATTACTTTACGTAATATTTTGCGAATTGAATCGCAAAAAAGCGTAACTATTTGCGAATTGAATCGAAAAAATGATAAGATGATAAGATATTTCAGCATCGCACTTCGGCGACTCCTGCTCCGCTCAGCCAGCAACTCCGTGCTCGGTTTTTGCCTTTTGCCTTTTGCCTTTTTGCCTCAGGCCTCTGCCCAACAATTGCCCATGCACAGCCTCTTTGTTCTGAATGATCTATTGGTGAACCCTGCAATCGCTGGGAAAAACGACTACAACCTGATAAAGACCAACGTGAGGTATCAATGGGTAGGTATTTCGGATGCACCAAGAACATTTATCATCAGCGCTAACATTCCGTACAGTCCGGAAAAAGTTGGGTTGGGAGGATACATATTCAGTGATGTGGCGGGCCCTGTAACCAGGACAGGTATCAACCTCGCCTACTCCTATCACCTGAATTTAGGTGATGAGCTCAAGCTCGCAATGGGATTGTTTGTAGGAATGATGCAGTATAAAATAAATGGCAACGAAATAATACTTGCAGATGAAGAGGAGCGATATTTATTTGAGGGAATGGAAACCGCTATTGTTCCCGATGCGACTTTTGGCGTTAACTTCTATACAGATGATTATCACATAGGCGCATCGTTCAATCAGCTATTTCACAGCCAAATAAAACAAGATCTGTTCGATAAATCATCTGAGAGCTTCGGAACGCTTACCAACCACTTGTTCATTCATGGAGGTTACAATTTTGAAGTAAATTCTACATGGAACATAGAACCATCGGTGTTGGTAAAGATTGTGTCGCCTGTAAAACCGCAGGTAGATCTTACCACAAGACTCTTTTATAAGGCACAGCTGTGGTTGGGAGTTGCCTATCGAAGTGAGGACGCTGTTACAGTACTGGTAGGATTCGACCTTCAGGAACGCTTTCAAGTTGGATTCGCCTATGACTTTACCACCTCCAATTTGAAGAAATACAGCTCAGGATCCAATGAAATTGTGATTGGTTATAGGTTCAAGACCAAAAAGACAAAGAAAAAGAAAGGGGCACCGCTAATTTAGATGATGATTAAAGATAATAGTTATTCCTTCTCCCAGTCCTCCTTATTCTTATGCTTCTCTATCTCCAACATGTCGGTAAGGTATTCTACTTCTTCCTCTAGTTTTGTGAGTTTTATCTGAAGGAACTTTTCCCGCCCTTTCAGGAACAACCAAATTCCTCCCACACCAACAAGAATCCAAAACAGATAGAACCACTGTGTTCTCCAAAATGGTGGAACAATGGTAAGGTAGATAGACTTACCCTCCTCATTCCAGGTACCGTCACTGTTGGCTCCTTTGACCGAAAATATATATTCTCCCGGATCGAGATTGTAAAAATTAGCATATCGACGTGTACCAACATATTGCCATCCTCCCTGCCGGGTTGTTGAGCTTTCCGCCTCATCAACAGTTACCATTTTATAGGCATACTGATTTTTACTCGGGTTCGAATAGTGTAATGCTACGAAGTCAAAGGAGAAAATATAATCTTCATAGGATAGGGTGATTAAATCAGCTTCCGAAATATGTTTTTTTAAAGGCGTGGATCCTGCAGGATCGATCATTACCTCCTTGTTAAATACCTGAAAACCGGTAATCACTATGTCCGGAGGTATCAGATTATTTCGAGTGCTATCCGGCAAGAAAGTATTAAAGCCATTAATACCACCCATGAACATTTCACCAGATTTACTTTTGAAATAAGCTCCCGAACTAAATTCGTTGCTCTGTAATCCATCGCTGATATCGAAATTTTTAAAACTGTTTGCCTGAACATCAAATTTTGATATCCCTTTGTTGGTGCTCACCCAAATATTGCCACCTGCGTCTTCCAATACTCCGTATATCACATCATTAGGCAGTCCATCCAGTGTCCTCCAATGGGTAAATTTCTTACTCCTTCTATCAAACCTGTTTAATCCGCCTCTCAGCGTTCCAACCCATAGCTTTCCCTTTTTGTCAATAAGAATGGACCGGACCGAATTATCAGACAAGCTATTCCTATCCTCACGGTTATGCACATAATGCACAAACTCTCCGGTTCGTTTATCAAATCGGCTAAGGGCATTGTTGCCCACCCATAAATAACCATCTCTATCCTCGACGATAGCACGCACCCGGTTTCGATACAAGCTATGCGGGTTATCCGGGTCTTGCTGATAATGAACAAACTTTCCAGTCTTTCTATCCAACAGGCTCAAGCCACCACCGTGAGTTCCAACCCACAAATCACCATCTTTATCAATACACAGGGCCCTTACCAAGTTATGCGGTAACGTAGTACTGTCCATTGGATCATTCATATAAACCTCAAAAGTCTTACGATCATCATTCATTTTTGCCAATCCGCCACCACTCGTACCAAACCAAAGTGAACCGTCGTTGTCTTCAATGATTGCCGTGACACTGTTGTGTTGGAGTGCTGACGGGTCATTTTTATCGGCGATCCAGCGTGTATATTTATTCTCTTCCCTATCCACCAGGTTCAAACCACCCCCTGTTGTTCCTACCCATAAATTGCCTTTAGAATCTTCATAGATCGCACCTACCCCTTTCGCGGCCAGGCTGTTCTCATTTTGCGGGTTGTGTTTGTAATGTGAGAACTTACTACTCCTGGAGTCAAAGCGATTTACAGCACCTCCAAATGTTCCCACCCATAAAATTCCGTTCTTATCAGAAGCAATCGTTCCTACGTTGTTGTTTGAAAGGCTATACTCATCCTGAGGATCGTTTCTATGATTCATAAAGGAAAAATTCGCTGTTGTAAGAGATGTCATATCCGGCCGTACCAATTTATCCAGCCCTCCGCCATATGTACCAAACCAAACTGTACCGTTTCTCTCCGCGTGAATGGCTAATACCACATTGTGAGAAATACTTTTTTCATCCTCATCATCATGAAGATAACGTACAAATGTGCCCGCAGTTGGAATAAGACGATTTACGCCACCTCCATAAGTTGCAACCCAAATTTCTCCTGCGTAGTCTTGCAGCAACCACAAAACATCATTATCAGAGATCGATTCAGGGTTATTCTCATCATGAAGAAACCGTTTAAATTCAGATCCCTCACCTGATCCAGCATCTTTATCAAGCCTGTTTAAGCCTCCACCCTGGGTTCCGAACCAAAGTACGCCATCACTATCCTGGAGAATTGTCCTTACCCTGTTGTGCGAAATGCTTTTAGGATTGCCGGGATCATTTTTATAGTGACTGAATTTAAAGCCCTTATATGGGCCTGAAGATTTTGTTCTATTACCTGCTTCAATAGCTACTTTGTCCAATCCTACAGAAGTTCCGACCCACATGTCACCATTATCATCCCTAAAACAAAAGTATACTATACTTCCCGAAAGACTGTTTTCGTCATTCGGATCGTGATGGTATTGGGTAAACTTATCTGTATTGCGATCATAAATATTCAGCCCGCCCCCGTTTGTTCCGATCCACAAGGAGCCATCCATGTCCTCATAAATACTTAAGATTGTATTATTAGATAGACTTTGATCATCAAACGGATAGTGAGTGTACACTTTGAATTCATATCCGTCATACCTATTCAGTCCGCTTTCCGTTCCGATCCAGAGAAAGCCTCTGCTACCTGGGTAAATACAGAAGACTGTGGTTTGTGATAGCCCATCTTCCAATGAAATGTGATTGAACATGATATTATCGGTCTGAGCGAACGCCAAAGAGGAGAATCCAATCAGAGAGAGCAGAATATTCCGAAGGTATTTAAACATTTCCATAAAATAAAAATACATATTATATGTATTGGTAATAATTCTCAGATGCAGAGTCATCAAACCCTTATGCCTATTAACAAGATATCATCCACCTGTTCTTCTGATCCAATCCAATCATCCATAGCCACTTCGAGTTTCTCCTTTTGCGTTGACATGGAGTCCTCCTGAATATCCAATAGCAAACGCTTCAACTGCTTAACCATAAACTTTTTACCCTTAGGCCCGCCAAATTGATCTTGATAACCGTCCGAGAAAATATAGATCAAATCACCCTTTTCCAAATCAAGTGTGGTGCTTGCAAATTGGTACTGGTAATCTGTATCACCACCAATTGGCGTTCTATCACCACGTATGTCTCCGAGATTTTCATCGTAGTGTGCTACCTTACCATCCTGAACCAACTGTGAGTCCGCCAATCCTTTTCTTATAAAAAAGAGTGGATTCTGTGCTCCGGAAAACTGCATTCTGATCAGGTTACCATCCTCATCTTTCTCGAATGCACATAGAGACATATCCATTCCATCCTGGGCTTCCTGCTTTCCTTCGCTAGAGAATACGCGTTTTACCGCATCACTTAACGATGATAGAATATCTCCAGTATCGTTCTTATCATTCTCAATGATCAGCCTATCGAGTAAGTTGGCCCCAATCATGGAAACGAAGGCACCCGGCACACCATGTCCGGTACAATCAGCAGCTGTTATGAAAGTATAACGCTTCTTATTGGTAAACCAGTAAAAGTCTCCGCTCACGATGTCCTTCGGCCGGTACAAGACGAAATGGTCCTTTATTCCGGAGTCAATTTCTCCTTCGTTGGGTAATATCGCATCCTGAATATTTCGCGCATAGTTAATACTATCCGTTATATCCTTATTCTTTTCTTCTATTATCTCATTTTGCAATTCCAATTTCTCATTGGATTCTGCAAGAGCAAGACGCGATATAATTTCGTTTTTTGTAAGTCGGTACCTTGTCTGTATCAGGATTATACTAAACAAGGCCACGGTCATACTCAACAAACCACCATTTGCAAGAAATTCATCAGAAGTCAGAGGGCTGAGCAAATTGAACAGCACTATTTGCAGGATTGTTGTACAGCCAACTACTATGATGGTGTATGTGTATTTCCACAAAACCAACATTCCTGCACCGATAAAGAGGGTGATGTATGCGAATGTAAACTGTTGAAACGCCTCCACATCCATAACACTATACATGTAAGCATTTTGAAAAGCGAGGCATATAAACGGAATGAATATGAGCATCTCCACGCTGATCTTATTTCTGAACAACAACACCGTTATGGAGATGGCGGCAACGCAAATCCTGATTACCGCGAAACCCTGCCATAAATCCGGTGTTACGATGTAGTCACTCACAATCCACACCGGATCGATTATCCCGGCTAACCAGCAGGTTATGATATGGTATTTCCTAGAGGATTTTTTAAGTTCTTCTTCCCAGGTCATAAACAAATTTAAATTAGAGTACTTCTAAGCTAGCTATTTTGGAACAATTAAATGCTTTAAGTGGCAAATTGGCAATCCGCAATCCGCAATCCACAATCAGCAATCAGCAATCAGCAATCGGCAATCGGCAATCGGCAATCGGCAATCGGCAAAGGTCCTGCAAATTGGAGACTGCCGACTCCAACTTGACCATTTATACCTAAAATCAAATTTTCAATAGCTTATTTAATGACTAAATCTTAATGCCAATTACCAGAAGGAGGAGATACGGTTAAGAACGCGGGTGAAACTGAATAATTTCATTTCTTAAGAAGTCTCTGTCCAGATGGGTATAGATCTCCGTAGTGATGATAGATTCGTGTCCTAACATTTCCTGAACGGCCCTCAAATCTGCACCACCTTCAATTAGATGCGTCGCAAATGAATGCCGGAAAGTGTGCGGGCTGATGTTCTTTTTAAGTCCGATCCTTTCCGCAAGTGTCTTGATTATTTTGAACACCATAACTCTGCTCAGCTTTGACCCCAACTTATTTAGGAAGAGGATATCGATATATTCAGGATTGATATCGAGATGGCTCCTCACCAGTTCGCGGTAGATTTCTATTTGCTTGAGCGCAACGGACCCGATTGGCACCAAACGCTCCTTATCACCCTTGCCGGTAATTTTCAGAAAATTATCGTTGAAGAAAATATTGGATATTTTGAGTCCGATCAGTTCGGAGACGCGCAATCCTGAACCATATAGCGTTTCCAGCATGGCCTTATTCCGTTCGCCATTGGGTTTACTTAGGTCGATGGCGGCAATCAATTCTTCAATCTCCTCTGTGGAAAGGGTTTCGGGCAGCTTTCTGCCGATTTTTGGTGATTCCAGCAATTCTGTTGGATCATCTTTGCGGATATCTTCAATAAGCAGATATTTAAAAAAGGATTTTATCCCGGATATCACTCTGGATTGGGTTCGTGCATTCATACCCAACTCATTAGCCCAAACGAGGAAGTCCTGTAAATGTGTAAGTTCTATCTGATCAGCCGATTGTTTAAGACTCTTGTGATTCAGGTATTGAGTTAACTTATTGATATCCCGGATATAGGCTTCTACAGTATTCTCAGAAAGAGATTTTTCCAGTTTTAAATAAGATTTGAATCCGCCGATTGATGATTTCCAATCCATCAGGTCAGATACTTATAACTGCCATAGTGAGACGGCTACTGCAGACTATTTTGCCCTCTTCATTGGTTATCTCTATGGACCACACATGTATCTTCCCTCCTAAATTCACCGGCCTTGCAACGCCGAATACATAACCTTCCCTAACCGAACGAATGTGATTAGCGTTGACCTCAATCCCTACACATAGATGCTTTGAATTGTCAATTACCAGATTAGCGCCAATACTTCCCAGTGACTCAGCTAGAACCACCGAAGCTCCCCCATGTAACAATCCAGTAGGTTGATGAGTGCGGTGATCTACGGGCATTTTACCTTTTACAAAATCATCTCCAATCTCAACCACTTCAATGCCCAATTGTTCCAGGATATTTCCCTTTTGCATTTGCTTAACACGATCATCAAACTCCTTATGAAACCAAATTGACATAATTCTCTGATTAGGTTGGCTTAAAGATAGAACGTCGCAGTCAATTTTTGGTACTTTTATCTACAGAAATGCCAACAACAGTATTGTGAAGATCATTATCATCAATGGCCCCAATCTCAACCTGCTCGGAACCAGGGAAGAGTCAGTATATGGCAACAAGTCATTTGATACTTATTTCGGCGAATTACAGGATCGCTACAAAGAAGTGAAGTTGGAATATTTTCAATCCAATGTAGAAGGTGAGTTGATAGATAAACTTCAGGAAGTTGGTTTTACATATGATGGGATATTGCTAAATGCGGGAGGATATACCCATACATCTGTTGCCATTTCTGATGCGATTGCAGCTATTGAAACTCCGGTTATCGAGGTTCATATCTCAAACATCTTCGCCCGTGAAGAGTTCAGGCATGTTTCACTTCTGTCGAAGAACTGTGTAGGGATTATTTCGGGATTTGGATTGGATTCTTATCGGTTGGGATTGGAGAGCTTGCTACAAGATCAATAAGTAGAGTGAATTCAGAAGCTTTTACCCCCTGTTTATTCGCTTTGCTCATAAACTGTCCCCCTAATTTTAGGGGGACGGATTTTTTGTGACTCTACCGAAGGTAATGGAACAAAAAACCGGGGGTCAAAACTGCTTGATAAAGTCCTGAAAAGATTCCTTAATGTGCGTCAGCATCTCGGCCGTCATCCCGTGATGACAACCCAATAATATTCCACCACGCATCACATGATCCGCCTCTGGGTAACCATCCCTTGATTCTACTCTTTCAATGTTCTTGAATCCAGGTTGGCGCAATATATTTCCAGTAAACACTGTGCGGGTCTGAATGTTCCTATTCTCCAGGAAAATCTGCATTTCCTTTCTAGAAAATGGAGCGTCGTCTTTGATGGTCATGGCGAATGCAAGCCATCCGGTTCGGGAATTCCCTAACTGTTCCGGCAGAATAAACCATTCTTCATACCCTTTAAAGAAGGCTAGCAAATCAGCAAAATTTGATTCCCGTTTGCTAATGTTATCATCCAACTTGGTCAGTTGCACCAATCCAAATGCTGCACCCATCTCGGAAGGTTCCCAATTGTATCCTATTGCTTCAAAAACGAATTTGGCGTCGTAGCCAATTCCATCTACATCTACATTGAAGCGGTTTTCGATTTTCTCAGATTCCACGAACAGTGAAGAGCTCCTTCCCCAACTTCGCAATAAATTCGCTTTGTCCTTGTATTCCTCAGAATTGACCGCCATTAATCCTCCGTTACCTGCGCAATTGATTACATGTGAACCGTAAAAGCTCGTGGTGCTTATGTCAGAATGCTGTCCAGTGCTCTTTCCTCTAAGTGTCCCACCCAGTGTATCGGCAGAGTCCTCAATGATCTTCAGATTGTGTTTATCAGCAATCCCTTTGAGCACATCCCAATCTGGTATATTACCCAACAAATTAGGAATCATCAGTGCTTTGGTTTTATCCGAAATCAGCTCTTCTACTTTATTTACATCGGTATTGTACGTTCCCGGCGCCACATCTACGAATGCGGGTTTTAACCCGAATTTTATGAGGGGTGCAACGGTAGTGGCAAAAGTCAGGGCCGGGGTAATTACTTCATCGCCCTTTTCAAGGCCCAACAATTCAACTGCCAAATAGTTGGCTGAAGAACCAGAATTCAGCATGATACCATGCTTCTTTTCGAATAAGTCAGCCACCTTGCGCTCAAACTCCCGGACGTGTTTGCCCATCTGGGTAGAGGTACGCAACACGTTGACAACAGCGTCTATCTCCTCTTCGCCATGGACGGTCTTTCCGTAGGGAACATGCAAATAATCTTCTTTGGCCATTTCAGGAGGCAAATTTATTTAAATATTCGTCAACATTTGAGAACCGAAATTCGGGATACTCGTTCAAGAATTTATGATTGAGCAAACCCCCCTTCAACGGACGCAGTGCAGCCTGTTGCAGATCAGCAGTAGAAAGTTCCTCCATGTCATATTCGGCTTCAGGAAATCTCGCCAGAATAATCTCAACCAATTCCACCCGATTAACATAGTCCGAACTGTTCAAATTGTAAATGCCTGATTTGTTGTCAGACAGCAATAAGAACACAGCCCTTGCCACATCCGAGGCATTGACTGGTGTAGCGTATTGATCAACTGGCAATTTGAGTGTGAGTTTCTTTCCTTCGAGAATCTGATCGACAATTCGAATAACGAAGTTCTTCTTTCGCTCCTCATCTCCATACACGTTGGTAATTCGAATGACAATACTTTCCGGCAGCTCCTTCAAGACCGCTCGCTCAGCTTCCAGCTTGTGTTTGGCATACACTCCGAGCGGGTTGACCTCCGCCTCTTCATCGTACGGGCCATTCTCACCATCAAAGACGTAGTCTGTCGATATAAAAACCATTCTAGCACTGGTTTTTTGGCAGAGCTCTATTACATTGAGGGTAGATTTTACGGTTTTCTCATAGCTCTCATTAACGTGATCTTCGCAGTAATCTACGTGTGTAAGCGCCCCGCAATGAATAATTGCATCTGGGCTGAATGCTTCAATATCAAAGTTCTCAGGATTGTCAGGATTAAGTGTGTCAAAATAGCTTAACTCACCCGTTTGGTAGGAGAAATAGGTGCCAACTACATTAATGTTGGTTTGTTCTGAGAAATGCCTTAAACAATTGCCTCCCACCAGGCCTGAAGCACCAATAATCAAAACATTCATATCCGGTAGTTAAAAGGGACTGTCAAAATCTGCCAAACTCACAAAAGACCGGTCTCGTTCCGACATGTTTGGATCTGAATTATTCCAGTCATGGCCAATGGAATTCCACAATATTCCTGTATCCGATTCCATGTGGTACACGGTGGTTGTCATGTACACCAAGGTTGCTGAATCACTTGTCACTTCAAAACCATGAGCGACTCCTTTTGGAATATATACCGCGTTTCTATTGCCTTTACTCAACTCTAAGGTGATAAATTCCTTAAATGTATCTGAGTCCTTTCTTAGATCGAGTAAAACATCAGTTACCGATCCTTCGACTGCATAAACCAGTTTGGAATGATCGTGGGGTGGTAATTGAAAGTGCATGCCCCTGATTACCCCTTTGAAAGAGGTAGAATAATAGCTCTCCGCAAAGTCTGCATCCAATCCCTGTTCAACAAACGAATCTCTGTGCAGAATTTTTACAAAATCCCCACGTTCATCTTCCGAATTTGGAAGCTCTAACACAAATACTCCTGATATATCCGTGGGGTTGAGTTTCATTCTGTACCGAAATATGCTCTTATTTGCTGTTCAGTAATGCCGATGGGATCGTCCTTGTAAGTTGTATACCATTCAACTGTCTTATCAATTGCTTCTCTGGAGCTCATTTTCGGTTTCCATCCTAATTGATCACCTGCTTTGGAAATGTCCAGTTTCAACAACCCTGCCTCATGAGGAGCATCGACATCCGAGCTTACCTCATATTCACCACTTCCCCATTTATCGAGAGCAATTTTGACAAGGTCTTCTACAGAAAGTTCATCACCTTCAGATGGCCCGAAGTTAAATGCATCAGCAAAGCGTTGTGGTTCTTCCTCCATCTTTGCACCAAGCAAAAGGTAACCATAAAGTGGCTCCAGTACATGCTGCCAGGGCCGTGTCGATGCTGGATTTCTTAAATTCAGTTTTTCCCCGGCATCCAGTGAACGTACTATATCTGGAATAATTCTGTCCTCTGCCCAGTCACCCCCCCCTATTACATTGCCTGATCTGGCAGTAGCCAGACAAATATTGTGGTCCTCATAGTTGTCAGGATGGAAGAATGATTGCCTAAACGAGCCCGTTGCAATTTCTGCGCAAGCCTTGCTAGAACTATAGGGATCAAATCCACCCAATTTATCAGATTCCGTGTATGCGTAATCCTTTTCAAGGTTTTCATATACCTTGTCCGTTGTTACCACCACTATACTGCATTTACGTGTAAGCTCGCGTGCAGCGTTCAACAGGTTACTCGTACCCATCATATTCACTTCAAATGTTTCCAGCGGAGTATTGTAAGATTTTCTGACCAGGGATTGTGCGGCGAAGTGAAAAATAAAATCTGGTTGGAAGTCGAATAATTCTTTCTCCAAGAACTTTACATCGAGTATATCGTGAATGATAGATTCGCAAAGGCCGTTGCCTTCTATCAGATCGTACAGATTAGGATTCCCTTCTGGAACGAGTGAATAACCTTTTGTTCGGGCACCCAAAACTTTGAGTATGACCAACATCCAGGATCCCTTGAATCCAGTATGGCCCGTAAGGAATACTTTCTTGCCTTCGTAAGTGGATTTAAGTATGTCAAACATAGTTGATTCCTTAATCTGGGTAATGGAAGTGGCTTACCAGCATTTCCATTTGGGATCGTTCACCCATAGGTCTTCCAATTCCTCTCGATCTCTCATGGTGTCCATGCATTTCCAAAATCCGCTGTGTTTATGAACCACAATTTGTCGGTCAGAAGCGAGATCATTCAGAGGCTGTCTCTCCCACATGACTTCTTCCGCATCATCTTTCAAATGTTTAAATACTTCTGGTTTGAGTACAAAAAATCCACCATTGATCCATGAACCGCTCTCCTTGGGTTTTTCTACAAAATTGGTTACCACATTATTTTCGTCGGATTCTACGATGCCAAACCTGCTAGTCGGTTGAATAACAGTCATGGTTGCAATCTTGCCATGAGCCTGATGCTCTTTCACCAGGCCATCGATATTCAGATCGGAGACCCCATCACCATAGGTGAGCATAAAGTCTTCCTTATCGACATATTTTTGCACCTGCTTAAGGCGGCCGGCTGTCATGGTTTCCAGTCCTGTTTCGACCATTGTAACAGAAAACTGGTCTGATTTCGATATCAGCACTTCTATTTTATTGGTCTTTGTGTCGATAGTAATGTCCGAGTTCACCAGGAAGTAATTCATAAAATACTCTCGAATCATATGGCCCTTGTAACCCAGGCAAATCACGAACTCTTTGTGTCCATAGAAAGCATAATGTTTCATGATATGCCATAGAATGGGCTTGCCACCGATTTCAATCATAGGTTTGGGCCTCAGATGTGACTCCTCAGCGATGCGCGTACCCATACCCCCAGCAAAAATTACAACCTTCATAGCATATGATTAACGGTATCTGACAAAGTTAAAAAAGATGGCATATAAACGCCGACTAGGCAGATTAAGTATATCAATGAAAATCCAGATCAGAGAAACGCTTTTTCTTCCTGATGAAATAATCAAAAACAATACTTCCTTTATACACTCCAGCCTTATTTGGATTCGCAACTAATTTTTGCACCTCCCGCCTCTTGGCCCACCACTTGGGCAGATAAATAAGAAAATGCAAGTGCGCTTTGGCGATATTGATATACTCCATGAAATTGCCTGAAAGAAGCACTTTTATCTCATAAACCATATCGAGAGTCATTCGGAACGGTATTTTCCAGATTAGCTCATTCAGGGGCATGTTCTTCAGGTTGGTAATCAGGCTATTTCTAAAGTTCCTGTAGATCTTCGCAGGGCTTCCATATGCGATAATGTGTCCTCCCACATGATACACAACCGATTCCGGACACACCATGATCTTGTATCCCATATTCTTCAGGCGCCAGCACAGGTCAATCTCCTCCATGTGTGCATAAAAGTCATTGTCTAATCCGCCTGAACGGTTGTAAAGCTCAGATCTGATAAACAAACAACCACCGGTAGCCCAGAATGTTTCCCTCGTATCATCATATTGTCCTGTATCTTCCTCCATCGTGAAGAACATTCTTCCCCGGCAAAATGGATATCCAAAACGATCTATGTATCCCCCTGCTGATCCTGAGTACTCAAAGCGGTTTTTATCGTCCCAGGACTTAACCTTGGGTTGACAAGCCGCTATATCAGGATCAGAATCCATTAATTCTATTATCGGTCGAATCCAATTATTGGTAACCTCAATATCCGCGCTAATAAGTACATAGTATTCGTTCGTTACATGCTTAAGCCCCTCGACATAACCTGTAGTGAATCCCTTGTTGACATCCAGTGTAATTACTTTTACAGAGGGGAATTTTTCCTTGAGTAACTCCTGGGTGTTATCTGTAGATGCATTGTCAATTACATATACCTCGAAGTCATCATAATCGCTGGCCAGGATTGGGGGAATAAACTTCTCCAACAATTCTGCTCCGTTGTAGCTAATTACAACTACACCTACCTTTTTCTGGCTATCACTCATTGACATCTCTGTGAAACGACAATATTAATTACTTTATTTCAAACCTGATGCGAAGCTTTAAATAATCTAAAAATAGCCCCGTTTATAATTAGGAAAATATTATGTGTTTTTGTAACTTCGCGCCCCGTTAAAACAACAAAAAATGGCAAAAGGAAACAGAGTTCAGGTTATTCTTGAGTGTACGGAGCACAAAGACAGTGGCTTACCCGGAACATCGAGGTACATCACTACCAAGAACAAGAAGAATTCACCAGATAGGATTGAATTGAAAAAATACAACCCTATCATGAACAAGATGACGCTGCATAAAGAGATCAAGTAAATAATATTATTATCATGGCAAAGAAGGTAAACCCCATAAGAAGCACCACCAAAAGCAAGGATTACGTAAAGGCGATCAAAACTGTTGTCAATGAAAAAACCGGCGCTTACAGTTTCAGGACTGAGATAATTCACAAGGACAGCGTACAGAAATTCTTTCAAGCCAAATAAGTTACTTGTACCTGTGAAACCATTGAGCTTCTTTCTTCTTTAGAGGGAAGCTTTTTTTATGCAATTAATTTTTAATTAGGATGGGATTTTTCGGAATATTTTCCAAAGAAAAGAAAGAAGTGCTGGACCAGGGGCTTGAGAAGAGCAGCCAGAATATCTTTCAAAAATTATCCAGAGCGGTAGCTGGTAAGTCGACCGTGGATGAGATTGTTCTTGATGACCTGGAAGAAATACTTGTTTCATCCGATGTTGGTGTACAGACCACGATCAAGATCATCGATAGAATTGAGGAGCGGGTAGCGAAGGATAAGTATGTTGGTGCATCGGAGCTCAACTCTATCTTGAGAGATGAGGTGGTCGCGTTGCTGGAGGAAAATCAATCCAATGATCAGAGAGAGTTTAGCATTCCCGAAACTGATGGTCCCTACGTGATCATGGTGGTTGGTGTGAACGGCGTGGGGAAAACCACAACCATTGGAAAACTCGCGCATCAATTCAAGAAATTGGGCAAGAAGGTGGTTCTGGGAGCAGCTGATACCTACAGGGCCGCGGCTGTTGAACAGTTGGTAATATGGGCTGAGCGAGCCGATGTTCCCATTGTTAAGAAAGAAATGGGCTCGGATCCGGCCTCAGTAGCTTTTGATAGCATGCAGTCGGGCATCGCTCAAAATGCCGACGTGATCATTGTCGATACTGCCGGGAGGCTGCACAACAAAGTGAACCTGATGAATGAATTGACCAAGATCAAAAATGTGATGAAAAAAGTTATTCCGGACGCTCCTCACGAAATATTATTGGTATTGGACGCCTCCATTGGGCAAAACGCAATAGAACAGGCTACGCAATTCACCAAGGCCACTGAGGTAAATGCCTTGGCATTGACGAAACTCGATGGAACAGCCAAAGGCGGAGTGGTCATCGGAATTTCTGATCAATTTCAAATACCGGTTAAATACATCGGTATCGGCGAGAAGATAGACGACCTCCAGGTGTTTAACAGGAAAGAATTTGTGGATACACTATTTAAAAATTAACAATTCAGTAACATTATATAAAATATTTCGTTTTACTCAATCAGAGCGGAGCAACAATATTAATTTAAATAAATCCAAGCGAAAATGAAGTTTCAGGTTGTCATTGAAAAAGATGAAAGCGGATATTATGTAGCAGAAGTGCCTGCCTTGCCTGGTTGTTATAGTCAGGGAAAAACTATAGTCGAAACAAAAAAGAACATAAAAGAGGCAATCAGCGGGTGGTTAATGGTAATGAATGAAAAAGTTAAGAAAAGTAAGGCGAGACAGGTAGAAGTGATTGTATGAGCTCACGGCTAAAGTTATGCTCTGGGTCAAAGGCAGTAAAGAAATTTAGACGAGCAGGATGGAAAATAGCCAGGCAAAGAGGATCACATGTTATGATGGTAAAACCTAATTATTTATACACCTTATCTATTCCTCAGCATAAAGAACTCGGAATAGGCCTCCTTAAAAAGTTGCTCAAGCAAGGCAAGTTAACCATAGACGAATTCAACAGACTTTAATTTTCCGGTTTTGAAAACCAAATCTCCCAAATCAGGCCGCATTAACATCATAACTCTCGGCTGTTCTAAAAACATTGTAGACTCAGAGGTATTGATGGGCCAGCTGAAGGCCAACAAGATGAATGTGACCCATGAGTCGGATGAATATGCGGAAACAGTGGTGATCAACACCTGCGGGTTTATTGAAAATGCAAAGCAGGAATCGTTGGATACGATTTTAAAATACGCCGCAGCTAAAGAAGCCGGTTTGGTTAAAAAAGTTTACGTAACTGGCTGTTTATCGGAACGCTACAAAGATGACCTCATCGATCAAATTCCAGATATAGACGAATATTTTGGAACCCACGATCTTCCTCGATTACTCAAAGTATTGGGTGCGGATTACAAACATGAGTTAGTAGGCGAGCGCTTGTTAACGACTCCTGTTCATTATGCGTATATGAAAATTGCTGAGGGCTGCGACCGCCCTTGCTCTTTTTGCGCGATTCCAATCATGAGAGGCAAGCATGTTTCACAACCCATGGAGAAGTTGGTAATACAAGCTGAGCACCTGGCAAAAGAAGGCGTTAAAGAGCTGATACTAATTGCGCAGGACCTCACTTACTACGGCCTGGATATCTACAAAGAGCGGAAGCTGGCAGCCCTGCTGGAGAAACTTTCTGAGGTCAATGGAATAGAATGGATCAGGTTGCATTACGCATTTCCATCTGGCTTTCCTATGGATGTATTAAAGGTGATTAAGGAACAAGACAACATCTGCAACTACATAGACATCCCACTTCAACATGCCAGTGATAAGATGCTCAAGTCTATGCGCAGGGGAATTACCGCCAAAAAAACAGAGGAGTTGCTCAGCACATTTAGAAAGGAAGTTCCTGGCATTGCGATTCGTACGACCTTAATCTGTGGCTACCCTGGCGAAACTGAAGAGGATTTTGAAGAGCTTAAGGCATTTGTAAAGAAATATCGTTTTGACCGCCTGGGTGTATTTGCCTATTCCCATGAAGAAGACACGCATGCTTTCAATCTGACTGACGATGTTCCTGAAGATGTGAAGCAACAGAGAATTGATGAGATCATGGAGATCCAGCAGGGAATATCACGAGAGTTGAACGAAGCTAAAGTTGGGCAAACATTCAAAGTGCTGATAGACAGAAAAGAAGGCGATTACTTCATTGGCCGTACAGAACACGACTCTCCAGAAGTTGACAATGAAGTACTAATAGATGGAACAGATCAGTATTTACGAATCGGGGATTTTGCCGAAATCGAGATAACGGGCGCGGAGGACTATGATTTGGTTGGAATTGTAAAAGGATAATCCAGCTTATTTTCTTTATCTGAGCAGCACAAAAAGTTCACGCACGTGAACTTTTCAGACTTCTTCCAATTTCTTATGCAAGTGCTTTTTCTTTCTTCCGACTAAAAACCTGCGCAGCAACGTTTGAACCGGAAACAGGACACCAAACAACAGAAGATTAAGCAGCGTCTTAATAATAGGGGCGCTACCGACATATTGCTCATAAAAAGGTTCACACAAATTTTGGATGTACTCAAATATCACGAACAAACAGACAATTACCAGAACAGTAATAATTGCCTCGTTCTTTCCTGCACGGCTCACAACCAAAGTGCCGCCGATCAACAATACAAAAAACAACAACTGCCCAAGATAAAACCACCACCGTTCCCAGTATGGAGCTTGAATACTGAACGAATAAACCGTTGGCTCCTTATTCCAAACCCCTTCATCATTACAGGCTTTGACCTTGAACGAATATTCACCCGGCTCCAAATTAGGATAGGTAGCTTCCGTCTTCTTTGTAACAGGCGACCAGTCCTTATCCAACCCCTCTAACATAAACTGATACCGCACTTTCTCAGGTATCTTTAGAGAAATGCCAACATACTCAAACGTTAAATGGTTTTTATCATAAGGCAAAACCAAATTCTCAGGCAGCGGATACCACTTACTCACACCGGTAAACTCAATCCCTTCTAAAAGCTCTTTTTGTGCAGAGGTTTCGGAGGGTTCTTGCGCGTCGGCTCTTCCCGCACGTGCGGGACCGGAGGGGGGCCTCCACGCAACATCCTCAAAAAACAATTTAATCCCCTTGACATATGTTTGAGGTTCCAGCTCATTGCGCCAATCCGCTTTAGGGTTGCATTTTGTTAACTGAATACGCGATCCGAACCACAAAAACCCTTTACTATCCATCAA
>JACZWC010000053.1 GCA_022572355.1 Bacteroidota bacterium | reverse complement strand
GGGCGACGGAGCGTCGGCGGTGCTCTCGGACGAGATCACGGCGCACTACGAAGGCCGCCTGATCGACGGCACCGTGTTCGACAGCTCAGTTGACAGAGGCCAGCCGTCTTCATTTGGTGTTAATCAGGTAATCGCAGGTTGGACTGAAGCACTGCAATTGATGAATGTAGGGTCAAAATGGGAACTTTATATCCCTTCTGAGCTTGCTTATGGAGCCAACCCAAGGCCAGGTGGCGCTATCAAACCCAATATGGCTTTGATATTCCAGGTTGAGCTGCTCGCAATTAATTAAGTAAATATTGACTAGTCAGATAAGGGAAGCTCAATTTCCTGCATAACACGTGCAACCGGATAGCGGTTGTGTGATTTTTCGTAATAGCTTGAATTCTCATATATAAATTTCAGCTGGCTTCGGCTATTGGCGGCAAAGTCTTTGTCCTCTCTTTTCTTAGCCTCAAATATTGCCCGTAAGGCAACATTATTTTCCAACAACTCCGCCGCCAGATCTTCAAATACATACGAAGAGAACCATTCCTTCTGCTGTAGTGCTGAATCAAAAAAGTTCCAGGCAAAATATGAGTCCTTTGCCTGTGGTTCCAGGCACTCAACAATATAACGGTTGGAGTTCTGATCACAAATTATTACATAATCTCCCACATAATATTTTACGCGCTGTTTCTTTGAGTCCACCTGCACATTGTAATGCAAATAATGACTTTCATAAGGTTTCTCTACAGATTCGTAGCTCGTGATGTAGTAAGTTTCCACTTCCAGAACAGTGTCGGTGGCCAACCTTGACATGCGAATCTTATTGTTTTCGAGTCGCTCAATAACTTCCTTCCAAGCCTGAGGAATTAGATACAGATAAGGCTTTTGGACTTCTATTGTGGCCTTGAAAGTATTGTAATACACAATGGTTTTTGTGTACGGCTTCTCCCGATCGTAATACAGCCGTTGCTCTCCGCTTATACTGCTCCTTTTTTCTCCGGCCTCAAATCCCTTAAACTCTATTTCTTTGTATTTGCTTGTGTCCAGTTCCCAGAAAATGGAAAACACATCCTGCTCGGCAACTTGTTGATTGGCAAGGCGCCGCTTCTCCCCTATTTCCTCATGTTTCTCATCTGCAAATTGAATGGTTGCCAATAAAAAGTAATAAGTAGCCAGCACGCGGTCCTCGAAGGGTTTAAACATATGAGATTCTGTGGTAAACCCAATTGTATTGAACAAGGTGCTGTAGCCAGATGAATATCGCGGCGTTTCCAAATAATCCACAATGCCATTATCGGGAATCTTATCAATAGGATTGACGTATGGAATCATTTCATAACCCACAGCTTTCATCGTATTATAAAGCTGAGGAAGCATTGTCTCCTCCACAAACCCAGATATCGTAGAATTTAGCTTGTCCTTCTGTGTTGCTATCAATGTCATCACGTATTGATAGTCTGCTCCATTGGAAGTGTGAGTATCGATAAATATATCGGGATCCCAGGCTCGAAACATTCTTGTAAAAGTGACAGCATTTTTTGAATCACACTTGATAAAATCTCTGTTCAGATCGAGATTTTGGGCATTTCCCCTAAATCCATATTCTTTGGGCCCATTTTGATTTGCCCTGCTGCAACAGCCCCTGTTCAATGCACCCCCGATATTGTAAATCGGAACAATACATATCACCACATGATCCAGCAGCGATTTTAACTTCTTGTTTTTTAATAGATCATGGGCCAATTTAATGCTGGCGTCAACACCACAGGGCTCTCCTGGGTGAATGGCATTATTGATAAAGATTACCCGCTTGTTCTTTTGCTTGACGGATTTCGGATCAAAATCTCCATCACCTGAAATAACAAACAAGTGTAATGGTTTTCCGACGTCTGTTCCCCCATAGCGCAGCAGCTTTGCTTTGCTATACTTATTGCTCATTTCTGTATAGAAAGAAATCGCCTCCTCATAGGTTGCTGTTTCATTCGACAGATACTTCTTCGTCACGTTTTGTGAAGAAACTGAGAGGGTCAATAAGCAGAATAG
The DNA here is from genome assembly GCA_022572355.1 of Bacteroidota bacterium. GTDB lineage: Bacteria > Bacteroidota > Bacteroidia > NORP154 > NORP154 > NORP154. Next base: position 25,185 of record JACZWC010000053.1, on the reverse strand, counting down.
CAAATTGAAATAATGCATATGCGTACATTTATGTCGTACAATATCAAATATACCAACAAATATGAATGGCAAAACCTGTGTCATAACCGGATCTACCTCCGGAATTGGAAAATACACTGCCATTGGCCTTGCCAAGCTGGGTGCAAGAGTAGTTATTTTGGGCAGAGATCAAAACAGGCTTAATGACGTGTTAGAAGAAATTAAATCTGTTACTGATAACTCGGATATTCACGCCCACAAAGTTGACTTATCATCCTTCGAGGATGTTCGGTCGCTTGCCAATACAATTCAGGAAAATTATCCTTGTGTGGATGTATTGATCAACAACGCAGGGACTTTTCATACAGATTATACTTTGTCTGTAGATAACATCGAGATGCAATTTGCCGTCAATCATTTATCCCACTTTTTATTGACCAACTTATTGTTGGAGCACATCAAAAAATCAGAACAGGGACGTATCATCAATGTTTCATCGGGGTTCCACTATGTAGGAAGAATACACTTTAAGGACGTCAATCTATCTAAGAGATACAACGGGCTGGTAGCTTATGCTCAATCTAAAGCTGCCAATGTATTGTTTACCAACGAGCTCGCCAGAAAATTGGAAGGAACAGGAGTAACTGCCAACAGCCTGCATCCTGGCCGTATCAAAACTCATATGGGAGATAAATATGCAAAGGGAATTTACAAATTAGGTTGGATACTCTTCAAACCTTTCATGTTCACCGAAGAACAAGGTGCGAAAACATCTATTTATCTTGCAACTGACAAAGAGCTACACGATACGACAGGAAAATACTTTGTAAACAGTAAAAGGAGAAGAGCATCGCGATTGTCGCGCAATGAAATAGTTGCCGAACGATTGTGGGTACTGAGTGCGGAAATGGTGGGCTTGGCCTGTTGATCGTAGAAATCAATACAATCTGATAAATGTCCTACCCATATTTTTCTACTGAACAGTTAATTCCATACTTCATTAGTGGCACGATACTACTAATTGCCACTTTTTATTTCAATCGAAATGAAAAGCTCGGAGTATCATTATTATTTATTGGCGCTCTCGGAATGGGTTTCTTTATCGCCTTGCTGGATCCGTACTTGATTTTGTGGGATGAGCAATACCACGCACTTGTTGCTAAGAACTTGCTTGAAAACCCACTTAGGCCAACACTGTTTTTAAATCCAATATTAGAAGTAGACTATTCGAATTGGACCGCTAATGAGGTATGGCTGCACAAGCAACCACTATTTCTATGGCAAATGGCCTTGAGCTTAAAAATATTTGGAATAAATGAATTAGCCGTACGTATTCCAAGCATTATTATGCATGCGGTTCTTCCGGTGTTGATTTACCGAATTGGCAAAATATGTCTAAACGCAAATATTGGATTTTACGCAGGCTTATTCTTAGCCATAGCATACTATCCATTGGATCTAGTAGCTGGAAGACTTACTACTGATCATAATGACGTTGCTTTTCTCTTCTACATTACGGCCAGTTTTTGGGCTTGGTTTGAATATAATCATAGTAACAAGATATATTGGCTTGTATTAATTGGACTGTTTTCAGGCTGCGCAATCTTGGTAAAGTGGTTAGTAGGACTCTTAGTTTACTTCGCTTGGACAATTATCAAACTCGTTAATGCCAATTCATTATCTACTTTACTCAGATCTATAAAACCCATACTTCAATCGCTCTTGATAACCATATTAATTGCCTTACCCTGGCAACTATTCATCCTTCACCAATATCCGGTTGAAAGCAACTATGAATTTATACTAAATTCAAAACATTTCTTTGAAGATGTTGAACTTCATGGAGGAGGCTTATTATTTCACTTTATCGCGACGAAAAGATTATATGGATCCGGAGATATCATTCCTCTTCTCACAGCTTTAGGCATCCTGATCATGTATATTAAATTAAAAAGTAGAGATCATAAGATTATGATATTCGCATCAATTGCCGCTGTTTACGCGTTTTACACGATGGCCACGACCAAAATGATGTCTTTCTGCATTATAGTATGCCCGTTCATATTTCTCGCTTGGTCTTCTACGTTCGAATTTATTTTTAGCTGGATTCGCTCCAAAATCACGTCTGAATACATCATCAATTCAATAAAGGTTATGGTAATGATACCTTTTTGTTTCCTATTAAATGATCTGAACAAAATACAAACCAACCACACTGTACAAGCATCATTTGACGCAATAGGCCGTAATAAAGAGCTTACAGAAATGAAACTGATTCGACAAATTCAGGACCGGTTCTCAACCAACAAACACGTAGTGTTTAACATGAATATCACGACCAACGGGCATATACCTCTAATGTTCTATACCGATCTTACGGCTTATGATTATATTCCAACTGAAGAGCAGATAGCTTCGGTGAGAAGCTCGGGATATGATGTTGCAGTATTGGATATAGGGAATCTGCCGGAATACATACGAATAGACAAGGATATTGATCTTATACAGATTTCATCGAAATGAATTTATCACACCGTTATGAGTCGAGAGTGCAGAAATGGTGGAATGGATTTCTTAAGCTCCTTATTTAACTTTTCAGGAGTCGTGATTTTTATCGGCAATTAACCAGCAGCGCCAAATTGATCTTCTTATTACGAATATGAAACATCACCTCATAGCGCTATTTGTATTTTTTATACCTCTTGGTGCAACTGCCATGACAGCAACAGATACCATTGCCTTGGCGGCTGACAGCAATCTGAAAAGCCAATTTATATTGGGCATCAGGCAGCATTACGGGTTCATTCTAATCCATTCGCAAGCGGTTAGGAACATAAAAGACTCTTATCCCTGGGGAACAGAAATTATACTGAACTGGCACAAGATGAACCTGAAATCCTGGGAAATATGCAATTGCTATCCCAGGGTGGGGCTGTTAATTTCCTTTTTTGATTTTGATAACCCAGCAATTTTAGGTTATGGATTGAATGTAGTGGGATTTGTTGAACCTTGGTTTGGAAGCCATAAAAAGCTGAGTATCACCTTACGGCCTGCCGCCGGACTATCATTCAATACGAGGCCCTATGATGCGGCGAAAAATCCCGATAATCAATCATACAGCCTTCCGGTTAACGTGTATGTGCAGCTGAATCTCGCTCTCAACTATCGCATCAATAAAAACTATGGACTCAATTTTGCAGTCAACTACAATCACATATCCAACGGAGGGGTACGAGAGCCAAATAAAGGGATCAACTACCCCACCGCGAGCCTTGGAATAGAATATAATTTCAACCCTTCTCCATTTAAAGACCGTTTGAAACAAAAATATCGTGGTATTAAGAAGAGGCGTTACGATGTTGCCGTTTTCTCATTTGCCAAAAGAATAGCTGGTAATAGCGCTTATCATGGCGTTTTTGGAGTCATGACTGATTTCAGTCAGCAGGTAAGCCGCATGAATGCGCTCAGGATAGGAGCTGAATGGGTATGGGACGGTTCATTAAAATGGCGAATAGAAAATCAGCTCAACTCCAAAGCCGACTACCAACGCGGAGCTCTATTAATAGGCCACGAATTTCTGATGGGGCGCTTTGTATTTAGCCAGGATCTGGGCGTTTACATTTACGATCAAACCAAGTATAACCATCCTGTATATCAAAGATATGGGTTGAACTTTAAACTCACAGATAGAATCTTTATCGGAATGCACATCAAAGCCCACCTGCAGGTAGCGGATTTGATTGTAATTCGGTTGGGTTTGTCGTTCTGATCAACGAAGAAATGGCAGGTCTATCCGCATGAACCTCGACACTTCATTTTATCAGTCGTTTTTTTTATGATATTCTATGAAAAGCTATGTAGCGAAAAGACTGTAGTGCCTAAAATTGCCTTAAACGCTGGATTTATTGCTGCCGTTTACTCTTACAGGTTTAACTTCTGGCTACCTACCAACTAGCTTCCCAAATCTAAATCCTCAACAATTCCCGTAACCAATCTCAGGTAACGACAATTTTCATAGATGGCTTCAAAATCCAACATGGAACCGAAAATTGGAGGTTCAAATAAGTCCTGGGTTAGTGAGATGGCAACATTCACTTTCGAACCAATAAAAGAGATATGTACGCTATGTCCGGATTTCTTCTTGAATTCTGTAATTCTATCCATCAGTGGTGTGGTGAGAAGAGAAGTCGATTCTTCCACATTATTGCTGTAAACGACAAATTCCTTATCAAACTCAGCGTTGTCTACTTTAATGACCTTGTCTCTGAATATATTGTGCTTCTGAACAAAATCACCGAATGGCCCAAACAATTTGTGAGCAGTGTCCGGCAATATGATCGTCTCACCCTTAAATTCCCGGTGCATGTCTGCAATAAAGAATAACCCATGAAATATGGTCATAAATAGCTTTCTTCCCCTGTGATCCTTCATAATATATCGAGAGTGCAGCTCAGAAAACTTATAGGAAATATTGCCGTCGCTACCCACTACGTAATCTTCTCCCCGGAACCGGTGCGCGTTTATCGGGAATATTTTGCTGTCGTCATATTCATGCTGGCTAATTAATTTGTCCTCGTGATAGGATAGCTGAGGATCTACAAACTCCACAATCTTTACAATCACAGATCTTTTGAACTTACCCCGAATATCTTCCAGGCGCTTTTCAAATAGCTTTTTATAGGCCAACACGCCCATCATCGCCCAGAACACAAGCAATAACAATGAAATGAGAAAATCTTTATTGGAATGATCGCTTAAGGAGAAATCATGGAATCCACCCAGGTAATAAACTGAAGAAAATACAATGGTAAAGAACACCATCATAAAAATCGTGAGCCCAACATAGATCTTCTTCCGCTCTACCTCCAAATCCGACAAGTGAGGAATGAGCTTCTCATCGTAAAACTTTCTGAATGATTCTAATTCTGACATGGTTTGGAATCTATCCTTATAAAAGAGGTGATAAAGCTAGGTATTTATTGAAAAAATGGAATGGTGAAACTGTAGAAAGTAGAAAGTACTACTACCGATTACCTTATACTTTTTACCTTCTACATCATGATTGCCCACTAAACTCTTTATTGGATAACAATCCTTTTTATCTCACTATAATTATTTGTCAATACGCGAACAAAATAAATACCGGGATCAGATTGCAATACTATGTCTGTCGATAGGGTTCCGTTCGTGCTGTTGTACCTTTTGCGATGTACTGTCCTTCCCAGCAGATCAATGATAGAAATCTCAAAATCATCAGCTCCCGGGATGAACGCCCAGACTCTAAATGATCCACTATTCGGGTTGGGAAACAATTGCATGGATGCAACAGTCGGGCTCTCTTCAATTCCGGTTGCTAAAATAGCACTGGAATTGGTGGTACAACCATTCCCATCGGTTACCACTACATTGTAAGTTCCTCCACACAAGTTGGTCACCATGTAATTGGATTGAGCCGCGGGATCATCCCATAAGAAGCTGTAAGGCATTGTTCCACCACTTGTATTCACAAATGCACTGCCATCACAACCCGTTACAGCATCATTGGCAAATGCGTTGGAGGTCAATGCTACTGGTTCGGTGATGCTGAACATGAAATACGCTTCACAGCCCAGGCTACCAGTTACAGTAACGCTATAATTTCCTGGACATAATCCCGCCGCGGTAGCAGTTGTTTGCCCTTGCGGGTCACTCCATAAATATGAGTAAGGGCCTGGAACTCCTGTAGCAACGACAACAATTTCCCCATCACATGTACCGCTACAACTTACATCTGATGATGAAACCAATGTTATTGACGGTGCGCCGACATTCTCAACAAGAGCGTTGTCCACATAGCTACAGCCACTCGCATTTGTAACCGTAACGGTATAGATTCCAGCAGCAATATTGCTGATGCTATTTGTATTGCCTCCGTTCGACCAACTATACGTATAGGTAGCCGTGGGATCGCTGGCTGTAACACTTGCCACTCCATCCGAATTTCCGCAAGTTGCATCTGTTGTGGACACAGTATAGATAGGATCGGCAATGGTAAAGCTCTGGGCTATCTGGCAACCAAAATCCGGCTGAAAATTAATCAGCTGAATATTAGAGCCATCGGCTTTGTATAAGCGGGCAAAACCATTTCCATCACTGTTTGCCCACCATGACAATCCATCGCAATCGCTATCATTGATAATTAACCTGTAACAACCGGGACTCAGATTAAATGTGTCTGAATAAATGGTATTGGCAGAAAATCCACCTGATTGATATACCGTGTTGCCTTTATCATCCTCTACCAGCCAGGATGACTCACTGGGAACATTATTGGTTCTGAAAAACAGGTAGATAGGATTTTCATAAGTAACAGGAATCTCAAAATTACTCTTGAAATAATTGTTGGGTGTATACTCATCTGCTCCACCATTGGGATTTTTGATGCGAACCTCAAATACATCGCTCTCGGCATTGCCATTGATAAACCAACAATCATCGGCAGCATTCAGTGTAACTTGCTCTGTTTCCAGGAAATTGAGACTACCCGTCCATTGGTAAGTATGAACCACACCTCCCTTTACTCCAAAATCAATATCCAAGCTTGTTAGTGTTGTTGAGCCAGTATTCTTGATTACAATTTCCGGATTGTCACAGATGGGATTGAACCGATTTTGAATTTCCCAATTATTGGGTGAAATGATTTCTTCAACCGCCGCATCCAATGTAAAATTAGGTGAACCATAACTTACCAAATGAGCCCTGAGAATGTAATAACCATCGGGATCGGTCTGCGAATCGTAATCGATATCCACTATCGTTCCAGGTGTTACATAATTTGTAAGCTCTACATTCTGCTCTTCAACCTCCATACCCGGACACCACCCCGCCCGGTCATAAACCCAGGTTCCCCCTTGCGGATAAAGTGGATTCATACCGCATTGCTGCATAATCTCCCAGCTATAAACCAATGTTGTATCCACATCCACTCCATGAATTTTATAACAGAATTCAGCGCAGTTGGTTGGATTACTAAAGAGATGCCCTGAGGCACGCGTTTTCAGCTTGTACATACTTGCTGTTGGATCCAGCTGAACCGACCAATCCGCAACAGTTGAATCGATTGAATTCAAATAGAAATTACCCTTCCACAGATTCTCAACCTTGATGACATTCCTCGGTGGAACTCCCTCTATCATCAAAAATTTGAGATCGAGCATTTCCTGCCAATTGCCGGCTGTTAGCCTTACCGAATCATGCAGCAATGTTATATAATCCGAGACATCATAGATCCAGGTCCAGCCAGTCCCCAAACTCAAATTGTTTCCATAAGGAGTTATAAATCTGCCCAACTCATATCGCTCGACTTCTTCAAACACATCATAGTACTCAAATTGCTGCAGGTAACTTGTTACATCAGGAGTAACCAAGGTTGAGTCTGTAGCATTTCCATTGGCATCATATATGTAATTGTTATAAAATGAATACCAGACATATTGGGTATCAATGGCTATGGTCGGGTCAGGACCGTCAGCATAAGTAATCAATGCTACGGGATCCTGCATCACGGAATCCTCAATAAGAATCGAATCAATACTGGAAGTATAAACGCCTTGCTCAAAAATGACGTTGGGGCGTTCGCTCACGCTTTGGTAGTTCCTCATGAGTTTGGTTCCGTCCCCGTTTTTCCATCCGGGAGCTCCGAAGAGTGTGCCAGTATTTCCATTTCCGGAGGCATCAGCCGTACTTAAGCCTATACCCTCATTGAATTTGTAGTAAGCGAGCAGGTCTGAATAATTTGGGTGCGATGGATCGACATCCTTGTACATCCAATCTGTAATGGTAGTTTGATCCAAATATGCGCTCCAAACCCTAAATTCATCCACATAACCGTCATAACTATTGGTTCCTGGAGCATTCGAACCGATCTTAAAAAGGGTAATACCAGTCATGTCTCTGTTCTTTCCAGATCCAATATTCCACAAGACACCATTTAAGTAAATTCTCATTTGACCGGTCGTTGCACTTTTGGTAAAAGCCCAATGATTCCATTGCCCTTCAAAGTCATCCTCATTGGCCAGCTTATTGATTCGATCCACAGAGCCGACATCATTTCCCGCATCCCAATATATATTGCTATTACCCCAGGGTAAATGGCAATTCAGCACCCTGTACCCATTGGTGTCATATGCCTCAAAGATGTAATCGCTCTGAGGCTGAATATTGGGATCGCCATACTGCCAGAGACTAATCGTTACTTCGTTGCTCAATGCAGACAGTGCACTGCCCGGAACATCTACAAAATCAGGGCCGCTGAAATTCAGCGAGTATTCAGTAGACGATGAATGAACACCGGCATTAAAACCCGGAGTATGGCTAAGGACAGAATTGCTCGTGCCATTGCCCTCATTGTTGAAGCTAATTTCTACAACCAAATTGGAAGTGCCATTCCAGGTAAACGGAGTTGTAAAGCTAATTGTATTCCATCCTGCAGCTGTAAAATTGGTATTTCTGGAAAAGACTTCTGTAAATCCACCAATTTCGTAATCAGAAGAAATCAGTGCGGTTTTAGAAGAATGCTTTAATCGTATGGTCAAATGCTCCATTTCAGATCCCACAGAGGAAATATTGAATCTCATACCACTTATGTCGCCGGCAGTTGCACCAGCAGCAGATAATTCCGATGCTGTCCATAGATACTGAGAACTGGCATCAGATTCTGCTGAGGTGAACGGCGCAGATGAAGGACTTGTTCCGGTGCCAAGGATAGCCGAGTCAAAGGATACCGTACCGGCATACACGATAAACTTTTCCCACCATGTTACATAATCCCAGGAAGGAGAATTCATGTACATCAACGTATCCGGACTTTGTCCATCCATAATATAGGATGACTGAAACATCTGTGTCGAATCATAGGTGCCCAGTTCATCATAAAGGAACGTGTGGGTTGTGTAATCCCATTCACCACATGCAGGATTTTGTGCGGGATTGCACTTCAACGTGTAGTACATTAAGATCTTCTCAAAACTTATCGAATCAGGTGGAAATGCTATAACATCATCTTGTGGCCCACCGAAAGTAAATGCTTGTACGACCGTGGTATCTCCAGGCCCAGCAAGTAACTGAGTGGGCTGGAATAATCCTATAAATGCTAATAGAAAAGTAACAATACGTAGTTTTTTCATAATAAATATAATGGCATGATAATCGAACTACTAAGTTATGCTTTTAAGTCTGCTTGGACTTTACTGAACTTATAATTTAGACAAACAGGCTTATTTTTTAGCTTATATTGTACCAGAGTAAAGAAAATGGAAGAGAACGAAGACAAATCCAACATTAAGCTGTTCTCGAGCCTGTTTTTTCCGATTGTATTTGTCGTCGTGATTTGGCTTGTAAAACTCACGGAAATCACCTTTGATGTGAGTTTCGGTCAATATGGCATATTTCCGCGCAAATTCGAGGGATTGATAGGTGTACTATTTTATCCACTCATCCACAACGACTTCAACCATCTAATCAGTAACAGTACTGCTCTATTTTTGTTAAGCGTAGGTATCTTTCATTTCTACAGGCCGGTTGCATATAAGATCTACTTTTGGACCTATGTTATGTCCGGTATTTGGATCTGGCTCTCAGCAAGAGAGTCTTTTCACATCGGCGCCAGCGGATTGATATATGGATTCGCCACCTTCATCTTCATCAGCGGCATTATCAGGCAAAATACCAGGTTGCTGGCCTTGTCCATGCTCGTCATTTTCCTGTATGGAGGAATGGTTTGGGGAATCTTTCCAATCAAGCCGGGCATGTCCTTTGAAGGACACCTTTGGGGATCTGTTGCCGGTATCATACTGGCGTTTTACTATCGGAAAATAGGTCCACAAAAACGCAAATATTCGTGGGATTTGGAAGAGGAGCTGGAAGCATCCATGGAAATTGAAGAGGCTGATATTATCTCTAAACAAGTTGAAATTGAACAGGGGCCAGCTGAACCCCTTCAAAACCAGCCATCGATCAAATACGTCTACAAAGAGAAGGAGGATGATTAGAACTTTCGGCGAGATTGATTGGCCAGTTTTCGAAGTTTCACAAAGTCATGTACCGGTATTGCAAATTGCGACACCCAATTTGTATTTTTACTTTTGCAGTTAGATGAGTGAAGAAACTGGGATCGTTACTTCTTTAACAGCTTTAAAATCAATGAAAAAGAGTGTGCAAATATTGATACCGGAAGAGATCGTAATGAGTAAAATCTATCTGGTCAGAGGTCAGAAAGTAATGATTGACAGAGATTTGGCTGAATTATATGGGGTAAAAACTAAACGATTAAAAGAAGCTGTCAGACGCAATAAAAGCAGATTTCCGAAAGATTTTCTGTTTGAAATGACAAAAAAGGAATTGGAAAACTGGAGGACGCAATTTGCGACCTCCAAAGCAGGCCAGAATACTCCAAGAAAGAAAATTGGGTTCAAACGGGAAGGAGAAAACTGAGTAAAAATCACACCTTCTTAGAAGGTGGCTTTGAGTTGCCCCCCAAGGGGGCTTCTGAACATTTGAACAACTGAACACCTGCCTGCCGGCAGGCAGGTTTGAATTACGAATTATGAAGTATTATATCTGATTGGTTAATAAATTTCTTCATTCTATTGTTCGATTGTTCTATTATTCAACTGTTCTAAATAACAAACAAGAAGACATAGCCAACAGAACATGCCTGCATGCCGGAGTGTCGGCATTACGGCACGCAGGCATGACCACGCCCAAAGGACGTGGGTTTTTAAGTTAAACTAAAACTTCGGACAGGGAATGATAACCCGTTTGCTACCACTTTGTTTGTTCTCGTTCTTATTGTTGAATTCATAAATCAATGATACTTCGTGTGAGCCATAGGAAGTTATTATTGACAGCCAGGAAATGGTAACGTCGTAGCTGTACCCTATGCTCAAGCCCTTCAATTTATACCCCAAAAGAACGACGATAGCATCATTATTTGGGTAACCACCTTTATAGGCTTTTGCCAATGGAATTCCGCGGTACCACACACCAATGGTAATCGGATTGCTGTAGAAGTACAAACCAACATCGAGCTGATGAAATTTGTGCTGCCCTTTAAAATTGAAGGTAGGCGAAACAAATTTCTCGGATTTCCTTCCAACATTATTTTTTAAGGGAAACTTCGCACCCGCATGAAATGAATATTTCAGTGGTAATTTCGTTTCGTTTCCGGGAATCAAGGCCTGGTCGGCTTGTGTTAGGTGATGAAAGGAAGTCCCAAACCAATACACCTCCGAGAATAATAATGCACCGGCGCCATAATCCATAAACGCTGTATTTCCATCAGGTGGTGTCTCAGTTGATTCAGCGGCAATACCATCTTTTGATATCTGGTCGCTAAAAACCAATTTACTGAAATCTATTTTTCGCATTCGGTAGGCTACATCAGCTCCCAATCTGGCAGCCCAGTGCCTGTTCAAAGTAATATTATAGTTGTACTGAACCCCTATATTGGTCGTGCTCAAACCACCACTTCCCGCTTTGTCATGGTTAACATAAAGGCCAACTCCGCTATTCAATCTCGAGAAATTGTGATCAAATGAAAAGGCATAGGAAACGAATGCCCCTGGTATCCCGGCCCATTGATGCCGGTAATTAGCGATGAGCCGAGAACCACCCGAAGCGCCTGCAAAACAAGGATTCAAGTACAGCGGAGCGGCATAATACTGAGAGAAATGCATATCCTGAGAGCATACCTTCTCCGACACGCAGCAAAAAGCGCTCAGAAGCACAATACAAACCCAAATTTTCATGGTCATGGTCATTGTCATGGTCATTGTCATGGTCATTGTCATGGTTATTCGTGCAGTACCCTTATATCAGTTCTTCTGTTAGAAGCCCTACCCATTTCAGTTTCATTAGTCGTTACAGGCCAATCCTCGCCATACCCTTTGGCCTTCAGCCTGATTTCATCAATCCCGCGACTGATTAAGTATTCCCTTACCGCCTCCGCTCTTTTTTGAGAGAGCAGGAAATTGTCTTTCCCCTCACCCACATCATCCGTGTGTCCGGCAATTTCTATCTCCATGGTTGGATTGGCAATCATGGCACGGATAAGTGTGGTAAACGCTTCATAAGAACTCTCGAGCAACTCGTGTTTCTTCTGCTCAAAATATACTTTCTCCAATGTATATGTGTACACATACTCCGTGGTCGTGTCCTTCTCCTCTACCGGAATCTTCACCAGCTTAATATCCTTCTGTAATATGGCAAATGAATCGATATGTGAGATCATGAAAAACTCATCCGTATGGGTATGAAATCCCTCCGCCTCCACAATCATTTTGTACTTTCTTTTTGGCTCCAAAGCCATTATGTACTTACCGTTAAAATCATGCGACTTATACAACCCATGTAACCGGTTGTTTTCCTGATCAATTACCGTAATTCTCGCCCTTACCGGTTCCTTGCTATCGATACCGGTTACCACACCCTTGATCACTATCATTACACGCGAAGCAGCCGGCATGTCGGCTTTATAAATATCCGAACCATAGCCAATGCTCTCCTCCCTATTGGAGGAAAAATATCCTATGCTTCCAGTAGCAGAAAGCACAAAATAAATATCATCCGCCACTGAATTGATTGGTGATCCTAAATTTTTAGGCTCCGACCACAGTACAAAACCCTGAACAAGTGGATCAGATTGATCGAGCGTGGTTTTGAATATATCATAGCCGCCCATATTATCATGTCCCTTAGAGCTAAAATAGAGGGATCGGCCATCAGGGTGAATAAAAGGAGCATCTTCATCATACTCTGTGTTAATAGTCGGGCCCAAATTGACGGCAAGGCTCCATTGCTCATCCGGAAGTTTAATACACCTGTAAATGTCCTTGCCGCCATATCCACCCGGCCTGTTGCTGGAAAAATACAGGGTTTTACCATCAGCTGACATGGTTGCACTCGGTTCGATATAATTGGTGTTTATACCTTCATCATTAATACTGAGTGATGTTACCAGGGAGGTTAATTTATCGGGTTTACTCCATTTGTCTTCTACAAGCGACAAAAAATACAGATCGCCTCCGGTTAGTTCTTTATTGGTTCTGTAAATAAACAGTGTGTTTCCATCAACGGAAAGGCTTACCCCCGCGTCGTGGGTATCGGTATTTACATTGTCGCCCATGCCAACTGGAGCCGTCCATTTGCCTTCAACCAAAGTAGAAGTGTATATGTCCTCAAAATAGGCACCATAAAGATCCTTTAATCCTCCAGTTCCTTTTCGTCTGGATGTAAATATCAATTCAGTTTCGTCTGCAGAAATTATAGGTGCATAATCCGGAAATTCAGAATTAATTGTCTTTCCCAGGTTCTCAACTACTATCTCCTCTGGTTTATATATCCGCCGCTCAGCATATACAGAGATATCTATAAAGCGATCTATCTCAGCATTGGAAAACTCCTTTTGTGCAGTAACAGAAGTGCTCAATTTAAAACCCGTATAATTCTTGTAAAACTGGTACATCTTGATGGCATCTTCATAGCGTTTCATTACGTGATAAATCCTTCCTAAATAATAGTAACACTCAATTTCTTCCGACGAGATTACCTCGATAGATGAGTACATTCCCCTGGGCGTACCAATCTTAACCCTTTCAAAATAAACCAGCGATTTCTTCTTGTCTACCGGCAGGTTAAACAAGCACACGCCTATTCTATAGTTCAACTTCGTGTTGAGATTGTCGATTTTAAGCAGTTCATAATATGGATCAAGTGCTTTTAGGTAATTATGGGTTTCGAAGAGCTCATCCGCTCCAATCCACTTGGCCTTGATTTCCTTCTCAGACAATCCTTGTGCATCCACGGAGCCAATAGCCAGGAAGCAACTTATTATTAGAGTGGAGCAATATGTTATTAATCTATACATTCAGTTATCTCAAAAGTGTTACATCTCCTGCCATCGTTCGAGTTTCACCACTATAGAACAAGGCGGTAGCCTTCCATACATATACATCCTGCTGACACATCCTTCCCCGGTAGTACCCGTCCCAACCAACATTCACATCTTCCGTTTCAAAAAGTAGTTCGCCCCACCTATTGTAAACCCTCAACAAATACGTCTCCACCCCATCCCAAAACGGATGAAATATGTTGTTATTAAAATTATTTGGGTCATAAACCCCGTCACTACCCCCAACTGGATCCGGCGTAAATGCAGTTGGAAAAATAATTGTTCCACCTTCTTCAACAATCACAGCAGCAGGCTTGATAATTGTATCTATGCATCCCTCTGCACTTGTTGCGATGAGTGTAATGTCGTAAGAGCCCGTCGACGTATAAATATGTGAAGGGCTCGACTCCGTAGAACCTGTCCCGTCACCAAAATCCCAATTATAGCTTACCGCATTTGTGGATAAGTTGACACAGTAAACAGCTTTGTCAGGCAAGTACACAATCGTAGGATTCGGATTGAGTGCGAAAGCCGCATTTGGAAGCTCGTACACTTCTACCAAAGCCGTTTTTATATTGGGAGGCCCACCAAATCCAAAAGCAGTTAAGGATACAGCATATGAACCGGCATTATAATAAGTATGGGTAATTGGTGCCGTGTCTGTCGTAAAATAAAAGGGCGTACCATCACCGAAATCCCACATCAATGAATCGGCATAGAGCGACATATCATCAAAGATGACCGTCAATTCCCGGCATCCACTGCTATTGGTTAGCTGATAGTCTGAAATGGGAGGTGGCTGCAAAATAGTTATGGTAAATACCGCAGTGTCCGAGCAGTTGGCGCTGTAAACGATCAACTCAATGGGATACACACCCCAAGTTGCGTAGGTATGCGTATTCGGATTCTGTACGGTGTCGGTGGAGCCATCACCAAAATCCCAGCTAAAGTTCCAGAACCAAGAGCTTAAATTTGCAATACTTACAGTTGTATTAGGATATACCTGTGAAAGAGGTGTAGCAATCAGCCCTGCTGTCGGTTGAGGATAAACTGTTACGAATGAAGTGTCCGTATCGCTACAACCATTTATAGAATTTGCTATTAATGTTACAGTATAAGTCGTATCGCCCGGCCCTGCATTACTAAAAGAATGAGTTGGACTTGCGGAAGTATTCAAAGTGCTTCCATCCCCGAAATCCCAGACATACGAATCGGCGAAACTGGAGGTGTTTGTAAATGAAACCGACAAAGGACTGCAACCCATTGTATCAGATTGAAGAAAGCCCGAAAAGACCTGGCTGTAGATCAGGATCGGCACAGTAGAAGTGTCCCAACAATTGCTGCTGCTCTGCACAATTAATTGAGCATTGTAAGTCGCTGTTGTGCCAGTAATATTGGTATAAACATGTGAGAAATTACTTGCACCAGTTGTGGATGTATCGCCGTCCCCGAAATCCCAAAAATAATTTACTGCTCCCACCGAAGTGTTGCTAAAATTAGATGTCAGGCCACTGCAACCGACAGTTGAATCGACACTAAAAATGGATTGTGGTTTTGCGTAGATATAGATGTCTCTCGTGGAAGTATCTACGCACAAAAATCCTGACGTTACAATGAGCGTTACAGTGTATGTTGTGTCGTTGATCGAAGGGTTAATATAGGTGTGTACTGGTGTGGGCACGGAGTCCGTAAATCCATCTCCAAAATCCCAATCAAATATTACGGCGCCAGTTAATGTGCTGCTAAAATTCACGGTCATTGGAGAGCAGCCTGTATCTGGTATCGCAATAACTGTATTGGCCGAAGGATAGATTGTGACCAAAGATGAAACTGTGTCGGAACACCCAAATGCAGTGGTAACAATCAAGGTGACCGTATCGACTAAAATAAAGTTGGAATTGTTTATAAATGAATGGGTTGGACTGGCATTTATCGTGTCGATATTTCCATCACCAAAGTCCCAGAAATATTGAGTTCCGCCAACCGAAGTATTTGTAAAATCCACGACCACTGGACTGCATCCAGGCGCTGCATTGGAGGTGTAGGAAGCGACAGGCGCCGGGTGAACAGTGATGGATTGAAAAGATGAATCGCTGCATCCAGAGCCGGTGATCGATACCAATAATACATTGTATGTGGTGTCCGATGCAGTTCCGTTGATAAAAATATGTGACGTATCAAAAGCAGCGCTGGAATCACCATCTCCAAAGTACCACATATATGTCGCAGCACCGCTCGACGTATTGGTGAACGTCACGGATAACGGTGTGCATTCATCGATGATCGAACTTGTAAATCCCGAAACCGGAAGGGTATCGGCCAGCACTGCCAGGCTGTCGGTGGCAGTACAAAAGTTGGTAGACACTGTAAGTGTAACCACATTGATTCCAGGCGCCAAATAAGTGTGAAAGGGATTTTGAACAGTATCTGTATTTCCATCTCCAAAATCCCAGAACCAACTTACTATAGAGTCTGCACCAGTTGTAGAGGCATCATTGAATTGAGACAACTCATTTACGCATACGCTCACCGCTATAAAATCTACTGATGGAGTTTCATGGATATCTATCGGTCTCAGTATACTATCTCGGCAACCATTTGATCCCTCCACCGCTAAGTTCACAATATAACTTCCAACGCTTGAATACGATATGATGGGAGGATTTTGTGCTGTACTGGTATCTCCGTTTCCAAAATCCCAGTTCCACAACACCGCTCCCACAGACCCTTCAGAAAAGGTTACATCCAGGCTATCACAACCTTGATTTACATTTTCCGTGAATAGAGCTTGTGGCCCCGGCAGAACCACCACCTGAATTGAAGCCGAATCAATGCAACTTGCCGAACCTCCTGCAATAGTAGCCACTAAGTCAACCGTGAAGGTTCCGGAAGATATATAAGTATGATTTTGACTTCCACCACCTGTAGGCACCCATCCTGATCCGTCTCCAAAATTCCAATTATAGGAGGTTGCACCGGTACTCAAGTTGGAAAAAATGATCGTTTCCCCTTCACAAATAGTATCAGGGCTTGCAGAGAGTCCGGCAATTGGTTGAGCAACAATATTGATGGTCATATAAGCAGTATCCAGGCCACAAAAGCTACTGTCTATGAGCATGACCGTATACGATCCAATCCCAGGATATGCTATATCATACCCTGGCCTGACAGGAGGGCTCCAGGGTTGCCAATTGATAATTGAGTCGGAACCGACACCCCAATAATCGCCGAAATTCCAATATTCATAGCGCTGAGATGTGTTTCCATTGCCAAAGCAATTTCTGGTAGTTGTATTGTCAAAATGTACTACCGTATCGGGATAACAGAGCAAAATCAGGTCTGCCGTGATCTCAGCTTCGTCGAAATCCCACACCTGTATAGGAAAATAAGTGTTGATGCTAGTTGGTGGACAGTTGTTCTGGGCTGTAAGCGTGATGGTCACATCACAACCTACTGTTCCCGGTAAATATTCATGATACAAGGTATCCCCCAAGTTGGTGTCGCCGTACGTTTCAATAGGGCTTCCATCTCCCCAATTCCAGGTGAATATTGTGTTTTGCGAGACGTTGGTACTGGCATTCTCAAATGCGTAGGTGGCTGGAGCACATCCAAAGGTCGGGGAACCGACAGGAATTTGAATAGATGCCGATGGAGTAATTTCTAAGATTACCGTTCCTGTAATCACCCCGCAATTTGCCGTGATGGTAACCGTGTAGTTAGTATCCAGTACAGTATATAGGTAAGAAACAAAATTTACCTCCAAAAGTGTGTCCCCTGTTGCAGGTGGACTGCCATCGCCAAAATCGATTGAATAATTAAACAGTGTATCATCTGGTTGAACAAACAAATTATAATTCGCACCTGAACAGCTCACCCAAACGGGGCTGGCGCTGGGTACTCCTCCTCCATCCAGAATACTGGGACATTGAGCTTTAACCTCAAAGACAACCGATCCCAAGTAGAGTAAAAGCAGCAAAACACCTCTGGCAGACAAAATCATTCTTATAAATTACTGGTGATCACCTCCTCCTATAAACTTTACGCTAATCTAACGAAAAAGATACAAGCAACTGTTGGCAGGTATCGACGTCTTAACTATACGGGATAACAGAAAACTGTACAAAAAAAGCCGATAAATCTGAGCACATTTTAGGCCATTTGGGATATTGATTTATCTTAGTTACTCAATATACAAACTGTCTGATTTAGGGATATAAATTCATTGTGATGGAAATACTCGTTTTTAAAGGGAACTTTTAGGTGATTTTAACGTATACATTTTTTTATTTTTACACGGGGTGTGAAGCTGAACCAGTAGGAGCCGAAATGTTAAAGAGAGAAATAGTAGCGATTTGTGAACGGGTAATTGTGAGTTTTGCAATCACTACCATGATTGTATTGTCATCTTACGGGCAGCAGTCATACTACCATGCATACAGTACAGGTACCTATACCAACCTCTCCGGATCAACTTCACTGAATAACGGACAAATATGGGAGGACCCGGAGTATCACATCGCTATTGGGTTCAACTTTGATTTTTTCGGCACTGTTTTCGATTCAATTTACGTCTCAGATTATGTTTGGTTCGATGAAAATATTAAATATTCAATCCTGGCTTATTATGCTGATTTCATTGATAGGAGTACAACTTCATCAGTCTCTCCCATTTCCTACCTCTTAACTGGTTCTCCCGGAACTCAAATTCTGAAAATTGAATGGAACAATGCCGGTTTCCGGGAGGAGTTCATATCAGACAGCACTTTTACCGATTACATTAATGTACAGCTATGGCTTTACGAAAGCACAAACAATATCGAAGTGCGTATCGGGCCTAACTCAGTTCTCAAACTGTACTCATATGATAATGGATCGGGTGGCTACATTGCAATGCTAAATCTATTAACGCCTGAAGAATTGTACCTGACAGGCCAGCCCGACGCAACGGTAATGACAGTATCATTTAACTATTTAAGCGCTACTCCGGTGGATGGTGCTGTTTATCTGCTTACACAATGTATCAATCCAATTGCCGCTTATAACTACTCTGTCGACTCAAACCTGTTGGTTACCTTCAGCAATTCACCCCCTTCAGCTACTTATTACTATTGGGATTTCGGCGATAGTACAACGAGTAATGTACTCAACCCAACACACACATATGCGGATACCGGGACTTATATGGTAGATTTCGTTGTTAGTGCCAATTGTGATACGGATACACTAAGTCAGCTGGTTTGTATTTATATTCCTTCAACGGATTTCACATTTTCTTTTTCTGATCCTCAAACCAATTTCTCCAGCCTCAACAACAATGCGGTGTCTTACTTCTGGGACTTTGGCGATAGCACTACAGCCACTGGTCAAAACGTATCTCATATATTTTCAGATACAGGTATGCATACAATTGTTCTGGCCGTTGATTTCGGATGTGGCCCGGATACTTTAACAAAGACGATTTCTGTGCTTGTTTCTGGCTTAAAACAACGTATTTCTGATCAAAAAATAATTAATATTTATCCCAATCCAAACAACGGGCTATTCAACATTGAAGTGAATTATAGATCGGAAAATTTAATAATGTCCATAATGGATGTGACGGGAAGAACAGTAATAAATTCATGGGTACACGAATCCAATGGACATAAAATATTAAGTATGGATATTTCTAATTTAAAAGAGAGTATTTACTATTTAATAATTGAGGATGGTAACACCCGGCTAGTTAAGAAACTCATTGTGTATTAATGACAAGGGCAAATTCTATATTGAAGTCACTATTCAACGCATCTTCATCGGTTCGAAAGGGACTTTTTGTTCTGTCCTTACTTCTTGGCTCCATCACCCAGTTGATGGCAGGCGGGGCGCCAAAATATGATGTTCTGGCATTTTCTGATCAGTATTTTTGTACTTCTTCTTATCCCACTCCTTTTGTCAACGTAGGTACTTTTTCCATTTATGAAACAGACCCAAAAGGTTTTAAGAAGAATCAAACAAAAACAATTATCATTACTGCACCGACTAATTTCGAGTGGAATCCGGCCGCAGCACACTCGGTCATCTTTACTCCCTCAAAGGACATTACGGCAGTTACACTAGATGCTGTAACGGCCAGCACGATTACTATTACGGTGGCCTGTGGTGGAGATGCCCTGCTTGCAGATGCCGTCTTTTTTAACAATTTTGAAATGCGTGCAACTGCGGCTGGTTCAGGCAATGTACTTCGCGTTGACGGAGCGGGGGGAAATTTTGTAATTGACGCCAGCGTGGATAAACCAACTAATTCAGAATCACTGGGATACCTGTTCTCAGATACAATCATGTATTATGACTCCAGTGAGGTATATACGGTTACAACCGCAGATGTTAGAAAAACCTGCCCTTTGGACCAGGGGATAATTGAAATTGAAATTAGTGTGCAGGGTAATTGTCCGGATTCAGTGACCAAATTTGATTTTCACACTGCGGCAACAACGAACCCGGCAGGAGATTTACTCACTGCAAAGGTTTATTACACGGGCACAACAAGGGGGTTTGCCACAACCAATCAATTTGGCAGTACATACCCATCACCTGGTCCTGGTGCTTTTACCATTACGGGATCTCAACAATTAACCAGTGGACCAGGTAATTACTATTTCTATTTGGCCTATGACATAAACCCAGCTGCAACTGCAGGCAACATTGTAGATGCCCGATTGGATTCCTTTACTGTTTCAGACACTTCCAGGTCTGATATGGATGTATCTGACCCTGCTGGAAGCAGAACCATTAGCGATGATATATGTCTGCAACCTGACCTGCCGAACCCTCCACCAAATATACAACCCATTGATTCCGGTTCCCTTATTATTCCTATGGATACGGCAAATCAGAGCTTCGTAGCTGGTTCAATTTTTAATTTAAAGGCATATGGACTTGTTCATGAATTACTGTTAAATGACATTCCGGTGAAATGGATTATCAGATCTGGAAAAGCCAAGAACGACTCAGATTTCTTTGCCCTGTCCAGGCGGGTATGGCCAGATACTACGGCATCTGTTTCTACTAATTTTTATGCAAGCGCTTTTATTGTTGACTCTCAGTATATAGATTCTAGAGCGAATCAGTTTGTTCTAACGGCCCGACAAGTTATCAATGCTTATGGGAACAATGTAGTGGTGATGCAAATGATGGAAACCAAATCCCTTGATGTACGCTACACCAACACTCAAAGACCCAAAATGGCGGTGTTCAGTAATGGTGGAAATCAAATTATCCATCAAAACATATTGGATTCAGGTGGTGTGACCAACTATATAATTATTGACGCAGGTGCTTTTCCGGGAATTTCTGAATGCTATACATTCGGTTCTGAACCTCATTGGAGCACAGGTGATCCACCTGATCCTGCAGATTCCGCCATTACCAATGTAATTTGGCGCTTTGTCCAAGACGGGGGTAACTTTTTAGCACAGTGCCATGGAATATCTCAATATGAAAATTTAAGCTTTTTTCAATCAGATCTTGGTACAATAAAAGTGGGAAAAGGAACTGTTGGAATTGCTCACAATCCAGATTTGGCATTTATGCAAATGCAAGGAGATATGACCATAGGTGAAGGTGGGTCGGTACCCGCATTTGAACTTAACCCAGGTTCGACCTGGAGGAGTGGCAAATACGATGCTTACAGTTATGATGGCATTGTTACCATGCTGGCAACGGGTTCGCATCTGATTTCGGCAGATTCTGTAGGAGGCAACGCATTCTATATCTCGGGCCACGATTATGTGCCCTATGACAATCTGGGGGATATTAACATGGCTAGAATGTATTTGAATGCCACCCTAATCCCTGCAGGGCGGCCTACTAATTTTGCCCTTGACCCCGGCGTAGGAGATACCATTTGTGTGGGTGACAGCGTCCAACTCGGCGGTGCACCTACAGGCCCAGCAGGATCAAGTTATCAGTGGTCACCTGGAGCATCATTGGATGATAGTACAGCGGCCAATCCCTGGGCCTCACCAACTGACACGACTACATATTCTGTCTTGGCCACCAACGGTGGTTGTGTTGTCGGGCCCTTGCCGGTAACAATTTACGTGAATGCAGTACCAACTTCTGCAGCTGGTGCTGATGCGACCATTTGTGCTGAGGTAACTCCTTTTGCTGTGAGTGGATCCGTGACCCAGGCAACGGGTGGGGTCTGGACCACCTCAGGTACGGGAACCTTTGATGCTCCGGCATCGCTGAGTACGAATTACAATCCGAGTGCAGCCGATACGGCTGCTCCTTCAAGTGTGCAGCTTATACTTACAACTGTGGGTGCGGTGGGATGCCCGGATGTAGCGGACAG
Source organism: Bacteroidota bacterium (assembly GCA_022572355.1). GTDB lineage: Bacteria > Bacteroidota > Bacteroidia > NORP154 > NORP154 > NORP154. The sequence continues at coordinate 2,944 of JACZWC010000053.1, read as the reverse complement.
CTTATTGCTGACTTTCACCCCTTCGCCAAGAGCACTTGCTGGCCCTGATCAAACGAAATGTTCAAACAACAGGGTAACCCTGTTGGCTGGAGAGATTAAAAACTCCGGAGGCGGAATATGGACAACAGGTGGATCAGGAACATTTGTTTTGGATACCGACCCGACTACCACCTATACACCCAGCGATGCAGACACAGCAGCCGGCTCAGTTACCTTGACTTTAACGACTACTGCTACGGGTGGTTGCGCCGTCGATGCAGATGCGATGACGATTACACTAACTGATGCACCTATTGTACTTGCAGGTGCTGATATATCTGTTTGTGCTGATGTAGCATCAGTCGCGGTAGCAGGTGCAGTTTCAGTCGCCACCGGAGGATTTTGGACCACCAGCGGTACAGGATCCTTTGCAGCTCCCGCTAGTTTAGCTACCACTTACGCGCCGAGTGCTGCAGATAAAACTGCAGGTTTTGTGACCTTAACATTGACTTCTACCGGAAATGGAACATGCGCTGCAGTAAGCGATGATCTGGGATTAACCCTTACTCCTGTTCCCACTGCTGATGCTGGCGTGGATCAAACTGTATGCGCGAATAACAGAGTTGCTACCATGGCCGGAGCCTTCACAATCGCAACAGGTGTACTGTGGACTACCAGTGGAACAGGCGTTTTTGCAGATCCAACATCACCGATAACTACTTACACACCCAGTGATGCGGATACTACTGGTAATCCAGCAACTGTTACGCTTACCATGACCACCACAGGTAACGGAAGCTGTGCAGCAGTAGTAGACTTTATGATATTGACCATTACAGATGAACCGGTAGCAGACGCGGGAGCGGATCAATCGGTATGTGCCAATAATTCGGTTGTAACACTGGCAGGTTCCGTTGCGGCCGCATCAACGGGCGGCGTTTGGTCTACCTCTGGTGGTGGCTCTTTTGGTAATCCTCTACTACTTGCTACTACCTACACCCCCGACGCAGGGGATATTGGATTAGGAACAGTTACCTTAACCCTTACCACCTCTGGAAGCGGAACCTGTATTGAGACCTCTAATGATATGATCGTCACAATTACACCGGCACCTACAGCCGATGCTGATGTCGATCAAACCGTCTGTGCCAATAATTCTGTGGTTACATTGTCTGGTGCGGTTGTTATTGCCACAGGTGGAATTTGGTCAACATCAGGTGATGGGTCATTTGTACTCGCAACGGATTTGTTAACAGATTATACTCCTGGTGCAGGAGACATAGGAGCAGGAACAGTTACCTTGACATTAACTACAACTGGCAACGGAACGTGTATTGCCGTTACCGATATCATGATAATTACCATCACCCCTGCCCCAACCGTAAGTGCAGGCCCTGATCAAACTGTCTGTGCCAACAATAGAGTAGCAGCTACCGCAGGTATATTTACTGTATCAGGAGGTGTTCTTTGGACAACAAGCGGATCTGGTGTGTTTCTAGATGATACTGACCCTACAACCAATTATACCCCAAGTGATCCTGATACATTAGCTGGTTCAGTTACATTGACGTTAACCACTACTGCAAACGGAACTTGTCTTGCGGTTACAGATTTTATGATACTGACAATCACTCCGGCTCCAAAAGCCTATGCTGGCCCTGATCAAACAGTGTGTTCTGGTGCACCTGCAACCACTCTCTCAGGTTACGTTATTAATGCGGGAGGTCTGCTATGGACAACACCAGGTGATGGATCATTTGATAATCCAACTTTGCCTGGCGCGGTCTACACTCCGGGAGCTGCTGATATTGGTGCGGGAACGGTCACGCTCACCCTCACTTCTACCGCAAATGGAACATGTGCCGCTGCATCTGATCTCATGACCATTACCATCAATCCGGTAGCTACGGTATCAGCTGGGTTAGACGCTGCTATTTGTTCTGGTTCTACTTATACAATGGTGGGCTCCTTCGGCGGTTCGGCTTCTTCTATTACATGGACAACAAGTGGTGATGGAGCATTTGCATTGGCTACCGATCCAACAACAGTGTACACCCCAGGTGCTGCGGATATTGCTGCAGGTACTGTTACCCTCACCATTACAACAGATGATCCTGACGGTGCAGGTCCTTGTGCTGCTGCAGTCGATTTTATGATATTGACCATAAACCCCATTGCAACTACGGCAGCTGGTGCGGATGTCACCATTTGTGAGGGATCAACACATACCATGGCAGGTAGCTTTGGCGGTTCAGCCTCTTCTATTACATGGACGACCAGCGGTGATGGAGCATTTGCATTGGCTACCGATCCAACAACAGTGTACACCCCAGGTGCTGCGGATATTGTAGCAGGTACTGTTACGCTCACTATAACAACAGACGATCCTGACGGAGCTGGTCCTTGTGCTGCAGCAACGGACTTTATGATCTTGACTATTAATTTGGTAGCAACCACATCTGCAGGTGCTGATGCCACCATTTGTGCAGGTTCTACCCATACTATGGCCGGCGTCTTTGGGGGATCTGCTTCTTCTATTACGTGGACAACAAGTGGTGATGGAGGATTTGCATTGGCTACCGATCCAACAACAGTGTACACCCCGGGTGCTGCGGATATTGCTGCAGGTACTGTCACACTCACTATCACAACAGATGATCCTGCAGGGCCTTGTCCTTCGGTTAATGACGCCATGATTCTAACCATTAACGCAATTGCCACGGTTGCTGCTGGTCCAGATGCTACTATTTGTTCAGGATCTACTCATACAATGGCAGGTAGTTTTGGTGGTTCGGCTTCTTCTATTACGTGGACAACAAGTGGTGATGGAGGATTTGCTTTGGCTACAGATCCAACAACAGTGTACACCCCGGGTGCTGCGGATATTGCTGCGGGTACTGTTACACTTACCATTACCACAGATGATCCTGACGGTCCTGTTGCTTCTCCGGCTGCCTCTAACATT
>JACZWC010000010.1 GCA_022572355.1 Bacteroidota bacterium | reverse complement strand
TATCAGCACCTAATTTTAACAAAGGTGGTTATCAGCAGCACAATGAACATGGTTACCGAGGTGAATTGGTGCCAGTACCAAGGCGACCCAAAACGGTCAGAATATTGTTTATGGGTGGATCCACAACTTATGGCTTTGGAGTTGCTAATCCCGAAGATGCCTACCCGGCACAGGTTAAGAAAATACTTGAGAAGACTACTGAATTATTGGAGACAGAAATTGAAGTTATTAACGCCGGGTTACATTATGGTACCACAGCGGAAATATTGACACACTATGCCTTTAAGTATAGGTACTATAAACCGGATATTGTAGTCATCAATACCGGAGGCAATGATGCAATGGTATATGAATTCAACAATTACCAGCCAGATTACAGTAACTGGAGAAAGAATATTACAAATGTTACTCCGCTAAAGGCCTACACTAGATGGATGCTACATTCCAGATTGGTTAGTTTTTTTGTTATCAACTTATTTTTTCCGGATATCGCCCGTGGAGGTCAGATTTGGCACAGTGGTGAGCATCCTTATATAAAATGGTTTCCAAATACAACTTCATCAAAAATCAAAATCAATGACAATGCTTTCTATAATAATTTGAATACGATTGTAAGAGATATGCTAGCCGACAGTGCAAAAGTTATTCTATTTCCTTTTCAGGATAACGTCGATAAGACCCTTCCGGAAAACATGATGTTCATACCTTATTACAAAGAGAATGAAAATATCATGAGAAGCATTGCCAAGAAATATAATATCGTATTTGCTCCTTTCCCATTTGAGATTATTCCTAAAAAATGCTGGATAGATGATTGCCATTTGAACGAAGAAGGCTGTAGAATAAAAGCGGACCATATTGCTAAATATATCAGACAAGTAATAGCAGCAAAAAATCGAATTGATGTAAGAGACTCAACTAACGTCTACTAATAGAACAATTCATTAAATGTATCATCAGTGAAAGAGCATGGTTTTCAGCTTAAGAATTAATTATTTCACTGTAGTAAAAATATGATTATTACCAGGGCACATGGGTTGAAAGCTTTTAAAATAATTATCTATATAATCTTTTTAATCGCTTTTACAGAATTTACGACTTATCTGATTTATGAGCATTTTCTTCCTGATCCCTTTGTTCAAAAAAAAGATCACTACATATTAAACGATAAATATGGATTCCGCGACTTTCGATTGAGCGGAGCGAAAGAAGTCATAGCGGTTGAAAAAGGATCAGGGGTGCTTAGAGTCTTTAGTTATGGTGCTTCTACCACGGCAGGTTGGCCTTATGGTTCAGAATATAATTATACCACCTACCTAAAGAGCTTATTTGATGCTAAGTACCCTAACAAAAAGATAGAAGTTGTAAACTTATCTATTACAGGATTAGATTCCTGGGAAATACTGCAAACAGTAGAAAAATCCATAAAATACTCACCGGATCTCATTATGGTTTACACCGGGCACAATACAATGGCGGAGTACAATCTTATCAAATTGAAGCTTGGATTTTTTAATCCGTTTACCCTTTATTTTAAAAACTCATACTCCATTAAATTAGCCAATCACTACCTCAATCTTATTATAAGCAAATACTTATTGAGCTGGAGTATTACCAAGAGTAATACAAGGAATAAAGTATTCGATAGCAGTATTATTTCTAAAAAAGAAAAAAATCATCTGACTAAAAATTACTCTCAAAATGTAAATTCCATGGTATCCATTTGCTTGGACAGGAACATCAAGTTACTAATATTAAAACCCATTTTTAACATGGCAGACCGCGGACCTGTTCACTCTAGCTTTAGAGAAGAGTTATCCGGTAATAAAAAGGAATTATTCATGGCTAACCTAATTCAGGGAATTAAGCTTTATAAAAACAGCGATTACCACGCAGCGCTAAAACTCTTTCAGGAAAATTTAAAAATTGATGATGAAGTAGCGATATTACATTATTACATTGCCAACTGCCATCTCAGGAACGACAATCTTGCAAAGGCTAAAGAACATCGTGCCAAGAGTACGGATTTGGATGGCATTTGGTCCGTTTGTCCTGATAAGTATCAAGATGTGCTCGATAATATTAATAATGATCAAAATATAGGTGTGGTTCCACTCTCTGACAAAATTGGGGAAATGACGGGGGTATATTATTTAAATAAAAACTGGATGTTTGATGAAATTCACCCCAAACCACGTCTACATAAAGCCGTAGCACATATCATTTTAAAAGACTTAGTTGATAGAAAATGGCTTCCTCCTGTTTCAATCGAAGCCAATACATCTTTAAGTCAAACAATAGATATAAGGGGTGAAATGGGCGATCCCAGATATTATTCACTATGCAAGAACATGGCTAAGCTCACATATCACCTCTCCTTTTGGAGTTTTGACCCTATGCCGTTATTAAAGGAATCCCAGGAGTATATGGCAAAATATATGACATATATAAATGAAGAAAATAACACTACCATTGATGCAGATATTTATGATCATCTTATCGAAAGTGAACTCGGCAATGAACTGAGTGTATATCAGTTAACAAATAAATGGGGAATAGATAACATCAGAAATTTTATTGAAGCCGGAGAGTACACATACGATCATCTGGATGGATTAAAAGAAGATTTGATAGAATATGAAGCTTCGAAACAGAATCCGTAAAAACCTGAAATGAACCAAGTAATTGTCAACGGAATAGCGAAGGAAATCGAATACCAAGTATGCACACGGTGCATTCAGGACTCATCAATACCGGGAATAAAATTTGACGTGGAGGGAGTTTGTAATTTCTGCGATCTTCATGACAAGCTCGAAACTATATTTCCCAATGATCAAAAAGGAGATCAAATTCTTGGTAAGATCCTCGATAAAATCAAAAGGCAGGGAAAGGGTAAAAAGTACGACTGCATTACAGGCATAAGCGGAGGGAGAGATAGCACTTATTCACTTTATTGTACAGTTAAAAAATGGGGATTACGACCACTTGCCGTTCATTTCAACGACGGCTTCGACAATCCTATTGCCGGTGAAAATATGGTTAAGGCCACGCAAAAGCTAGGAGTTGAGCTGCGAACAATCACTTCAGATTGGAGAGAAGGTAAAGACTTGAAAATTGATTTTCTTAAAGCATCCACCCCGGATTTAAACCTGGGAACAGACATCGGAATAGCCACTGCATTGTATGGCACTGCGGCAAAGGAAAATGTAAATTATATCATCATTGGCCAATCTTTTCGCACAGAAGGCACCAAACCATTATCCTGGACTTTTTTTGATGGGGACTACCTCAGATCAGTTCATAAAAAATTCGGCTCGGTTCCGCTTAGAAAATGGACGCCAAATGATCCGGGCTTCAATTTGGGCATTAAAGAGATGTTATATTACACGCTGGTCCGAAGAATCAAAACCATTACACCCATGTATTATACCAATTACATCAGGAAAGATGTGGATGAATTGTTAATCAAAGAACTGGACTGGGTATATCCAGGCGCACATTATTTCGATGATCTTTACCACAGTCTTATCAAATATATACACCGGGTAAAATTCAATATCGATATGAACATGAACAGTGATGCGGCATTGGTGCGATCAGGCCAGCTGGATAGGGATAAAGCGTTGGAAAGAGCACACGGCATATACCAAATTGAAGACCCAAAAGTGATTGACTTATGTATAAAACGGCTAGGACTAACGAAAGAGGATCTCGATGAGTTCATGAAAATTCCTCCTAAGACGTTTCGGGATTACCGCACAAGTTATCCATTACAAAGACTCTTTAAATACCCCATAAAAATGTTAGCCATGATGCATTTAATTCCAAAAATCGCCTATTATAAATATTTTTATTGCGGAGAATAACTTTTCATGAAACATCAGCAAATTAAACCATGAAAATTCTAGGTATAAACGGAGGTACACGTGCGGGTTACATGGACGTAGCTGCAGCTTTAATAATAGATGGAAAAGTTGTAGCTGCCATTGAGGAAGAAAGGTTGAACCGAATCAAAATGTCGCCGGCCATGATCTCCGAACGATCGGTAATTGAAGTATTGAGAATTGCTGGAATTAGTATAAATGATGTTGATGTTATAGCATCACACGGATCTACATGGGGTGATCAATATGTGAATTTGCTAAAAGGTTATTTCAACTCCACATTCGGATATTGCCCTAAAATTGAAATAGTACATCACCACGACGCTCATGCTGCAAGTGCGTTTTTTGCATCGGGTTTTGATAAAGCTATGATATTAACCATCGACGATTCCGGCGACGGAATATCCACCCAATCGGCAATAGGTGAAAATTCATCAATCAAAGTAATTAATAGGGTTTCCAGGCCGAATAGCCTAGGTATCTTTTACTCCTTGATCACGCAATTCTGCGGTTTCAGAAGAGAATATGATGAGTATAAACTAATGGGTTTATCATCTTATGGCAACAGAGACAAATACGATTTTAGCTGGCTACTCGATTGTGCTGAGGGAAAATATAACCTCAACACCGATTTTGTTATTGGAATAGCACCGGGAGAGCCTTCGCCTTCACGACAGGAAATGTTTTTCAACGAAAAGTTGATTGAGAAGTTGGGTCCTAAGCGTTTGAACGGTGAACCGATTACTGAGTTTTACAAAGATGTTGCAGCGTCTGCTCAAAAGCATCTCGAAGATACTCTGATAGAATTGGTTACCGGCTTGCATGGAGAAACCGGTTTGAGAAAGCTCTGTTTGGCCGGAGGTGTGGCATTGAATTGTGTGGCCAATCAAAAACTGATGAACCTGGATTTCGTAGATGAGATATTTATTCAGCCCGCCGCGAGCGATGCGGGTGTTTCCTTGGGAGCTGCCTATTTGGTTGCCCAGAAAAATGGCGATATCCCCCAACCGACGGGCAATACATATTTGGGCAGTGAGTTTTCAAACGAAGAAATAGAAGAAACGCTTGTGCTGCTCAATACTTCGTATGATACAATTGAAAATCCAGCGAGATATGCAGCGGTAAAAATTGCCGAAAATAAAATTATTGGCTGGTTCCAGGGAAGGTCAGAATTTGGTCCACGCGCACTGGGCAACAGAAGCATATTGGCCAACCCGCAAGTTGCAGAAATGAAGGATAAAATTAATGAAAGAATAAAGTTCAGAGAGTCATTCAGGCCCTTTTGCCCTTCAGTTTTGGAAGAGGATGCAACTGTATACTTTGCCGGGAAATCAGCTGTTTCGCCTTACATGAATATCACCTATGATGTTCTTGCAAATGCTGTTGATTTAATACCCGCTGTGACCCACATAGATCAAACTTCCCGGATACAAACGGTTAACGAAAAACAAAATCCTCTCTTCTATAAACTGTTAACAGAATTAAAGGAAATTACAAATTTGGGGGTAGTCCTCAACACCAGCTTCAATGTAAAAGGCGAGCCAATTGTCAACAGTCCGAGAGACGCTATAGCTACATTCTATGGTTCGGGTTTGGACTGTTTGGTAATAGGTAATTATGTGGTAAAAAAGATGGATTCGTGAACCCCAACAAGAACCTCAACGGCAGTAAAGATTACTTTTTCTTGTCGTTCTGTGGCATCTTACTCTTCCTTTGGTTTCTCCTTGGACTAATCGACATTGAACTTCTATTCGCATTACTAATTATTGTATGCCTGGAACTTGTTCTCACATACAAAACCAAGAAATTTGGCACAAAGTTTTTAAATATTACTGTATCGATATCGGCGTTTCTGATTACGGTAATATTTTGCGAACTGGTATTGCGGTACAATTACGTTTCGGATTTTAAATTATACCCCAATCCTAAATTGCCAGTCGTAAGTAGGCATATTCCAAATAGGGTTTTGGAAGACCCTGCCTGCTACGGAGATCTGACTCCGTTAATCGGCGATAAGTCACTGGGTGAAAAAAATTACTATAAAGTAAAAACCGATAACCTGGGATTTACAAATGGAAGAAACATAAGTAAAAAAGACACTTTTGATCTGATAATACTAGGTGATTCATACTCGGTTACAGATTATTTTAGACTTGACGAATCTCTTGGAAGCTGGCCAGCCATTTTTCAAAAACAAAATGATTATGGAATAATGAACCTGGCAATGATAGGTACAGGTCCATGGGAGCAGTACATCAATCTTCTGCAGGAACTGCCTCATCTAAATTTAAGGGATAATTGCACGCTACTGTGGTGCTTCTTTTCCGGTAATGACCTGGATGATCACTATGGAAATACAACTATTCTCGATGAGGTACCTAAGTCGGATGCCTATCAAGAACTTAGAATTCGACTGGAGAACTTTAGAGAACAATCCGCCTTAAAAATTATGTTACTAAAAATTTATACAAACGAACTTGACAACATAAAGCCTGATGCAGTGAAGGTTATTAATGCCCTGGACTTGAATAATGTCATGTATTACAAACCGCATATTAAGAACAGCAAAAGATCATTGAATGAAATCATATCTCACCCTAACTTTGACATGCTCGTACAAACTATAGATGCGGTTAACAAAATAGCGAGCGGCCACTCCCTCAATCTAAAACTCTTAGTATTCCCGTCTAAAGCTGAAGTATATTCATGGATGATCGAAGAGAAAGAGCCCTGGACCTTCAAAAATGACAGTTTGAGTTTTTCAACAGCGATTAAACAGATCTGCTATGAATACTCGATAGATTTTTATGATTTAACACCTTATTTCAAAAATATTTCGCAAGAGGTCTACCTTAAAACCGGCAATCTATTGTATGACAGGGATGGTTCTCATTGGAATTTCTTAGGTCATATTGCCACCCAAAACTATATACAAGCAAAAATCCTATCCAATTCATCAAGTTATAATGATCCATATTTTTTGTTTTCTGAGAAGTTAGATTCACTTGGCGAAGTTATTCTAGGTGAATTCGAATGAATTTTGTTTCATTTTCTTTTGTGAATGGTGAAATAAAATGAAAATAAATCTCCGGCCGTTTGAAAAGCCGTCTTCCAGGAACCCGCTGTTGCAACCCCTCCACTTCGTTTGATCATCTCAACAGGTATCTCCACTATTCTGAAATCATTTCTACGCGCTTTTATTAACACTTCGGCAAGCATAAATATACCGCTGTATTCAATAGTTATGTGTTGAAAAATTTCCCTCTTGTACAGATGTAACCAATTATAATCTTTCAGTTTCATATCGAAAAGATGGGATACAAGCCAATGAAACATCAGGGAATTTAACTTCATCCTCCAGGTATATCCTTTTCTTTCAATCCTATAGCCTACCAATATATCCGCATTGTTAATATGTTGATAGAACAGTGAAATTATCTCAGAGGTTAGGGGACTATCAACCGAAACCAATATTACATTTTCTTTACCTGCCAATTCAATTCCCTTCTTGCAGGCACTTCCAAATCCTTCATTTTTCTTTTTAAAATGACATCTGATATTCGCATGATTTAAAAAATTGTCTCTGATGATTGTCTCGGTTCCATCAGAACTGCCATCATCAACAATGATAATTTCAAAATCAATCTGAAAATTTTTTAGAACCTTAAGATTCTCGGTTACAGCGTTGTTTATGCCGGCTTCTTCATTGAAAGCCGGAATAATGACAGATAGTGAGTTAGTCTTTTGCATAGATTCAAAATCAAAACAAACATAATGATAACAGCAATTAGATACTATTACGTTCAATCATTTGCTCGCTCATGCCGGAATTTGTTATCTTAAACTAATTTTATATTTGTATAATACATATTTCTCAAATACTCTGAAATAGCTCTCTACTATGGTTTTAAAAGAATGGTTATCCAGTTGGGGCCTGGTTATTATCAGCGCTATTTTAGACGCTCTTGCGGTGTTATTTATTAAATTGAGCTTCAACCAGTTTGGCGTAATTCCATTAAGTTCTTCTAATGCATTCCTGGAATATTTTCAGGTATTTCTAAAATCTCCAATGGCAATTTTGGGAGTTCTTTTTTATGCACTTTCTCCATTTTTGTGGTTTCTTGCTCTTTCACGGCTCGAGGTCACGCTGGCTTATCCCATATTAGTTTCACTGCATTTATTACTTACCGCGATCCTAGCGGTGCTGCTGCTCGGCGAGCAAATGACCTTGTATAAACTGTTAGCGATTATTTTAATTCTTACAGGTGTATATTTAATCTATCTCGATGCAAGGGTTACCTAGGCCAGCTATACTATTCTCTTTATTATTTTTCATACTCGGTTTATTAGGGATTTCTCATCACGAAATGTGGAGGGACGAACTTCAAACCTGGCTCATAGCAAGGGATAGCACATCCCTCTTTGCTTTAATGGAAAACATGAGCACCGAAGAGCATCCTGCTCTGTGGTATATTATAGTGTACTTTATTGAAGCATTAACAGGAAATCCATTTTTTATGCAGCTGTTCACCTTGTTAATTGGTACCGCTATCGTTTTTCTCATTTTTAAGTATGCACCGTTTAATACACTGCAAAAAGTGTTGTTTTCTTTTAGCTATTTTATTCTCTTTGAATACACAATTATAAGCAGAGGTTATGGAATCGGTATATTGTTAATCTTAATTTATTGCATCCTCTATGCCCAGCGGCACAAATACTACGTTCAGCTTTCAGTTGTACTATTCTTGCTGGCAAACACAACGATTTACGGAACAATTATTTCAGCCAACCTGGGTCTTCTGCTTATAATGGATTATGTATTCCGAAGAACAAAAAACAACGTTAACTACATCTTCACGATTAAAACTTTTGTGGGCCTTCTCATTTTCCTCTCCGGGATTGGCATCGGTTTGGGTCATGTAATTTTCCAATCTACACAAGAAGGATATTTCACAGGAGCTATGTTGGGTACAGAATCAGTAAAGAATTTTAACTGGCTGGCCAAGAACTTGACGATAGTTTTCAATGCTTATATTCCCATTCCAAATATATTTGATGCGTACTTTTGGAATAGTAATATTCTCCAGTTGCTACCTTACCAGCCCAGAGTATGGATTGGATTGATATTCTCCATTATACTATACCTGTTACCCATATTCATGTTTCTTAGAAAGCCCGTACTCCTAATATTTTATCTATTGAGTAGCATAACCATGTTTGTGCTCATAGCCTTCATATACCATGGACATCTAAGGCATCATGGTCATTTCTTCATGCTGTTTATTATATGCCTTTGGTTGTCAAATTATATGGCAGATTCTTCCTGGTTGAATAAACTAGCGACTCAGGGAAAGGTGCGTATCGCCGTTTTGGTGAACTCGGGATGTGTGTTCTTATATAAGTTCAAATTGAAACTTTTAACATTCTTTCTTACCATTCAAGTGGTTGCAGGAGCTTGTGCTTATACGTTGGATTGGAAGCTCCCATTTTCCAATGCCAGGCAGGTAGGAATGTATCTCTCGAAAAATGAATTCAGCAATCTTCCTATAATTGGCAGTCCTGATTATGCAATCTCACCCATAACAAACTACCTAAACAGGAAAATATTCTTTCCTGAGAGTCAAACATTTGGATCTTTTGTGAAGTGGACAACAAGCAGGCATCAATTTGATAACCCAACAAATGCTCTGAAGGCCTGTGTAGATGCCGGAATTTTATTTATTAAAAATGGCCAGAAAAACACATTGATCATAATGAGCCATTCTGCGATAATACCTGATCCAATTTTTAATAAAACTACAATTAGCAATATTGGTCAGATGATAAAAGTGGAAAAAGATTTAGAGTTGAAGCTAATATATAACGTTAAAGGTGCCGTGATCCTTGACGAGAATTATTATGTGTTTCTGCTTTCCAAAAAGGATTAGGTCATTTAGGCGAACCTGTCATTTGCATTTGAATATATCAATCCACCTTTTTCACTAACTCCAGATAAAATCTCTGATCGATCACAAACCCAAGGCCCCTTGCTTTTTGAACATCCTTTAAAGCCTTCGCAAAATCACTCACATGATAATATGCTACCGCTCGGTTATAGTAAGCCGGTGAATAGTTCTCATCTATATCAATAATAGCAGTGTATTCATTTATTGCTGCAATATAATTCTCCTCGTTAATATAGTTAAATCCCCGATTATCATGAGCCTCTATATTGTGTGGATTCAGTTCTATGACTCTATTGAAGTCCGCGATAGCCTTTTGCCACTGGCCAGTTTTAGAAAATAATTTACCCCTGTTCAGATACGTTAATTCAAGCGTGGGATCAATGGAGATTGCTTTGTTAAAATCCTTCAACGCCAGTCCATAATTATCTGAATCTAAGTAAAAGCTCCCACGATTGGCATAGCCCTGGGCAGCATCCGGATCCACAGAGATGGCATAGTTGCAGTCACTAATAGCCTGGTCGATATTCCCAGATTTGAAAAATGCATAAGCCCTGTTATAATACAACTTGGTCATCTCCGGCCTGAGATTTATTGCTGCATTAAAATCGGCAACCGCCTGCGGCAGCTTATTGAGATACATATACGTCAACCCGCGATTATTATACGCTTCCCAAACATTGTCATATTTGTCAATGACATCGTTCCATAGTGTAAAGCTATCCTGCCACACTTGACTCCTCTTCCAGCTGTGTACCGGAAATGTGATCAACATTGTAGCCAATGCCACTGCCATTACTGTTTTTATTGCAAATGAGACCTGCTTCTTATTGAACAAAACAATTGAAAAACCATTTCCCAGAACAAAGAACAAACCCACATAGGGAAGGTAGGTGTATCTATCAGCTACCAACGACTCGCCAAACGGTATCAGTTGAATTACGGGAAAGATGCAGATGACAAAAAACAAGCTGCCAAAAATTACGGTGCTGTTATTCCTGAAGTATTTCACCAGTACGAAGCCGAGATATCCAATTATAAGAGGAGAAAAATATATAATCTGCGGGTACATGCCTTCGGTTTTTTCCGGATACGGATAAAAGCAAGACAGGCCTACTGGGAAAATTAAACTGGTCAAATAGGACAAGAGCCCGTAACTCGAAAACAGTATGCGTTCAAAAATGGAGTAGGTATTAATCGCGTGAAAAGCGTCGAATGACTGCTGCGCGAAAATGGCCGTCACCCCGAATAATATTGACAGTGCAAATAAAGGAAGCTTCTCGAGTAGTGCGCTCCGATCTATTCTTCTACCCAAAAAATAATCAAATGCGAACAGGAGAACAGGTAACACAACTGCTGTGGCCTTAGACAAACAAGCGAGTACGAAAAATACGCACACATATATATAATATCTTCTCCCCGGTTGTTGATAAAAGCCTGGCTGTCTTATATAATTAATATAAGAGAGCAGCGCCGCCAAAAAAAATGCTGAATACAAGAGTTCCTTTCTACCCGATATCCACGCAACCGGCTCCACGTGCAAAGGATGAATACCAAACAGCAAGGCTGTAAAACCCGCTATGAATAGGCCTTCATTACTGATACTCAAAACAGACGTCTTTAGGGGATTTGCCGAGCGTAAGCCCTCCCCCTCCTTATTGAGGAGGGGGTCGGGCTTGTCCGCCGTAGCCTCAGCGAAGGTGGGGGGAGGTCCACAGAGCTTAACCACCAACCAAAACACCAACACCGTATTCAATAAGTGAAGTAATAAATTGGTCAGATGATAATAAAATGGATCCAAGCCAAAAATCTTATACTCCAGCGCATAACTCAAAACGGTGATTGGATGGTAGTTCCCCAATAAAAAAGAGCTGAAGATGTCCTTTACTCCGCTCGGGGAAAGGTTTCTAATCAGGTTATTCTCGACTACATATTTATTGTCGTCCCAATTAGTGAACTGATTGTCAACCGAAGGCAATAAAGTAACAACAGTCACCAAAATAACGATCAATAAGATCCACAAGTCTCTTCTATCTTTATATGCTACTAGCAGCCCCACGTAATAACTTATATTTATTCGCTTACTTTAAAGTATGTTCATAAAGTCAAAGTAATAAAGATTTACTTCAATTTCATATAACTCAATCTAAACCAATTGAACCTAAAAGATTATTTTGAATTTCAAATTTCCTTAGTACACAATGTTGAGAAGTAATTTGCCAGATAAAACCCTGTATTCCATTTTTGCCTTTTTGGAAGGAGCAACAGTAATGGCTATTCAATTAATTGCTGCCAACATGCTAATTCCTTTTTTTGGCTCATCTCTTTTCGCGTGGGGTGCCACAGCAGGTATCACGCTGTTAAGTTTGGCATTGGGTTACTTGATCGGCGGTGTTCTGACCCAAAAAGATATTGGAAAAAGTTCTTTGTACTGGACTGTATTACTTTCATCCATGTATATTTTACTTACGCCTACTATTTCCAATTATACATTGCCTAATCTTGTAGAATTTGATCCTATAGCAGGTATCATCATTGGCAGTATAGCAATCTTACTTCCCTCCATATTATTTCTTGGAATAGTTCCTTCTTTCTTAATTCAGTTTTGGACCAAAACTGATAATGAGCCTGGGAAAGCAACTGGTACCATATACTTCATATCTACACTCGGAGCTATCTCCAGCGTTATCCTTACCGGTTTTGTTATTATTCCTCATTTCGGAGTAACGCTTCCCACGGTTATCCTTGGCCTCATCCCAGGATCAGTCGCCTTTTTGCTTTTAATAACAAAAAGCAAAGTGTTTTCTTTGGCATTCTTCATTCCACTTGTAATTGCATTCTCTTCATTAAAGCATGAAAACCAGGTCTCTTCACAGGTAAAATTACTTTATCACTCAGAGGGATTATTGGGCCAAGTAATAGTCTCAGATATTACTGAATTTGAACAAACAAATCGGCTATTGTTCGTGAATAGAATGGGACAAACAGGTGTTAACTTAAATACGGGTAGGTCTATTTCCCACTATATAGATTATATCATTGCAGTAGCAAGCGTTTTACCATTGAACTCAGAAGTTCTTCTACTTGGATTAGGTGGTGGAACTCTGGCAAATCAATTGGAGGGTAAATTAATGCACAAGGTAGATGCAGTTGAATTTGATGCAAGAATTGCTGAGGTAGCAAAACGTTTTTTTTCATTGAGTAATAATGTCCACGTAATCATTGATGACGCCAGGCATTTTATTGAAAAGACGAATAAAAAATATCAGCTTATAGTATTTGACTTGTGGAAGGGTGAAAATGTACCATCACATGCCCTGTCATTAGAGTCTTTTACAAAAGCAAAATCAATTCTAAATCCAGATGGAATGATAATAGTAAATTTTAATGGCTTCAAAGTTGGAAATGCCGGAGATGGCGGGAGATCTTTATATCAAACGATCAAAGCCGCTGGATACATAGTTCATATATTAAGCACTGGAAAGGAAGAAAAATACAGCAACCATTTATTTATTGGAACACTTTCTAACAGCACCGATCTCAGCGCTATTAACTATCCGTTAACCGAAAAGAACATGCCCATAGACATTCAAACCAAATTTTTGGATACAGATAAATTTGACCCAAACCACTCTGCAGTACTGACAGATGATAAACCAATATTGGAATATTATAATATTAGCGCTGCAAGAATTTGGAGGGATGAGTACACTAAATCCTACACCAGGTATTTTCTAAAAGACGGTACACCACTTTTCAAGTAACAGATGAAGAATATTACTCTGAGGAGGTATTTTTTAATAAATAACCAGATTTAATACTGATGTGCTTTACCACTCCTAAACCCCGAAATTCGGCATCCAATTTGGCTCTCATTTCTACTGTAATAGCAGTATTAGGCTGCAATCCTGAGACTGAACAGAAGGAAACAGACTTGCTTCCAGGCACTCAAGTTCAATCTGTGACGAGTAAGTTATTTACACTTTTAACTTCGAAACAAACAGGTGTTTCTTTTTCTAATAATCTGTTTGAAAGTGACATCAATAACTACTACACATACATGTATTTCTATAATGGAGGAGGTGTATCAGTAGGTGATATTAATAATGATAGTTTACCAGATCTATATTTTACCGGCAACCAAGTCGCAAACAAATTATATCTGAATCTGGGCGGCATGAAATTCAAAGATATTACGGAGCTGGCTGGTGTAGAGGGAAAAGGAGGTTGGCGTACTGGCACAACAATGGTAGATATAAACAATGATGGTTATTTAGATATATATGTTTGCAGATCCTACAATATTAACAACCCGGACATGAGGGAAAATCTTCTCTATATTAACAATGGTGATCTAACATTTAGTGAACATGCCCGCGCCTATGGATTAAATGACAATGGATATTCTACGCAGGCAAATTTTTTTGATTATGATCTGGACGGTGACTTAGACATGTACCTCGTAAATCATCCCATTGACTTTGGAGATTTTAACAAGGAGAGGTATAACAAAAGATTGTCGCCTAATAACTTTGAACGAGATAAGCTCTACAGAAATAATAACGACGGGACTTTTACTGAAATATCAAAATCCGCTGGGATTTTTAACTATGGCTTCGGTTTAAGCGCAACAATCGGTGACTTGAATAATGATGGCTGGCCAGATATTTATGTGGCCAATGACTTTGAAGAACCTGACTTTTTTTACTTAAACAATCAGGACGGCACCTTTACCGATAAATTACAGACTGCTTTTAAAAACGTTTCCCAGTCAAGCATGGGATGTGATATAGCAGACATCAACAACGATGGATTGTTAGACCTCACTGTTGTAGAGATGATGGCAGAGGATAACTTAAGACAAAAAACCAATATGCCTTCTATGAATCCCACCAACTATTGGAGATTGGTTAATATTGGCTACCATCATCAAAATATGAGAAACACTTTACAGCTAAATAATGGTAACGGGACTTTCAGTGAAATAAGTCAATTGGCGGGAACCTCTAAGACAGATTGGAGCTGGTCAGCGCTGTTTGCAGATTTTGATAACGATGGTTTTAAAGATTTGTTCATTACTAACGGTGTTAGAAGAGATATGCGGGATAACGACTTTACAAAAACGACAGGAGATTTTCAAAAGAGACACGGAAGGCTGAACTATAAACAGGCCAACGAAATGGCCCCGTTAAAAAAGTTGAGCAATTACATATTTAAAAACAACGGCAATCTCACCTTTACAAAAAAAATAGTGGAATGGGGAATGAACTTTCCAAACTTTTCAAATGGTGCTGCCTATGCTGATTTGGATCTAGATGGAGATTTAGACCTGGTCGTAAATAATTTAGAGGATACTGCTTCAATTTTTGAGAACAATAGCCGGCAAAAAAATAAAAACAACTACATCCAAATAAGATTAAGAGGCGATCGAATTGTTAATGGTATTGGCGCCAAAATAACACTAGTGAATAGTGGACAAACACAATTCCAGGAACTTACCTTAACCCGTGGATTCCAATCCTCAGTTGATCAAATTATTCACTTTGGTTTAGCAAGCATCAAAATCATAGATGAAATAAAGATTGAATGGCCGGATGGCAAAGTAGAGATCTTAATGGATATACCCGTTAACCGCCTTCTAACCATCTATCAAAAAAATGCATCTGACATCGAAGTTGTTGCGCCTGTACGGCAAGTCACCTTATTTAAAGAAACAACCGATGAGGCCGGTTTTACTTTTACGCATAAAGAAAATGTCTATGATGACTTTGCCAGAGAGAAATTGCTACCTCACAAACTTTCGCAGAATGGGCCTAAAATAGCGATTGGTGATGTGAATGGTGACAATGTGGAGGACTTCTTTATTGGTGGGGCTTCGGGCTCTTCGGGAGCAATGTACATCCAGAATATGAATGGAACTTTTACCTTATCCAACAGCCAACCTTGGGAAAAAGACAAAGTTTGCGAGGACATGGGTGCCTTGTTCTTTGATTCTGATGGTGATGGTGATTTAGACTTATATGTGGTGAGCGGTGGAAATGAGTTTGAACTCAATTCATCCTACCTTCAGGATAGGCTGTATCTAAACGATGGTAGTGGGATTTTTCAAAAAACTACAACTAATCTGCCCTCGATGTTAACCAGTGGATCCTGTGTGATTTCCGCCGACTTTGATGAGGATGGTGACTTAGATTTATTTGTAGGCGGGCGGCTGATTCCGGGTAAATACCCCTTCCCACCAAGAAGTTATTTGCTTCAAAATAGTAATGGAACGTTCAAAGATATTACTGAAAGGCTGGCACCTACTCTTACTAATATTGGTATGGTAACCGATGCATTGTGGACTGACTTTGACCAAAATGGAAGCATGGATTTGATAGTGGTTGGTGAATGGATGCCCATTAGTTTTTATAAAAATAACAACGGAAAATTTGAGAACGTCACCGCTAGCTTAAACTTAGATAATACCACCGGCTGGTGGAATAGCATTACCGCCGGGGATTTTGACAATGACGGTGATATGGATTACATAGCTGGTAATTTGGGATTAAACTCAAAGTTTAAAGCATCTGAAGCCGAACCATTGCATGTTTACTGTAACGATTTTGATGCCAATGGCTCTTTGGATATAGTTTTAGCATATTATAATAAGGGAATTTGTTATCCTGTACGTGGAAAAGATTGTTCATCTGACCAAATGCCCTTTTTAAACAATAAATTTCAGACATACAGATCATTTGGAGAAGCTTCAGTTTATGAAGTTTATGGAAATAAACTAGATGAGGCGCTACATTACGCAGCCAAGATGTTCGAATCCATCTCTTTGGAGAATTTGGGTAATGGACGCTTTTCAATTGAGCCTCTGCCAGTTGAAGCGCAGTTTTCCTCCGTTTTTGGCATAGTAGTCCACGATTTCGACAATGACAATATCCTTGATCTCCTACTGGCAGGAAACTTCTATGCTCCTGAAGTTGAAACTGGTAGAAGCGATGCTGGTATCGGTCTTTTCTTAAAGGGACAAGCAAATGGCAAATTCACTTCAATCAAATTATCAGAAAGCGGTTTTTATGCTCCGGGCGATGTGAAGGATATGAAAATCATCAAATCCCCTAATGCTAAATCGTGGTCAATATTGATTGCTAATAACAACGCCAAAATGCAGGTGTTTCAGCTGCGATAGGTGAAAATGAAAAATTTAGCGATAATATTATTCTTTTCAGGCATGTTACTTGCATTTGCATCATGCAACAACAAGCAAAATCATGGGGATACAACAAAATCCGAAAAAGCAAATGCAGAAGGACCCCAAAGAGCTGCCGGAACCTTGCACATGATTGATCTGCTGAAAGGATTGGCTAATGCAAGCTATCCCGAAAAAAATAAATATGCCAACAGAGAGCGCGTCAATTACTTTAGAAGTTTGGAAAGAACAGCAGATCCAAGTCAAAAATTGGGTCTGTATTTTAAATTAGGGTTAGAATTACTTCGTGCAGGAGAAACAGAAGAAGCTATAAATCAACTTATCGCTTTAAGAAACATAATAATAAGGGATCAAGACAAAATTAATATTAGCTATAAAAATATCAAATCACTTAATCAGCTCATCGCCATATCCTATATGCGCCTTGGCGAACAGGATAATTGCATCCTAAATCACGCTACAGAATCGTGTATATTTCCCATTGAAAAAAGCGGAATCCATAAAAATCAGCGGGGATCCCTTGCGGCTGTAAAGGATTTAACCGCTTTACTTAATGAAGATCCAGAAGATCCAACATTGAGATGGCTTTTAAATATTGCTTATATGACCTTGGGGAAATATCCGACAGGCGTACCTGAAAAATGGTTAATTAATCCTGGCGCTTTTGAATCAGAATATGATATTAAAAAGTTTCATGATGTTGCGCCAGGCTTGGGCCTAGATGTTCGGGGACTTTGTGGAGGAAGTATTATGGAAGATTTTGATGGGGATGGTTATTTGGATATTGTTGCATCTTCATGGGGACTCACTGATCAACTTCGTTATTTCCACAATAATGGAGATGGAACCTTTTCTGATCATACTACACAAGCCGGGCTTATAGGCATTGTGGGAGGATTAAATTTGATTCACGCTGACTACAATAATGATGGTTATACTGATATTTTTATTCTACGAGGAGCTTGGCTAAATGACATTGGTAAACATCCTAATTCACTATTAAAAAACAATGGAGATGGAACATTTGACGACGTAACTGATGAAGCTGGATTGTTATCCTATTATCCTACACAAACTGCCGCATGGGGAGATTATAACAATGACGGTTGGTTGGATTTATTTATTGGAAATGAGTCTGTTAACTACGGAAGCGAAGCTATTGAATTTGACATTGATGTAAATCAAAGAATTAAGAACCGATGCCAGCTCTTCCGCAACAATGGTAATGGAACATTCACAGATATCGCAAAAGAAGTTGGCGTGGATGTATTTGGTTTCGTTAAAGGAGTAGCTTGGGGAGACTATAACAATGATGGATATGTCGATCTTTATATTTCCTTTCTCGATAAACCAAATACACTGTTCCGAAACAATGGAATAGATGGGTCCGATGTGCAGACTTTTACGGATGTGTCTGAAACTGCTCACGTAAAAGAACCTTATCGAAGTTTCCCCACCTGGTTTTGGGATTACAACAATGACGGTTGGCTCGATATCTTTGTAGCTAGCTATCATTCCAACACTGCTGACATTACATCAGAATACCTTGGTTTCTCACCAGGCAGAGGCTTCCCCAGGTTATACCGAAATAACGGAGATGGAACTTTTGAAGACGTAACAGCTCAATCCAATCTTACCAAAATCATCTATGCTATGGGCTGTAATTTTGGCGATCTGGATAACGATGGATTTCAAGATTTTTATGCTGGTACTGGCGACCCCAGTTTTGAGACCCTTATACCCAACCGAATGTTTAGAAATGCAGGTGGTAAGTATTTTCAGGATGTTACTACCTCTGGTGGATTTGGGCACTTACAAAAAGGACACGGTATATCTTTCGGGGATATAGATAATGATGGAGACCAGGATATATATACAATATTGGGGGGCGCATATGAGGGAGATTCATTTCAAAATGTATTGTTTAATAATCCAGGCCATGGTAACAAATGGATTACCCTCAAGTTGGAAGGGGTAAGGTGCAACCGCTCTGCAATCGGATCTCGTGTAAAAATATCGGTAACCGGCCAAAATGGACTCAAAAGAGATATCCATAACGTAGTTTCTACCGGGGGAAGCTTTGGATCTTCCAGCTTACAGTTGGAAATAGGATTAGGTAATGCAAAGTCTCTTGACGAAATTCAAATTGTCTGGGCGGGCTCACAAAACGTACAAAATTTCAAGAAGGTAGTTATGAATGCAGCTTATAAAATTGTGGAGGGAAAAGAAACTATGGAGTTAATAAAACTAAAAGTATTTCCTCTATCAACATCCGGATCTAACGAACACGTATCCGTGCATCAACACATAAATTAATTAAGCAGAATATCTATGTTATCTTCTATTAACGGTTTTATAACACGCTTAATGTTATTTCTACGCATCAGCATTGTTGATTTTTGCTGAATGACATCTAATATTGGTTGATCATCAGTTAGTATCAAGCCATTTTCAAATACAACATCCTTTAAATAGATATTATTCGTCAATGGGAAATTTAATCTGTTTGGGATTTCAGGATCTATTCTATAGCTAAGAGCACTAAAATCTAAGGGTTGCTCAGATGCTACAAAAATCAATTCTGAAACACGGTCTATTTGCGGAAACGTGTTGAGCATCCTAACATCAAATCCCGCCGCTTGAATCGTATTTCCAATTGACTCTACTGCCATCATCCCATCACCTACCAAAGTGCTTAAATAGTGTATAAACACTACTCCTTCATTTGCGAGTACCATCTTTAACTCCTGAAATGCTTCTATAGTGAACACGTTAGAGGGAATATCCTCACCCGCACTTAGATCTATAATTATTATATCATATCTTTTTGCTGTTGTTTTAACAAAATGCCTGAAATCATCTATATGCGTGTCTATCTCTTTGACCGCATTAAAGTAGTTTTGAGCTATCATAGACATTCTACTATCTATATCTACCATTTCGACATCAAATCCTAACACATGCATTTCATTTGCCAGGTTACCCCCTCCAACACCAGCGAGCAAAACTCTTGATCCTTGCGGTTTTACTGATGCATAAGTAGCGATTCGATAAACATAAGGCCACAGGGAACGCCCTGTTTTATGCATTTTGGTTTGAGGTATGTTGTTTACAAGCAGTGTTCTTACATCTGTAATATCGTCAACTACCCTAATTTGACCCAAGATTCCTTCGGAAGAATAAATGACATTGAATTTAGAGCTTTTGGTTGTTACAGTATACCGTTGACGAATACTTAAAAGCACAAATCCAATTACAATAATAGTCACGAAAACATGTCCCATCTTTCTATAATATAGAGAGTATACTAAACTATACAGACCCAATATGCCTCCTACAATAAAAACGCTTTTACTCACTCCAAAATTTGGGATCACATAAAAGCCCAATGACAAGGCTGCCACTATTCCGCCTACCGTAGAAATTGAAAATATAGTTCCGGCTGATTTGCCAGATACAGTTACTTCCTTTGCAATCTGTTTGATAAGGATTGGGCAAATCATGCCCAATAAAACCAAAGGAGGAAATAACAGCACCATTCCGGACCTTATTATACCTTCAATTAAATTGAGATTCAATGCTATGGTCATTGTATACTCGCCAATTAATGGCATCAGTACTATCAATCCAGATGCAGGAAATAAAATGAAATATAACGTGAATTCACTTGGGAATTTTTCAGATAACTTTCCGCCCAGGAAATAACCGCAGGTTAAGCCCAGCAAAGTAATCCCCAATACTGAACACCATACGTATAGGGAAGAACCATAAAAGGAACTCATCATCTGGGCTCCGGCCAATTCAACTGTCATTACAGACAATCCCTCTAAAAAGGCGGTAAGAAGATAAATCTTGTTTTTACTCATCTTTTAGGCTAAAAACAAATAGGCTAAAAACAAAGAACAAATTATGCATATAAAATTAAGGTAAAATGCCCATTACAAGCTGCAAATCTAAATTAATGGCAATATTTTCAGATACTTGTTTTTCGTCGGCTCAATAAGATTATTCGTCTAAAACTGGATAAAAACACGGGTAATAACTGTGCGAAAACAAAATAAATAATTACCTTACCTAAACGAAGGTAAAGATCAAAAAAATAATATTTTATAGAAGAGGATTTAACAGTTCAAATAATTCGTTTCGAAAGGAATAATCCAAATAGTTCTTTAAGAAAGTTAATTACGGGAGAATTTAATTAATAAAAGATACGGGGAATTTTAAGCGATAGCCGAGTAACTAAATTTGATGACTAAATGGGGGTAAGTTTATTGGTAATTGTCTAAATTAAGTAGGGTGGAACCATTTAACCTTAATTACGTATAAATAAACTATAGCAAAGGCAACTATTTTTAATAGCTGCACGTCTTCATTTTATAGTCGTAGAGAATAAGTAATGATATACAGTAACAATCCACATAGGGCTAAACATCGTGTATCTCTGGCATTGTTGTTTGTCTTGGTTGGCGGTGTGTGCTTTGGACAGGCCGTTGTTAATGAAAATAACGATCCTAATCAGAAATCAACCCTGCAAAAAGTCGATAAACTCAATTGCGCAACGGAAAACTTTGTGGAAAGAGAACCCACACCAGAGGAAGTTGCAATAGGCAATATGAATGTAGATGCGATGCCAGCAAGAATACAATTGAATTCCGGAGAAGAAAAAAAGAAAAATTCTAAGATAAAAGAAGAAGACAATTTAACGAAGCCTAAGTGAAGATTCTGAATCACGTAAAGTATTTTTATTCCGCGCTTACCGTAAGCATATTGTCTTGTTGTTTAGTTGTGGTAAGCAACACTTATGCTCAAAAGAGCAATTATCCAACTGCTGCTCAAGTTAGTGCCAAGATGGCCAAGCTTGCTCTTTTGGCGAAGGGGGGCGCCCCGCCCGTAACGCTTATTAATGGAGCAGAACAGGATTGTGCCAACGCCATTGGAATATGCAGCAGCACTTCGTTTACTGAATTGAATTCCTACACCGGTTCAGGCAGCACCCAGGAAATTACAACTGGCTGCCTCCTTGCTGGCGAAACAAATTCGGTATGGTACACTTTTGAGGCTACTTCTACAGGAACAGTTGGCTTTGACATTGATCCGGTTGATGGCAATGATGATTATGATTTTGCCGTGTATAATTTAACTGCACTCGGAGGTTGTGGCAATGTGGTGGGTGCTACTCCTATCAGGTGCAATTGGTCAGGTGCATCTGGAACAACCGGTTGTACTCCATCAAACCAGGATGAATCACCGTTATCTGTTGGAGGAACAGGCCCGAAAATGATGAATGGATGGGAACTCGGCGGTTCCGGCCTCACACCACCCCAAACCTACGTTATCATCATCGATAACTGGTCGGCAAGTACAAATGGATATACCATCACCTTCACAGGAGGTGCCACACTGCAGGATCCAAACCCTGGGCCGTCAACGGTTAGTGTCTCTACTTCATGTACCGCAAACACTTTTACCCTTACCATGGATGACTACGTGGATTGCCTCACAGCAACAACATTAGGTGATTTCAATTTTCTTCAGTACCCAGGACCAGTATCTGTAAATGCTGATTTGCTTTCTGTAGCGGGTACTGGATGTGTTGGTGGCAAAACAAAGGATATATTATTTACACATAACGGTACGCTGGGCGCTGCAAATTATAGTATTGAAATCAATAGCAGCCACGTCCTTGCAAATCTCTGTGGTAAATTCGCAATAGACCCTGGCCTTATAAACTTTGACATGTTGGGTGTAGTTGCAATGACTGCCAGTACCAATGGTATATGTGTGCCGGGAACGGCGGTAACTTTAACGGCAACTGGCGCTCCATCCGGAGGTACCTACACCCTTACACCCGGGCCTCAGTCCAACACAACTGGCATCTTCACTGTGAACCCAATTGCAAATACGACTTACACGGTAGCCGTTACTTATGGAGGTTGTACCAAAAGAGCCTCACAAATAATATTATTGGAAAGTGTTATTGTTTCAATTACACCCGTTGATCCACAGATTTGTAGTGGAACAGCGAGCCTCGCAGCAACTACTACTGTAGATGGTGTTGCCTGTGTTGGATGTACGTATTTATGGAGTACGGGTGCAACCACTCCGTCCATTACTGAAGGTGCTGGGACTTATACGGTACAGTCTACCACAACATCTGGTTGCGTAAGCAATACAGCCTCATCCACGATTACAGTGGCTTCTGGTGGAGCAACGGGAGCTTGTAACATATATTACGTATCAACCGCAGGAGGAGGAGACGGATTAACCAAGGCTACACCTACAGACTTAAGTTCAGCCATTACAGCCTCATTGTGTACTGCTTCAATCATTAAAATGGCGGTTGGCATATATTCATTCAGTGATAAAGTTACTTTAAACGATTTTATTACCATCGAAGGAGGCTATAACTCTGCTTATACAACCAAAACCAGCGACCTGTCAGGTGCTGCGAATTCAACTACGATCAGAAGAGATAATACGGCGGATAGCGATGACTCCAAAACATGCACGGCAATCGCAATAACGTCAAGTGCAGATGACTGGAGGATACAAGACATTAGGATAGAACTTCCTGGAAGCGCCAACGTAACGGGGCATGCTAACGCTACGGAAGTTACCAATTATGGAATTAGATTAATGGGCGCGAGTTCTACGGGCTATAGTATTATTAGGTGTTACATTGATGCGGGAGTAGGCGCGAACCCATAATGAGAATAGGTTGAGAAGAGAATGAAAAAGTTGCTTAAATATTTATCACTTGTTACCCTGACCGGGTTCTTTATGGTGTCAGTGGTGGATAATAGCTATGCAGCATTCTGTACGCCTGGCGCCAACTACAGTATAAATGGCGCATCTGCTGGTATCTGTGGAGCTGCCAACAGGATCATGAGTATGGGTGATTGTTATACAGGAGAGGTAATTGACGACTGTAACGGCGGATTTACCTTTGGTTGCGTTACTTCTCAGTCCAATGATGCGGTTTTATTTTATCAGTTCACAACGGATGGGAGCGGAAGCGACGTTGAAATTACTGTAGTTCCCGACGCGACTGTACTAATGTTTGGTGCGGATTGCAATACTCCTGTTCTTGCCGGAACGACACAGGATGATAATTGCGGTAGCAGTACTTATGTAATTTCAGGTATGAGTGCAAGTACGACCTACATTTTCCAGGTTCGCTGGACTGCTGGAACATATACTGTCACTCTTGATGATAATATTAATGGTGCTGCCGATTGCATTGCCAAGCCCAATTGTGGCAATGGAATACAAGACTGCCAGGAAACCGGTGTGGATTGTGGTGGGCCTGATTGCCCTCCTTGCGGTGGAACATGTGTTGATGGAATCCAAAATCAAGATGAAGATGCTATAGATTGCGGAGGAGTATGCAACATGTGCGGAACTTGTGGCACGGGTAACTGTACCGCAGGAGGAACTCTACCTTTTTGTTGTGGTACAACGTATGATAATGCTGGGCCGGCTTCTAATTATACGATCAACATAGGTTCTCCCGGCTATAAGCTCGGCAATGGAACGGCGGGGGATATTAAAATCTGCTTTTCTGCTATTGCCTTAAATACCGCAATGTGTGTGGGCGATTATGATGAAATCAGGGTTTACAACAATGCCAGTGCACTACAGTTCATTTATGATGAAGCTGTAGGTGCATCATGTTTTGGCAGCGCCACTTGCTCGGGAACGCTCCCCAATTTGTGCGTGGAAGTTAATGATGGTACCGGTTACGCTTATATAAGGATCATTAAATGGTGCGCTGGATCTAGTTATGAAGGTTGGACTGCCACTTACGAAACAGTTGGTTCAACGGGAAAGACGGTGTGTGTAGCAAGCACATGTAGTGACGGATTGCTCAATGGAAATGAAACTGGAATCGATTGTGGGGGTTCGTGTACAGCGTGCACTGCCTGCCCTGCAGTTGCTGCTGGTGACGCATATAGTGTTCATTCACCTGATGCCTTGGGCGGAACTGTGGATGATTGCGAAATGACGGCCACCGCCGGAACAGGTGGTACAGATGGATTGGTATACGCGAATGGTTCTGAAGTGGGTACGAATGAGGCGATTAGCGCCTTTCCAATAATTGTTGAAGACAATACTACCTGTACCCAGGTAGATGTTAACTATGATGCACCTGCTTCAGGAACATGGAACCTCGGTTCCGGGGCTGTTCCGCTCACGCCTACCGGCGATCCGGTTACGGCGCAATACGACCCTGGTGCGACAGGTAGAAAAACCATCCAATACGACAACGGTACGAACTACACTTATCTCGGTTTTCAAAATATTGTAATGGATCCACCTTCGACTGGTACAGTACTGGGCTTAAATAATACTTGCCCAGGTACCTATAACTATTCGAGCAGCGAGGCAGGAACGCCAGGACTTACTTTTGCCTGGACATGCTCCGATCCTGCGGGTGGGACCTCATCGATTGCTTCTCCGGCTGCAGTGCCTACCGATGTAACTTTTACCAACTCTACTGGCGGACCTTTGGTCTTCCCGCTAACCCTAACCATTACATCCGGATGTTGTGGGGCATTAACACCTGTTCTGTACAACGTAACCATTTCAAATCTCCCTGCGGAACCTGTAATAG
The DNA here is from genome assembly GCA_022572355.1 of Bacteroidota bacterium. Classification (GTDB taxonomy): domain Bacteria; phylum Bacteroidota; class Bacteroidia; order NORP154; family NORP154; genus NORP154. The sequence continues at coordinate 65,811 of JACZWC010000010.1, read as the reverse complement.
TCCCTGCTGCTATTTCACTGTGTATTGGTGGCAGTACAGATTTAGTAATTTCTCCCACCACATCTGGATTCAATTATGTATGGTATGATGCCGCTTCTGGAGGCACTAACTTGGGCGGTGGAATAACCTACACGGTAAGCCCTGTGTTGACCGGAGCAACCAGCTACTACGCGGAAGCGGCCAACAGTATAGGTTGTGTCAGTGCGACCAGAGATGTATCAGTTGTTACGGGTACAGATACACCTCCGACAATACCATCTATTACTATATGTATGGTTGGGACGGAATCTATGTGCGTAACGTCACCCATCAGCGGCGCTACTTACAGTTGGTATGCAGCTGCCACCGGCGGTGCTCCTTTATCAAGTGGTACAGCCAATTGCTATAGCCTGGCCAATGCCGGCGGTGCAGGAAATGTTGAAAATATCTATGTTACTGTTACTGATGGCACGTGTGATGAAACAACACGCACCCTTTCAAGCTATACCATTGACGTGGGATGTCCTAACTTGTACAGGTCAATTACTACAGGTGATTGGTTTACCACAAGTACCTGGGAGTATTCAACGGACAATGGCTCTACCTGGACTACACCTGTTCCGGGAGGAACGCCTACCAGTACCGATGGAACCATACAGATAAGGGATGGGGATAATGTCACGATTGCAGCTACTGTAACCTATGATGAAGTTACTGTGGAATTAGGTGGCACCCTTACCTATTCAGTAGGAACGGTTACTGTTGCTAACGGCACCGGTGTAGACCTTATCATTAACGGTACCTATGTAGACGAAGGCTCAACAAGCCATTCCTTTACAGGTAATTGGAAGTTCGGTACTAAAGGCAGGCTGATTCGTGCAAACAACGGCACCTGCAACAATTGCTGGATGGATGCTTATGACGGGGGAACCACTTGTGGAAATGTTCCGTCTACAGCCGAGTGGATTTTCAGATATACTGGAGCAGGCACACCTTCTATCACATCAACCAACTCAGGAAGAAATTGCTATCCGACGCTGATAATTGAAAATACCTCAGGCGGTGCATGGGCAGGTATGAGTTTCATTGGGAGTGGATTTTACCCAACAGTTGAAGGAAATTTGGATGTTGGCGGCTCCAGTAATGCTGCTGTAATATTCGGAAGCTCCAACACCAATGCCAGTCCGGTACTGGTTAAGGGAAGTATAACGGTAAGAGGAGATTTTGCTCATATCCTGAATAATGATGGAACGGGTTTTGAGATTCAGGGAGATAGCCTGTCTGTTTTGGGATCAGGAACACTCGCATATTCAGGTTCAAACGACAGGCTAATTAAGTTCAGTGGAAGCTCTGAACAAAATATATCTGGTGCAGGGACACTTGGTATTTACGATCTCACAATTGACAATTCTGCTGATAGTGTTCAAATGAATAGAACAGTTACTGTGGACAATAATCTAACCCTGACCAATGGCGTTCTTAAACTCAACGCATATACCCTAACTATGGCTAAGGCTACCGCCACCATTACGGATATTAGCAGGACAAACGGTTTTATCTACAGTGAAAACGAAAACAGTTATATAAATTGGACGAATACCCCTGCCGGGGCTAATATTTTCGTGTTCCCATTTGTATATGACGGTGAGTACATTCCATTTGATTTTGAAAAGGACGGTGGCGACCCTGGAGCAGACATCGCCATTGCAACTTGGCACACCAGTGTAGATAACAATACAGATTTACCTACGGGGACTACCTTGCTACCGGCAACCGGAGACGCCAATTACATTGATAGGTGGTATGATATTACGCCAAGTGTGGTATTTGATGCGGAGTTAACATTCAGGTGGACAACAGGTGAGCTTTCCGGAATTACACCTATCAACACCTCCTATCATTGGAATGGTTCGGCTTGGGATTCTTGGACAGGAACAACCACCGGTAACAACGTAACTTGCACCTGGACAGCATACAGCGGTGGAGGCGGAGGCGGAGGCCCATTGCCTATATCTCTACTGGACTTCAATGCCACCTACAACAGCCAGACGCAGAACGTAGATTTGGATTGGGCTACCGCTTCTGAGGAGAACAATGACTATTTCACAATCCAAAAGAGCAGAAGTGATGCCACTGACTTTGATCTTGTGGTACAAGTTCCCGGAGCAGGATCAAGTAATCAGACGCTTTATTATGAAGCTGTGGATGAGAATCCTTACTATGGCTTGTCATATTACAGATTAAAGCAAACAGATTATGACGGAACATATACATATTCCGATTTGGTTGCTGTAAACATCTTAAAAGGGCTGGAATTTTCAGTCAGGCCCAACCCGGCAAGAGATATGCTGCAGATCGTATTTGGCAGCGCTAAGAACAATACGGTTTTCGTAATGACTCCTGAATACAATGCGGCCATCAAGATTTATGATACTCGGGGTAAATTGGTGTACGAAAAGAGGTTTGATGGTACCTTCTACAAGTTCAACATAGATATCTCAGGTTTCCAGCAGGGAATGTACCTGGTTACCTTAACCGCTAACGATGAGAAATATATTGCCAAATTTGTGAAGGAGAACTAATTATGACGATTCAGATTCATTAAACAATCCTCTGTATTATACAGGGGATTTCTTACATCCCCGCTTCTTAACAATAACAATCGTAACCCCCTTGTCTTACTCCTGTTCATTCTAACAGGCAAATTGCTCCCTTTCGCGCATAAATTGTTGATATCCCAGCTGCATTTTTTGAAAAACAAATAGTATTGGGAAATTTGTATTCAAGCCTTTACAAAAGATGATAAGAAGAATACAAGATCAAAATCAATTCAATCTTATCCACCCATTGCTGGGGTTCCATAACAAGACAGCCGAAAAGTATTTTACGAAGGAGTATATAGTTATACCGTTTTGTTAGGCGGTTAATTAGGGTTATAAAAGGATGAGCTTATGAAACGTATGTATGCAATGATCATTGAACTTGTGCATTTATCCCCTGTGATGTTGTCTATTTCAAAAGAACCAACTTTTTAGTATAAGCTTTAGTTGCTGTAATAAGCCTATAATAATAAATTCCACTGGCTAGATTCTTTGCATCGAATTCTAAATCATAGACAAAATCTTTCTGTGCTTCCCCACTGAACAATACAGTAATTTGTTCACCTGAAATATTGAAAAGACTTATTGAAGCAATTTCAGCAGTTGGTAAACTAAACTTAATTGTTGTTACACCTGAGAAAGGGTTGGGATAAGCTTCCAGATAGGCATCGTATGTTCTCTCATCTTCCATCAGATAATTTATCTCGCTTTCCTCACTTAAACTTTCAACTACAGCAGTTGAATTTCCGCTCGATTTGGATCCTCCACAAGGGCCACATAAATCCCCATGAGCTAAATGGTTGGAAACACTACTTGGATTAATACACAATGTTAATGGGTTATTCGGATTACCGGGAGCAGGAGGGAGATGGCATACAAAAATCTTGTCATTAATGTTGCCACAAGTTGCATTGAGTATTTCCACTGTCTTGCTAATCGTTGAGCTACACCCCAATCGTGTTATCGTTAATTCAACCAGTTCATTTCCAACGCTATTAAACACAATACCTGTGGGGTTTTCATCTGTTGAATTAGTTATTGATGCATTTGGCCCAAAATTCCATTGAAATAATGCACTATTTGAAGTTCCTCCGGTGTAAGCGAAGTCAACTCCAAGTCCTACAGACACGCAGGGGGTCGCTACGACAAAGTCCGCCACAGCACTCTGCCTAACTTCTACCTTTACACTAGCTGTGCTTTCACATGAATTATCAAAAAACACGGTTACTGCATAACTGCCTGCCTCACCAGTTGTAATACTTCTTGTAGTTTGCCCTGTACTCCATATATAAGCAGTTCCTCCTGTAGCAATTAGTGTAGTTGTCTCTCCCTGGCAGATTGAAGTATCCCCTTCTATAGCTGCCACTAATGCCGGATCTTCGGAAATAGTGTTTAAAGTTCTATTTGTTTTCACCGGAGGGTTTCCATCGAAGAAAATATCTGCCGAATTGATTATTTGTATTCCCGGACTCAAAGTTTGCTGCATTAATATCTGAAATTCAACAAATCCTTTGCTTCCTATGGGGTCGGAGGTGCTATCTGGTAAATTAAACGATTGAGTCTGAGTGCCAAAAGTCCATTCCAAAACACTTCCGCTCACTATCTGAAAATTATCAAAAGTATGGCTCGAATTGGTCAGTTGCAGCGTAGAGATATCAAATTCCACCCCAAGCGTGTCGCGAATGATTACCCTATTGGTTGCGGCAGTACCCGTATTCTGAAAATTTATTCGGTACGTGAGTGTATCTGTAGTAGTCACATAGCCTTCCAAACCGCAGCCTGGAGGGGTAACCACAATATCGTTCGGATCCCAACTGCACTGTGCAGCTTCACTAAGATTATCGTCACCAATGCAAAGATTATTTAGAGGTGGACCTTCATTTCCACCAGCGAACACATCTGCATCAACATTGGTTCCAAATGGGCATAATCCTGGCGAAAAGAATACATCCACGCTAAATGTACAAGATTGACCCGGTGTAAAATTTCCGCTTGTTTGATCCCATTCTACAGTGGTTGTTGGCGCACCAAAAACAAAATCATTTGCCTCATTAAAACTACTATTACATAATGTTTGTTGGTTGGTAACATTGTTGAAACAAATACTATTGTTTAATATCAGTTCAACCTCAATACCCGACACAAGTGTTCCACAGTTGTTAGTTACTGTAACCACATAAGTGGTTGCTGTTGCGGGATCGCAAAAGGGTGGAACAGGCCAGATAGGAACAATAGTTAAAGTAACTTCCAGGCAATTACCACACGTATTGGTTTGAACTCCAAAATTGATGTGAGAATTGGTAACTAAATGATTAAAATCCGGGCCTGAATTGGTAATTGTCACTGAATGTGAACCAAGTGTCGGTGGAAACGTTTGATTCCACCCTGATCTTAAAACAGACTCAATTGTATAGGTGCCAGCATCCGCAACATGGAATTCGAAAACCCCTGTTTCATCCGTAAGTACTTCTGCATCATTAGGTAAGAGTCTTACCCCCCAGTTGGAAACTCCAAATTCTTCAAAATCCCTAAAACTGTTCTGGTCCAGATCATTAAATACTGTACCTTGGATTAGATGAGGGTTTATTGGGTTTCTAAAAACAGAAATTGTCGACAGATCACTGTTTGCTACTATCATATCACCTGTACCATCTCCATCTAAATCAGCAACCAATATTCCTGTTGGAGCTGAACCCGCCACAATATATTGTTCTTTTTCTGCAAATGTCCCATTACCATTGTTTCTTAGAACTGAGATTCCATGCCCATAATTATCCAGTTTATGCGTTGCCAATATATCCATGTCACCATCTCCATCTATATCTGCGCTATATATATGACGTGGAGTTGGTCCCGTAGAGTACTCATCAGCTGGAGTCTGAAATATTGGGCCCTGATTTTTTACAACACTTACAAAATCAGGATAATCTACGCTGGTTGCTATAACTGCATCTATCAATCCGTCCCCATTGAAATCACTCCAGAAGCTACGCCCCTGGCCGCTACGCCCATCATATAGCTTCTTCTCTGATTCCATACTTCCACCTCCTGTATTTTCTAAAATTCTTATTGAACGGTTAAAATTGGTGCTCATTATATCTACATTTCCGTCATTGTTAAAGTCCTCCAATGCCACTGAGACGGTGCCGTGTCCCGCATATTTGGCAATAAAGGGGGCGAATGTACCGTCACCGTTATTAAATAATATGCATATCCTATCTTCAAATAAATTACCTGTTACTAAGTCAAAGAAGCCGTCTCCATCAAGATCTTGTATATCAATTGATTTTGGAGTAGGTAGAGTTGTATAATCCGTTTTCGTTGAGAAAATTCCGCTTCCATTGTTCAGATAAACAGAAACGTCAGAAGAATTAAGATTTGTTACCACAATATCAACAAAGCCATCCATGTCTAAATCGGCCATTTTTATGTCCAACGGATTTAAATTGGTAGCATAATCGATTTTAGGCAGAAAAGTTCCAGGGTTGCCATTATCATTTATTAGTACGCTGAAAGTATTATCCGCCCCATTAGAAATTGCCAGATCAGTTAAACCATCGCCATTAAGGTCTCCAGCCGCTATGATATTAGGTGAATTTCCAGTTATATACTGCAAAGGAGCGGTGAATATACCAGGCGAAGAATTATTATTCACGTTAAATACTGAAACAAAAGGAATCGGTGTCTCACTTGGTCCAGACAATTGATCAGTAGCAATTATTGTCACTTTTTCCCCTTTTATAAAAGGAACGGTGGGGGTAAAAGTTACAACCGTGTTATTAAGAGAAAAAGCAAAACTTCCCGTATGCTGTCCGCTAATTGCTCCTGATACGATGAACGAACTGGCATCGTTAAACGAAGAAGGGTTAACTGAACACCCATACTCCAACTCTACTTTTGTACTTACGGAAACACCAAGGGCATTGTTGAAAGGAGAAACGCTCAATACACGGTTTAAACCAACGACTTCGCAAAGCGGCTTTATAAAAAAGTTGTTGCCTTCCGAAGGATTTCCAATGCTTAAATTGACCTGATAGGTTAACCCTGGGCTGCCACAAATATTAGGTTGTTCCGTGGTTTCATCAGTGACAAGAGAAGCTGTGTAGTTACTAGCAGGGAGATTGAAGGAATAGTCACCAGAACTACGAGAAACTTTTAGAAAGGTGTTGTTGGCATCCTCCATCTGAATCAATTTGCCTCCTATGCCTGCATCACCTAAGTCAAATGCACAATTAGCATCTAAATTATCCACATAAACTGTTCCAGAAATAGTTTCACATGTCCCAGGTATTACGCAAAGGTCAATTATTTTCAGCACCCAAAAATCATATATCCCCCCACGATTTGGTTCCGTTTTGTCCCCACTCACACCTGACCTGGAAGTACCGCCAATAATATATCCTCCGTCCACTGTTTCCTGCAGGGAGTTTAGCTCCTCGATACCGTTACCGCCAAAAGTCTTGTCCCATTCAATATTTCCATTTGCATCCGTTTTTACTAGCCAGTAATCTAAGCTACCTCGGCTAGGTTCGGTTTTGTCCCCACTGACGTTGGATTGCGAAGAACCGCCTATGATATATCCACCGTCAGATGTTAAGTCCAAAGCAAATGCTTCATCATAATCGTCACCTCCAAATGTGTTTTCAAATATCTGATTACCATTATCGTCCAGTTTTACCAGCCAGAAGTCTCTTGGATCAGGAAACACGCCTGCGCCGCCCGCTAATATATATCCACCATCGTTGGTTAACTGAACAGATCTAAATCCGAAACCCTGATTCACACTGCCTAAACTCCTGTCCCAAATTACATTGCCATTTGCATCAACTTTAACTACCCATCCGTCTGCTCCACCTATTCTTGGCTGGGACTTTTCTCCGCTTACATTTGAACCCGAAGAACCTGCTAAGACAAACCCTCCATCAGTCGTTTCCGTTAAACTCGAGAAAAAATCATTCCTGTCACCACCGATTGTTTTGTCAAACTCCTTATTTCCATTGGCATCTATTTTTACAATCCAGAAATCTAAGGATGTTGAACTTCCCCTGTTTGCCTCTGACTTATCTCCACCAATGCCAGATGATGACATGCCTCCTAAAATATATCCCCCATCTGATGTTTGCTGCACAGCCAATAGCAAATCGAAACCGCTTCCTCCGAAAGTTTTGTCAAATTCCACATTACCAATAGAGTCTATTTTAACAATCCAGAAGTCAGTCCCGCCTCTGCTATTCTCTGATTTATCTCCACCAATATTGGAACCCGAATTGCCACCTAGTATGTAACCGCCATCTGTGGTTTGCTCTAAAGCGTTCAGAGATTCGCCTCCAGAGCCACTATAAGCTTTATCAAACTCTATATCGCCATTAATATCAGTCTTTACAATCCAGAAACCCTTGTTAGGTGCTGTTTTATCCCCATTAATACCAGATGTTGATCTGCCTCCGAAAATGTAACCTCCATCTGAAGTTTGTTGGCCGGCAAATAGTTGATCTAGACCGTTGCCTCCGTAAGTCTTATCAAATTGTGTAACAATTGCCTGGGCATTCACCCGTAAATATCCTGTACAAAGAAATATAATTGCAAATACAATTAATTGGATAAATGTATTTTTTGACTTTTTCATAATGATATTGATTAAGATTTATTGATCATTCAAATTCTATTAAACACAAACCACTACTGTATGCTTGCAGCCCCTGTGATACATTATTTGGTTTTAAAAAATAAAAACTAAGTGAATTATTAGCAGGGGAAATAAGTGCTTTCAAGGTAAGAATATAATTCTAAAAGGCCTAATCAATCTGCAAGTAAATTGGCCGCTAGTTATCTTAAAACATAAGCACTTTTATTCACAGGTTTTAATAATTACGAGAGGCTAGACAAAAATAATATATGCACTCCATACATACTTTCTATTCATTTTACCCATCGGGAAAGGGATCTATTCAAAATATAATTTGGCACTAAGCCAGACCTGATGCTATATATTTTGAAATAAAACTTTAAAAAAAATATCATTTTTTATTTGGAGGTATTTAAAAAATATGTATATTCGTCTATCCAAAACGGGTATTCAACGATAAATAAACAACGTTCAACATGAAAACAACGAAAAAAGTTCTTTTAACGTTCTCTGCTGTAATTGCACTCACGATGATGATTATCGGTACGGCACAATTAAATGCAGATTCTAAGGTTGATCTACACCATGGATCGAAAGGAGTTCATATCAGTGTATCTATCAGTGCACTTCCAGCTCATCTTCACCATGGAGATATACTTCACAAAGACGATGGAGGTGGCATTTGCGCATATTGCCAAGAGCCCGTGTAGTTCCGTTATAAAAAACGGTAATAGAGTAAGAACCGAATTAATTTAAAAAAACACGTCTCGCCTAGCGAGAGGTGTTTTTTTGTGGAGCAAAATTGAAAACTTATAAATAACGCGGAATAGAATTATTATTATAATAAAAGGTAATTGCAATAACCAAGATTACATAACCTACAAGCTCATTGCTCATCTTAATCATGCTTTTCCCCCTTTTGCTTTATTATTCTCTTTAAGATTGTTTCTAAGGGAAGCAGTAATAATACAAGCAAAACATTAACCAGTACCTTCAAGAAGGTTATTCCGCCCAACATATGCTCAAAGTTGTCCTCAACGTAGTTTTGGAAATATTCGAATATAATTACTATGGCCACCGTTGCAATTGCAGGCGCTAAACGCCTCAACTTACCACCTGCCTTTCCAAAGTAATAAGACAACACGAACAGCAACATTAAAGAGCCTATCTGTGCTCCGTAAAACCACCAGGATCTGTAAAACGGGGTTAAAATCACAAAGGAGTATGTGGCCTCCATACTTTCTTTTTCATACACATTTCTAGCCTTCACCCGAAACACATAATCCCCTTCCTTCAAATTTGTGTATTCTTTATGACTCTGGGCCGACCACTCAGACCATTGATCTTCAAAGCCATCGAGATAGTAACTGAAGACATTTACCTCTTCATTATCAAAAAATGGAGCTCCGTACCGGAAGATAATTGAGTTGTCTACGTATGCCAGTTTAGGCATAAGCTCCTTTGGTTGAGCTAATGATGCAATTCCCTCAGCATCATAATAAGTTCCATAAAACAACACAGAATCTCTTCCACTTATTACATTTCTGATGAGCGCCGAATATTCAGAATTATAATTCCTTTGAACGCCAGTATCGAACCGATACAAGTGTTTCGTTGTACCGTACCAAACTATTCCGTGCCCATCAAAATAGTTCGACCAAATTTGAGTGGACGGAATTCTTAAAAAGGGTACATAGTCAAACTTGTAATTACCTGTCCGGTCCTTTTCAATTGCTCCCATGCGAGGCCCAGCACCAATGAAATACTTTCCCTTTCCATCAGCACAAATAGTAGTCACTGAGCCAGAGCTCGCTGCGAGTTCAGTACCGAACGTCGAATCTGGCACGAATTGATTTTGGTGATAACGATAGCTTCCACGATTGCCAAAGAGAATGTTTTCATTGTCAACCTCAAAAAATTGACCATAAGAGAAATCTTCAAAGAAACCTTTTGATTCTCCCTCCTCACGAAAATTAATTACAGGTGGTTCATTCGAAAAACCATTTGAAAAATCCACCTTATAGATTTCCTCATAGGAGCACCATAAATTGCCATCCGTCGTCTCAACAATTGATCGAATTTCATCTTCAACACCTTTAATTTCACCGCCATAATTCCACTTTCCATTTTCGAATGTCATGCTGGATAACCCACTTCCTGTTCCGATAAATATCCTGTTAGAATCAGAAATTGATCGATATAAAACCCTGACGCTGATATCCGGCACAACAGTTTTCATCTCATCAGCTATTATTTTATAGATTCCCTTATGAGTTCCGACAAATAATGTAGAGCCGATAGAAATTAAATCCCAACAGGTTGCATTGGTTTGATTCAAGAGTTTAAACTGTCCATCAGGCTCTTCAGACTTCAATTGCTGAACACCCAGCGTGGTTCCTATATACACGTTGCCTTTATGCCTGATGATAGTATTTATGTTACTCGTAACGCCTTTGGCCTTACCATAATACGTAATGGGAGATGGGATTTCCACTCGGCTTAATCCGCTTTGCATTCCCAGCCATAAGCCATTCCCTTTATCAGCATACAGACTAAGTACAATGTTATCAAGCAACCCATTTCCCTCGTTTATTACATGAAGCAGATTGCCGTTAGGATCAACAATTACAACCCCCTCCCCTATTGTCGCGAGTGCGTAATTGTTGTCTTTCAATTTCACCCCAGTATATAACATGCTTTTGGATATAATATCCTTTACCTCTGAATTGAATGGTGTAAACTGTTTCCCATCGTATAAATACATACCATGCTTGAGTGAACCAATTAATAGACTATCAGATAGCTGATTGCTTTTAGAGTAAGGCAACATACAAGTGACGAATTCCTCATTGAACATTCCACCACCAGGGGTAATTTTTAGCTCCTCGTTCTCCAATACCATTAATCCAAAGTTCTTCTGCCACACATACAGTTTCTTATTCACTAGAAATGACCTATAGAAACTTGAAGTGTAGGTATAAGGTTCCCAGCTCTTCACCACACCCTGTTTAAATCTAAAAACCCTGTATTTAGAAATGAAAAACACGCTTTCTCCAGAACAGTGTATATTGTACACATTATCAAAACCAAGATCACCCTCACTCACAAGATCCAGCAAGGAGATATAGGCATAGTTACCCGTGGAATCCGATTTTAAAAATCCAAAGTCATCCTTACTTCCAACATAGATTTTCCCATTATCTGCTTTTGCTAAAGCTGATATTGGCTTTCGCATAGTTCCCGCTATTATGCGCCAATTTACTCCGTCATACTCCAATAGCCCGGATAAATTTGCAAAGTACATGACACCCCGATCGTCCTGAACAGACGCCCATATTTGAGGACTAAACGCGTCGAATTTTGTAGAGAGTTCATCAGCGGAATAATTTTGAATAAACAGGCTCCCCACCTGAGCTACGCTGGGCAAATACGAAACCCAGTAGATCGCCATAATTAATAACCTGACAATGGTATGATTATTCATAACAGCACAGCTGGACACCTCCAATTTGAAAAAAAATATTACTTAATTAATTGGAAGTTAGAAAACTAATTAATAAATATGTAGAATAATGAGTGTATTAATTAATTAAATTTATATCGTTAAGCTTTGCTTACGATTTAACTAAAAACAAACATTATGGCAGAAAGTGGCACCATTGGAGATATTTTACCGAGCGGCATTGCCGGTAAAATAGAAAAATTAATTGAGGGAAATGTACCCGATTACATCAATTTTCTAGACCGTGAGCTCCCGGACAAGGGCTTAGTGGAAGGAAGCGAGGTTTATTACGATGAAATCACCATGCCAGGTGACTCTAAGGTAGCGGTGAATCTTCAGGCAAGACCGTAGGCGGATTAGCTTAGAAGAAACTGCTTTGTAGTTATTGCTTTTTAGCAACAAACACAAAAATATCCTCATTGTCTTTTTTCATGAGGTATTTTTCGCGTGCAAATCTTTCGAGTGTTTTGGGGTTGTTCATCATTTCCTTCAACATCGACATGTCTTTGTGAATCTCCTCCGTAAAGTATAGCTGGTCCTGTTTCATTTGGTTCAGTTTATTCTTCTGCTTCACCTGCGTGATCAAGTCATTGCGGTCAAAAAAGAGCATCCAGACCAGAAATACTGTTGCAACAACAGCATATTTGTTGCTCAAAAATTTGAAACTAAAGCGTGCGATTTTCTTCATAGCTGTACAATCACCATAAAAATACTCTCTAACAGCCATACACAGCTTCATACGGATTGAATCTTATAAACAGTCGCTTGTTTAGTACTTGAGTGTGGCTTTTGTTATTTTTGATTGAATCTCCTCTGTACAAGAAATGAAAATCCTAATGCTAAATTATGAATACCCTCCGCTAGGAGCAGGGGCAGGTGTTATAACCCAACATATATCAGAGGGTTTGGTAAAATTAGGAAATCATGTTACCGTATTGACAACTTGGTTGCCTGACATTGAAGAGAAGCAGGTAGACGACAACTTGAAGATTATCAGGCTTAGGTCTAAAAGAAAACATGTTTATAAATCCGATCCCTTCGAAATGCTATCGTGGATTCTGAAAAGTAAGGCATTCTTAAAAGAATTCTGCCAATCTGAAAGATTTGATGTGTGTTTTGCCAATTTTGCTTTACCGGGAGGTGAAGTTGCCTTGTACCTAAAAAATCATTTTGATATTCCATACGTGCTCATCTCGCACGGACATGACATTCCCTGGTTTTTTCCTCAACAAATGTTCGCATATCATTTGTTCACTTACTTCTGGATCAAAAGAATATGCATGGATTCGGAGGCAAATTTCATTCAAACCAGTGAAATGAAAGATAATATTGACAAATTCCTGGGCAGAAAGTTGGCCGATAAAAATATCATTGTCCCGAATGGATTGGATGAGCCTAGCAATAATCCAGATTTCTCGCAAAAATCAAAAATATTCAAAATCGTATTTGTTGGAAGGCTTGTAAAGCAAAAAGACCCTTTTACCTTCTTGAAAGCGATAAAATTATTCTCAGAGGGCAACAAGGAGTTTGTTGTTCATATACTGGGCGATGGGCCGCTGAGGAGGAAAATGGAGAATTTTGTTGAGAACAATAATCTAGAGAAAAATGTAAGTTTTTTGGGTTGGATATCAGAACAAGAAGTGATTAAAGAATATCAATCTGCTAATTTACATGTGGCACCATCTCTCAGCGAGGGAATGTCAATTGCCATATTAGAATCCTTGTCCTTAGGACAATACATAATTACAACCCCTGTTAGCTGCAACCGCGAATTGATTGAAGAGTATGTCAATGGCGAACTGATGGACATTGGGGACCACCGTGCTCTATTTCATAAAATTCGAAATTATTACGAGGATAAGTTTTTGAAAGGCTACTGCGTGCCGGTAAGTTCAATTACTGAAATAAGATTGAAATACAGCTGGAGCAATATCGTCAAGGAATACGATGAAACTCTTCGACAAGTGGTGAATTAGACTACCCCACGCCTACTCTTCCAAAAATGGATAACGGTAATCAGTAGCTGGAACAAAGGTCTCCTTAATGGTTCTTGGAGATACCCACCTGAGTAAATTGATCATAGATCCCGCTTTATCATTGGTGCCCGATCCCCTTGCGCCACCAAATGGTTGCTGCCCAACAACAGCTCCACTGGGCTTGTCGTTCAAATAGAAGTTCCCTGCTGCATTAACCAGCTTTTTAGTCCCTAACTCAAGGGCATAGCGATCCTGCGCCAATAATGCGCCTGTAAGGGCATATATGGACGTAGAATCCACTATATCCAGCATTGCCTCATACTTGTCGCCATCATAAACGTGAATGGTGACTACCGGGCCGAAGAGCTCATCACACATGGTAATGTACTTGGGGTCCTTTGCAACGATTATAGTTGGCTCAATAAAATACCCAACAGACTTGTCATAACCTCCACCGGCGATGATTTCCACATCAGCATCTTCTTTTGCCCTGTCGATGTAACCGGTAATATTGTCAAAAGATGCTTCGTCAATTACCGCATTTACAAAATTCGTGAAATCCTCAGGAGGCCCCATTTTAATCGACTTCAGATCCTCCAGTATATTGGCTTTTACCTCATCCCAAATATTCGCCGGAACATAGACTCTGGAGGTTGCAGAACACTTTTGCCCCTGATACTCAAATGAGCCGCGTGTGATCGCTGTTGAAACTACTTTTGGCTGGGCAGATTTATGAGCCACGATAAAATCCTTGCCACCCGTTTCGCCGACAATGCGTGGATACGTTTTAAATTTTTGGATGTTCTCCCCTACTGACTTCCATATACCTTGAAATACCTCTGTAGAGCCGGTAAAATGAAACCCCGCAAAGTCAGGATGTGAAAAGATCACTTCTCCGGCCTCGGGGCCAGACACAAAAATCAGATTGATCACACCATCAGGAACACCAGCCTCTTTAAACAGCTCCATAAGAATACGAGCCGAATAAATTTGGGTTTTCGATGGCTTCCAAACAATCGTGTTGCCCATCATGGCTGGCGCTGTCGGTAGGTTTCCAGCGATAGAAGTAAAATTAAATGGCGTTAGTGCAAACACAAAACCCTCCAGAGGCCGTTGCTCGAGCCTGTTCCACATACCCGGAGCAGAATCTGGTTGCTGCTTGTAAATCTCCGTCATGTAGTGAACGTTGAACTTCAAAAAGTCGATAAACTCACATGCTGCGTCAATCTCCGCTTGAAATGCATTCTTAGACTGGCCCAACATGGTGGCAGCGTTGATTTTTTGACGATATGGCCCCGCCAATAAGTCGGCGGCTTTGAGGAAAATGGAAGCTCTGTGCTCCCAGGAAAGGTTAACCCAATCCTCCTTAGCAGCCATTGCTGCATCAATAGCTTGATTGATATGTGATTTATCCCCCTGATGATAGTGGCCTAGAATGTGTTTGTGGTCATGTGGCGGGGACATGGGCACGAGTTTGCCGCTCTTCACGTCCTTGCCACCGATCCACATTGGGATTTCAACTTCTTCCGATCTGAATTGTTTTATCATTTCCTGAAGCTCCGCCCTCTCTTTTGTTCCAGCCCCATAGCTCAATACCGGCTCGTTTACCGGAGTAGGCACCTTATAGAATCCTTTAGACATAAGTACTATTGTTAAATATTAATACAGTGAATTATTGGCCTAATTCAGCCTGTGAGGTACAACCATCTTAAATTCCGGAATGTTCACATAAAACCTTTCCTTGGTATCTTCCCTTTCCATGAGATAAGTTCCATGCATCTTACCTATATCTGTGGCCAGATCGCAAGCTGAAGAATATTCATGAATTTCTCCATGTTTTAAGATCGGTTGTAAACCCACAACGCCCTCCCCTTCAACTTCTCTTATCACCCCATTTGCGTCGTAAATCAACCACCGTCTTCGTATCAGCTTCACCGTTTGAGATCCACAGTTCTCTATTGTAATTCTGTATGAGAACAGGTACCTGTTTATTGACGCGTCGGAATGATCGGGCTGAAATTGTGTTTCCACCGATATTTTTATCCCTGCTGTTACTTCAGTTATCATATATTCTTACCGATATAAAACGCACATATTTGTTACAATAATATGAAATTATTTAATAGCGGGTTCCAAACTTTTTAACCGCAATTAATTGGTCATAATTATTTCTCAAGGAAGAATCATACACATAGATTGTGTATTCATTTTCTGTGTCGTAATGGCTGCCCTCTATTAAAGTTTCATCGCCTGCCGCCTGGCCGTCTTCTTTATAGACGTATTGATACTCGTAATACCCTTGCTTCAACATAAGTTTCTTTTCGTACGTCTTCTTCTTGTAGTTATATTCCATTTTCGATGTTTTATTCATTACCCAATTATTTAACTCGCCGAGCAAATAGATGTCGCCATTGATCATGGGCGCATCATAGGGCAGCGTAAAATAAACATAGGCATAATCCGCATCCACCTCGGCGTCATTTCCCTCTTCATTCTTAATAAAAAACCTGCCATTAATATCTGATTGTGTAGAATATTTCAGAAAAGACCTCTTCTGATCTGGAATTAAGTGTACGTGATTGTAGGTAGAGTCCACAATGTTAGCGGCTACTCTTTCCGATCTGTATCTAAAGCTTCTGGTACTAAAATGGCGAAACTCGTTACCTGCAGTAAATACGTTTTCTCTATCATAGTCATATATCAACTCATCCGATCTGACAAACAGGGGCTGCAACCCTCTAATCGCGTTATCCCATCGGTTGTTTTGTGTTATCACAACATAAATTTCACTATACGGATCAGAAATAGTATACCCTTCATGCATAATAGTAAAATCTATTTCCTGCTTATAGTTTCTATCATCCAGCAGCGTGGCTCTTTTCACGATCGGCAATACGTTCACTTTTGGTTCTACCACCATAAATCTCTTTGTAAGAACTACGTTTTCTTTGTTTCCATCTGTATAGACGACCAATAAGTAGTTGCCGGATATCCTAATGCGCATATCCTCATTTGGAAAAACCAGATTAAAATGCGTGTATTCCTGGAAAGTATTGAGTGAGTAACGATACTCTGTAATTTCATTCTCAACAAAGCCGTCTACGTAATCCATGTCCATCAGATCAGATTCCTCCCAGTTTTTTGAACAGTGCACAATAGTATAATTGTAACTCCGAACTTCTTTGGAAAGGTCATCAAATGATAATTTCAGCTCTTCCCCGGTACTCAATTCTAAAATTGGAGAGGAAAGTGGCCATCCATTTCTATAAAGCATAGCTGTTTTGATATTTTCATCATAAATGAAGTCTTCGTACCTCAAATAGTTACCCTCAAAATACTCATCCACCACTAGGCTATCCTCAACAAAATCTACCTGATCATCATTGAGCTCAACCAGATCTTTCTCCTTTTGAGCCAAGACATCAAAAACACAAAATGAAAGTAATGTGCACAGCAAAACAACTCTACGAATCATATCATTTAATAATGGGGCTAAATATTGTGCCAGCCGCAATAAAACGCAACAAAGATATATGAATATGCATCCAGTCATTGCTCATAAACGGGGCTTCGTCTAAAAATGCTCAAAAAGCATTTTGAATCTTAAAAAATTAGTACTTTTGTGCGCATTTTTAGTATGTCTCACCACAGATAATAGATGTCCACATCATTCAATATAAAAAGAGGATTGAACATCCGGTTGAAAGGTCAAGCGGAAAAGGTTTTCGCTGAAATACCAGCTTCCGAGACTGTAGCCATAAAACCAACGGATTTTGTCGGGGTTCGAATAAGACCAATTGTGAATATCGGTGATGAAGTCCTTGCTGGAACTCCACTGGCTTATGACAAGGACAATGAAAGGATAAAATTTACGTCTCCATCGAGCGGAGAGGTAGTTGAGATCAAAAGGGGTGAGAAGCGAAAAATATTGGAGATAAAAGTATTGGCTGACAAGGAAATCCGTTATGTGCCCTTTCAAAAAGCCAATCCTGATGATCTGTCAAGAGAAGAAGTGATTAATCGGCTGCTGGAGAGTGGTATTTGGCCATTAATTATTCAGCGGCCTTTTGATATCATTGCCAACCCCGATGATAATCCCAAAGCCATCTTTATCTCAGCATTCGATTCTGCACCGCTGGCTCCGGATAACGATTTTATTCTGCATGGTCATGGCGAAGAGTTTCAGACAGGTCTGAACGCAGTTGCCAAGCTCACAGATGGTAAAGTACATTTAAGCATATCCGCTAATACTCCGGCTTCAAAAGTTTTTACCAATTCTAAGAACGTACAGATCAACAAATTTGCTGGCCCTCATCCCGCTGGCAATGTAGGCGTGCAGATTCACCACATAGATCCGATCAATAAGGGTGAGATTGTTTGGCATTTAACTCCACAGGATGTGTTGATAATTGGCAGGCTCTTTACTGAAGGCAGGTACAATGCTTCCAGGGTTGTCGCCTTGACTGGATCCGAAGTCTCCAAAGGCAAGTATTACAAAACACTTATTGGGGCCTCTATAAAAAATATGGTAGCCGACAATGTGAAGGACGGTAGTTTAAGATACATTAGCGGCAATGTTCTTACAGGCACAAAAATAACTGCGGATGGATATCTTGGTTTTTATGATACTCAGATATCTGTAATTCCTGAAGTAGTTGAGCCAGAATTTTTGGGCTGGATAACACCTGGAATTGATAAATTCAGTATTTCTCGAACCTTCTTCACCTGGTTATTGGCGACGAAAAATTATACGCTTAATTCAAGCCTCAATGGGGAGAAAAGAGCCTACGTAGTTACCGGCGAATACGAGCGGGTGTTACCAATGGATATTCACCCGGTACAATTAATAAAATCGATCATGATCGGTGATGTGGAGCAGATGGAGAATCTTGGTATTTACGAAGTTGCTGAAGAGGACTTTGCACTTTGCGAGTTTGTTTGCACATCTAAAATCAATGTCCAGGCTCTGATAAGGGAAGGAATTGAGACTGTTCAACGAGAATGTTAGAGAAGCTGTGAAATTATTAAGCAAGTTACTGGATACAATTAAACCTCATTTTGAGGAGGGGGGTAAGCTGGAGAAAATGTATCCGGCGTTTGATGCTATTTCTTCCTTTTTATTCGTTCCTGCTCATGCTTCCAACAGCGGAGTTCACATAAGAGATGGAATAGATCTAAAGCGGACCATGATCACGGTGGTATTAGCGATGATTCCTTGCCTGATCTTCGGTATTTGGAATACGGGTCATCAGCATTATCTGGCAATTGGCGAATTTACAGACATTGGCGCCGGGCTGATGGAAAAGATGTTGTTCGGAATGGCGAAAGTTCTACCAATCGTTGCGGTCTCTTACACCGTAGGATTGACCATAGAGTTTATCGGCGCCATCATCAAGAAAGAACAGGTTAATGAAGGCTTTCTTGTAAGCGGTATGCTGATACCTCTGGTAATGCCTGTTGATGTGCCTTTGTGGATGGTAGGTCTTGCCACAGTTTTCGCTGTTATTATTGGAAAGGAAGTATTTGGTGGTACTGGGATGAACATTCTAAATCCAGCGCTAACAGCGAGGGCTTTTTTATTCTTTGCCTACCCTACGAAGATGTCAGGAGATTTTGTTTGGGTAAATACTGCAACAGATGCTGGACAGTCGCTGGTAGACGGCTATTCCGGAGCGACCCCATTGGCTCAGGCAATTGACAATGGAGACAAGATTACATCCGTTGCCGGGCAACCTATTTCTTTCATGGATATGTTTATGGGATATATTCCTGGGTCCGTTGGCGAAACATCAACTGTGGCTTGCTTGATAGGCGCAGCCATATTGCTCCTGACAGGCATCGGAAGCTGGAGGGTAATGCTCTCGGTTTTTGTTGGAGGTTATGCAATGGCATTGATCTTTAACACATTTTCCCTAAATCCCTTTATGTCAGTACCTCCTCTTACCCAATTGGTTATGGGTGGCTTTGTTTTTGGAGCCGTTTTTATGGCAACGGATCCCGTAACGGCAACCCAGACAAACACCGGCAAATTTATTTATGGGTTTTTAATCGGGTTTTTAGCTATTATGATTAGGGTGTTTAATCCGGCGTACCCAGAGGGGATGATGTTGGCAATATTATTTATGAATGTAATGGCGCCTCTGATTGATCATTATGTTGTGCAGGCGAATATTAATAGAAGATTAAAGAGACTTAAGACTGCTTAAGATGGCTTTCGACAAAGACGGAAACGGTTTTACATTTGTATTTGCTACGGTAATGGTGGTGATCGTTGCAACCCTGTTGGCACTGGCATCGATCAGTTTGAAGCCCTTTCAGCAAAAAAATGTAAGTGAGGAGAAGATGCAGAACATTCTCAAAACAATAAGTGTTGATTGCAGCCGGGAAGAAGCACCTGGAATATTTGCTGAATATGTAAAGAAGCGAGTGGTCTTGGATTACACTTCGAAAATAATCTCAGAAAATGAAGGCGCTATTGACAAAATGGATAAAACTGATGCGTTCAACATCAATACCAAGAAAGAATATAAGGGGTTGGACGAAAATGAAAGAAACTACCCACTTTACATCTGTGAAAAAGACGGTAAGACATATTATGTTATTCCTGTTGTCGGATCTGGATTATGGGGCCCTATCTGGGGATATATCGCGTTGGAAAGCGATCTGAATACGGTTTATGGTGCCAGCTTTGCTCATGATAAGGAAACGCCGGGGTTAGGTGCTGAAATCAATACAGCAGAATTTCAAGCTCAGTTCCCAGGTGAGCAATTATTTGATGAAAACGGTAACTTTGTATCAATAAAAGTCATTAAGGGCGGAGCCAGGCCAGAAGATTTGCATGGAGTTGATGCAATAACAGGTGGAACAATTACCAGCAACGGTGTAACCAAAATGATTGAGAGGACTTTTAAGGTATATGAAACTTATTTCAATACTGTAAAATAATGGGTACGGAAGAAATAACTGAAGAACCCGAAGTAGCGGTACAGGTCGCTGAGCCTAAAGAGGCGTTATTTTCTAAGAAAAACAGGCGACTGTTGAGTGATCCTATGGATGATGACAATCCCATTACCGTTCAGGTTCTGGGGATTTGCTCGGCCTTGGCTATCACTGTTCAGGTAGAGCAGGCAATTGTAATGAGTTTATCGGTCATTGCAGTTCTGGCGTTCGGAAATGTTATCATATCAGTTCTCAGAAACACAATTCCAAACCGTATCAGGATTATTGTGCAGTTAGTGATAGTTGCCGCGCTGGTGATTTTGGTTGACCAGGTATTGCGGGCCTTTGCATATGATGTAAGTAAAAAGCTTTCGGTCTTTGTTGGCTTGATAATCACCAATTGCATTATCATGGGAAGACTGGAAGCATTTGCACTGGCGAATAAACCCTGGCCCTCATTACTTGATGGACTGGGAAATGGCGCTTCATATGGAGTGATTCTCATTATTGTTGCCGTTGTACGAGAATTGTTCGGTTCAGGAGAATTATTGGGTTTTCAGGTTATTCCACAGGTTTTTTATGATATGGGATACGCCAATAACAATTTGATGATTCTACCTCCTTTTGCATTGATAGTGGTAGGATTGATTATTTGGGTACAACGTGCCAGAAACCCTAAACTTATTGAAGAAAACTAAATGTTGGATCTGGTAAACATATTCGTAAAAGGCGTATTCATTGAGAATATGATCTTCGCATATTTCCTCGGAATGTGCTCTTACCTGGCAGTATCCAAAACGGTAAAAACAGGTGTAGGACTGGGATTGGCTGTAATTTTTGTATTGGGTGTAACGGTTCCAGTTAACTATTTACTTGAAAACTATATCCTGAAGGAAGGCGCACTCACCTGGCTATCTGAAGATTTTGCCACCATGGATCTCAGCTTCCTTGGATTTATTATGTTTATTGCGGTAATAGCTGCCATTGTACAACTGGTTGAGATGGTGGTAGAAAAATTCTCACCCGCTTTGTATGGTGCATTGGGAATTTTCCTGCCACTTATTGCTGTTAACTGCTCAATTCTTGGAGGTGCACTGTTCATGCAGGAGCGACAATATGCCAATATCGCTGAGGCTACATCATTTGCCATGGGATCTGGGGTTGGTTGGTTTTTAGCGATCGTTGCCATTGCCGCGATACGTGAAAAAATTAGATATTCAAATGTGCCTGCTCCGCTGAAAGGATTGGGAATCACATTTATCATAACCGGGCTTATGGGAATAGCGTTCATGAGTTTTATGGGAATTGAAATATAGATAGCATCATTAAATGATCATCCTCTCAGCCATAACGACGGTTTTTAGTGGTATAGTAGTCTTCCTTGTATTTCTATTGCTGCTTATCACCATTATTCTTTTCGCCAAGGCTAAACTTACCAAAACAGGATTGGTAACAATTACCATTAATGGAAAGAGGGAACTTCAGGTTGAAGCGGGAAATTCTATACTAACAACCTTGGGAAACGATAAGATCTTTCTTCCTTCCGCCTGTGGAGGAGGTGGTACCTGCTCTCTATGCAAATGCCAGGTACACGAGGGTGGGGGTGAGATATTGCCTACCGAAGCACCTTATTTCACTCGAAGAGAAATCAAGGAAAAGTGGAGATTGGGTTGTCAGGTAAAAGTGAAGGAAGACATGCAAATCCAGATACCGGATGAAATTTTTGGAATAAAAAAGTGGGAATGTACAGTTACATCTAACAACAGTGTTGCGACGTTCATTAAGGAGTTAGACCTCAAATTGCCCGAAGGTGAAATACTCGAATTCCAAAACGGAGGGTATATCCAAATTGACATTCCGGAATATGATATAGACTTTAATGAACATGTAAAGCCCCACATTGAGGATGAATATCGCGAAGACTGGGATAAAATGAATATTTGGGACCTTAAATGCAAAAACGATGAGCCTATCTTCCGGGCCTATTCAATGGCCAACCATCCGGCAGAAGGAAACCGCGTAATGTTAAATATAAGGATCGCTACACCACCTTGGGACAGGGCAAAAGGTAAATTCATGGACGTTCAGCCCGGGCTGGCCTCTACGTATACATATTCGCTTAAACCGGGTGATAAAGTAACAATATCCGGTCCTTTTGGCGAGTTTTTCATACAAGAAACCGATCGTGAAATGGTATTTATCGGCGGTGGCGCTGGTATGGCACCGATGCGCTCTCATATTTTTCACCTCTTCCATACCGAAAAGACGAAGAGAAAAACAACCTTTTTCTACGGCGCCAGGTCACTGAGGGAAATGTTCTATGACGATGAATTCAAAGACATCGAAACGAACTTCCCTAACTTCAAATATGTAAGTGGATTATCTGAACCACTGGATGAAGATAACTGGAAAGGCCCGGTAGGATTTATTCACGATGTTGCCTTTAATGAATTTCTGAAAGATCATCCAGCACCAGAAGATATCGAGTATTATCTCTGCGGGCCCCCGTTGATGCTAAAAGCAGTTATGGATATGCTCGATAACTTGGGTGTTGAAGAGGAAATGATCCGATTTGATGAGTTTTAGACTCATAGCTACTCTGTTTTTTCTTACGGCTACCGCAATACTATCCTGTAACAACTCGCCCGTTATTACAGAAATTTGGATCGGTGGCAAGGCACAAGGCACGACCTACAGCATAAAATACCACGGAATTGATGTTGTCAATTATCAGCAGGAAATTGACTCAATACTAAAGAGGATAGATCAATCCTTGTCTACCTATGTTGACTCATCAACTATTTCGAAAATAAATAACAATGACAGTATTGGCATCCCCGACAAGTATTTTGTTGATGTTTTCTTTAGCTCATTAGAAATAAACAGAATATCCAATGGAGCCTTTGATCCCACTGTAAAACCCTTGGTGGATGCCTGGGGATTTGGAACTGAGAAGATGGACTCATTAAATCCAGTTCCTGTAGATTCTCTTTTAAAATTAGTCGGGATTGAAAATTTTCAGATTCACAAGAGTGGTGATACGTACTCAATATCAAAATCAGTACCCATGGCCCAACTGGACTTCAATGGAATAGCCCAAGGTTATTCTGTAGATGTGATTAGTGACTTCCTGCTATCCAAAAACCTAAAAAACCATCTGGTAGAAATTGGCGGAGAGATAATCACAAAGGGAAGAAACAGCGAGGGAGAAATATGGAAAGTTGGAATCGACAGGCCTGTGGCCAAACGAAACAAAGACAAACTTCAAGCAATAGTTAAACTGGAAAATAAAGCGATGGCTACCTCAGGTAGCTACAGAAAATTTTACGTGAAAGACGGTAAGAAATATTCGCACACCATAGATCCTATCACTGGCTATACCGTTGATCACAATTTATTAAGTGCAACGGTTATAGCCAATCACTGCATGATCGCAGATGCCTTTGCAACGGCATTTATGGTTCTCGGAGTGGATAGAACTATTGATTTCCTTGAAGAGCCACAGCTGGGTATCGAAGTCTACCTGATATATTCCGATGAATCAGGCGTGTTGAAAACTTATATCTCTGAAGGGTTAAAAGAAAATATCGAGGAACAGAATTAGTCTTTATTTTGGCACTGCTCGTCGGGTTTCGCTCCACAAACTCCGCAAACTGCTCCCTCTTTTTGCAGCATGGGGTTGTTGGTGCTACAGGTTCCCGCGAACTCACCATCTTTCTTCACCAATATCTTAATGGCTATACCAGCCATTGCAAGGCCGACTAACAAGATGGAGAATAAAATGACGTTCATACAATACAAAAATAGTGAACATTAGCCAAACCCATGTATCAATTGACAATGAAGCTGCCGCTCCCGGTGGTTTCTAAAGTGACATCGGATGGATTGCCGCTATAGTATATATCACCAATATTAGAAATCACCCCCTTAAATCTATACTTTGCTGTCACATAAGCATCACCAGTAGATCCACTTGTAATAAATACGTTATCTGCATTCAATGATTGGCACCATACCCAGGCATTTCCGCTTACCCAAAGCCCGTAGTCCACTACGGTCCCGGTCAAAGACAAAGTACCAGATCCGTAAATGCCCGAATAAAACACCGGTGCATTGATATCAAGCTCAACATCCCCGTTCCCTATTACGTCTATCCTCCAATTGCTGGATGTAAGTGTATTGGTACTCGTTATTTTCCCATAACCATTATGTGTAATTGATCCAAGTACAGAAACGTTCAGATATAGATTAATATCCTTCTTATAACTTCTAGTCCAATTGCAACGATTGTTATTTTTA
Organism: Bacteroidota bacterium; assembly: GCA_022572355.1. Taxonomy (GTDB): domain Bacteria; phylum Bacteroidota; class Bacteroidia; order NORP154; family NORP154; genus NORP154. Next base: position 40,890 of record JACZWC010000010.1, on the reverse strand, counting down.
ATTACCAACGTTCCATTGTCTACAATTGTGGTGATTTTACCCAGTAAATTTTTGCCTGCCTCCACCACCAAACTTTTGGTAGCGCTCTGCGTAAGTATGAGATTTATTCCTTGATTTAGCTGGATCTGAGTGAAATCACCCACAATGCGTACTTCCTGCTCAACAGACCCTGTCGTTTTAACACAGTCCCATGCATTCTCCTTGTTGCATGAAATCCCACATGTTGTAAGTACAATTAGTAACAAACTATATTTTCTTGTCATTTGCTGCTTTAATTAAATTTATAGCCCATTCCTAAACTCACATATTGTGCAACGGCCCAATGCGTTTTAATTGTAATATCTGCATAAACGTGTTTTGTAATTTGATATCTATATCCAAATCGATGAAAAAAGGACCCGTCATTCTTGTATTTTGAATAGAGGTATACACCCATTTGTGTAATCGCTGATAACCTGCCAATAACCAGTTCATGGCTAATGTGTACTCCATACCTTATAAATTCTGCCTGATTAGAACTAGGAATATTATCTGAATTTCGATTGTATATAACCATCGTTGAGGCATCATAAAATGCATTCAGACCCACACCCAATTTACGTCTTCGATCCATTCTTCTCGTGCCTTCAACAGTTACATAGAAAACGCCATATCGGGGTCCACCAATCGGGTTAATTTCCCTGGCACCGCCTCCGAATTGCACGTTAAGATCCAAATCTTTACCGTGTTCTTTTTTCTCCTTGTCAAAACTTGATAATTGATAATTCCCAAGATCGTAAGTCATGCCTATACTCACTGTTGGAACATTTATACCAAGATTTGGAACTTTATAAGAGCCGTTGGAATAGTGACTGAATGTTAGACCCGCCGTTACACCCAATTTTTCCGATAGTTGAAATTTCGCATTGAGCTGGACAAGGAGAAACATATTGAGCTGAGAGCCTATGGCGGTATTCTTGTAATTGTATTCTCTGTCAAAGGGTTTGGATATAAACCCCACACCAGATCCGACTTTGTATCTCAGCATAAATCTCTTGGATCTTATTAACGGGAAATTTATGAAACCGAAAATCGCTGATCCCGACCCTAGCTCCTTTTTGTTGCCTAAGTCTGAATGCCAGAGTGAAACGCCAATAGAAGGGAAATTATATATACTGTGGTTAGCTGAAGATCCAGACATTTGCTTTTCCAGCGTGAACTCAAAAGCAGGAATATGGCCCTTAACCAGACGGGCCATATTATCACGGTGAACGAGAATAAATCCGTAATGTGCATTAAGACCAATAGATATCCCTTCCGTAAAAGTTTTTGCTTTAACGCTGTCTTGTGGAAACGCATTACTAGTGTCTACCATAACATGGAGACAGGCTGTCATTATAACGAGAAAATTGATCCTTAATCGCATATGGAGCGCAAAATTAATGATTTTCCCCTCCGTACTCAGCCACCCAGGGTTTTTATGAGTTTTCTCATTGTATAATCAAAATTGAGACAATAATTACCGGCCATGAGTGAATCAAATTTTGTTCAGCACAATGTTTAGGCAATTAAATGCCTACTTCCTACTTTTACCGTATGAATAATCAAAGGCCACAACATATAAAAGATGCGTCGGCAGAATTCGAGCGTCTGATGGAAATCATGGATGAACTTCGAGCAAAATGCCCCTGGGACCAGAAGCAAACATTTGAAACTCTGCGGCATCTTACCATCGAAGAGACCTACGAGCTTGCAGATTCGATATTAGATGATGATAAACAGGGTATTAAGGGCGAATTGGGAGACCTACTACTCCATATTGTGTTTTACGCCAAATTGGGCTCTGAGACTGAGGATTTTACCATGAAAGAAGTGATAACCACGATTTGCGAGAAGTTAATACATCGTCATCCGCACATTTACGGAGATGTTGAAGTAGAGAATGAACAAGATGTTAAAGAGAATTGGGAAAAACTCAAGTTAAAGGAAGGGCGTTCTTCAATATTGGAAAGTGTCCCAAAAGGGCTTCCGGCATTGGTAAAAGCCACAAGAATTCAGGATAAGGCGAAAGCTGTGGGATTTGATTGGGAGAACAAAGAGCAGGTGTGGGATAAAGTGAATGAAGAACTAGCTGAATTCAAAAATGAAATTTCTTCGGGTAACAACCACAAGAAAATTGAAGCTGAATTCGGTGACCTGTTGTTCTCCCTGATTAACTATGCGAGATTTATTGACGTTAACCCAGAAAACGCACTGGAGCGTACCAATAAGAAATTTATTCAACGCTTTCAGTATCTGGAAACTGAAGCTGCTAAAGACGGTAAAGAGCTAGGATCGATGACGCTGGAGGAGATGGACAAGTACTGGAATGAAGCAAAAAAGCACGACGCCTAGGTGCTTATTAAAATCCAACTCATATATAAACATTTGTGTAATTTTATGACCCTAAAAAATTTTAAATTAATCTAGTTATGGATAACAATAATAGTCACAATGGTGGCGATATAAGTAAGTGCCCTTTTATGGGTGGAGCTCATAAAGAAAGTGCAGGTGGTGGAACCGCTAACCGGGACTGGTGGCCTAATCAGTTGAAATTAAACATCCTCCGTCAAAACTCCTCCAAATCTGATCCCATGGGTAATGGGTTTGACTACGCTAAAGAGTTTAAGAGTCTGGACTATGAAGCCCTTAAGAAAGATATCGTCGATCTAATGACGACATCGCAAGACTGGTGGCCAGCCGACTTCGGACACTATGGGCCGCTCTTTATTCGTATGGCCTGGCACAGCGCTGGTACATACCGTATAGGTGATGGCCGTGGTGGTGCGGGCTCAGGCACTCAACGTTTTGCCCCACTCAATAGTTGGCCTGATAATGAAAACCTGGACAAGGCACGTTTGCTATTATGGCCCATCAAAAAGAAATATGGAAAGAAAATTTCGTGGGCTGATTTGATGATTCTCGCTGGTAACTGTGCCCTGGAGTCTATGGACTTCAAGACGTTCGGTTTTGGTGGTGGACGTGAGGATGTTTGGGAGCCAGAGCAAGATATCTATTGGGGTTCTGAAACGGAGTGGAAAGAAGACAAGCGTTACACAGGTGATCGTGAACTTGAGAATCCTCTCGGTGCCGTTCAGATGGGGTTAATCTATGTTAATCCAGAAGGCCCAAACGGAAACCCTGACCCTGTTGCAGCTGCTTATGATATAAGAGAGACTTTCGGCCGTATGGCTATGAACGATGAAGAAACTGTCGCACTTATTGCAGGTGGCCACACATTTGGTAAAACCCATGGTGCAGTCGATCCGGACAAGTATGTTGGTAAGGAACCTGCAGCAGCTAGCATTGAAGAACAAAGCCTTGGTTGGAAAAATACCTACGGCACTGGAAATGCAGGCGATACGTTTACCAGTGGCCCTGAAGGGACATGGACTACAACGCCAACTAAGTGGGACAATAACTTCTTTGAGAATCTATTCGGCTATGAATGGGAGCTAACGAAGAGCCCGGCCGGTGCTCACCAGTGGAAACCAACCGGAGGCGCAGGTGAAGGAACAGTGCCAGATGCGCATGACGCTGCTAAAAGTCATACGCCAATTATGCTAACAACTGATATCTCTTTGAGAGAAGACCCTGCTTATGAGAAAATTTCAAGACGCTTCTTTGAGAACCCGGATGAGTTCGCAGACGCATTCGGTCGCGCATGGTTCAAACTGACCCATCGTGATATAGGGCCAATCGCCTGCTATCTCGGACCTGAAGTTCCTGTGGAAGAGCTGATCTGGCAAGACCCTATCCCAACCGTTACGCATTCATTGATTGATGATCAGGACATTGCTTCACTAAAGAGTAAGATCCACACTTCAGAACTGTCTGTATCTCAATTGGTATCTACTGCCTGGGCTTCAGCATCAACCTTTCGTGGATCAGATAAACGTGGTGGCGCTAATGGCGCACGAATTCGCCTTGCTCCACAGAAGGATTGGGAAGCAAACAACCCAGCTGAACTATCGAAAGTTTTAAAAACTTTAGAGAGTATTCAAGAAGAATTTAACGGCGCTCAAACTGACGGCAAATTGGTTTCGCTAGCAGACTTAATAGTTTTAGGTGGATGTGCAGGTATTGAACAGGCTGCGAAGAATGCAGGTCACGATGTGACAGTGCCTTTTACCCCTGGTCGAGCTGATGCTTCACAAGAACAAACCGATGTAGATTCATTCAATGCTTTGGAGCCATCTGCTGATGGGTTCCGAAATTACCTGAACGCAAACCACACTACATCTGCAGAAGAATTGTTAGTTGACAGAGCGCAACTTATGACGCTTTCTGCACCTGAGATGACAGTTTTGGTTGGCGGTATGCGTGTTCTTAATACGAACTTCGATAAGTCCAGTCACGGTGTCTTCACCAACAATTCTGAAGCGCTCACCAATGACTTCTTCGTTAACCTACTTGATTTGGGGACGACCTGGAAGGCGACTACGGACGACGATCGTGTCTTTGCGGGTAGTGATCGCACAACTGGCGATGTTAAGTGGACAGGAACCCGGGCTGATCTCATTTTCGGTTCAAACTCAGAGCTACGTGCTCTCGCTGAAGTTTACGCATGTGAGGATTCTCAAGAGCAGTTCGTACAAGACTTTGTGGCCGCTTGGTCAAAGGTAATGAACCTCGACCGCTTCGATTTGGCCTAAAACAGCACTTGAGGTACAATAGTTATTAAGGTCTCTACCTTCTTTTTGAGGCAAAAATGTTTTAAACTTGCACCTGTTGGTAATCGATCTTTTTTACTCATAAATTTTAAAGTCATTTATCCAAAAACTATACTTTTTGTTTAAAAAACAGTTTGATCTTCAATAGGCAGTCAACAGTTGGCAAATATGACAACTGCCGACTGAAGATTGCCGACTTTATGATTATGATTTAATTTATGAGAGAATAAATAACTTAGATAATAATCTGTGAAATTCAAAACAACTAATTATGGCTTTACAAATAGGTGACTCAGCGCCCTTATTCACATTAAAAGACTCTGATAAAAATGACGTGTCCTTAGAGAATTTCAAAGGCGAGAATGTACTGTTGCTGTTTTACCCGCTAGCCTTTACAGGAACTTGCACTACCGAATTATGCGATATGCGGGACAACCTGACTACCTATCAGAGTTTGAATACAAAGGTTCTTGCCATCTCGATTGACACGGTTTTTGCGCAGGCTAAATTCAAAGAAGAGCAAGGATTGAATTTTCCTTTATTGTCTGATTTCAATAAAGAGGTATCGGCGGATTACGACGTTCTTTATGAAGAATTTGTGTTGGGAATGAAAGGCGTAGCAAAAAGATCTGCATTCGTAATTGATAAGGAAGGGGTAATTCAATACACCGAAATATTGGAAAACGCCGGTGAGCTTCCTGATTTTGAAAAGATAAAAGAAAAGCTGGCAGGCCTGAATTAGTCGCTTTGCAAACAACTTTATTGTGTATAAGCAAGCACTAACCAAAATTTCAACTGCACAAACATGATCATCAGAATAATAACAATAGCAATATTAATTGGTGCTTCATTATTTTGCACTGGACAGGACAATACATTCACTTCTTACGACCTATTCAAACTAAGGATAGTATCAGAGATTGCAGTCTCCGGAGATGGTAAATATGTAGCGTATGCGGTAAGCGAACCCAGGCCATTTACGGATAAACCCGGAAACAGTTATAAATCCCTGCATGTGTTGGATGTAGCTTCTGGTAAGTCTAAAGAATATATCTCGGGCGAAAAGAGCTTTCATAGCATCTCCTGGACATCTGATTCTAAAAGGGTTACTATGCTAGCCAAATGGTATGGAGCAAAAGGATCACAGGTGTACACTATCGAATTAGGTGCTGATTCAGCTATTCAAATTACATCTGCATTACATTCTATCGAAAAATACGAGTGGAATCCGAAGAAGAATAGCATTGCCTATATCGCAACTGAAAAGGATACCAGCAGAAAAGCTTGGATAGACCAGGGATTTAATGCAGAAGTGTATGAAGAAGATATTCCACACAAAAACCTGTACGTATTTGATATTGATGGTAAAAAGACTGAAAAAATCACAAATAATATCACTGTTTACCATTTACATTGGAATCCTGCCGGAGACAAAATCGCGATTCAAGCTTCAACCAAAAATCTGATTGACTACATGTATATATTCATAAAGATTCATGTTATAGATATGAAAACCAAGGAGACCAAGATGCTGGTGAATAACCCGGGAAAACTAGGGCAAATGAAATGGTCGCCAGATGGGAAACAACTTGCATTTATTGCAGGAGTAGATATTAACGATCCTGTAAGTGGAAGCCTGTATGTGACCAAGGTGCCAAACAAAAAGGACTTTACACAATTGGACGCCTATTCAAAGGACTTTATGGGATCCGTTACGCATGTGGAATGGAAAGACGCCAAAACCCTCGTGTATTGTGCTGAAGAGGGCGTTGAAACAGGATTTTATACTCAATCGCTTGGAAGTGATAAAGGTACTCCTCTGGTAGAAAAAGGAGTGGTAATCCTCAATAACTTCCGTATTAACAATGGCATTATTGCTTTTGCTGGAGAGCGTCCCTCCCATCCCAAGGAACTGTTCACTTTGTCTCTTACAGACAAAAAACCGGTAAAACACAGTGATCTTAATCCATGGCTCAAGGAGAAGAAGTTAGCACGCCAGGAAAAGATAACCTGGAAATCCCGGGATGGATTGGATATAGAAGGAGTGATCCTGTATCCACTCAATTACAAGGAGGGGACTAAATATCCCATGATCAACTACATACATGGTGGCCCTGAGTCCTGTGTTAAAAATGGTTGGACAACCTATTACAGCAGGTGGGGACAAGTAGCTGCAGCAAAGGGTTATGTGGTTCTGATGCCGAACTATCGCGGAAGCTCTGGCCGGGGCGTAGCCTATTCCAAAATGGACCAGGGTGATATGGGCGACGAAGAGTTCAATGACGTATTGGATGGTATTGACTATCTGATTAACAAGGGAGTTGTAGATAAAACCAAAGTGGGAATTGGAGGAGGCTCGTATGGTGGATTTTTCGCTGCCTGGGGCGCAACGAAACACTCCGGCCGTTTTGCCGCTGCCTGTGCATTTGTGGGCATTTCCGATCATGTGTCAAAGCGATTTACCACAGATATTCCCTACGAATCTTATTATTCACATTGGGGATTTTGGACACATGAGAATTACGAGCTCGTTTATGACCGAAGCCCGGTCAAGTATGCCACAAACAATAAAACAGCTACACTGATACTGCACGGCAAGGAAGACCCCCGTGTGCACCCTTCACAATCATTGGAGTTGTACAGGGCGCTGAAACTACACGGGAAAGGGCCTGTAAGGCTGATATGGTATCCGGGAGAAGGACATGGAAACCGCAAAAACCCGGCACGTCTCGATTATAATCTCCGAACAATGGCCTGGTTTGATTATTATCTTAAGAGTGATTCACCTAAGGATAAGAAGCCGCCGATGTATCTGGATTATGGGGTGGAGATAGAGTAAGCGTTAGTTTAACGTCCAGCGCGTTGTTGGTCCAGCGTGTTGATAACAGGCTGATTCAGCATATTAACAGCGCTGGACTAATATTCCCCAAAAACATCCCGCATTACATCAGCTATCTCGCCAAGGGTAGCGTAGCTCTCAACAGCCACTAATATAAACGGCATTAGGTTTTCGGTCCCTTTAGCGGCAGATTCCAGGTTCGAAAGAGCCTGTGAAACTTTTGTGTTATCACGTTCTCCTTTCAGAGCAATAATCTTTTCAATTTGGGTATTTCGGATTGCATCATCAACTTTCAATATCTCCTCTCTCTCCTCCTCCTCTACCGTAAACTTGTTAACTCCCACCAATATCTCCTCCTTTTTCTCGACTGCATCCTGGTATTTATATGCAGCCGCAGCTATTTCCTTTTGCATAAACCCCTCCTCGATAGCTGCCACTGAGCCACCCATCGCATCAATTTGCTCAATATATTTCCAAGCCGCTTTTTCCACTTCATCCGTAAGGCTCTCAATGTAATAGGAACCCGCCAAAGGATCGACTGTATCGGTAACTCCACTTTCAAAGGCCAATATTTGCTGGGTTCGCACCGCAACACGTGCAGCTTCTTCCGTTGGCAGAGAAAGCGCTTCATCATATCCGTTTGTATGCAAAGACTGCGTACCACCTAACACAGCAGACAAAGCCTGAATTGTGACCCGCGCAATATTATTCTTTGGTTGTTGGGCCGTTAAAGTGGACCCCCCTGTCTGCGTATGAAATCTCAACATTTGTGCTTTGGGATCGGTGGCACCCAATTCTTTTGTGATATGAGCCCACATCCTGCGCGCCGCCCTGAACTTGGCCACCTCTTCAAACAAATTGTTATGTGCGTTAAAAAAGAAGGAAAGCCTGCGGGCAAAAATATTGATATCGAGGCCCTTGTCAATCGCTGCTTTTAAGTATTCCTTCCCATTTGACAAGGTAAAAGCCAATTCCTGTACTGCTGTTGATCCGGCTTCTCTAATGTGATAGCCTGATATGGAAATAGTATTCCATTTTGGTACTGCGTCAGTACAGTACTCAAAAATGTCTGTGATAATGCGCATAGATTGCTTTGGAGGATAGATATAGGTTCCCCTGGCGGCATACTCTTTCAGCAGGTCATTCTGAATGGTGCCGGATAGCTGTGCGAGATCTGCTCCCTGTTTTTTGGCAATTGCAATGTACATGGCCAATAGAATAGATGCAGTCGAGTTTATCGTCATCGAGGTGGTTATCTCACTGAGCTTTATGCCATCAAAGAGAGTCTCGATGTCTTTTAATGAATCTATCGCCACACCTGATTTACCCACTTCGCCATCAGCCAACTCATGATCCGAATCATAACCTATTTGTGTGGGGAGATCAAAGGCTACGGAAAGCCCGGTGGTTCCATTCTTGAGAAGATAGTGATAGCGCTTATTAGACTCTTCAGCGGTAGAAAAACCGGCATACTGCCGCATGGTCCAGAGTCGCTTGCGGTACATGTCGGTTTGAATGCCACGTGTAAAAGGAAACTCCCCGGGCTTCTCATTTCGCTCTGTGGCCTTTTCATAAACCCTTTCCACTTCAATACCAGAGCTGGTAAGGAATTTATCCTTTCTGTTTTTTAAGTCAGCCATCTTAAATTTGCTAAAATATCAGAACGATTGCCTGAGCTCTTTTTTGAGATATTCAAGTGCAGTTTGATTGGGCAGCTTTCCGATCTTCATCACCAACTGCAGAATTGTTTTGCTGAGTTCAGTGCCTGTCGCATCATCATTTACTTCGCTGGAAGCCAAATTGATCAACTTGATTATTTCTTCTTTTGAATTCTTCACCAGCGTCCACGTGCTATCAGACATGTAAACCTGCTGGGAAAGGTTATGATTAAATTCAGATCTTATGGCGTCGATCAATTCCGCTTGTAGCATTCTGGCGCTCATTCCACTTTTATTCACCCTGCTAATCAGAAGTTCAGGGGATATTCGCTCCAGGAACATGGTAATTCGTTCGTACGCCTGCAACCTTACGGGGGTAATAGCTTTTTGCCCCTGTTTTCTCATATCAAGCATTCGCTTCTTGCTCTCATTATCCAGAAAACTCTTTATAACAAAGTACGCCGTTGCAAACACAATTCCAGCTGGTAAAACAACTTTTAGCACATCAAAAAACATTTCCATAAAAGTGATTTTAAGATGCGTAAATATGGCAATTTTTTCAATATTACCTTCTTAAAAACCTTAAACAAAGATAGTAAATTTAATACGCCTTAAGGTTCATAAATTCGTAGCTTTGCCCCGTAATGAGTAGCTTGTCTGACAGGATAAACCGAATGAGTGAATCGCAGACTTTGGCGATGACCAGGAAGAGCCGAGAGCTCATTGCCCAAGGCATAGATGTTATCAATCTAAGCATTGGCGAGCCGGACTTCAATACACCCGATTTTATTAAAGAAGCTGCCAAAAAAGCCATTGACGATAACTTTTCACATTATACGCCCGTTCCAGGTTACCCGGATCTAAGGGAAGCGATTTCCAACAAATTTAAACGCGATAACAACCTCGATTATTCTCCGGATGAAATTGTTGTTTCCACCGGTGCTAAGCAATCCATAGCCAATGTAGCGCTTGCCTTGGTAAATCCGGGTGATGAAGTGCTGCTTCCATCTCCGTATTGGGTAAGTTATTATGAAATTGTTAAACTGGCGGAAGGAGTACCGGTTCCTGTATCTGCCGGTATAGAAAACGATTTTAAAACAACGGCGGCGCAGCTGGAGGAGGCCATTACAGATAAAACCAAGCTTATCATATTCAGTACGCCTTGTAATCCATCTGGGTCGGTATTTTCCGAACAGGAATTAAAGGCCATTGCAGATGTGGTGGCGGCTCACGAAGATCTGTATATTATTTGCGATGAAATTTATGAACACATCGTTTTCGATGGCAAACATCATAGCCTTGCGAAATTTGACAATGTCAAAGACCGGGTAATAACTGTTAATGGTGTTTCAAAAGGATTTGCAATGACCGGCTGGCGAATTGGATATATTGGTGCTCCAGATTGGATTGCGAAGGCCTGCACGAAAATCCAGGGGCAATTTACTTCCGGAGCTTCTTCAATTTCTCAGAAAGCTGCAGTGGCTGCCATAAATATGGATCCCTCATGCACTGAAGAAATGAGAAATACGTTCAGGAAGAGAAGGGATTTGATATTGGAACTCCTGAAAGACATAAATGAGTTAAAAACAAACGTACCCGAAGGAGCATTTTATGTGTTTGCAGACATCTCCAGTTACTTCAAGCGGTCCTACGGTGAAACGAAAATCGAAAACGCGGCTGACCTTACCATGTATCTTTTAAATGAGGCCCGTGTAGCCTTGGTACCAGGTGATGCTTTTGGCGAAGCTAATTACATGCGCATATCATACGCCTGCAGCGATGAATTGATAAAAGAAGCTGTTAAAAGAATAAAAGAAGCACTCGATAAACTGAAATAAATACCCCTTGACAGCACAGGAAATAGAAAAAGCATTTGAGAGTTTCAACAATCTCAACGTCCTGGTTATAGGCGATGTTATGATAGATTCTTACATGTGGGGTAAAGTAGATAGAATCTCCCCGGAAGCGCCGGTCCCTATCCTGGCAGTTCATAAAAAGGAAAACCGCCTTGGTGGAGCAGCCAACGTGGCGTTAAATGTGCAATCGCTTGGAGCCAATCCTATTGTTCACGCTATAATTGGAGATGATGACAGAACAGAAGTGTACCTGGAGCTAATGAATGAGTGTGGACTCAGCACAGAGGGCATTCTGACCAGTGTGAACCGCCCTACCACCGTGAAGACGAGAATTTTGAGTGGGGGAAATCAAATGCTGAGAGTAGATGAAGAAACTGTGAAAGGCATTGATGCTGAAGACCAGGCGACGATATTGAAATCAATACAAAGCTCTATTGAGAATCACAAAATTGACGTAATAATTTTTGAAGATTATGATAAGGGCCTCATATCAAAATCACTCATCGAGGCTGTCGTATCGATGGCCAAATCAAGTAATATCCCAATTGCGGTTGACCCGAAAAAGAATAACTTTTCAGATTATTCGGGAGTAGACCTCTTCAAGCCCAATCTGAAAGAACTCAAGGAAGGATTGAAAGTGGATATAGATGCCACGAATATTAAAGCTATCAAGGACGCAGTCAAAAAGTTGAAGGACACGCAACAGCTTGGATGTGTTTTAGTAACCCTCTCAGAACTCGGTATTTATGTCAAATCTGGTGATACAGACGAAATCGTGCCGGCTCATATACGAGATATTAACGATGTATCGGGTGCAGGAGACACGGTGATTAGCGTTGCCGCACTTTGTTTGGCGGCAGGTATAAACTCGCTGGAATTAGCTTCAATATCAAACCTGGCCGGCGGTATTGTTTGTGAGAAAGTAGGTGTTGCACCCATAGACAAGGCACAATTGTTAAAAGAAACAATTTCTTTACTGGCCTGATGTCCAACAGGTTTACTTCAATATATTTTACAACAATTCCGATCTATAATTTTACTGCAAAACGGGATGAAATTCCGTATTCATCAAGACCAACAAATGAACATCTGAACATTTGAACAACAGAAATCAGAACAGCGAAGTACTAGCCACTTCATCATTCTCAGTTCGAATGTTCTAATGTTCAAACAAATGGAAAACTTTATCACACTTAAAGTATAGCTATGTCCTTTCAGAACATCAGGGAAAATATCAATCTTGCCATTTACGATAGCAAGGATAAAGCAATCCTTGTACTGAGAGTTCTGAGTTTTGCAGTTTCTATTGCTTCAATAATTACGCTGGCCTACTTTTATGGTTTCCCAATCGATGCTGCAACCAAGGCGAATTTATTGTCGATCATCAAGATCAGTTTTTTCTTTTATGTTTCCCGTTATCTCGTTCGTCTATTCTATTCGTTTGAACCCTGGATTTTCATAAAAGAAGCCTGGTTTGAAGGACTTCTTATGCTAGTGCTGATGATAGACGGCCTGGGGGACATCTTTCTAGGGATCACACTGGAAGGTGCCATTTTCAAGCAGCTCGGCGTGCAGTCATTTACCCACTTTTATCTTGTATTTATTCAAATTTATATTCTCATAATAACCGCATTTGAAATTGCCAAAATCGGCGCTTTCATTCCCCGGCTCAAAATTAATCCCGCTGTAATTTTCATACTGTCCTTTGTAATTCTCATTCTTGCAGGCACAGTGCTATTGAGCCTCCCTGAAATGACTACCATGGCCGGGCGCATGCCATTCATTGATGCATTGTTTACATCCACAAGTGCCACATGCGTTACAGGACTTATTGTGGTGGATACGCCCACCTACTTTACCACAAAGGGACTTGTGGTAATCATGGCGCTGATTAAGCTGGGCGGTTTATTCATCGTTTGCTTTAGTGTATTTTTTGCCTTGATATCAAATTTTGGTGTCGGCATTGCGAAACACTCGATAATTGAAGACTTCGTACACAAGGGCTCCGTATTGAGTTCTAAAGGTTTGTTTGCCAACATTATCATCTGGAGCCTGGCCATTGAGCTAACCGGATCAATCCTGATGTACTTCAGCTGGGATGAAGGAATAGCATTCGCCAGCAATAGCGAAAAAATATTCAGCTCGGTCTTTCATGCTTTTTCAGCATTTAACAATGCCGGATTCACGCTCTTCACAGATGGAATATACAACGAGGCGGTTCGATACAATTACATGATCCATGTATGGATAACACTGCTCGTGTTTTTTGGTGCGCTGAGCTTTATGGCAATTCTGGATCTTTTTTCCTTTGAGAGTCTGAAGGAAAGGGGCAGATCATCATGGAAAAAACTGTCGTTTGGAACTAAGGTTTCCCTTTACTTCTCCTGCGCATTAGTGGTTCTGGGTGCGCTCGTTTTTTATATACTCGAAAAAGACAATGCGCTTTCTGAACACAACACTATCGCTGCAATTTTCACTTCAATATTTCAATCGGTGTCCAGAACCTCGGGTTTCTCCACAGTTGATTTTAATACCCTTTCCCTACCGGTTTTGATCATGTTCCTGTTCCTTATGTTTATTGGCGGTTCATCAACTTCGACTGCCGGGGGAATTAAGATATCTACCTTTGCACTACTCTATGCCTCGGTTATCTCCACAATTACCGGGAAAAAACACGCGGAGCTATTCAACCACTCTATTGCCAACACCCTGATAGGAAAGGCACTTGCCGTACTCATGTTCTTCATCGCTGTAAACATCATCGGTATAGCTCTTTTATCGATCACCGAAGCTCATATTCTTGCCCAGGATAATCGCACAATGATGGATCTTATCTTTGAAGAGGTCTCGGCCGTGGGAACTGTAGGACATTCTATGGGTATAACATCAGAGCTTTCTTATGCCGGTAGAATCATCATTCTCCTTTCAATATTCGTTGGCAGGGTTGGAACGCTTCTAATTGCTTTCTCCTTTGGCAGAAAAGCAAGCAGCTCGGAATACAAGCTTCCTGACGGACATGCCATGATGGGATAGATCGGTACATTCCGAGGTTAAGCTTCTAATGGCATAGATTTCTGCAATTTGTTTTGAACAGCAGAACAATCGAACAATCGAACTGAGAATGATGAAGTGGCTGATACTTAGAGAAGTAGGAATTATTTGTTAAATTGTGAAGGGTACTTCGCGCTTGGTAGTTCAACCAAAATGCTGTCCGAAGCATCCGCTTCTGACGCGGAGGATTTTAGATGTTGTATTGGTTTCAAGGGAAATGAAAACGATTGGATAATGAATATTCGGTTTGCCTTGCAAGTTGGAATTTCAAACATATTGTAAACCTTGACAAGATTAAAGGATTTAATTCTGTAAATTTACGAATGGGATATCCTCTAATTGAAGTAAGAAGTCCACTCGAACTAATTTACTATGCAGACTAACAAGAAAACCAAAACTTTTGACGCAGTAAATATGATGCGAAGAATTCGGGAACAAATAAGTACCGAAACTCAGAATATGACTTTTGATGAGTTGAAGAAGTATATTGAAACTCGCATTAAGGAGAGCAAACTCAAAACAATTGGTCGGTGAAGTGCTGGCCTTAACAAGGGTTTGAAGCGCGACGGCAATTTTATTGTTGGCCAGCAATCAAAATTAATATTTCTGCTCTCCCGGATTTGTAATCCGGGTTTAGTCTGCCCTCTCCTTAGTTCAATCCTCATCGTTGTTTATAATATGGAATATCAATTTGATGAAGGGAATGATACATATTGAATAGTCCGGTTTTTATAGTCAGTCCATTTTACCACGGAATCTTTTATTCATTGTTACTTATACCGGTGATACTTAACCAACTCACCGATGGGCTTGACAACAATCTTTCCCAATTCTATCCCTTTTTCATTTGCAATATCATTTATAATATCAGAAAAATGATGGGCGATTGACCCTGCAAATCCCAGGGTTTGTTTTTCATGCCCCTGGTATTGACAAATATACCTTTCGAAGAAGTTATTAATCGATGATCTGGCGATTTTGTCAATCTGGGAGTCTGCACGATTCACACCCACAAACTTCGCAAAGGATGCTAAATATGTGTTGGGCCGGGGTTGGCTGTATAGTGAATCCAGGATGTTCTCCCTGGAAAGATCATATTCGCCCTTTAGCTTCTGACTAATAGCATCGCTAAGTTTCCCTGCCATATACGCTTTCAGCAGCTTCTTACCCATGTGTGCACCACTGCCTTCATCTCCCAGTATAAATCCGAGGGATGGAATATTCTTCACTATTTCTTGTCCGTTGTAGAGAGCTGAGTTGGATCCGGTTCCGAGAATGGCAACTATACCGCTCTTTTTACCCAAAGCTGCCCGGGCGGCACCCATCAAATCATGATTCACTTCAATCTTTGCATTGGAAAACAGGGAGGAAAGTCCAGCCTCAACTTGCGCACATTTTTCATCGCTGGAACATCCTGCTCCATAAAAGAAAACTTCGTCAACAGCCCCAAAATCGAATTTCGAATTCAATTCACTTTCAACAGCCTTTTCGAGTTCTGCCTGCGACACAAAATATGGGTTCAAACCAATGGTGTTGTATTCCTCAACCTGGCCATCAGAAGTGATCAAATGCCAATCTGTAGACGTGGATCCGCTATCGGCAATAAGCCTCATAAAATGGAGTTATTCTCTGATACTAATTCTGTAATTTCGTAATTTATCTACGAAATACGAAACAATACGAATGTACGAAAATGAAATAGTACGTAAATATGAATGCCGCAACAGCATTTCGGATTTTACCATTAACCCTAGCTCCAAACTTCACTTGTGGTTAATATAGACGTACCATTCGTAAATTCGTACTTGCCCGCCGACATGTCCGCCGAAGCGATAGCGAAGGAGGAAGTCTTAAAGACGAAGGAGGGCAGATTCGCTATTCGTAGATGGTTACAACATCTTTGAGTAATGTTTAAGAGGTACTTTACCATAATTTCACTGCTTGTTTCTCTGAATTTATTTGCGCAGGCACCAACAAAAATACAGTTGGTAAACGCCGACGTGCTCGAATATGATGAACAAAAGGGCAGTAAGGTTAAGAGGTTGATTGGGAACGTAGTCTTCAAGCACGATAATGTACTTATGTATTGCGACAGTGCTTATTTATATTCAGAAACCAACTTGCTGGAAGCATTTAGCAATGTACATTTAAAGGAAAGTGACAGTCTGAATGTATATGGCGATTTTCTTATTTATAAAGGAAATGACAAGATTGCCGAGCTGAAAGACAATGTGAGACTGATACATAATAACTTAACGCTCACCACCAATAAACTGACTCAAAATATGGAGACCAATGTTGCCTTCTACCGGGAAGGTGGTAATATAGTTGACGGGGACAACCACCTGACCAGTAAAATCGGTTTCTATTACCCGGATAATTATGAGTTCTTTTTTAAGGATAGTGTTGTGCTTATAAATCCTCAATACACCATGACATCAGATACACTCAAGTACAACACCAACACCGAGGTCACCTATTTTTTTGGGCCAACCAATATAACCAGCGACAGCAACCACATCTATTGTGAAAATGGCTGGTACAACACCAAAACTGATATTTCCCAATTCAATAAACACGCAAGGATAACCTCAAAAGCTCAATCAATTACAGCAGACAGTCTTTATTACGACAGGAACAGGGGTTACAGCGAGGCTCATGGGAACATTGTTATGCATGACACGGTTGAGAACATCATAATAAGTGGAGACTTTGGCATCTATTTTGAAAAAACTGAACGGGCAATGGTAACTCAAAACGCAATGCTCACAGATATATACGACGATGATTCACTGTTTATGCACGCAGACACGTTTAAAACCGGATTTGACAGCACTGGAGAGCATAAATTACTCTTTGCATACAAAGACGTTAAATTCTTTAAACAGGACCTGCAAGGAGTGTGTGATTCGCTCGTATATGGATTTAATGATTCATTGATCCGAATGTTCAACAATCCTATTTTGTGGTCTGATGAGAATCAAATGATCGCGGAACACATCAGGCTCAAAACCGGCGATGATGGTATAGAATTGCTTTTATTTGACCGCAATGCTTTCATTTCCTCCTTTGTTGATTCTAACATGTTCAACCAAATAAAAGGGAAGGATATGGTTGGTTATTTTAAAGATGGGTCCCTGGACAAGATAAAGGTAACCGGCAACGGACAAACGATCTACTACGCCCAGGAAGAAGACAAATCATTTATAGGAATCAATATTGCCGATTGTTCCGATATGATGGTTTACATCAAAGATAACGCCATCGAAAAGATCACCTTCATCACCAAACCAGATGCAGTAATGCACCCAATGGGAAAACTGAGCAAAGACGAAACCACGCTAAGAGGGTTTGAATGGTTTGAAAATCGCAGGCCAACGGATAAAGAAGATATTTTTAATTGGAGATAATCAAGACAGGTCATTCCCGCAACGCTTGCAGTATTTAGCGTCTTTATCGTGAGTTTCGAGGGTACAATTGGTACACGCCTTGGTTTTGGTAGTTGTCGTAAGCTTGGATATCTGCGATAATTCAATACCCACAATTCCAGTGGGAACGGCAATTACCCCGTAACCCATGATCATCAATATCGACGCCAGAAACATCCCAACAGGCGTGCCCGGCGATATATCACCATAACCTACAGTGGTCAGCGTAACAATTGCCCAGTAGATGCTGTGCGGAATGCTGTCAAATCCATGTTCCGCACCTTCAATAATGTACATCAATGTTCCAGCAATAACCACAATCGTTAATACAACCAATAAAAAGACCGCTATCTTGGCACCACTTGCCTTTATAGCATCTCCCAGTACCCTTGCAGCACGCATATACCGTATTAATTTCAGTATTCGAAATATTCTCAATAATCTGATTATACGTATGTCAGCCAAATAGTGTGCAGGTGGAAATACTGCGCTTAGAAGAGTAGGAATGATGGATAGAAAGTCAATAATTCCGTAAAAACTAATAATATACTTCCAGGGCCTTCCAACTACTACTATTCTGGCAATATACTCAAGCGTAAATATTATCGTGAAGAACCATTCCAATGCGTGAAAAATGTCTCCATACTTTGCAGTGATGTGCTCAACTGTGTCCAGCATTACTACGATGACGCTTAAGACAATTGCCACGACCAGGGATATATCGAACAGCTTTCCCGCAAGTGTATCGTAACCAAAGATCACTTTATGAAGCTCTAGCCGCCAACCACTTAATTGTTTACGCCTCTCTGGATTTTCTTCGTCCATTGTTTTTTAGTTCATTAGCTCGTTGACCAATTCAAAATGCAAGTACCTCATATTCAATCTGTTAAAATCAAGATTGGGAATATTAGCCACTAAGGCACAAAGTCACCAGGTTTCACAAAGCGGTTCTACCTTAGTGGATTCTTAGAGTCTTTGTGCCTGCCCACCGAAGTGCTTCGGTCTCTTACGCTGCATAGCTTCGTCCGACGCCATAGGCTCTGGCCGACGGCTGTCAGCGACGAAGCGCACACAGGTGTGGAATTTTGTCTCCATCAGTCTAAAATGAAATTGGTTAACACGTTAGTCCATTAATTTTCTGTGCCAGCTATCCTTTAGCAGCACTTCCCATTTGCTGTCGAAGTCTTTTTTGGTATCTACCAGATTATTGAACACGATTGTATCTTCATTCACCTCTCCACGATGGAGAAGGCCTTCAAATACATCAATTCGACAAATACTTATATTCTTATTATCGCGATAGGCAACGCTCATTCTGTCCAGTAGTGAAAGCTCATATTCATCACTTAATTCTTTGATGAACTGAAATGATTTATCAATTGAGCACCCTGAGGCTTCCGCTTTTTCCTCGTCAACCATTACCACAATAAAAATATTGTAGAAGATCTCTATGGCCGCGGCGAGCTTGGCACCATGAGATGACCAATCGAGAATAAATTGTTCTGATTTCTTGTTTATTTCCTTGACTTCATCAGAAGACAACTCCCTATTGCACTGGTAAATCCAGATTCGAGCGGTTTTGGGTAAGTCTTGATAAGAAAACATGGCTAGATATTATTGGCTTTAACTATGAGTTCAGCCAGGTCCATTACTTTGACTTCTTGTTCTTTATTCTTGTCCTTGACACCATCTGTCAACATTGTCATACAAAAAGGACAAGCAGTAGCAATTATACTTGGATTCGTTTCAAGCGCCTCTTCTGTCCTTTCAATATTCACTTCTTTGTCACCCTTTTCTGCGTCTTTAAACATCTGAGCGCCACCAGCCCCGCAGCAGAGTCCCTTGCTGCGATTTCTTCTCATTTCCACCAGGTTTGCGTCTAATGCCTCTAGTATTTTTCGTGGCGCTTCATAAATACCATTACCTCTTCCCAGGTAACATGAATCATGAAATGTAATCGTTTTACCCTTGAACTCTCCCCCATCAGCCACCTTTAATCTCCCTTCATTGATCAATTGTTGTAAAAAGGTCGAGTGGTGATGTACTTCATAAGTTCCACCTAACTCAGGATATTCATTTTTAAAAATGTTAAAACAATGAGGACATGCCGTAACGATGGTTTTTATGTTGTATCCGTTCAGCATCTCAATGTTCTTCATTGCCTGCATTTGATATACAAACTCATTGCCCGCGCGTTTAGCAGGATCACCGGTACAGCTTTCTTCCGTACCCAGCACAGCATACTTTATACCCACCTTGTGCAGGATCTTTACGAAATCTCTGGTTACTTTTTGATATCGATCGTCGAATGCTCCGGCGCAGCCTACCCAGAACAAAAGCTCTGGCTCCTCACCTTTTGCTTTCAGCTCTGCAACAGTTGGAACATGAAATGCCCCATTAGTAGCTTGGGGCTGGTTCTCTTCGCTCAGTCTCTCTATCTCTTCCATTTATTCCTTTAAGTGCGCAATGATAGTCCCTCCGCCCATTTCATCCTGTCATCCGGCGAAAACTGCCAGGGAGAACCGTTATTTTCAATATTGGTAAACATCTGTACCAGCTCCTTTGGCGCATTCGATTCTTCCATTACCAGGTTCCTTCGCATATCCATAATCAATGATACCTGGTCAATATTTACAGGACATTCCTGAACGCAGGCATTACAGGTAGTACATGCCCATAACTCTTCTGCAGTAATATAATCACCAACCAATGATTTGCCATCATCAAAATTTGGATCTTTTGAAAGTCCCGGCCCACGGTCATTCATTCTCTTGCGTGTATCAATCATTATCTTTCTGGGAGACAACAACTTGCCGGTAATGTTGGCTGGACATACGGAAGTACAGCGGCCACATTCTGTGCAAGTCAAAGAATCCGTATAATTCTTCCAGGTTATATCTTCTATATCTTTAACACCAAATCTCTCTGGTGGAGGAGCATCTTCAGCGGGGGCGGCAAAGGCTGTATTGGGATCCATCATCAATTTAACTTCCTTGGTAACAGATGCCATATTGTTCATTTGAGTCATCGGTTTTAAATCCGTCAGGAACACGTTGGGGATTGACATGATAATGTGAAAGTGTTTGGAATAAGGCAAAATATTCAGAAAAACAAAAATCAACACAATATGGATCCACCAATTAGTTTCCTGGATCATATGAGCTGATTCTACTGATACCAGGCCGGTTAAAAGTGAGCTTATGGGATATGAGCCGACAATATCATCGCGGTGATTTACCAAATAACCCGTGTTCATACCGATAAGTGAGAACATGAGTATCAATATCATCGTCAGTGCGGCGGTGGCATCCATGTTCGACTTGGTTGTCATTTCCACACCGCTAAACCGCTTGACTTTCATGAGGTGTCTGCGCGCCAAAAAGGCAAAGCAGGAGAGTATAATAATTGCCGCAAAAATATCACCTGATGCAGTAATGAAATCGTAAAGGATGCCCCAGGATCCGAATATCCGTTCGGTTTCCGCCAAACCATCTATCATCATTTCCAAGGATCCAATAGTTATCACCATAAACCCCCAATACACCAAGGCGTGCATCAGGCCAATGACCGGCTTCCGTAGTATTTTGGTTTGCCCGAATGCCACCAATAAGGTTGTGGTAATACGCTCCCCGATACGATCGACTTTAAATCCCTTTCTGGTAAGTCGAAAAAATGAAGCTAACCTGAACAGTGTATATGTAAAAAGGCCTAGTGAAAGGAGGAGGAAAAGGCCGAAAATTAATTGTTTGCTCATTGAAGCAAGACGCAATAGTATCCAGACAAATATAAATTACTTATTTGTCTTTCTTTCCAAATAGTGAGAAATGCACATATCTTTTCGGATGATCTTTTACATCACTGAGCAATGAATCCAATGCAAGTGAAGCTCCGGCCAGATTATTATAAAGCGAATCATTATTAATCAGCATTCCCATTGTTCCTTCACCGTTGTTGATCTTCTCAAGAATAACAGAAAGATTCTGCAACGCAAGATTTGCACTCTGTAGGGTTGCGGCAATATTTGCCCCTGCAAGGGAATCACTTATCTGGGAGAAGTTATCCAGAATATTGGACAACTCTTTGCTCTTGCTATTGAGATTGCTTACGATACCGTTAACATTCGCAAAAATCGAAGAAATCCTTCCTTTGTTATCGCTAATGAGCTCATCCAAATTCTTTGAGGCACTTTCAAAGCTATCAAAAGATCGCTTCAGGCTTTCAAAACCTGCACCCAGATTCTTTCGTGCATCTTCATTGAGGATCATCTGAACTATGGTAACTGCCGAGTCCATAGAGCTTATCAGCGCTTCAGCTTTTAATTTCAGAGGTGCGATAGTGGCATTAAATGATTCCTGCAGGTCAGCTTGAATATCAGAATCTAATGTGTCACCACTTATGTGAACATCATCACTTACTGCCAACATTAGCTCCACCGCCTTGGAACCCAGTAAATCAGCACTGATAATTTTGGCCGTAGTACCTTTTGGCAATGCGATCGTTTCCTTTCCCAAAATGAATTTTACAACTATTCTCCCTGATTTGTCAGCGTGAAAAGAAACAGTGCCAACTTGTCCAACCTTGAAGCCATTTACCTGAACCGGGTTTCCTTCAACCAGCCCATTTATCTTGGGATAAACGGCATAGAAGTACTGCTTGGTTGAAAGAATGTTTTCTCCCTTCAGGAAATTCAATCCCCACACCAACAAGGCGATTGCAATGGTAACTACCACCCCAATTTTCATTTCCTTGTTGTACCTCATCATGTTGCTAAAAGCGCCCATATTCTATTTCACCATTTTTATTGCATCCTGCAGATTGATCCGCTCACCGTTGTGAAATGCTACAACAAATGCACTGGAAAATCCTTTCTCCCTTACCTCCACTTGTAATCGGTATGCGGATGCCAGGTCCTTTTTTTCTCCTGAAGTGTATTTAAACCAACCACCAGATACGTACTCCTGGACATTGGTAATACCATCAAATTTAGGTGAGTCTAACGGAATAGCGTTTGAAGAAGTTACAATTTGAACCCTAAATATTATCCCATCTATAATTTTCATCGCCTCATTGGGAGAAAAATTGGCGGGCAATGTTCCCTCCATCACAGTTTTATAGTCCTTAAAAGCTCTATAGATGGCCGAGGCCAGGTAATCTTGCCCCTTCTCAGAATTAAGGAATTTCTCCTCCTCCCTATTCGTTAAAAATCCAGTTTCAACCAGGATGCTTGGCATCATCGTTTGATATAGTACTAAAAAGCCTGCCTGCTTTACACCCCTGTCTTTCCTTTTGGCCCTGGATTTGAATTGTTTCTGCACCATTGCCGCCAATTCAAGGCTCTGGTCCAGATAAGCATTCTGATAAAGTGAAAATATGATATCCGCCTCAGGTGAGTTGGGATCATAGCCCTCATATTTTGTCATATAATCATCCTCCATCAGAATTGATGCATTTTCCCTTTTTGCAAGCTCCAGGTTATCTTTCGTCTTATTCAATCCCATTACGAACGTATTGGTTCCATAAGCAGCTGATGATTTGTTGGAATTGGCGTGGATACAAATAAAAATATCCGCTTTATTTCGATTCGCTATATCAGCCCGTTCCTTCAAACCGATAAATTCATCCTTTTCTCTGGTATAGATGACTTTTACATCGTCGAAATTCTCAGATATATAATTCCCCAGTTTTAATGAGATGGCCAGGACAACATCCTTTTCATAAGTTTTAAACTTGCCCGTCCCCAAATTTCCTGGGTCCTTTCCACCATGGCCTGGATCGATAACCACAGTTTTCAACCGAAACTGAGTCTCTGGCACTGGATTTGTTCCTGAAAAGCTCAGAAAAAATATGATAACAAAAAGATATAAAATGCGTTTAGTCACAATTACATTTTTAATAGTTTTAACATAATCTCTCAATAAACCGGATTGCGCAACAAAATTAGCATTAATATTATTCTACTCAGGACAGGGATCGTTCTATTTTTCCTCGTGACTTTGTTAATAAAACTGGTCCTGTTACCTCTTGAATCATACGGTTCATTTCAATCCGATTCCACTGTGTTGTTACAATTAGTGCAAGATTCTATTGTTCCAGATTCAACATTAAGTGACACCATCACCGCTCCTCCTGAAAAAAGCAGTGCGTTGAAATCCAAAGTGGTGTATTCCGCAGAGGATTCAATCAGGTTTGATATAATAACGCAAAAAGCGTACCTATTTGGTAATGCGAGGGTAGATTATGAGGCCGTCACCCTCACAGCCGAGTATATTGAACTGGATATGAGTAAAAACATTGTTTATGCCATTGGCAAACTCGACAGTGCAGGCAATCTGAAGGGAAAACCTGTTTTTATAGATGATGGACAGAAGTTTAGCACGGAAACCATTACCTATAACTTTGAAACTGAGAAAGGATTAATCACCCAGGTAATCACCACAGAAGGTGACGGATTTATACACAGTGATACTGCCAAAAAATTCCCAGATGATATATTATATATTAAAAATGGTGCTTATACTACTTGTGATCTGGAACATCCACACTTCTCCATCAAAAGCCCAAGAATTAAAATAATCCCCGATGATAAGATAATTACCGGGCCTGCCTACCTGACCATTGCAGATATTCCCACTCCTTTAGTGGTACCTTTTGGGTTGTTTCCCAATAAAAGAGGAAGATCTTCAGGAATACTCATTCCAACTTACGGTGAATCACTCAACACCGGATTCTTCTTAAAGGACGGAGGATATTATTTTGGTATTAACGACCGGATAGATCTGGCATTAAAAGGTGACATTTATTCAAAAGGGAGTTGGGCACTGAAAGCACGCAGCAACTACAAAAAGCGTTACAAATACCAAGGCTATTTAAATCTGAGTTATTCTGAATTTCAATTTGGTGAAAGGGAATTAGAAAACTTTTCGAGGCAGGGCGACTTTTTTATTGAATGGAGTCATAAACAAGACCCGAAAGCTCGGCCCAATAGCACATTTTCAGCAAAAGTCAATGCGGGATCGAAGAACTACAACAAATTCAACTCCAATAATTCTGTTGATTACCTTACCAATACCTTTCAGTCTAACATCTCCTTCTCAAAATCTTGGGCTAACAGGCCCTATAATCTATCTCTTAACCTGAGACACAGTCAAAATACACTCACGAATGTGGTTGACATAAGCCTTCCTGAAGTTGCATTTAGTGTAAACAGATTTTATCCATTTAAACAAAAAAACAAAACGGGTAAGGGAAATGCATTCAGCAATATTGGTATTGGTTACAGACTGGATGCGATCAATAAAATAAGCACCTATGACTCACTGCTGTTTAGTGAAACCGAATTCTCTGATTTTAATAATGGTGTGAGGCATACGGTTCCGATTAGCACTTCCATCAAAATATTCAAGTATATCAACTTAAACCCGTCGATCAATTTTACAGACAGATGGTACTTTCAGTCTATAAACAAACAATGGATTGACGATACCTTGTTCACAAGCACAGATACAATTGTAGGCTATATAAGATCGGATACCATTATTGGTTTTCAGAATGCATACGACTTTAATTTCAGCGCTTCGCTCACCACAAAACTCTTTGGAATGTTTCAATTCAAGGGCAAACACTTAAAGGCAATTAGACACGTCATCACCCCGAATATCAGATTCACATATCGGCCTGATTTTGGAGATAATCAATGGGGATATTATAAAAGCGTTCAGTCCGATACCCTCGGAAACACAACAGATTATTCAATTTTCGGGGATAATTCCACCTGGAGAGGTTACTATGGATCTCCACCATCTGGCAAGTCTGGAGTCATAAATTTTAGTTTAACGAACAACCTGGAGATGAAAGTGAGATCAAAAAAGGACACGGCTAACCCTACAAAGAAAATCATGCTGATAGAAAACCTGGTAGTAGCTGCTTCTTACAACATGGCACTGGATTCATTAAACTGGTCCAAGATTAGTCTCACCGGCTTTACAAGCCTTATTGGAAAGCAGCTATTTGTGAGGTATGCGGCATTCTTCGATCCTTATGTTTTGATCGCTGATACCAATGTAGATGGCTCCTACAAACCAAAGGGCAGACGGGTGAACAGGTTCGAAATAAATGAAAACGGCCGACTGGCCAGGCCAGAAAACTCGGATTGGTTTGTGGGCCTGAACCTCCGCCTTCGTCCAGACATGTTCAAAAAATCTGATACCCCGAAACCCATTACCGAGAAAACCAGCGACAAAGGCAGCGCTGAGGAGTTGGAAATGATCAATAACAGCCCGCAGAGTTTTGTAGATTTCTCAACACCCTGGTCTATGGATATAAGCTACAACCTCAGCTATTTGAACCGATATTATTATTCAACCAGCGATAGCCGAGATTCCATTTCCAGCAAACTAATTCAAACATTGGCGATTACTGCCTCAGTTAACATCACTGATAAGTGGAAAATTGAAGTTAGAACAGGATATGATTTTGTTAATGAAGACTTTACGTATACTTCCATCGATATTTATCGTGACCTTCACTGTTGGGAAATGAATTTCAATTGGATACCCTTCGGTTTCAGACAGAGCTATAATTTTGGAATTAAGGTGAAATCGTCCGTTCTTCAGGACCTCAAGTTGAGCAGAAAACGAGAATGGTATGATCGAACTCAAGACTTTTAAAGACTTACTAGCAACACATGAAAACAATTATAAACTCTGACAAAGCCCCGGCTCCCATAGGTCCGTACAGCCAGGCGGTTCGTGCGGGAAATACGCTATTCATTTCGGGACAGATTGCATTAGATCAATCCACTGGAGAATTGGTTATGGATAGTATTGAGGAGGAGACTGAACAGGTAATGAGAAATTTGAAGTATGTGATTGAAGAAGCTGGTTTGGACATGAGCAACATTGTAAAGTGTTCTATATTCATTACCGACATGAATAATTTTACCGTTATCAACGAGGTTTACGGTAGATACTTTACACAAGATCCTCCAGCACGTGAGACGGTCGAAGTCTCGGGATTACCAAAAGGAGTTAATGTTGAAGTATCGGCTATCGCCATTGCTTAGTTATATTTCTTCAGTGTACCGATGACGTTTTGTCTGCAACCCGGACTTTATTTTTTGTTAATTTCGCCATACTAAATTCAATGGCAATTGTTGGGTTATGAAGTACGATATTACCATTATTGGCAGCGGACCAGGAGGATACGTAGCGGCTATTAGAGCGTCGCAACTAGGACTCAAAGTAAGCATAGTAGAAAAAGCCGAATTAGGTGGCGTTTGCCTGAACTGGGGTTGTATTCCCACTAAAGCATTGCTTAAAAGCGCACAAGTTTTCGAATATTTAAATCACGCTGCGGATTATGGAATTAAAGTAAAAGGTGGTGAGGCCGATATAAAGGCAATAGTAAAGAGAAGCAGAGATATCGCGGACGGAATGAGCAAGGGCGTTCAATTTTTGATGAAGAAAAACAAGATTGACGTCATTCAAGGCACTGGAAAAATTATTGCTGCCGGGAAAGTAGAGGTAAGTGATAATAAAGGAAAGAAACAGATAATCGGTACGAACAATATTATTATTGCCACCGGTGCCAGATCAAAAGAACTTCCCAATCTCAAGATTGATGGTAAAAAAATAATTGGGTATCGTGATGCTATGATACTATCCAAGCAACCTAAGTCAATGGTCGTAGTTGGCTCGGGTGCTATCGGCGCGGAATTTGCCTATTTCTACAATGCTATCGGCACTCAAGTTACCATTGTTGAGTTTTTACCTAACATACTACCTGTTGAAGATGAAGAAGTGTCTAAACAATTGGAACGATCCTTTAAGAAATCTGGCATTAAAGTCATGTGCAATTCAAGCGTAGAAGCAGTTGAATCAAAGGGATCTGGATGCAGGGTAACTGTAAAGACGCAAAAAGGAACTGAGACCATAGATTCAGATATAGTACTGGCAGCAGTTGGAATAACTGCTAATCTTGAAGGCATAGGACTGGAGGATGTTGGCATTGTGACAGACAATGGGAAGGTCATGACCAATGATTACTATCAAACTAATATACCTGGAATATTTGCAATCGGTGATTGTATAGGTGGGCAGGCACTGGCACATGTGGCAAGTGCAGAAGGTATCATTTGTGTTGAAAAAATCGCTGGGAAAAGCCCTGATGCGCTGGACTACAATAATATTCCCGGATGCACCTATTGTCAGCCAGAAGTTGCGTCGGTTGGTTACACAGAAAAAGCCGCAATAGAAGCTGGATATAAGCTGAAGATTGGAAAATTCCCTTATTCGGCATCTGGTAAAGCGAGCGCAGCCGGGCAAAAGGACGGATTTGTGAAATTGATATTTGATGAAAAGTACGGTGAACTCTTGGGAGCTCATATGATCGGCTACAATGTGACAGAACTCATTAGCGAAATAGTTGTAGCCAGAAAACTGGAAACGACCGAGCACGAAATAATCCGTGGCATTCATCCTCATCCGACCATGAGTGAAGCAATTATGGAAGCCGCTGCGGCAGCCTACGGTGAGGTAATTCACCTCTAAAATTAATTCCCTTGTATGTGTGGTATAACAGGAATAGTTGCCTTTAATAACGAAGGAGCTAAATTCCTTGTTCACACAGACCTTGCAATAGAAACGCTAAAAAAACGCGGCCCGGATAGTTGTGGATCCTATAACCACAACCGCGTAAGTCTTGGACACACAAGGCTCTCCATCATCGATACTTCCGAGGCAGCTTCCCAACCTTTTACCGATTCAACAGGGAGATATACCATTGTATACAATGGAGAAATTTATAATTACAAAGAACTTCGACGAGAGCTAATTAAAAAGGGTGTTTCTTTCAAATCTGAAAGTGACACCGAGGTTCTTCTCCATCTTTATATTGAACATGGTGAAAATTGCCTCCATCTTCTCAATGGTTTTTTCGCTTTTGCGATTTATGACAAACAAAATGAAAGGTTATTTCTCGCAAGAGACAGATTTGGGATAAAGCCCTTGTTATACTACCTGGACGATGACAAATTCATATTCGGATCTGAATTAAAAGCACTGCTGGCATACAAAATTCCCAGGAAGCTCGACACAATTTCGTTGTTCATGTACCTGCAAATGAATTATATCCCTGGCCCGCACTCCATTCTTCAAAAAGTGAGGAAAATCGAATCTGGGACGTTTGCAACAATAGACATAGAATCTAATTTTTCCGAACATAAGTACTATCAAATTCATCGGCCTGTTGATAATGAAGGGAGTCCAAGCTTATCGGACTATGAAAGTGTGAAAGTCAGGCTTCACTCTCTGATGGAGCTTGCAGTGAAAGATCGACTGGTAGCAGATGTGCCACTTGGAACATTTTTAAGCGGCGGGATTGATTCATCTATAATTACGGCTCTCGCCGCAAAACATAAAAAAGACATTCAATCGTTTTCGATTGGCTTTAAAGATGAGCCATACTTTGATGAAACAAAGTACGCAGAATTGGTAGCTAAAAAAGTAAAATCCAAGCACACCGTTTTCTACTTATCAAATCAAGACCTGTTAGAACATGTTTTCGAGGTACTCGACTATATGGATGAGCCTTTTGGTGACTCTTCAGCTATACCTGTTAATATTCTAAGCAAATTCACGAAGGAACATGTTACGGTAGCTTTATCAGGTGACGGAGCTGATGAGATGTTCGCTGGATACAACAAACATTATGCTGAATTCCGCGCACGAAATGCAGGCTTGGTAAATCAACTTCTCAAGGGGGTTTCCCCTCTGCTCGACCTGTTACCTCAATCGAGAAACAGTAAGATCGCCAATCTGAGCAGACAGATAAACAGGTATTCGAAAGGTGCAAAACTTAAGCATAAAGAGCGGTATTGGAAATGGGCCAGCATCCTGGATGAGGAAGAGGCGAACTATCTCCTCAAGGAAAGGCAGCAAGAGAAAAAACAACGTGCATCGGATGAAGGATTTCGATATAAAAAGAGAAAGGAGATGCTTTTGAAGACAATACGAAAAACTGGCGATTTTAATGATGTTCTCTACACAGATATGAATCTCGTGTTAAAAGACGACATGCTCAAGAAAGTTGATTCCATGTCCATGGCGAGAAGTCTTGAGGTCAGAACACCCTTTCTGGATCATAATCTGGTGGATTTTGCTTTTACCTTACCAGCTGAGTTTAAGATCAACAGCAGTTCCAGAAAAAAGATATTGAGAGATACTTTTAAATCATACTTGCCCGATGAACTTTACAACCGAGGCAAGATGGGCTTTGAGGTGCCATTGCTTAAATGGTTTCGCGAGGACTTAAGGGATCTAATAAATAATGATCTGTTAAAGGACAGTTTTATTGAGGAGCAGGGCATATTTAATCTTGATGCAATTAAAAATTTGAAGCTCAGGCTGTACTCCAATAATCCGAAAGACACACCAGCCACAGTATGGGCTATCATCGTATTTCAGTATTGGTGGAAAAAATATATGCAGAACTAAATGAAGGGTATGTTCATAAATTCATTCTATGCCTAGAATTCTAAGGATCATTAACAGGTTTAATCTCGGAGGTCCGACTTTTAACGCGGCGTACCTGACCAAGTATTTAGAACCTGACTTTGAGACCTTACTCATCGGTGGACGAAAAGACGACAAGGAAGACAGCTCAGAATTTATTATTGAGAACCTGGGTATAAATCACCGGCTAATTCCGGAAATGCGGAGAGCAGTTGATTTTCGAAATGATCGAAAAGCCCTTAAGTCTATCAAAGAGATAATTTGTGAATTTAAACCAGACATCGTTCACACCCATGCCTCAAAAGCAGGTGCTTTGGGCAGAATAGCGGCAACACAACTCAAGGTTCCAGTTATCGTGCATACTTTTCACGGGAATGTCTTTCACTCTTATTTCGGAATCATTAAAACCAACATCTATAAGGCTATTGAACGGTATCTTGCTCATAACACTACTAAGATTATCGCAATAAGCAACAGTCAAAAAAGAGAATTGGTACAGGACTATAATATCTGTAAAGAGGATAAAATTGAAGTTATCCCTCTTGGTTTTGATCTGGCGAAATTCAAAGAAAACCAGGACCATAAAAGAGAGACATTCAGAAATTATTATGGTGTTGCGGATAATGAAATTGCCATTGGAATAGTTGGCAGAATAGCACCAATTAAAAACCACGGGTTGTTCGTCGAATCTGTAGTTCGGGTTATTTCAAAAACAGATAAGAAAATTAAAGTGTTTATTATTGGAGATGGGGATCAGAAACAGGAAATAATTAATCAGATAAAATCCTGTAGCATGGGCTGCTCAGCATTAGAATACGAATCATCGTTCGACAAAAGCCTTAATACAGTAAATTTTGTTAATAATGCCGGAAATAACAATCCGTTCACCTTTACGTCCTGGATACGAAATATTGACTATGCCTATGCGGGATTGGATATAGTAGCGCTCACTTCAAAGAATGAAGGTACTCCGGTAAGCCTCATAGAAGCGCAGGCAGCCTCCAAACCTGTAATTAGTACGAATGTAGGAGGTGTAGCTGAGGTTGTTGATGACCAAAAATCCGGATTGTTGTGTAAAAGCAATTCCGCCGCAATATCAGACGGCATTCTGACGTTAATAAACGATTCTAACCTGAGAGAAAACATGGGTAGGCATGGCTCAGAAAGGGCTCATACCCAATACTCGTATATTCGGTTGGTAAGAGAAATGAATTCTTTATACTGTAACCTTTTGAATCAGGTCTAAGTAAAAGGGAGTTCTATTTCTAATTTTGTGTTACTTTCTGAGTTGCTCAGTTAAGATTTAAGATGATGAGGAGGATATTATTTTATGTTTTGTTGATGCTGGCTGTTACTTCTTGTAATTTCTTCAAACCCAGTATCATGCTACGCACTGGCAAGAATTTTGAATTCGCAACGCCTCCAGCAACTCCTCAATATCAGTATAAGATTGCGGCTAATGATTTTATTCGGTTCAGGATTTTTTCCAATGATGGGTTCAAGCTGATTGACCTTTCAAATTTTAGCACAATCGTAGGAGGAGGCGGGGCGATAAATGTACAATATTTGGTGGAATTTGATGGAACGGTAAAACTTCCAACAATAGGCAGAATACCGCTAGCTGGAAAAACCTTACGCGATGCTGAGTTAATGCTGGAAGATATCTATAGCAAATATTATAATAAGCCATTTGTGATGCTGACGGTGACCAACAGGCGGGTAATAGTATTTCCAGGTTCAGGTGGAGGTGCAAGAGTTATCAAGCTGGAAAATGACAATACAACTTTGCTTGAAGCGCTGGCTTTAGCGGGAGGAATATCAACAGGAAAGGCAAGACGAATTAAGTTAATAAGGGGAGATCGTACCGATCCACAGATATTTTTAATTGATCTATCTACTATAGAGGGGATGAAGAAAGCCAACATGGTTATTCAGGCCAATGATATTATTTATGTTGAACCTGTTCTAAAAGTAGTTAAAACCATTCTTTCAGAACTCAATCCGGTTATCTCCTTGCTAACAAGTGTGTTGTTCATCGTAAGTATATTCCAATTAAGCAAATAAGACAAAATCCTTATGTACAGCCAAGGTACAAATGGAAACGAAGATATCTCGAGATATCAGGATCGCATTTCAAATTTCAGCCAGGAATTTGACTTGAGGCTTTTTTTGTTAATCGCAAGAAAATCTATTGGGTGGATAATTCTGTTTTTTATTCTCGCGGGAACGGCGGCTTTTGTATACCTAAGATACACTCCTCCACTATTCGAAGCCAATACAACACTTCAAATTACCACGCAAAACACGGCTAAAAAAGTGCTGAACGTAGAGAACATCTACGACCAGGATATCGCTGGTGAGATCGAGGTATTAAGATCCAAGAGTTTTATAACAACTGCACTATCCAAAATGAACCTCAGGGTTAGCTATTTCGCAAAAGGTAAAATATTAAATTATGAGATGTATACTGCTTCTCCTTATACAGTAGAAGTGCGAAATGTTAATCCTAGCTTAATTGGAATCCCAATCTACATCAGTTTTCCCAGCGAATCTAAAATTTACACGTCCTACCATCTTGGTGACAATGCTTTTAAACATCCTGTTGAAATTGGGGTGTGGCAAAAATTAGAACATACAGAAATACTAATTACGGTACTTGACTTCACTCGAATTTTCAATCAACAAAATCAATTTCAAAAGAACCCCTACTTTTTTAGTATAAACAATATTCAAAATGTAATAAACCACTATTACCGATCATTGAACATCAGAATGCTGAATCAGGCAGCTCAAACCATAAATGTATCGATTAGGGAGAACAATGCAAAGAAAGCTTCTGACATTGTAAATGCCATTGCAGAAGAATTTATTGAATATGACCTGCTTAAGAAGGCCAAGAGTGCCAATAAGGTGCTTGAATTTATTGATGATCAACTCGGGATAGTCTATGAAAAACTTAGAACTTCAGAGAATAAAATGCAAAGCTTTAAAAAGCAGAACAAACTGGCAAAACATGCTGATCTTCTGACAGTTTATGTAGAAAGACTAGATCATTTTGAATCTCAGCTCATCGACCTGGAATTGGAAAGTGACCTTCTAAGGGATATTACAGCCACTATTAACGAGAAAGAGGAGCTTGATGTATACAATCTTCTTCCTGCACTAACAGGTTCTCCTTACCATAATGAAATTGGAGACCTCATTGCGAATTTACATAGGCTCCTAGCCACGAAAGAAGAAGCATTGTATACCATAACCGCAAATAGTGAAGAAGCGAAATCATTAGATTATCAAATAGACGTTCAGAAAAGGCTTTTGGTTGCAAGTATAGAAGCGTTGAGCAATAAACTTATTACGAAACAGGAGAATCTTCATAAAAAAGTAAAAGAGATAGAAGAGAAATTCTTTAATCTACCTACTCAGGAACTGGAATATGCGAGGATTCTTAGGTTGTTCACTATAAATGAAAGATTCTACACCAGCCTGCTCGAGAAAAAAGCGGAGTACTCAATTTCAAAAGCCGCTTTTGTGTCAAAAAATGAAATTTTGGAAAGATCCGTAGCTCCAACGGTTCCAGTTTCACCAGATAAGAAATTGATCTTTGCTTTGTGTTCGATGGTTAGCCTGATTCTAAGTGTTGGGTTATTACTGATTAGCTATTTATTGCATGATGATGTGACGTCAGTTCAAGAGATAAAAATGGCTACTTCAGCACGAATTTTGGGAATCGTTCCTTCATATAAAAATGATATCCCGATATCACAGCTATTGGTTGATAAAAATCCAAAATCGCTGATAGCTGAATCTTTTAGGTCCATTCGTACCAACCTTCAATTTATTTCCAATGAACCTGGATCAAAGATAATTGCTGTTACCTCAACCATTTCGGGGGAAGGCAAAACATTCGTCGCCATCAATCTTGCTGGCATTATAGCATTCGCTAATAAAAAAGTAATTATTATCGACCTGGACCTCAGAAAACCGAAGATTCATTTAGGTTTTAACACCGACAATAAAACAGGTATTAGCACCATACTGTCTGGAACCGACAAGGTTGAAGATATAATTGGTAAGAGCAACGTTGATAACCTGGACTACATAACCGCAGGGCCAATCCCAATCAATCCATCAGAGTTAATTATAAGTGAAGAAATGGATAACTTGCTGGCGTATTTGAAGAGCAAATACGATATGGTGGTAATTGACAATCCGCCTGTGGGAATTGTTACCGATGGTATTAGCAGCATACAAAAAGCAGATTATCCCATCTACATAGTCAAGGCAAACTACTCAAAGAAGAGTTATTTAAAGAGCATTGACAGGCTCATAAACGAGAGTAAAATAAAAGACCTATCCGTTATTTTTAATGGCGTAGAATTTAATGACCGATTGGGTCAGAATCAAAATCTTGGTTATGGATATGGATATGCATATGGGTACGGTTACTATTCAGAAGAATCTGAGTTTGAAAAGAAAACGTTCTTTCAACGCATATTTAGGAGTTAGAACTCTTGAATCTGCACTAATGGTCATGGTTTAATTCCACAGGTTTCCACTCCACAACACAACTGAATGAAAGTAGAAACCATCGATATTGATGACTTGCTGATAATATACCCAGACGTATTCGAAGATGAACGAGGGTATTTTTTTGAATCATACAATAAGCGGGGTTTCTCCGAAATTAATTTAGAAATTGACTTTGTGCAGGATAATGAATCCCTATCGCAGAAAGGCGTGCTGAGAGGGTTGCATTTTCAAGATTTACCCTATGCACAAGCCAAACTGATTCGGGTAATACAGGGCAGCGTTTTGGATGTGGCTGTAGATATTCGACGCAATTCATCTACCTATGGTCAGCATTGTTCCATAGAGTTATCCGCGAACAATAAGAAGATGTTTTTCTTACCCGAAGGGTTTGCCCACGGATTCCTGACACTCGAAGATAACACCATATTCTCTTATAAATGTTCCAAGTTTTATAACAAACAATCAGAAAGAACAATTTTATGGAATGACATTGATTTAAACATTGAATGGGGAATTGAGAATCCTATTCTTTCTGACAAGGATCGCAATGGTCAAATCTTTAAATCATTTATAAGTTCATTTTAATTTCCTTAACTTTGTTAGATTGCACCAGATAGCGATTGAAGATGATTGATTTACAAAACGTTACATTTATTTACGTGGTTTTTTTCTTTGTGACCGTGTTATTCTCATTTTTGATAAACAGCATTTTTCTCAAGTTTTCTAAGACTTTAGGACTGAGAAATCAGGTTGGTGATCTGGTGAGATGGGAATCAGAGTCTAAACCAGCATTTGGTGGAATATCATTCTATATCCTGTTTCTATTATCCATAATTGGATATTCGATAATGTTTGATCACACTCAGGTTCTGCTCAATACCAAATTACTTGGCCTAATTATGGCAGTTACTTTGGCGTTCCTGATGGGCTTGGCTGACGATGCCTATAATACTATTCCATTGCTCAAAATATCTACACAAATATGTTGTGGTATAATCTTGATTTATACGGGAACTTACATAACAGTATCCTCGTTCATGCCCTTGAACTACCTTGTTACAATTGTCTGGATCGCAGGTATTATGAATGCAATGAACCTGATC
Source organism: Bacteroidota bacterium (assembly GCA_022572355.1). Lineage (GTDB taxonomy): Bacteria > Bacteroidota > Bacteroidia > NORP154 > NORP154 > NORP154. The sequence continues at coordinate 5,225 of JACZWC010000010.1, read as the reverse complement.
GACAATATGGATGCAATATCAACCATCGTCTCAATTTTTATTATCCTGTCGGCGATGATTGTTATTTATTTACAAAAAGACATTACTTCTATATATTTTCTCCTGCTAATTGGTGTGCTATCCGCGCTACTTGGATTTTTATATTTCAATTGGTATCCATCTAAAATGTATATGGGTGATACAGGAAGCCAATTTCTCGGTGTGTTTCTCGGAATAATTGGTATCGTATATTTTTGGAATTTCTTCCCGCAACAATCAGAAATGACTTCAGCAGAAGGAATTCAAACATTTTCATTGCTGACCACAGCTAAGAATGCAACCTTGGCTTTCATTGTTTTTATTATTCCTATTGCAGATACAACTACGGTGATAATAAACAGAATCGGCAAAGGAACATCACCTTTTGTTGGGGGTAAAGACCACACTACACATCACCTGTTTTACCTTGGTTTTTCAAATATAAAAATTGCATTTCTGTTCATGCTCATATCATCGTTCTCTCTTTTATTCGTATATATAATTAACGCTTTGATAGATACCTGGACCTTTTTTCATTTTGGATTGTTCATTATCTATTTTCTAACGATCTTCGGAGCGCTATTTTATTCAACGAGAGTCTCCAAGAGGAAATCTTCCAATGAAGCTTAGCTGATTTCCGACTCTGTAAGCTGATCTTCTCAAATTTATTATGAATTACCGGACAAGGATTTCTAAAAAGTTGCTTTTTGTCGCTTCAGGATTGATTGTACTTTTCTTTTTAATCAAATTATTCAGCTTTTCATCTGAACAAACAACAGATGATAAAACATATTACAGCAAGTTCAGGCAGGATTATTCTATTTATTCTGTTAAGATTCCTGAGGAAATGTATTTCTGTGATGAACCTGTTCCACTCCAGGACTTGGAGGTTAAACGGAGAATGGATAAGGAGCTTCTATCCAATACGTATTTTCAATCCAATACAATTATTTTAATGAAACGGGCAAATAGATGGTTCCCTATCATAGAACCCATCTTAAAGAAGTATAATATTCCTGATGATTTTAAGTACTTAACAATAGCCGAAAGCAATTTAACCAATGTTGTTTCACCAGCTGGAGCGGTAGGTTACTGGCAGTTAATGAAAGCTACTGCGAAGAGCTATGGATTGGAAATAAGTCAAGAAGTTGATGAGAGGTACCACATGGTCAAATCTGCTGAAGCGGCATGCAAGTACTTGAAAAGGGCCTATGGTGAATTTGGAAGCTGGACACTCAGCGCTGCTGCTTACAATATGGGTATAGACGGGATTAAGAGGCAAGTTACCAAACAGAGATCCGATAATTACTATGATCTTTATTTGAATACAGAAACGTCGAGGTACATTTTTCGCATATTAGCCATCAAGCAACTATTCACACATCCGGAAGAATATGGATTTCATTTAAGAGAAAAAGATAAATACTCCGTTGTTCCTTCACATATGTTAACCGTTGACACATCGATTTCTAATCTGGTCAATTTTGCCCTTTCTCAAAACATTAATTATAAAATTCTTAAAACATTTAATCCGTGGTTGAGAAAAAACAAACTCACGATCTCAATGGGGAAATCATATATAATAGAAATTCCTGACAGTGGTTATCAGGTTTTCTTTGATTATAGCCACGACTCATTGTATTTGGGAGACTCACTTATCAATTCGCAGATAAATAATCAGATTACAGACAGCATTCAAGATAGTATCAGATAAAATAGTCTCAATAACTACCCCCATCCAATCAGCCTACATTGAAACAAAGCCAGGAACCAGTACTAGAAAGAGAAAACAGCCAAGTGTCTAATGGCTTACAGGAATTGCAAGGCCCGGTTATAAGAATACTAGGCGCCAGAGAGAACAATCTGAAAAATCTGGATATTGATATACCTCGAAACCAACTGGTAGTGATTACTGGTTTGAGTGGAAGTGGTAAATCATCGCTCGCTTTCGACACAATCTACGCAGAAGGCCAACGCAGATATATCGAGAGTTTTTCCGCTTATGTGAGGCAATTTCTCGGAGGCTCAGAAAGGCCCGACGTAGACAAGATTACCGGGTTATGCCCGGTGATTTCCATTGAGCAAAAAACCACAAGCAAGAATCCCAGATCAACAGTTGGAACCATCACAGAAATCTATGACTTCCTTAGGTTATTATACGCCAGAGCTTCGGATGCCTATTCTTACAATACAGATGAGAGAATGGTCAGGTATAACAACCAACAAATGGTTGAACTGATAGCCGAAAGATTTGATGGCCAAAATGTATCTATACTAGCGCCAGTAGTCAAAGGCAGAAAGGGGAATTACAAGGAACTGCTTCAACAAATTCTCAGAAAAGGGTTTCTAAAAGCCAGGATAGACGGTGAAATTACAGAAATCAAGTACGGGTTAAAACTGGACAGGTATAAAACACACGATATTGAAATATTGGTGGACCAGGTACATATTAAAAACAGATCTCAAAAGCGTCTGTTAGATTCTTTGGGTACAGCGTTGTCACAAAGCAATGGTACCATTATTATTTTACCGGAAACTGAAGCAAATACTGAAAACGCGACTACTTACCTAAGCAAATTTCTAATGTGTCCTACAACAGGCATTTCATACCCTGAACCAGAACCCAACAGTTTTTCATTCAACTCTCCCTATGGAGCATGCCCAAAATGCAGTGGAACCGGAAAAATTTCGGAAATATCCGAGGACAAAATAATACCCAATAAAAAGTTATCAATTGAAAATGGTGCTATTAGCCCAATTGGAAAATTCAAAGGCACCTGGATCTTTAAACAACTGGAAGCAATCGGCCAGAAGTATGATTTCACCCTATCCACTCCATTCGTGAACATTTCTAAAGAAGCGACGCAGGTTATCCTTACAGGATCCAATGAAATATTCAAAATCAAGAATATATCTGGAGAGGCAAGTGGCTCCAGACACTTATCGACAGACTATACCTTAAGTTTTGAAGGCATTATCAACTTTTTAACCAACCAATATAAATATGCGCCAACTCCGTCAATAAAAAAGTGGATAACTGGATTTATGAATAAAAAGGAATGCCCTGAATGTAATGGAACAAGATTAAAAAAAGAATCCCTTTATTTCAAAATTGGAAACAAGAACATTGCCGAGTTAGCCTCCATGGATGTGTGCAACTTGCATGATTGGATTCAAAACATCAATAATGAATTAAGCAAGCGCCAGAAGCAAATAGCTTCGGAAATCTTAAAGGAACTAAACACTCGCTTGGCATTCTTACTTGATATTGGCTTGGGATATCTCTCGCTAAATCGAAATGCAAAGGATCTTTCGGGAGGAGAGTCGCAAAGAATCCGGCTTGCTACGCAAATTGGCTCCCAACTCGTTGGCGTACTTTATATTCTGGATGAACCGAGCATAGGACTACATCAGCGCGACAACGCCAAACTGGTTGATTCTTTAAAAAATCTTCGGGACTCTGGTAACTCTGTCATTGTTGTGGAACATGACCAACAAATGATACTCGCTGCAGACCACGTTATTGATATGGGCCCAGGAGCCGGGCTACAAGGTGGATTTGCAGTAGCGCAAGGAAAACCTTTAGAAATTACCAATACACTTACAGCTGACTATTTAACAGGAAAAAAACAAATTTCAATACCAAAAAACCGAAGGGAGGGAAACGGAAAATTCCTTTCGATAGTTGGCGCATGTGGTAATAACCTTAAGAATCTGGACATACAATTTCCATTGGGGAAAATGATATGCCTGACAGGTGTTTCGGGAAGTGGAAAGTCAACATTACTGAATGAAACCATATACCCGATTCTCAACCAGTATTTTTACAGATCTATATCCAATCCGCTCGCATATAGTGAAATCAAAGGCATAGAACATATAGACAAAGTGATAGAGATTGATCAATCGCCGATTGGGCGAACACCACGATCCAATCCTGCAACCTACACCGGAGCATTCACGGACATTCGTAATTTATTCGCGAATCTACCTGAAGCCAAGATAAGAGGCTATAAAGTGGGGAGATTTTCTTTTAATGTGAAGGGAGGCCGTTGCGAAACCTGCGGAGGCGCTGGTATGAGAACCATTGAAATGAACTTTTTGCCAGATGTTTACGTTAATTGCGAAACCTGCAACGGAAAGAGATACAATAGAGAAACGTTACAGGTTCGATTTAAGGGAAAGTCTATTAGCGAAGTGCTGAACATGACGATAGATCAGGCAGTAGAGTTCTTTGAAAGCATCCCCTCTATAACACAAAAAATTAGGACACTTAAGGATGTTGGACTTGGGTATATTGGGTTGGGGCAACCTTCAACAACGCTATCTGGCGGAGAAGCACAAAGAGTAAAACTTGCTACGGAACTATCGAAAAGATCAACGGGAAATACATTTTATATTCTGGATGAACCCACGACCGGCCTTCATTTTGAGGATGTCCGCAAGTTGCTTGAGGTGCTCAACCGGCTCACGGATGCCGGCAACACCGTGTTGGTGATCGAACACAACATGGATGTGATCAAAACCTCTGATTACATCGTCGACTTGGGACCCGAGGGCGGCCATGCGGGCGGTCGCGTGGTGGCGGCGGGGTCCCCGGAGCAGGTGATCCAGGTGCGGGAGTCGCACACGGGGAAGTTTCTCAGCCGCGTGCTGCACCAATCGCGCACCCGCGCACTCGCCAAGGTATGAGCTGGCGGGCCCAGGTAGAGTTGTTTTTGCGGGCTCTGTCGACCGAACAGGCCGCCTCACCGCACACGTTGCAAGCGTATCGGGGTGACTTGACCGAGATCGTACGCTGGTTTGAACACGGGGGTCTAATCCGTTCCTGGGCGCAAGTGGGTGTTGCTGACGTGCGTGGATTTGCGGCCGAATCATTGCGTCGTGGCTTGGGCGGAAGTTCACTGGCGCGCAAGCTCTCGTCGCTGCGCTCGTTTTACCGCTACGGATGCCGGCAGGGTTGGTTCACGGCGAATCCGGCGTTGGGTGTGCGCAGTCCCAGGCGGGCGCGCCCGCTCCCCCGGGCGCTTGATGAGGCTGAGGGGTTGAAGGTGCTGCGGGCCGCGCTGGCGGTCCTCTCGTGCATCGTGGTTGTCACACCGCAGGGCCGCGCGTCGGCGAAGACTGCGGGCCTCGTGTTGCAGGTGGTCCCGGGCTTCCCCGTCAAGCCGCTCGGCTGGTTCACGGACGAGCCGGTGCGCACGGCG